>CADAGO010000024.1 GCA_902787555.1 uncultured Bacteroidales bacterium
CTGCGTATTGCTTCTTCCCCAAGAAACCGTGCATCACATGTGAAAGAGTGTGGGACAACCAATTAGCACTATTCTGAATTCGTCGAACTCACGTTATTTTAACACTTACATTTTTACATTATTGTATTTTTACATTTTTCCTCACTTTCGAGGTGCATTTTGTCACATGAAGTCTTATGTTAGTCTATCTCGATCCGATAAATAGGAACAACATTGAAAGCAACACAAGAGCAAGGTCGAACAACTTAGCCTTGAGATTCTTTTCATGGAAGAACATCGCACCACACAGGAACGACACGACGACACTACTTCGACGTATCATGCTGACAATACTGATCATTGCTTCGTCCTGACTCAGGGCATAGAAATAAACGAAATCGGCAGCCGAAAGGAACACAGAGATGAGGATGATGCACCAATCCCAATGAAACGGTGTAGTCTTCTTGCGACGAGGATACCAAAGCACCAACAGCATGATGCCCATCATGAAAAACTGATAGATGTTGTACCACGACTGAACAGCCATCTTGTCCAACCCCACTCCAACCCCAACGGGAGCCATCAGGTAGCGGTCGTACAATCCGCTGATGGCACCAAACACATTTGCCAGCACCACCAGTGCAATCCATTTGTTGTGCTTGAAATCTATTCCTTCTTTCTTCCCGCTCCGACTCATCAGGTAGAACGATATGATGGCGATAGTGACACCAACCCATTGCCACAAGTTGAGTTGTTCGCCCATGAATGTCAGTGCTCCAATGAGCACCATCACTGGACGCGTTGCATTGATGGGACCAACAATCGTGATGGGCAGATTCTTCATGCCGAAATAGCCACACAACCACGAACTGAGTACGATGACCGATTTCAGCAGGATATACCGATGTTCAGCCCAACCATAGCTGTGAGTATAAAACAGGTTGTCTTCACCCAACCACCCTTGTGCCGAAATCAGGATGAAAGGCAGAAAGATGAGGCTGGAAAAAAGGGTGTTGAGAAACAATACAGGAATCACTGCGTTGCCACGCAGCGAACGCTTCTTAAACACATCATAGAACCCCAGCAGAACAGCCGACAGGAATGCCAACAATAACCACATCACTTCAATTACTTAATATCTAACGCCTAAAAACTAACGTATAAAGTCTACAACAATATCTTCCACTGCATGTTGATTACCCAACGATTGGTGAACCAGTCTGAAAAAGTATGATTGTAGTCACACCCAACTCCCACTAAGTATTTCGTACGTCGCATAAAGTCAACTTGAATACCACCACCAATCTCTGGCTTTAACTCTTTATCTAATTGTAACAATTGATTATCCACATAGCGTCCGCCCGCATAGAACCGCAGGGCGAAACGTGAACTTGCTTTGTTGGGTATCGAAAACTTGACACCTGCGTCAAGATGTATCATATCCAGATTATCAGTCGCCACACCATCGTCAATACTGCATGTTGCTACCCTGCATATTGCTTCAACTGCCCAGATAGGGTCGAAGAAATAGCTGTATTCCAATCCGGCATCCATCACTGTGCTGCTACTAACCTTATCTTCCGTACCTGCCTCAAATCCTGAAATCAGCGTGAGCGAAGTAGGCTGTGAAGAATATTTGAGGGCTTGCATCACATCACCCATTTTCAACTTTGGCTTATTGAAACCATTCACGCCAAAGATTTTGTCTGTGATGAAATACGCAAAATTCGTTGCTACAGCACCAATACCTGCACCCACATAGGTGTCAGTCAACCAATGCTCATTACGGCGTACCCTCATAAACTGGGTAGCAGTTGCAGTTGCATAACCGCCGACACTCAGCCAAGGACTGATATGTCCGTATTCACGATGAAGAATCGTTGCACTTGCAAAGGCCATAGCTGCATGTCCGGAGGGCATACTCTTTTGATCTACCCCATTGGGACGCAACTCGTCAGTTACTTGTTTCCATGTGTGAGTAATCCCGAATGTCAATCCGTATGCCAGCGCATTAGCTACCAACATCCGTTGGGTCTTACTCCTTGATTCAACACCTGCTGCTTTCAGTCCCCACGTCAATGCAAGAGGTGAAAAGGCAATGCCGTAGTCCAACACATCTGCATCATGTTGCTTCATAGGAGTCGACAGCTGATTGCGGAATTTCCGGTCTTTGTTCAAACTCAATATCCCCCTCAGCAACAGGTTGATGCCGTCTGTATGGAACGACTTCTCCTTCAGCGTCAGTTTGTCTTCATAGTCGTCTATCACCCCAATGATCTGCTTGGCTTTTTCCTCAGCCATCAATTTCTCAATACGTTCCCAGAAAGTCGAATCGACTTCTACCTGATAGAGTGAGTCTGTCTGGGCATGCATCGGCACTACGGTCAATAGCAGCAATAATACAGGAATACAACGTCTCAGCACCTTCTTCCATCTGATAGATAAATATAATGTGCGCACTAGCAGATGGACGAAATAGCCCACATAGACTGCCTGTACACCAAGGAACCTGAACAAGCCCAAATACGACAGTACAAATCCAAGTGCGGCAAATAACATGCAGTCGCGCACCTGACGACCAGCAGTGGCACCAATGAAGATGCCGTCCCACATGAAAGCTGCACAACTCACAAAGGGCATCAGCACCAGCCAAAACAAGAATGGGCGTGAGCCCTCAATCACCGTACGGTCAGAGGTCATCACACCAACCATCTGCTCGCCACCTATCAAATATACTAATGTAAATACGAGTCCTACACCCAGTGTCCACTGAAACAAACGAGTGACAGCCAAACGTGTCTGCTGCCTGTCCTGCTCACCTATATACCGTCCTACCAACGCCTCGCCTGCATAGGCAAATCCGTCAACGAAATAACTGAATACCATGAAGAGTTTCATCATGATGGCACCTACCGCCAACACATCGTCTCCATACTCTGAGGTCAGAGCTGTGAATCCCACATAGACCACCATAAATCCCAACGAACGCAGGATGAGGTTACCATTCAGCGCCAGCATCTGTCTCAGTCGCTCACCTTCATCCTTCGCCCAAAGTCTGATATACCGGAAGAACCGTCGGTAGCCAACTCCCATCAGCACCATTGCAGTCAGCAAGCCCGTATATTGCGCAATCAGGGTTCCGTATGCTACACCAATAGCCCCTAATGGAGTATAGACTGCCAAACAGAAACTCGCAGCCATATTCACTACATTCACGGTAATATCACAAATCATGGGGTACACAGTATTCTGCATCCCGATGAACCAACCCTTGAACACCATCAGCGACAAAGTAGCAGGTGCCGCCCATATACGAATCCAAAAATACTGACGGGCAAACATCTCCACTTCATGAGAACACGGCACACACCTCATCACCAAATCGACAAACGGCCATCCAATAGCCCATACCAACAAGGCACCCGCCAACGATAGTGTGATGCTCCCAGAGAAGATATCCATGATTGCCTGACGGTCCCTTCGCCCATAGGCTTGAGCCGTCATACCGCCTGTTCCGACACGCAGAAATCCGAAGTTCCAATACAACAGGTCAAACAACATCGTACCTATGGCTATGCCGCCAATTGCCGATGCATTTGCAATATGACCTGCGATGGCAACATCCACTATTCCTACAATGGGTACAGTGATATTTGCTAATATACTGGGAATGGCAAGACGAAGAATCTCTTTGTTCATCAATCATTCATAATTTGGTGCAAAGGTACAAAAATAATTCATAATTCATAATTCATAATTCATAATAATTGGCTATTTCCGTTTTTTTTCGTACATTTGCGCCAAATTGTGCATAGACATGAAGAAGAGCATCATCATCATCGCTATTTGGTCGCTGTTCAGTGGTCTCAACGCTCAGACCATGAAGCAGATATTCCAGACACTCCCCGATACCATCCTGCCGTCGCTCACTAAAAACGACAGGCTCGATCTTATCGACCTCATCGAAAACAACATGCAGAACGAAGTGACCAATCAGCTCAAAGGGAAATCACGCATGACACTCCTCACGCCCAATCTCACCAAAATCCGTCTCTCTGAGTTGGTCGAGGTACAACTGTGCAAGCTCCCTACCCCCACCAGCTACTTCATCTGCTACATCCATTCCGTCAAGACTGACACATGGGACAGCACAATACGGTTCTATAACCACGACTGGACACTTGTGGCCAACCAACAAACGCTCTTCACGAACGCCCAACCCTCACCCGACTTCCAGCACCTAGACTTCAACGACGACACTACCCTCACCCTTACCTCTTCGCATTTCAAAAGCGAATCAGGGCAGTTGTCGCTAGAGTCAAAAGGTAGCACCACCGTCCACTGGGATTCCACCCAATCCCGTTTCGTCCGCTAACTTCTTCTCTTCTCTAACTTCTATAACTCCTTTAACTCCTTATAATAACTCCTTTAACTTCTATATCACCCTCCCCCATGTCCCACAGCCGCATTGCTCGCAACACCCTCTATCTCTACGGTCAGCAGATCGTACAGATGGTTGTGGGTCTCATCACCACCCGCATCCTTATCAAGTCGTTAGGAGAGGTCGACTATGGATTGTTCAGTGTGTTGGGAGGCGTTATGTCAGTTTTCGTCGTACTCAATGCCCTCGAGGCAGCCACCATGCGATTCATCACCTTCGAGCAGGGACAAGGAAGTGATACCGAACGCATGCATGTCGTTTTCAGCACAGCACAGCATGTCCATTTCGCCATTGCAGGCATCGTGCTCTTACTGGCAGAGACAGCCGGTATGTACTATGTGTGCAACTTTCTTGTCATGCCACCCGAGCGACTCACGGCAGCCATCATCGTATTCCAAATCTATATCATCACATCCATCTTCGGCATCATCTGTGCACCCTTCGATGCCCTTATCGTGGCATACGAAAAAATGGGTGTGTTTGCCTCCATCAGCATTTACAACACCATCATCAATCTCCTCATCGTACTGATTGTGAAATATGCCGATACCGACCGCCTTATCCTCTATGCCTCACTCATCATGCTCCTGCAGATCAGTCTGCGACTCATCTACGGGTGGTACTGCAACCGTCATTTCCCTGAGACCCGAGGCCGTTGGGTGTTCGACCGCAAGCTGTTTTCTCAGATGTTCCGTTTCGGCATCTGGTCGTTCAACGGGACCCTTGCCACTATCGGCTACACACAAGGCATCAACCTCCTGCTCAACTATTTCTACAACCCAGTGATGAATACCGCCTTTTCGCTGGCAAACTCCGTCTATTCGAAGTTGTATAGCTTTGCAGAGAACTTCCTCATCGCGGTCAAGCCACAGTTGGTCAAGAACTACGCAGCAGGAAATATTGACTATATGCACCGTCTGATGATAACCTCCTCACAACTGGGAGTCTATCTGATGTTCATCCTTTCGTTGCCCGTGATGCTCGAAACCCACTTCATCTATTATATTTGGATAGGCGACATACCCGATCACACCGTATGGTTCCTGCGCATTGCCCTACTCTCCATTGGTGTAAACACCCTTGGCAATATCATGACCATGAGCATACAAGCCACAGGGCGCATCGCCAAGTATCAGGTCATCGAAGGCAACCTGTTGCTGCTCACAGTGCCCCTCGCCTGGTTCTGTCTGTGGAAAGGGCTGCCACCAGAATCCGTATTCTGCGCCCAACTGCTCATGTTTGTCATTACACAAGTTGCCCGTATGCTCATTGTGTGTCCTGCGCTCCAGTTGTCCATTTGGCTCTATATTCGTAAAGTAATCATCCGTCCCGTTGTAGTCATCATCGTAGGAAGTATCCTCCCCGTTCTGGTTCACAACTATGGAGGACTGTCCGAGCACCCCATCACCCAGGTGTGCATTGTCACCTTCGTCAGTCTCATCTCCTCATGTCTCTCCGTTTACTACATCGGATGCACAAACTCACAACGTCTATTCGTCCTGCAAAAACTGCGCACTATCATCCATCGATGACAGACACAAATCTCACAGCCAGCCTGTAGT
This sequence comes from uncultured Bacteroidales bacterium, assembly GCA_902787555.1. Lineage (GTDB taxonomy): Bacteria > Bacteroidota > Bacteroidia > Bacteroidales > Bacteroidaceae > Colivivens. The sequence goes on from CADAGO010000024.1 coordinate 5,983, forward strand.
TGCTAAGACTAGATAAATAAAAAAAGGGACAAGTGGGACAAGGGGACAACAAAAATCTACGGTGTACCCCTTTTTTTATACCTTATTATATACTAATAGTTATTCTATATTAATAGATAGTAATTACACTTAATATCAGAATATAATTGAGGGATGTATATAATATTATAATTTAGTCAATTACAATGATAAGTTATGACAGCCCGACATATAAAACATGGGAGGGGAGGCCAGAAATTGCTTGTCCCCCTGTCCCCTTGTCCCCCACTTCTTTTGTAGGGTAATAGCGAGGGGGAGACATGGCGTAGAAAGGACAAAACAACGACGTGGAATGCTCATAATAACGGCGTTTCAAAGGCACATTATAGGGGGAATTTATACTGTCAGAAATTTGAATCGATTCAACTCATCCATTGAATCGATTCAATCGATCGAATGAATCGATTCAAGTTTTGAACACCTATATTTAAAAGTTTCAACTAAAGTCTAAAGTTTTAGAAATCAAGTGCAAAAATATGCAAATTTACTTTGTTTTTATGCATTTTTACTATAGAAACATCAAAAATGGGCAGATAATATATGCGCTACAATTAATTTTTGCTATATTTGCACTCGAGATATTATTATTAACTATAAATTAAGGTGTACAATGAAGAAATTATTTGTAATTGCACTTGTTGCTTTTAGTGCTTCCCAGAGTCTGCGTGCTCAGGATGACATTGAATTCGGCTATTTTAACCACATGAGTGTCGGTGTGTCTGTTGGAACTGATGGTATAGGTTTCGACTTGGCTGCTCCTATCAGCGATTATGCTGCTGTTCGTGGCGGATTCTCATTCATGCCAACCATCAAGGTTGACAAAACGATTCATTTCACAAGAGACGTAAACACTTATTATCAAGACATCAAAGTCCAAGGAAAGAGTAAAATCTTCGATGGTAAACTGTTGGTGGATTTCTATCCATTCAAGACGAGTTCGTTCCACCTGACTGCGGGAGCCTTCTTTGGAAGTGAAGAGTTTGGTAATATCGTTAACAAATCGCCTATCTTGAAGCATCCTTCTGACTATGGAACGCTTGGTCTGATTGTGGGTACTGCTCCAAAACCAGAATATGAAGTCGTTACAGACTTGAAGGGTAATGCAAAAATCAAACTGAAATCAAACGGCTTCAAACCTTATGTAGGTATCGGTTTCGGTCGCGCCGTGCAAAAGAACAGCCGCTTAGGTTTTTCATTCGATGCTGGTGTTAAGTTCTGGGGCAAGCCAGGAGTGTATGCAAAAGCAAAGGACCACAACAATCCATTAGCTCAATGGGAAGATAATCATCATTTCAGACACAGCGACTTAGGTGACGATGATGATGAGGAACTGAAAGATGCTTTCAAAACGATTGAGAACCTTACAGTCTATCCTGTGTTGAACCTGAGACTGACTTATAGGCTATTCTAAAAACTGATTCCCCTACCCCTTCCTCTATGGAAGGAAGCATACGGAAAGATAAAGTTATTATTATTCAAATAGAAACTATGGTAAAGAAATTTATTTATTTAGCAATGGTTGCTCTGGCAGCAACTACCTTCGTCGCTTGTGGCGATGACGATGACGACAACCCTAGCGACGGACCAAAGCCCAATACTGAAGTGCAACTTGTCACTCCTCCTTTCAAGAACGAGGCAAAGGTGGTGAATATCACAGACAATGAAGCCAACATCAAGCAGTTGCGCATTATGGGGAACGGTTCGTACATGATGGCACTTGAAAGAGAAGCCAATGAGAATTGGGAATGCGGAACCCGTGCAGACTTAACTGACTACATCTATGAGTTCGGTACATTCACTTACGAAAACGGTGTGTTCGTATTCAGCAACGGTATGAAAATTGCTTTCAAGACTACTGATAACAAGAACTATGACATCACTATCACGTGGAAAGAAGGCACTACAATCAAGACTACAGGCACTATTGACACCTCGAAGGCTGTAGCAAGTGGTGTGAATACCGACAATCTCTGCAGTCGTGCATGGAAGGTTGACAACCTTTACGCCATCGGCTTGTTAGGCAATGCGAAACCATTCAAGACATTCAAGGGGGCTACCAACCTTTATGAAGTAAAGAATTGGTTTGAGGATAATTTCGGTCCATTGAAAGACCAGTTCGAAGCTGGAACAATCATCGAAGGTATTTATTTTGACGCTCAAGGCCTGTTCGCCATCAACTATCAGAACCGCAAGGCAGACGTAGGTGTATGGCGCTGGACAGACATCAATGCAGGCAAACTTGCCTACTCATGGAACGACCCTGCTTCTGCCATCAGCCTCTTCACGGGCGATGCCACTGTGGTATTCTCAAAGAACCCTGACACTTGTTTGCTTACTCTCAAAGGTAAAGTTGACAACATCGACTTAGAGTTCAGATTTACGCTGAAGTAAGATTGCAGACGGCATCGGCATAAGAAATCATTATGCAATCAACCGCAAAAAAGAATCCGCCAACCAAGTGGTTGACGGATTTCTTTTTATATATCAGGAACCTGAACTTACAGTCCTCTACCGTGACAATTCTTGAATTTCTTACCTGAACCGCATGGACATGGATCGTTACGGCCAATCTTCGGTCCTTCGTTGCGGATGGTCTGAACAACCTGCTGACGTGAGCGGGTGTCACCGCTGGCTGCCTGTTGCATGCCTCGCTGTGTCTCCGAAGGCTCGCTGAGGTCTTGCTTCGACTCTACGTAGCGACGCTGTGGCTCACGCTGCTGAGCAGGTGCCTGACGAACCTCCTCTGGGTTGGCAACTGGCAAGCTACAACGCATAAGGACAGAGATGGTGCCGTCGTTGATTTCGTTAATCATATTGTCGAACAGGTTGACCGACTCAAGTTTGAAGATGAGCAACGGGTCTTTCTGCTCGTAGCTGGCATTCTGAACAGAATGCTTGAGTTCATCAAGCAGACGGAGATTCTCCTGCCATGCTTCATCGATGGTGTGAAGCAGGATAAGTTTCTCGAACACCATGAAGATGTTGGTTGCCTGTTGGTCATAAGCCTCCTTGAGCGGTACAGAAATCTGATAGCCACGATGTCCGTCGGTGAGAGGGATGAGGATGTTTTCATACATATTTCCCTTCTCTTCATAGACATTCTTAATAACAGGCCAAGCAGTGTTCGCCAAACGCTCAGCACGTTTCTTGAAGTTATCGAGTACGGTGTCGTAAGCAGTATCGATACAACGCTCGCGACTATCCTCGAACTGCTCTGCCGTGAATGGGAACTCCATAGCGAAGAGACGGAAGAAGCTTTCCTTACAACCATCGTAGTCATTTTCCATGATGACCTTATTGACACGGTCCCAGATAATGTTTGAGATATCCATACCGATACGCTCACCCATCAAAGCATGACGGCGACGTTCGTATATAACCTTACGCTGCTTGTTCATTACGTCATCATATTCGAGCAGACGCTTACGGATACCAAAGTTGTTCTCCTCGACTTTCTTCTGTGCACGTTCGATGGACTTGTTGATCATCGGATGCTCAATCATCTCACCCTCTTCAAATCCCATACGGTCCATAATCTTGGAAATACGGTCGGATGCGAACAGTCGCATCAGTTTATCTTCAAGACTGACATAGAAAACTGATGAACCTGGGTCACCTTGACGTCCGGCACGACCACGTAACTGACGGTCGACACGACGGCTCTCATGACGCTCTGTACCGATAATGGCAAGACCGCCGGCAGCACGTACTTCTGGTGAAAGCTTGATATCGGTACCACGACCTGCCATGTTGGTAGCGATCGTGACACGACTGGTCTGACCTGCATCTTTCACGATGTCGGCTTCACGTGCATGAAGTTTCGCATTGAGGACGTTATGTGGTATCTTGCGCATGTTGAGCATCTTACTCAACATCTCAGATATTTCAACAGAAGTTGTACCTACGAGGACTGGACGTCCAGCTGCAACAAGTTTTTCGATTTCTTCGATGACAGCTTTGTATTTCTCACGATTGGTTTTATAGACACGGTCGTTCTGGTCGTCACGGATAACTGGTACGTTAGTAGGAATCTCAACAACATCGAGTTTATAAATATCCCAGAACTCGCCTGCCTCGGTAATAGCAGTACCAGTCATACCTGCCAACTTGTGATACATACGGAAGTAGTTCTGCAGGGTGATAGTAGCATAGGTCTGTGTAGCAGCCTCAACCTTTACATGTTCCTTTGCCTCTACTGCCTGATGGAGACCATCTGACCAACGACGACCTTCCATGATACGGCCTGTCTGCTCATCGACAATCTTCACTTCTCCATCCATCACTACGTAGTCATCGTCAATCTCAAACATAGTATATGCCTTGAGGAGCTGCTGCATTGTATGTACACGCTCGCTCTTGACAGCATAGTCCTGCATCAACTCGTCTTTCTTCGTAATATACTCCTCTTCAGGCAGATGCTGTGCCTCGAGTTCTGAAAGCTGAGAGGTGATATCGGGTAGCACGAAGAAGGAGTCATCCTTCACAATGTCGGCAATGAGTTGGTTTCCCTTATCCGTCATCTCAACCGACTTCTGCTTCTCGTCACAAACAAAATAGAGTGGTTCAACAGCTTCTGGCATACGGCGGTTGTTGTTCTCCATGTAGATCTCTTCGGTCTTCAAGAGTCCTGTCTTGATTCCAGGCTCAGAGAGATACTTGATGAGAGCCTTATTCTTAGGAAGTGACTTATAAGCACGGAAGAGAGAAAGAAATCCTGCCTCGATATCCTTCTGGTCATCGCTATCAATCAGTTTCTTTGCTTCGGAAAGGTATTGAGTAGTTTGACGGCGCTGCACCTCAACAAGTTTTTCGATATACGGACAGAACTCATCAAACATCTGGTCGTCACCTTTTGGTACAGGACCAGAGATGATAAGTGGCGTACGGGCATCATCAATGAGCACAGAGTCGACCTCATCGACAATCGCATAGTTGTGTGAACGCTGAACGAGATCCTCTGGACGCATGGCCATATTGTCACGCAAGTAGTCGAAACCAAACTCGTTGTTAGTTCCGTAAGTGACTTCTGCCTGATATGCCTTACGACGAGCGGCAGAGTTGGGCTGATGCTTGTCAATACAATCAACATTCATCTGGTGGAAGAGGAAAACCGGTGAGTTCCATTCAGAGTCACGCTTAGCCAGATAGTCGTTGACTGTTACCACATGCACACCATTACCTGTAAGAGCATTGAGGAAAACTGGAAGAATAGACGTAAGGGTTTTACCTTCACCCGTCATCATCTCGGCAATCTTACCTTGGTGAAGTACCACGCCACCAAAGAGCTGACAATCGTATGGTATCCAGATATTGGGCGCACCGTCGTAGACCTCATGAATGAGTACCTTATCATCGACAATCTCGACAACTCCTGGATAGCGCATCACAGCCTCGCGGTCGAAATCTGTAGGTGTGAGTGCTAAGTCCTCAATGGACTTCGCCTCACGGAAACGACGACAGGTATCTTTCACAATAGCATAGACGGTAGGCAAGATTTCGTCCAGTTTATGATCGTAAACCTCAAGAATCTGCGCTTCGAGCTTATCAATTTTCTCAAAGAGTGGTGCACGATCTTGTATTTCTGTCTTTTCAATCTGTGCCTTGATATCGTCGATTTCCTTTCGCAAATCTGCTGCAGAAGCTTGAATCTCTTGCTTCAACACTTGTGTCTTGGCACGCAATTCATCATTTGACAAAGCTGCCATCTGCGGGTAAATCTTGTTGATTTGCTCGACAAACGGACGGATTGCCTTGATATCTCTTTGGGCCTTATTGCCAAAGAGTTTGGTCATGAAGTCATTAAATCCCATTATTCTTATTTATGTTTATTTTTATTCTTTACGTTTTTGAGAGTGCAAAGATAGTGATTTATTATGATTTATGAAAATATTTACGATAACTCTTAACAACAAAGTGGATACCAAAGGCCAAATTGCGGCATCAAAGCACTGCCGGACAGCAATGGCAGCAATTATAAAGATGATGAACTCTGCCAAAATTACATAACTCACCACACGAATCTTACGCATGATAATGAATGGAATCCACACAAATGCCAACGGGTTGAAAAGGATTACCAATATATTGGTACTGACTCCTGCATGTTCGGAAAAAAAGAAGAGGAAAGAGACCAACAATCCTGCAAGGCCTACCAAGACTGACAATGTGACATCGAGCCACTTAAAGGTACGCTTTCGACGCAACTCGATGACACATACTACCACAACAGATACGAACAGAAGAATGAATGTCAGCATCGGAGTATTGAAATCGGGCATCCGCTGTTGAGAGGTCTGCTCTAAAGGGTGACGTGTCTCGCGTACCAAAGAAATAGCTTGGCCATCAGGTCGAAAAATGGTTGCACTATCTACATCGGCAGCATAGAACGAAGGAATGAACATCTGCTGACGTTTAGACAACGTACGATCGAGTTCGTATCCCAAAATGAAATTCTCACCAAATTCCATCCAACGGTCAACAACATTGAACTGATGCAGGATTGACCTGGCGGACATTTGAGGGTCGATAGCATGATAGCAAACATCACCTTGTACTGCTCTCTCTATCATATCGCGTGCACGTGTAGTGCAGTTGTCATACAACCAATTATAACGATAGATACAATTTTCGGGCCGCAGGTTTTCCATCAATAGTGCATTTAGCTTATTGCATTCTTGTTGCGAAAGATTGAGCACCTGTTCCAAGATACCTGCCCCCTCGTCTTTGTAACGGCCGAAAAAACCTACGGCATATTCTGCGCCGAGGATGTAATCAGTTTCTCCCTTTACGAACTTAAACACAAAATTGTCCTCATGATAGTCGAAAACACCATAATTGAACACTAAATCCAAATTGGTGGTGAAGTTATGGACACGAAGTGCCGAGTGACCATACATGGAATAAGCGACAGGTCCTGGTGTACAAGTGAGCAATGATATTTCCAAAGAATCAGTTGGTTGTTCATTTGTGAACTGTTGGTCTTGTGCCTTCATCACAACAAAAGAAATAAGACAAATGACAAAAAACTTTAGTCTTAAGCCAAATGTTTTTTTATTGCATGAAGTGAGTAATACCAAGTACTTATCGTGTATTTCTTCTTTCATTTCTCTTTGTATTTGCAGGTTCTGCTTTTTCGTTTGAATGAGAGGATTCTGCTTTTTCGTTTGGATTGGAAGATTCAGATTTCGGATCCGAGGCAGGAGTTGCTGCAAGTGTTTCCAACTCTTTCAGTTCCTTGCCGAGGTTCAACTTGAAATATGCCTCCATTAATCCATCGTGCCATAATGTCTCGTCATTGGGAGCATATTTACGGGCATTCTCGAGTGCTGACTTAGCCTTTTCATATATTTGGCTTTGTTGTTTCTTTACGCGAGTAAATGCCGGGGTACCAGGCTGGAAGTTGCTGATATCATACACCTCACGTGCTTTATCGATATAGATGCCACCAATACTGCTATACGACAGAGCATCGTCAGGCTGACATTCTATTGCCTTCTGATAGCATTCAATTGCGAGGTCAACACTATCGATACATTGCTCACACTTTCCTTTCACAAACCATAACAGGCGCTTCTGAGGTTCAACTTCCAACTGTTTGTCGATAATATCGATAGCTTTACTGTATTCTTCATGTTCTACATGATAATCGATGAGGTGTACATAAAAGAACTCTTGCAGAGGATCGGCCTCCCATCCTTTATGGAGATAATCTAGTGCTTGAATCGTATCCTTCATGGTCATCAACGAAGTACTGCCAATCTGACACAAAAGTGCATAGTCAACTGTGTCTTTCATTGCCATTGGAAGATACTTCATCACATTGGGGTGTTTCGCTGCATTATATGCAGAGAAGACCGCTAAACGAGCAATGGACAGCGTATCATCGTCAACCTTGTAGTCCTTTGCTGCTGTGATGAGCGGATGATGAAGTGTGGAGAGATACAGGTCGAAAAAACGATAGGCATCGTCATATTGATTCTTCTTATAATAGTACTTTCCTCCACTCTTGATGTTGTTTCGATACGAAGCCAGCATGTTTACTATAGAAGATGTATAGGATGGCCGGACCATACCCTTTTCATTAGGCAAACGGTCAAGACTATCACAAGAAAAACCATACTCATAGATACGGTTGATATATGTAAAATACTTAGCGGTGTCGGGGCGGGTATTCAGAAACATATTACGGTTTTCTGCTGTAGCCAACCCACGCAATGCCTGAAGACGCAGATAATGAAATTCAGGTTTAGACTTAGCTTCTTTATGTTCATTCATTGCCTTATTCAATATGTCTTCGGCCTGCTGATATTTCTCTGCCTTGAGCTGTGCCTTCACCTCTTTGAGTGTTCTCTTAGGGTTATAGTTCTCTTGTGCTTCCATAGCCCCTGCTATGAAAAGCACTAATAAAAGTATCAATATGTGTTTCATGCATTTCATGTTCTATCACTTTTACTTCACTTTCAATAATTAAAAACTCATGCGCACCTTACCCCTAATACCCCAGCGGTTGATGCCGGGATTGTCAAGATAAGTGAGGCGGCGTACATATTCAATATGTATCAATTTAAAGATGTTGTGCACACCCAGTAATAACTCGATATATGGTGTCTTTTGGTCCATGACAACAGTATTGCATTCATAAGTCCCGTCTGATAGGAAATGTCCAGGGAAATAGAACAGACCACTCACGTCGTTTGTCTTTGCAGGGTTGTTCTTGTCTGTAAGCGTGCCCCACAGTACATTCACGCCAATGTGTTCCCTCCACTTCAGTTTCTTCAGTAAAGGAATACGGTTGAAAAGCTTTCCGTTCAAATCCCATTCGTACATCAGCGACAGATAGCGGTCATTCAGGAACTCAAGGTTGCTAATCAGTGAGAAGGTATTGTCTTCAAGAATGTACGACTGATTGGCAGCAGGATGGATGAGTAACGGGAATGGTACTTTGTTCCACTGAATACCTCCCTGTATCAGGAAGTCCATTTTTCCAAAACTATTTGGAATCCAAACACGCTTGTAAATAGATCCTTCTGTTACATTATATTCATACTCACCACCCAATAACTTATTGAAACCAATAGTGTGGCTTACGGTAATAATCGGAGCCTCCTTATTGATTTTGATTCGACGCTGTTTTGTATTGACGTACGCGGCACCTGGTTCGAACGAGATAGTACCCTTTGCTTCTGCTGTTGTCATGCTGCGCTTCCACATTGTAGGATCATTGACTGGCGCTCCCACACCATCGAGAGGCTGATAGAACATCGCATCGACAGGTTTGTTCTTGGTGTGCGTAAATGAAGCACTGAATTTCAAGCCGTTCAAGAATTCACGATCATAAGCGACTTTCACTTCCTTAGTTCGGTTAAACTGATCCACGCTGACCGCCTTGAGCGCAAGGAACATATTATCCTTATCTGTCGGAATGAACTTATCAAACGGACTCACCACATCGTTCAGGTAACTGACAGAGAGATTGTTCATAGGGAACTCACGAGGTAAATACGCCTTTTTATTGAATGAATAGACAAGCTGCGCCTTTCCATACACATTATGAGTTCTGGTGCCGTAAGCCACATACCCACTCATGAAGAAATGGGGACAGAGGTTCGCGTTGGTCAAGGCTGATACACGGAAACGCCATTTGTCATAATGGTTGCTGGTGATGATAGTGTTGACAGGCCCTATATCGACATAATTAGGATGTACAGAGTCACCTGTCTCTACAAAGTTCTCTACCAAAGCCTTAAAACCAAAGATCACATATTTGAATCCTTTCACATGCTGCAATCGATCAAGGAAGGTATCCATTTGACTCTCACTTTGCGTCAGTTCTACCTCCCGGTACTCATTCCAATAGGCATCGTCTTGCATTTCGGCATCAGGTTCTTTGAACACTGTTCCCTTGATATGTTTGAACACCTTATCAGAAATTTCATCGAACGAAAAGTTGTTGTTACGAATCACTCGTTGAACTTGCAGTTTATTCAAGAATGAAGCCAGTTTCAGTTCCACCAACATATCATTGCATACAGCCACCCGTTCGCCTGTAGGCAGTTCCTCGAAGTCTTGGGTAATAACCATATTCTCCACAAAATTCACATCGCTGCGCGTCGGAATATTCAGCACTACCTTACGCACCTGATAACCGGAGTCAGCCATCACAAAGAGAGTACCAGAAAATCCGAAATCCTGTGGGTTATTGGGGGTAAATTCCACCTGAATGACCTTATCTTTGTCAATTATCACAGTGTCTTCAATGTAGTATCTGTAGAACGAAATGGCACTATTGGCAATCGGGCTTTTAAACGGATGTTGGAACAGGCGGCACTCATTCTCATAGATATTGACATCCGTGAAGATGTCTTTCATCACTCCTGTGAGAATATCGCCCGTATTGACCAACTCATTCACACCTTTGCTGCTTTGGGCTTTGATTACCGTCTTTTCCGTATGCGGACTCTTACGATACAAGTTTTCAGAGATGGTCTCATCAACAGTAAGAGGCAGAATCAGCTTTCCCGTTTCCGGACAACGCTCCACATGGTCTTTAAGGAAAGCGAAACGTTTCATTTCGTTTTCCTCAAACACCTTTTCTGTGAACTCATTCAAAGCGAACACCATCTTTTCGTATTTCGAATATGTGTAGTAGTCTTTTTGTCTTAGGTCGTACGACTTCTTGTTGGCAATCACCTTCCTCATCAGTTCCACAGCAGGATTCTCGCGTCTGCTGTAACGACTGCGACGTGCTTCTACAGTTACCTCCTGTATTTGTCGGGGCGAACTGACAAGCAAAATTTTCAAACTTTTCTTCTTGCCTGGGATGAGTCTTACTATTTGAGTTTCATATCCCATCGTCGATACTGTCAATTCGTTCCTATTGTCATCTTCTTTAATGGAGAAGCGTCCCTTAGAGTCGGTCATTCCCCCTGTCGTAGTTCCTGCATAGAATACATTGGCATAATCAATCGGCTGACGGGTCTTGGAATCAATAACCACACCTGTCACCTGGGCATATGCACCAAGCGACAGGAACAGCATCACGATTATATTTAATATCCAACGATTTCTCAAACTTATCTATTTCAATTCACCAACCCCATCCCTAACTTCTCCAACTCTTTTAATCGCTAGTCTAGGGTCTATAAAGTCTTAACTCCTCCTAATCAATTTCCTCATCTGCCTCGTAACCACCCATCTCACGCAATGCATTTTTCAGCATTACATACTGTTGGAACAAGTGATTAACAGGCACTTCGTCCTTTGTAAAGTCATGCATTGGACTCTTCAGATAGAAACTGAGGAATCGCTGAATACCGAAACGTCCAGCACGAGCTGCAAGGTCGCTTAGCAAACAGAGATCGAGCAACAATGGTGCTGCAAGGATAGAGTCACGGCACAGGAAATTGATTTTGATTTGCATCGGGTACCCCATCCATCCGAAGATGTCGATATTGTCCCATCCTTCCTTATTATCGTTGCGAGGAGGATAGTAGTTGATACGCACCTTGTGATAATAGTCCGTGTAGAGGTCGGGCTGTTTTTCTGGAACAAGAATCGACTCCAACGTAGATAACTTGCTGACTTCCTTCGTATGGAAGTTTGCAGGTTCGTCGAGTACCAGACCATCCCGGTTCCCTAAGATGTTAGTAGAGAACCAACCACTCAGACCTAAACAGCGTGTACCGATGATAGGAGCAAAACCACTCTTCACCAATGTCTGCCCGGTCTTGAAATCCTTACCAGCGATAGGCATCCTCGTCTTCTCAGCCAATTCCCACATGGCAGGAATATCGACCGTGGTGTTAGGAGCACCCATGATGAACGGAGCACCTTCAGTCAGAGCAGCATAGGCGTAGCACATCGATGGAGCAATATGTTCTTTATCATCAGCTTTCATCGCTGCCTCAAGAGCAGCAAGCGAGCCGTGTACCGGTTCAAAATAAGGCACATATATTTCGGTTGATGCAGCCCATGCAACTACGATACGGGAACAGCCGTTCTTCTGTTTGAATGTGCGGATGTCGTTACGGAGTTGTTCCACCATCTCCCAACGAGTCTTACCTGTCATCACATTGTCGCCATCGAGTCGTTTCGCAAAATTCTTGTCGAACGCAGCCTTCATCGGAACGATTTGCTCTAGTTCGTCTTTTACAGGCTCGATGTCCTTTTCTTTGAGCACCTCTGCATACATCGCACTGCGGTATGCATCAGCAGGGTAAACATCCCATGCGCCAAAGACAATATCTTTCAGCTCCGCAATCGGAACGATTTCCCTATATGAAAGGTATTTCTTTTCGTTTCCTTTTCCCACTCGGATTTTGTCGTACTCAATCATTGAACCGACAGGTTTTGACAATCCCTTGCGTACCATGAGTACGCCAGTCATAAATGTAGAAGTGACGGCACCCAGTCCAACGACCATGATGCCTAATTTACCATCTGCTGGTTTTACAGTTTGGTTAGCCATTTTATCTATATTATTTGTTATCTTTTTATTAATTTTCTGCAAAGATACATATTTTTTATGGGCAACAATCAAATTTGAAGTCTAAATATACATCCTTTTGAGATTTATTAACTACTTTCACACGATTTAACGCCTATTAGATGACAGCATCAAGTAACAAATGTGACAACAAAAGAGGAGAGCACTGAAGGTTATTATAACACTTGTTCTGGTAAAATGGCAATATCTGTTAGGACGAGTGACGGCAAGGATTCGTCAAACTGCTCATTCCCCCACCCTGCACCTTTGAGCCAGACGGTCTGACAGCCAAGCTGACGGGCGGGCAGGATATCCTTGGAGAAGGAATCACCTATCACCAAGGTCTCTTCTGGGTGTAATCCAAGGGCTTCGATCCCCATGCGAAAGATAGCGGGGTCGGGCTTCCGCACTCCTACTGCTGACGACTCTATGATTTTCTGGAAATACTCTAATTGGAATTCTTGAAGGATGGTGGGCATATTGCCATAGAAGTTGCTCACCAGCACCATAGGAAAATGAGTAGAGAGTTTCTTCAGTACAGAACGGCTTACGTTCACCACTTGGCATACCCGCTGATAACTGCGTAGCATAATATGCTCTGTACAAGTGCGACGGGTCAGTTCACCGACATCCCAAAGACGATGTTCTAACAGATAGAGTGTCTCGATGTCAATCTTTGTACGCAACAAGTCCATGAAGGTGTGCTCGGGACGGATGAGTGGTTGTCGTGCTAACTCACGTTCGGCATACACATAGCTCTCACGGAACTGCTCTTTCGTGACAGCTACCTGTTCTTTCTGATACATCTCCCACAACACCTCTGACCAATGTGTGCTGTTGGTGTCGAGCGTTCCTCCGTAGTCGAAGATGAGTCCTTTAATACTTTCCTTCTTCAACATTTTGGCGCAATTGGTTACAGAACTTTTCGTGAGAATGACGCATATAGAAATACATTCCCATCAGGACGGTCATCTCAAACAGAGGGTAGATGTAAGGCTTGTCGATCAAGCAACTGACATATAGCACGATGGCACGTGTATTGAATGACAACATGTTCACATATTTAATCAATGACAGACTATGCTGACGGAAATCATCACGGAGTGACTGTGGTATGACTTCGGGATAATGCTGCTTCACGCTTGCCATCAACCGTTGGAACTGAGGTGTTTGGGACTCTTGTGCCTTGGTATAAGGGACATAGGTGAACAGGAAAAACTTCCAAATGACATCATCACTCCACTTCGTCTTGTCGTACAAAGCCTTTTGCTGTTTGTAGTTGTCGAGTTCACTATTAGCTGCACCCTTTTGAAAGAAAAGGTGCGCCTGACGGTAATAATCTGCCAAATTACATTGACGACTGTGACAACATACACCGGAAAAAGTCATCAATGCAAAAGCCCACAACCCCCATTGTATATCAGTAAAGGGGATGTTTTGGGGGAACAGACGTAGAGCCAAAGAAAAATAGATGCAAAAGAACCAAATGTCGCCTGCTGCTCCGTCGAGAATACGTCCTAAACGTGTTTTCTTTCCTGAGAGACGTGCCAGTTGCCCATCAGTACTGTCGTAGATATTGGCCCACATCACCAGCAGGATGCCAATGATGTTGTAGATGAATCCTTCAGTGGTATTCGCCCTATGGACGAAAAATAGACCTGAGGCTGCACCTATTATCATTGACAACACGGTAACTGTATTGGGATGAACATTCATCTTGTCGAACAATATAGCCCAATAGTATCCCAAAGGGCGCACAATCTTCAGGTCGAGCCACTCTTCGATATCGTTTGACTTGAGAGTGGATTGCAATTTTGTTTTATTTGTCATTTTGTATCGCAATATTTGTTATCATTTCGGCAGCTTGTTCCCTGCAACGGGAAAAACTTGGCCAATCATTTATATCAATCAGTTGTATCATTCCGTTTTCTTTTACCACACAATCACCTCCATACACATCTAATCCTATCACGGATGCAGCATGGTTACAAATATCACATAGCTGTTGTTCAGAGAATGGATAATGATGTGAAGCACCATTAACGGTTTCATTGCCAAACTTGCTATGTCCGTCGGATGCATAGTACCATTCGAAGAAAGGTGTACCACGCACTCCATAGAATTTGATGAGATCGCCTTCGAGATGTTGTGACACTACTATGATGCTGATACCTCGTTGGCGCATGCAATCTGCATAAGCTGCCAACCGCTCCGCATTCTGAACATAGACTACATCCTCAGCCACTTCTGCATACCCCTCCCCTTTTTTCAACCAACAGGGGAACACATTCCAACTAACAGGGTCGTTTGACGGAAATAAACGGCTGAGCGCAAACGGGACATCCTCGTCCATTAGAATCTGTGTGAACAACTTTCGTTCGCTATTTCGCACAGAGACCGGAGTATTGATGACCTTAACCCCTTCACTTTCTAACGCTTGAAGGCAGTCTATCGTATGGGGTAATCGTCCCATCGTGAGAACGACATCTGCAGCCTTCATATCTGATAGAGTGAGCTGTTCCTCATGCACGCATGATACCATATGTCCGGCCTGCTGCACACGGCTTGCAACCGCATTCATAATTGCTGTGTCACAATCCTCCATGTTAGGGGAAAAACAGCTTGCTCGATAGATACAGACAATGTTCATCTCAGAAAGCCCTCCGCTTTTTTAATATCAGCCGCATGGTCCACATCGAAAATCTTGGAAAACCGATACGCCTGAAGTTTTAATCCGTCACAGACCATCTGACGCTGGAAATTACGCATTCTCGACTGCCCCTCACCGACACAACGCTTGAGGGTTGCGAACGACTTATCAGTCAGACAATAGATCCCTCCAGAGATAAAACGAGTATCTTCGTGCGGCTCATCATAAAAACCTTTGATACACATCTGCTCGTCTGTAGCAATAAATAAGGGGCTTTCATCGTCCACATAATCGGTAACCGCCATAAGGCCATCAACATCCATATCCTTAAATGTCCGGATATACTGCTTGAACTCGTCTTCACGGAAAACTGTATCTACTGTAGTCAGACAGAATCTACCGCTCCCCAAAAGAGAATGCAGTTCATAGAAACTATGCATCGAACTGGGTGTTGTCTTGACAATCAGCTTGATGCGGGCATCGTGCTGTTGCAAATCACGGATATGCTGTTGTGTAAGCGGAGTCAGGTTGTTTGTTATGATGGCTATCTGTTCTGCATCATTTTCGCTGAAGATGCGAATGAGACGATCTATCATCGCCTCACCGTTGAGTACCACTAATGGCTTGGGAACCAGGATTCCCTCTTTAACCATTCTTGACCCTTCACCTGCTGCTAATATTCCATACTTCATTGCTCTTCAACCATACTTGATTTCTGTTGTGAGGTGACAGGAGAAATATTCCCTTTCACTTTTGTTCCTATCTTCATCAACAGCATACCTATACATGTCCAGACCAATTCACGCAACCTACATATAATCGAGATGAATACAGCTATCGTCATAGCCTCCTTTAACGTCAGAAGCGCTCCTGAGGCTCCCACCATCTTCATCTGAACGGTCGACATCGCAAAGCCGCCCTCACGTCCTCCTAACTGTAACGGCATGAAGAATAGCAGATTGGCGAACAGGGATGTAAATGCCAGTATGACAAACGAATACATAAACAGTTGCGGCATCGTGCCTTGAACGTTTACCAAGCGCAACATGAAGAAGATTTCGAACGACTGCATCACTCTGCCAACATATTCAAGACAGAACGATGCATAGAAGCTATGCTTGTTCTGACCATGTAGCTGGGCTATCTGGCAATCAATGTTTCTGAGTTCTTCTGCATGCTTCTCCATAAAACGCCTGCACCAATTACGGCATCCTGGCAACTTGCTGAGAAACTTAATGATGGTCATCACCATCCCGCGCTTATAACCCCTCACAAACATATAAATACCGCTCAGAGCAAAGAGTGCTATGAGAGGTAGGATGATAGCCATTCTCGTATCGATCGGGACAAAAAGCACATAGAGTACGACAGCTGTGAGCCAATACCAAAAATGAGCAAAGATATGCGTCATCGCAAACAACAACACAGATGACGTTGCACGCTCACGTCCGACATAAGGCGTCAGCTCCATAATCTTATATGGCTCTCCACCCATCAATCCGGCTGGGGTAGCATAGTTCAATGCAAACCCTGTGATAGTTATCTTATAGAGTTTCCAAAAGGGAACGGGACAGTCTCCGCTTCCCTTGATGATGATGCGCCACGTCCAGGCATTCATGAAATACAACAAAACCCACATGCCCAAAACCGCAAAGATCCAGTATCCTGCATGACGGACATGATTCCACATCTCAACGAAACTGACCTTGAAAGTCAGAATCATGATGATGATGGCAACAATTCCAAAGAGAAAAAATATGTTACGAGTCTTGTTCTTCACTGTCGCCTACAATTCCATTCCCATATCGTTATCGTCGGAAGTATCCTGATCGAGTTTCAGTTTGTCACTATCATCCTTCTTCTCATAATACTGCTTCTTCAAGGGATGGGCATGTGCGACATCATAGGTGTGGCGATTACGTACCACGTCAATAGCTGTATATATTGCTTTGCGGAACGAAGCCTCATTAGCAACTCCTTGTCCTGCGATATCGTACGCGGTTCCATGATCGGGTGACGTACGTACGATAGGCAGACCTGCCGTGTAGTTCACACCATCATCCATGGCTAATGCCTTGAATGGTGCCAACCCTTGATCATGATACATAGCCAATATTGCATCGAAATGTGTATAATTGCCTGAGCCAAAGAATCCGTCAGCCGCATAGGGACCAAAACACTTGATACCCTCTGTAAACAGTTGCTCGACAGTTGGTGTGATGATATCACGTTCCTCTGTGCCAATAAGCCCTCCGTCGCCACAGTGCGGATTAAGCGACAATACGGCAATACGTGGATTGTCTATCAGGAAATCACGTTTGAGTGTGCGGTCCAGTATCCGCAACTTTTCTTCAATGAGATTTTTTGTGATTGATTCGGCAACCATACTGATAGGAAGGTGGGTGGTAGCAAGTGCTACTTTCAATGTGTCGTTCATCAAAATCATCAGTGCCTTTTGACCGTCTCCCACTTTTTCTTCGATATACTCAGTATGACCTGGAAAATGGAAATTGTCAGACTGAATATTGTTCTTGTTGATAGGTGCAGTTACCAACACATCGATGTCACCTTTACGATAGTCTTCCAACGCATGCTCGATGGAGACGAGTGCAGCACGACCTGCTTCAGACGTAGATTTACCAAAATCTATCTTGATTTCTTCTTCGCCAAAGCAGTTGACTATATTCAACGAATTATCATCAGCCTCACGCGCACTGTTCTTCACAATAAAATTGGTGGCACACTCAAATGACTTGCGGTGATAAGTTGCAGTCTTTGGAGAGCCATATACGATTGGAGTACACAATTCCAACATTTCAGGATTCTCGAATGTTTTCAGGATAACCTCGTATCCTACTCCATTGATATCCCCATGTGTGATTCCTACTTTTATCTTTCTCATATTACTAACCTTAATTCTGTATTTTCGATTCTGACCCGTCTTGCTCCACCTTCTCTTTTGGTAATCTCAAGGTGTACAATGCTGCTTCGAGTCGACGTATCATCGTTCGCTTCATTTTCTCGGGAGCATATACAAATCCCTCTACAACGATGATACGATTGTTGACAGTATCTACAGATGAATGCGACACAAAGGGTCCACCCATCATATCATTCTTCATCTCCCAAAAGCCTCGTGCTTCCATCACATAGCGTCCCATGATTGACTTAGCAGTAGTCAATACATAATCGTGATTGGTTGTCATATACTGATTGGGCTGCTCACCAGGAATATTCTCTTTCATAAAACGATCGCGCAACTTGATGTAGTTGTCGTGCGTAAATACTTTCTCCGAAACATACGGATAGCTGTACACAACTATATTCTGAATGGTGGACAAGCCGTCGTTCGATGCCCATAGAAAGTCTTTACCTGCCTTCATCTTCAACAGGTCCTGCGGAATGAACAGTTCGCAACCAAACATTTCCTTGCACTTTTTGTAGAAGGCGATATTGTAATCATCCTCCAGAAGCATCGCATTCCTGTTTATCTCTTCTGCTGTCAGATTTTGGGTGATAGTACGAGTCTGCTCAGTAATATACGACGATAGTTCATTGGACGAAGGTCCTTGTATGGTCATTATCAACTGCGGTGAAGAATGCACATCACGCTCAATACTGATTTTAGGCTTGGTGGTGAATTCACTGGTCTGCAGAATAATAATGTTACGGAAAATGTTAGTTATGCGATTGAAATTTGATGGTACGATATGACTTACGTGGAACATCGGCTCGCGCTGAGGCAACATTGGTACATCCTTATTGAGCACCACCCTCAATGCTTTTCCAGCATAGCCGTTCCACATCGAGTCTTCAGTCACGACCAACACTTCGTAGGGATTGCCGCTTGCTGCCGGAACCAACAGCGGACGCTTGTGATGCCTCCGCTTTGGAACATCAGGATTGGCAGAACAGGATGCAAGTACGATGACCGCCAACGTCATCATCAGAATATTGACAAATCGTTTCATAAACTTATTCTTTTGTTATTAGCATACCGCAGGCAGCCTCAATGTCCTGCCCTCTTGATGTACGAATGGTGGTGTATACATTATGCTTGGTGAGGTAGTCACGAAAGGCTGTCATCTTTGGCATCGGAGTATCGTTCAACTCCACGTTGGGAATACGATGATAACGAATCAGGTTCACTCTGCAGTCGAGACTCTTGAGCAGACGAACGATTTCTTTGGCAAAAATCATCGAATCGTTCACACCTTCGAACATCGTATATTCAAATGAGAGGCGTCGCTGATGACTCCAATCATACTGGCTCAGCAATTCCACTATTTCCTCGATACCATACTGACGTTCTGCCGGCATGAATTGTAATCGGGTTTCATGAAACGGGAAGTGCATACTCACAGCCAGGTGGCACTCGCTTTCCTCCACAAACCGTTTCAAGTTTTTCTTTAATCCCACCGTCGATACGGTAATACGACGAGGGCTCCAAGCCCAACCCTCCTCAGAGGTCAACAGCCCGATGGCTTTCATCACATTGTCATAGTTGTCAAGCGGTTCACCCTGACCCATGAATACGATGTTTGTCAAGCTATCGGGACGGTCGATGGAGTAAATCTGATTCAGGATATCTGCTGCTGTGAGGTTGCCCTGAAAGCCCTGCTTTCCTGTCTGGCAGAACAAACAGTTCATCTTGCAACCCACCTGCGAAGACACACACAGCGTCGCTCTGTCGTTCTCAGGGATATATACCGTCTCAACCGATTGTCCGTCCTCTGTGGGGAACAGATACTTCACCGTTCCGTCCTTAGAGGTTTGCTTGTCTGTTGCAGGCATACGTCCCACCACAAAGTGAGCGTCCAGCAGTTCGCGATGTTTCTTCGAGATATTGGTCATCTCATCAAATGTTGTTGCTCCTTTCTGATATACCCACTGTGAGATCTGCTTAGCAGTAAACTTAGGCATACCAAGCTCCAGGATTCGCTCCTGAAGCTCGGCTGTTGTCATACCTAATATCCTCGTTTTTACTTCCATTGACTCTTTTAAAGATCAAGATTAAAAGTCACATTCAATAACCTTTAACCCTTACCCAATAACCATTATCACCACGCAAACATTGGATAATCCTTCATGATGTCGTTCACATGAGCACGAACCGATGCGATGACCTTCTCGTCCTCAGGTGCATTGAGCACAGTCTCAATCATGTCGGCAATCTCGTACATCAAGTCTTCCTTTGCGCCACGAGTTGTGATAGCAGGCGTACCCAGACGGATACCAGAGGTCTGGAATGCACTGCGGCTGTCGAATGGAACCATGTTCTTATTGGCAGTAATATCGGCTGCTACCAACGCCTTCTCGGCTACCTTACCCGTGAGGTCTGGATACTTCGTACGGAGGTCAACCAACATACTGTGATTATCAGTACCGCCAGAACAGATATAGAATCCCTTATCAATCAGGGCTTGAGCCAATACGGCTGCATTTTTCTTCACCTGCTGCTGATATACCTTGAATTCAGGAGTGAGTGCTTCACCGAAGGCAACAGCCTTAGCTGCGATGACGTGCTCTAACGGACCGCCCTGCTGTCCTGGGAATACGGCTGAGTTAATCAACTGTGACATCATCTTCACTTCACCCTTCGGAGTAGTGAGACCCCAAGGATTCTCGAAATCTTTTCCCAGCAAAATGATACCGCCACGAGGACCGCGAAGAGTCTTGTGAGTAGTAGAGGTAACGATGTGAGCATATTTCAACGGATTGTCAAGCAGACCGGCTGCAATCAGTCCTGCAGGGTGAGCCATATCAATCATCAAGAGTGCGCCAACCTCGTCGGCAATCTTACGCATACGCGCATAGTCCCATTCACGGCTATAGGCAGAACCGCCACCGATAATAAGCTTTGGCTTGTGCTCGAGAGCCAGTCGCTCCATCTCGTCATAGTCAACACGACAAGTCTCAGGGTTGAGGTTATAACCGACAGGATTATAAAGGATACCGCTTGTGTTTACATGGCTTCCGTGTGAGAGGTGACCTCCGTGATCGAGATTCAGTCCCATGAACGTATCACCTGGTTTCAAAACCGTCAGCAGCACAGCTGCATTAGCCTGAGCACCTGAGTGAGGCTGTACGTTTGCATATTCGGCACCAAACAACTTGCAGACGCGGTCGATAGCCGTTTGTTCTACGATGTCAACTACTTCACATCCTCCATAATAGCGCTTACCGGGATAGCCCTCAGCATACTTATTCGTGAGGCATGAACCCATTGCCTGCATCACTTGGTCACTCACAAAGTTTTCCGACGCAATCAGCTCAATACCCTTTTGCTGGCGCTGATGTTCGCGTTCAATCAAAGAGAAGATCTCGTTGTCTCTTTCCATAATTTTACTATTTGACATTTAACTATTGACTATTCTTCAAACAATTCTAAAGAATTCGGCTGCAAAGTTAATAAAAAAGTTGCACACAACCATCAATTTTTGAAGAAACTATTGGTTCGACATAGCATTTCCAGTCGAAAAGACAATATTTCATCACTTTATGCATTTTGAATAATCATACCGATTCCTTCAGTTACCACTAAAGCGGTTGCGCCATTCGACTGAAATTAAGTTGCGTCGTTCGTGCCTCGTGAGGGACTGGTCACCCTTACTTCATTGAGACTATCTCTTTGCCTCATTTATTGATGTCACTTCTCGAATTTGTCGAGAACATGCTTGCCATGAGCCTGTCTCTCCAGAACCTTCCGAATTGGCCAAACGGGCATACAGAATGTCCGAATTGTCCGAATGAGACAAACTGAAGCTTTAGTGCTCTGCTAACCTAGTATCCATGAGCTATTATCGAAGACTCTATTAAGCTTCGCTAGGTGCTCGGTGTGTGCTCGGTAGGTGCTCGGTAAGTGCTCGGCACTTGCGGGTTTTTCCGACTGTTTAGAACACTATAAAGTTATGAAAAAAAAATCCATATACAACAGTATTAAAACACATTTTTTTCGTTTCTTTTGCTATTTGATATCATGAAGTCTGATTTGCTATGTAGAGTTTACAATGCAACTAACAATTTTTGTATGAAAAACACATACACTTTTGCAGATATAATAAGATAAAAACATCAATAAAAAGAGCCTATTCGACTCTTTTTATTGATGGGAAGTTTTATGAATTGAAACGCTTATTTCGCCTGTTGGGATTGTACCAACGAGAGGATGTTGCGAGGGATATAGAAAGTCTCGTTCTTGTCGACATATACAACAACGGTCTTCATATCAATCATCTGCATATCGGTCATTTTTCCTTTCTTGACATTGATTTCTGCCACATTCGAGGTACTCTTCAATATAATATTTCCCGACTTAGTTGTGATGGTTAATTGCATCACTTCTGGTATGACAGGACGCATAAATCCGCCACCACCTGGGAAACCGCCAAAGCCGCCTCCGGGGAATCCGCCACCTGGGAAACCACCACCCGGGAAGCCGCCGAAACCGCCTCCGCCACCATTACCTGTCTTGGGTGCCGGAGCTTCGAGTTTAATCTTTTCCATCTTGTAGGTAACACCTGCTACGCCATCCAGTACTTCTTTATGTGGTGCAAAGAATTGGTTGGTCAGTTCATCGAGTGTTTCACGATTGATACCAATCAGCGAGCAGAGATAGCCGTTGAACTTCACATTCGACCATTCGCCTACAGGGCGCCACTGAGGGTCGGGATGATAGCCTGCCAGGATTACATCTTCGCCTGTATGTCCGTTAGTCGTGAAAGCCAATCCGGTACGTTCTGTCATAAACTGAGCCACAGTACGTGTGAGCCCGGTCTTGTAGTACTTACGTGACTCCTGCTTGCGCTGCTCTTTCTCGATAGGACTGCTCTTATACTCTTCGCAGTTCTTAAGGAAGTCGAGTTCTTCGTTCGACAGTTCAAATCCACACCATTCCTTAAAGATGCTTTGTGCTTGCTCAAATGGTGCGTTATTCAATTTGTTTCCGATTTCTTCAGCCGTAGCCTTATAATCAGACAACTTGCCGAAAATGCGGCTCTTGGGTGTACGTGCATAATTCCCCTGGTCTCTGCGACCAATGCTCAATCCGCTATTACCATGATCGGAAAGTACGAGCACAGCTGTTTGTCCATCTTTCTTAGCAAATTCGATTGCTTCAGCACATGCTGCATCGAATGCCAGATAGTCGTGAATCATAGCTGGAAGGTCGTTGTTGTGAGCGGCATAGTCGACCTTGCTGCCTTCTACCATCAGGAAGAATCCTTTCTGATTGGCTGAGAGTTTCTTGATGGCCGTACTGGTCATCTCTGCTAATGATGGATAGCGGTTAGCATCGCGGTCTAACTCATAAGGCATGTCGTCGCGACCGAACAATGCCCACATATTATTATTCTCGCACGCACGCATTGCATTGAGGTCGTCTTTGATAACGTCCCATCCTGCATTCTTCAGGTATGCCTCACCTTCTGCGGTGATTCTGCCCACACCTCCACCAATAATGACATTGATGCGATTGTGTGCCTGCTGACTTGCTATCTCGTCGTACTTGTCACGATTGTAGCAGTGTGCAGAGCAATCGGCAGGTGTGGCATGTGGGAAATAACAAGTGCAAACCAAGCCTGTGGATTTACCCAACATCTTTGCAGCCTCCAACACAGTTGTAAGTGGCTGGTAGGCGCGCTTGGGATCTACGGGATATATGTCGTTATCGGGGTCAGCCGTAGGATAGGTGCTCACCCATCCTGCCCTACTGTTGTAGCCTGTCATGTAGCAGGAAGTCGTTGGGGCAGAATCGCCAATAGGGGCATTAGAGCATGTTGTCCTGACCGTACCACAGATATATGGGTCGATAGCCAAGTTTTCTTTTTCAGGATTGTTCATCCACTGATACCAACGGGCAGTACTGATGGTTGCCAATGAGCAGCCGTCGGGTATCATCACAATCACGTTTTTCACTTGCTGCGCATACATCATGATGCCTGCACCAATTACAAACAGCATCTGAATCAGCACAAATCGTAATAAAACTTTTTTCATAATTTAAAAAGGATTTAATATTGTTATTGTTAAGTATTAATTGATTGTTATTAGGTATCCATGTTTCATCTATGAAAAAGAAACAACAGAAGCCGAAGGGTGTCCTTCGGCTTTTGAAACATTGACAGAAATTAGCGAAGCTCAGAAGCGGCTTTTGCAGCTTTCTCTGCTTCTTCTTTAGCCTTACGGGCCTTATCTGCAGCCTTCTCTGCCTTTTCCTTGGTCTTGATAGCTTTATCTACAGTCTTTTTCTTCTTCTTGAGTTCTTTGAGTTCAGACTGCTGCTGTTTCAGTCTCATCTTTACTGCATAAGAACTTTCACCTGGATTCTGACCTTGTTTTTCAGCAAACTTAGCTTGCTTGAGATCGACTTTCACTTGCTTGATGTCGATTTGCTTCTGTGCGATGTCCTTTGCATACTGAGCACTGAGTTCCTTGTCTGACATACGAGAGTAGTCTTGAGCCGAAACAGCTGTGCTAACGCATACGAGGGCAACAAATGCAATAACTTTTGTAAATTTCATAATGCTATATATAATTAAAATAATGTGTTTCAACAGCATAAAGAGCCATCCGAGATGACTCTTTATATGGGGCTTTGGAAGTGAGATTACTTCTTTGCAGCAGCGATTGATGCCTTACGGAACTCCTTACCAACTTTTTCAAGATCGAGAGTTGCCTTACGAACACGTGCAGCAGCAGCCTTGTTGGTTTCTGACTTGTCGATGTCAGCCTTGATTGCATCAACGAGAGCGTTGATCTGGTCGATTAATTTTTTCATTTTTAACAATTGTTTAAAAGTTAATTAATAACATTTGCTTTAAAGCATGGGCAAAGATAAGCATTGTCTTGAAATAGACAAAATGTTTATGCGTTTTTTTTTGATTTTTCTTTAAATAATGCGTTCTAAGTGGGTATTTTGCACTTTTTAAGGAACGATATTGATGCTAAATACGTGATTTGAACTCTTCGTAGCCAAAGCGTTTCCAAGGGGTCATTTCGCCAGAATAGCGGATGTAGATAGCTGGCAGGGGCATTCCGTTGAACGTGTTGGTCTTCACCATAGAATAAATCGCCATATCTCCAAAAACAATTTCATCTCCCTCGTGAATCAGCTGATCGAAATGATAAGTGCCAATGATATCGCCCGAAAGACATGTCGGACCTCCCAAACGACAGGCATACTGTCCGTCGCCATTCGACGGAGACAGTATTGGTGGCGTGTATGGCATCTCTATGACATCAGGCATATGACAGGCAGCCGATGTGTCAACAATGACGTTCGTGACCCCATCATCGCCTTTGGGCTGTACTTCAAGTACATGGCAATGAAGTTCACCTGCATTGAGTGCTACAGCCTCTCCTGGCTCAATATAGACGGAGAGCCCGTACTGCTCTTGCATGTGACGGATGCAGCGCTCTAGACGCTCAATATCGTAATCAGAACGGGTGATATGATGTCCACCTCCAAAGTTTATCCACTTCATTCGGCTCAAATAGCTGCCGAACTGTTCCTCTACTGCGTTGAGGGTGGTTTCCAAATCATCGGAGTTTTGTTCACAAAGGGTATGAAAATGCAAGCCATCAATCAACTCCAACTGATGGGACGTCATCTGCCGGAATTCACTCAGTCGTGTCCCAAGCCTTGAACCTGGTGCACAGGGGTCGTAAATGGCGTGTCCTTCCTGCGTGGAACACTCTGGATTGATGCGCAACCCTACTTCAAGTCCTGCAGCCTTAGCTCGCTCTCCATACAACGACAGCTGACGGGGAGAATTGAAGACGATGTGATCGCAAATACGGAGTATCTCATCCATATCTGCCTCCTGAAATGCGGGCGAGAAGATATGATTCTCAGCATCAGGCATCTCTTCATGACACAATCGCGCCTCATAAAGTCCCGATGCTGTAGCACCGTTGAGATAGCGGGCAATCAACGGATAGAGCGCATAGCAACTGAAACACTTCTGCGCAAGAAGTATTTTGCATCCAGTGCGGTCAATCACCCCTCGAAGCACTTTGAGATTGGCTTCGAGAAGGTCTGCATCGATGACGAAATAAGGACTTGAAATCATGGAACCAATACAGGATTCTCATCAACCTTCCAGGGAAGTCCCCACTTGTTGAGAGCTTCCATATATGGATCAGGGTCGAATTCTTCTACGGTAAACACACCTGGGCGCTTCCACAATCCTTGCAGCACCATAGCAGTACCAATCATAGCAGGCACACCTGTTGTATAGGAAATAGCTTGCGATTCTACTTCACGATAGCATTCCTGATGGTCGCATACATTATAAATATATAAGGTGCGTTCTTTACCGTCCTTGATACCTGTGAAGATACAGCCGATATTGGTCTTTCCTACAGTACGAGGACCAAGCGATGCCGGATCGGGCAAAAGACGACGCAAGAACTGAATAGGAACAATCTGATGACCTTCGAACTCTACCGGCTCTGTGCCGAGCATACCTACATTTTCCAAACATTTCATGTGGGTAAGATAGCTTTGACCAAACGTCATGAAGAAACGGATACGCTTCACGTGCGGTATATTCTGCGCCAAAGATTCGATTTCCTCATGGTGGAGCAGATACATGTCTTTCTCCCCCACTCCATCGAAATTATAAGTGCGATGAATCTCCATTGGCTTGGTTTCCACCCAGTGGCCATTTTCCCAGTAGGAACCATTTGCGCTCACTTCGCGCAGATTGATTTCAGGATTAAAGTTCGTTGCAAACGGATAGCCGTGATCGCCACCATTACAGTCAAGGATGTCGATTGTATGGATTTCGTCAAAGTAATGCTTTTGGGCGTATGCAGTGAAGACACTGGTCACGCCTGGGTCGAATCCCGTTCCTAAAAGGGCTGTGATGCCTGCCTGTTCAAAACGCTCACGATAAGCCCATTGCCAAGAATAGTCAAAGTAGGCAGTAAAGCCCTTCTCCTTGCAGCGCTTCTCGTAAATGGCACGCCACTCTGGGTCATTTGTATCCTCACATTCGTAGTTTGCTGTATCTACATAATCTACCTTTGTCTTCAGACAAGCCTCCATGATGGTGAGGTCCTGATATGGTAAGGCAAGATTGAGCACAATATCCGGCTTCACTTCGTTGATTAATGCCACAAGCTGATCTACATTGTCAGCATCAACTTGCGCAGTAGTGATGACAGACTTTGTCTTTCCTTCGAGTTTCTGCTTCAGTGCGTCACATTTACTCTTCGTACGGCTGGCGATACAGATTTCACCAAACACATCTGAGTTTTGGGCACATTTGCGGATAGCAACTCCTGCCACTCCGCCACATCCGATGACTAATACTTTCTTCATATTGTTTCGTTATTGGTTGATTGCTAATAATAATTCGCGTACCACTTTCCCTGCTACAGCGGTAGAAACACCTGAGGGGTCAAGGGTGGGAGCCAGTTCGGTAACATCAAGTGCCACAACGTTCACAGTCTGACATACCTTCGTCAAGGCTTTTCGCAGTTGGTCAAAGCTTACGCCTCCTGCTTCAGGAGTACCTGTTCCTGGGAAGACTGACGGATCGAGCACATCAAGATCGATAGTGAAATAGACAGGCACCCGACTACTTGCCAAATCATCGGCAACACTATCCAGTCCTTCGAGCGAGAATGGATGGAGGTCTGTATGACCAGCTCGTGCAAACCCGAACTCTGCCCGTTCGCCTGAACGGATGCCAAACTGGTGGATGCGTCCGTCACCCAAGATATCGTGACAACGACGAAGCACGCATGCATGCGATAGTTTTACGCCTAAATAGTCGTCACGGAGGTCGGCATGAGCATCGAAATGTATGATATGCAAATCGGGATATTTCTTAGCAACCTCACGCACTGTTCCAAGCGTCACCAAATGTTCACCTCCAAGCATGAAGGGTATTTTTCCAGCATTGAGAATCTCAGAAGTACACGCTGATATTGCATCGAGCGTCATTTCTGCCGATCCCATAGGCAACTCCAGGTCGCCTGCATCATAGACATTAAGATCCTCGAGGTCGCAATTCAAGTATGGAGAGTATGTTTCCAACCCATACGATTCGTGGCGGATAGCAGCACTTCCAAAACGTGCACCGGGACGATAGCTGGTGGTAGAATCGAAAGGTGCTCCAAAGATGACCACTTTGGCATCCTCGTATTCCGCATCGCATGCGATGAATGTCTCTATATTCTTTTTCATATCGTCAGGTCTCAATGGTCATCGAATCGTTTCTACTTTCGACAGCATCTTCTCCACATAGGCAGGCAGCGCAAAGCAGCCTTTGTGCAAATTTGTGGTATAGTAGTTGGTTTCGATGCCCAGTTTGTTCCATCGGTTGGCATCAAGGTCGTCCACAGGGTGGTATTTCTTCGACGCATAACCAAAGAGCCAATAGCCAGATGGGTAGGTAGGAATATGTGCCTGATAGACACGACTGATAGGGAAGCACTCCACGATACGTTTATGGGCTTTCTGCGTCTCTGTACGGTCGTCGGCATAGAACGGCGACTGATGCTGGTTAACCATAATGCCGTCTTCTTTCAGCGCCTTATAGCACGAGCCGTAAAACTCTCGTGACAGAAGACTCTCGCCTGGTCCGTAGAATCCTGCCGAGTCGACAATGATGACATCGTAATCGCCTACAATATGGCGCACATAGCGCAATGCGTTCTGTGTATAAATGGTCACCTTGGGGCTATCCAACCCACTTGCTGAGAACGGTAGGTATTTCTTTGCAGCCTCAACCACACCAACATTCACTTCAACCATATCGATGCGCTCCACATCAGGATATTTCAGCAACTCACGCACCACACCTCCATCACCTGCTCCGAATACAAGTATCTTACGAGGATTAGGATGTACAGCCATCGGGATGTGGGTCATCATCTCGTGGTAGATGAACTCGTCGCGCTCAGTCATGACGATATATCCGTCGGCAGTGAGCACACGTCCGTATTCGGGCGACTCAAAGATGTCGATACGATTGTGGTCGTTTTCCTCCGAGAAGATGTGCTTGTTGACCTTGATTGACAACTTCACATTCTCAGTATGCAGTTCTGAAAACCAAAATTCCATCTAACTATAAACTTTTTACTATCAACTTTCAACTAATAAATCGTTGCTTCCTTAATCACATTCAGATATTCAATCTTGGGGTCTTCAGGACCTGTCATCGAGCATCCTTTCTCTTTTGCATAGAGGATGTAGTCGATGATTTCCTGCGTGATACGCTCTCCTGGTGCAAGAATTGGAATGCCTGGAGGATAGCTCATCACGAATTCAGTACAGATACGTCCGTTTGTTTCCTTGATCGGGATCATTTCCTCTTTAGGTGCATAGAATGCTTCCTGCGGACTCATCACAACTGACGGATTGATGTATTCATGGTCGAACAGACCTGTACGGTCGCGCTTGAATCTACGTCGGATATCATACAGTGCACTCACAAGTCGTTCTATTTCACGCATGCGGTCACCTATAGAGATGTATGCCAGTGTGTTACCGATGTCTCCCAGTTCCATTTGGATATCATACTCATCACGCAACAGGTCATATACTTCGATACCTGCCAATCCCACATCGAGGGTAAAGACTGTCAGTTTCGTCTTGTCGAAGTCGTAGATGGAGTCACCATTAATCAACTCAGAACCGTATGCGTAGTAGTCACCTATCTTATTGATTTCAGTTCGCGCATATTCAGCCATATCCACCACTTCAGCAAAGGCTTCCTTGCCACGAAGGGCAAGATTGCGACGAGAGATATCAAGCGAAGCAAGCAACAGGTACGAAGCGCTGGTGGTTTGGGTCAAGTTGATGACCTGACGCACATAGCCAGGACCGACCGTCGAATTGGTCAACAGGATGCTGCTCTGTGTCAGGCTTCCGCCCGATTTATGCATCGACACACACGACATGTCTGCACCTGCTGCCATTGCTGAAAGCGGCATGTCTTCACCGAAGTAGAAGTGAGTACCATGTGCCTCATCTACCAGCACCAGCATATTGTGCTCATGTGCCAGTTCAACGATGCGTTTCAGGTTTGAGCATATACCGTAGTACGACGGATTGTTCACCAAGATGGCTACTGCGTCGGGATTCTCCTCGATAGCCTTCTCCACCTGTGAAATCTTCATGCCCAAAGCGATACCCAGACGGTTATCGACATCAGGATTCACGTAGATTGGCGTGGCACCATTGATAACCAACGCATTGATGACACTACGGTGCACGTTACGCGGCAGGATGATTTTCTCACCCTTTTTCGAGGCTGTGAGCACCATTGTCTGAACTGCAGACGTCGTGCCTCCCACCATCAGGAAGGCATGAGCGGCACCAAAAGCCTCAGCAGCCAGGTCTTCTGCTTCCTTGATGACAGAAATAGGATGACACAGGTTGTCCAATGGTTTCATGGAGTTCACATCCAGTTCCACACATTGTTTGCCCAATAGCTTCACCAACTCAGGATTGCCACGACCACGCTTGTGGCCTGGCACGTCAAAGGGAACCACTCTGTTCCTTCTGAACTCTACAAGTGCCTCGTATATCGGGGCGAATGACTGATTATCCAATGTCGTTATGTTGATTAAATGTGAGCTGCAAAGTTAGTAAATAATTTAGAATACATCACACATTATTCATAATTATTTGCAAAAAGAGATAAAAAATGGATGCGAGACACACGCATCGCATCCATAATGATTATTTCACGATAACGAATCCACCGTCTTTCAGCATGTGGAGCTTCACCTTCTTAGGGTCTTTTACCTTCAGCTGAGTGCATTGTGGTTCGCGCTGGGCATCATCACTATAGAGGGTCACGACATCGCCTTTCTGTACAAACTGAGAGAGGTCGAAAACCTTGTCGCACTCTGCTTCTGCATTGTTGCCTGCGATATACCATGTGTCACCACTCTTGCGGGCAAGCACACAGAAACGGCCTGGATAGCCATCGATGAACTGAGTATCGTCCCAAGTGGTAGGAACCATACGCATGAAGTCGAGGCTGACCTGTGGTGCCCCACCCTCGCTGAACGGACGCAGGTTCTCTGGTGTAAGGGCAAAGTTCTGAATAGGATTCTGGAACAGTACTGCCTGAGCCATCTCATGACAATCGGTAGTACGACGGGTATTTCCGCCTTCATTGCCCTTGTGAATATGACGGTTGAGGAACGAGCCTCCGAATTCCATACAGCCAATGGTGTTGCGGATGAATGGATGGGTCGATG
Source organism: uncultured Bacteroidales bacterium (assembly GCA_902787555.1). Classification (GTDB taxonomy): domain Bacteria; phylum Bacteroidota; class Bacteroidia; order Bacteroidales; family Bacteroidaceae; genus Colivivens. The sequence goes on from CADAGO010000024.1 coordinate 37,383, forward strand.
TATCTTTTGCTTCCTTATCAGCTGCTCCCTGGCCGAAATAGATGTTCTCGGATGCCAACACAGCCTCACTGCCTACATAGTTAGGATACATGCGCTCCCAACCACGTGGGATGGTACATCCGTGGAAGATACACATCAGGCCGTTGTCGTCAGCATCGCTCAGGATGGCCTCATAGAGGCGCATAGTCTCTTGCTTGTCACCTCCGAAGAAATCGACTTTGATGCCTTTCACGCCCAGTTGATTCATCCAACGCATCACTTTCTTACGCTGGATGGGATTGTCCATGCGATGAATAGGTCCTTGCTCTATATCGTTCCAATAGCCGCTCGAACTCCACCATAGGAACACATCGACACCTTGGCTCTGGGCATACTTCACAAAGCGTTCCATACCGTCGAATCCGAAGTTTGTATCCCACCAGTTATCAACAAGGATATACTTATACCCCATTGCTTTTGCCAAAGCCACATACTTTACCTGATCGTCGTAGTTGATAGAATTGTCCTGCCATACGATCCAACTCCACACGCCCTTGCCGAACTGATAGTTATGAGTTGTTTCATAAAGGGGTTCTACATTGTCCCAAGGAGCAGTCGTCTCGACAATCGGTTCGAGGGTTGCTCCCACGGTAATGGTACGCCAGGCTGTGCTGCCAGGAAGCGAGAAAGCAGGAGCAACGGTTCCGTTTCCATTGTTCTCGCCCTCCATCGGGAATTCAATGGTATAGAGTCCGTCACCCTTCATATCAGAGATGCGACAACCACAATACTTGCTGTCCACACCCGTTTCGCTCAGGAGCACCCATCCATCGTTGCCTATACGGAACAGACATGGGAAGGTGTATCCGTGACGATACTGCGACACGTTGGTCATTGGGGCGTCATAGCCGTATCCCTCCTCATAGCTGGGCTTCGTACGCTTCCATCCTATCATCGGATTGCTCTGAGGGGTGAGGAAAGTCGTCGTTTGCGAGGGGAAATCGAATCCTGTTGCTTCAGAACGGATCACCACACTGGCAGTCTCGCCGAATTTCGGCAGGTTGTAGCGGAAAGCAATGTCGTTGTTGCTCACACGGAACTCTACCACAATGGTATGACGTCCTTTCTGCAGGTTGACCTTCAGCTGGTTTGCCTCATAGTGTACCTTCGACACCTTACTGCGGTTGAGTGTATAGTCTTTGCTGATTTTCGATGCATCCGCCGATGTAAATGTCAGCTGTTGCGAATAATCACCCACATTTGCCACAAATCCCAATGGAGAATCGTCGAGCATCTGTTTCCCATCATAAAAGACTGCATAGACAGGACGTCCGTCCTTCATGTCCACATTCACCTTAAGACGTCCGTCAGGACTGCTCACCGTCGCCACTTGAGCAACTGTAGCCAAAGATTGTAAAGCAGCAATAGCTGCGATCATCATTTTTTTCATAATCGGATTATATTATTTTAGTATTTCTGAATATGCCTCTAAAGCCTTCTTTGCTATCTCTACAGCATCGTCCATAGACATATTATGCAGTTGTCCGCCTGCTGCATTGAGGTGTCCGCCTCCATTGAAGAAGTCGGCTGCCATTTTGTTGGCAGGGAAGTCGTCGACAGAGCGGAGTGACACAAAGATACGCGGTCGCTCATTATCCTCTCGCATATACAACGACAGTTTCGTGCCTTTGATTTCGAGCGGCATGTTCACAACTCCCTCCGTATCACCTTTTATATATGAGAAGCGGCTCAGTTCGTCGCGTGTCAGGGTGAACAGTGTTGCGTGCAACTCAGGGAACACCTGCAATTTCTCAGATAGGATGTATCCCAGCAGACGGAATCGCGCCTCTGTATAGTTATTATAAATCTGTCGGTTGATACGGTCTTTATCAATTCCTTTCTTCAAGAGTTCTGAGAGTATGACGTAGATGTCAGGGTCGTTGGCGTTGTAAGAGAACTTTCCTGTGTCTGTACACATACCCGCATACAAATCCTCAGCACCTGCTTTGGTGAGTGCCGACGTTCCTCCTATGGCATCAATCACACGGAACACCAGTTCGCTGGTGCTGCTGGCATCAGGATAAGAGATGGTCAGGTCGCAGAACTTCTGTGGATGGAGATGGTGGTCAATCATGATTTTCTTGGCTCTCGACTGCGTGATGGGGATTGCCAGTTCTTCCATTCGTGACGGTTCGTTGAGGTCGAGCACCACGATGAGGTCGGCAGCGGTGATATAGGTCTTGGCCATAGCCCGATGGCGGTCGTACAGAATGATGCGGTCGGCAGCAGTCATCCATTTCAGAAAGTCAGGATAGTAGTTCGGCACGATGACCGTCGCCTGCTTCCCCTTCTTCTTCATATATTCATACATACCCAGCGAAGAGCCGATGGCATCTCCATCAGCCGATACGTGTGACACAATCACCACATTGCGACACTGTTCAAACATACGTTTGGCTTCCGCTATCTCGGTATACGATATTTTTTGTGATAGCATGTTACTTTTACTTGTTTTCGATGCAAAGTTAGGAAATAATTAATAATTAAGAGTTAAGAGTGATGAAAAATACATTATTTTCACTTTTTCAATTATCAATTTTCAATTATTTTTACTAACTTTGCACTTTAAAATGACGAATTATTACGGATTATTGTTAAAACTTCACGCAGAATGATTGTATCTCCATCACTGCTTGCAGCCGATTTTACATGTCTGAACAAAGAGATAGACATGATAAACCGCAGTGAAGCCGACTGGCTCCACCTCGACATCATGGACGGTGTGTTCGTACCGAACATCAGTTTCGGATTCTCCGTACTCGATGCTGTGGCACCCATCTGTCAGAAACCACTCGACGTACACCTCATGATTGTCGAACCCGAGAAGTTCACCGATCGTCTGGCACGACTCGGAGCCTCTATCATGAATGTACACTACGAAGCATGTACTCACCTCCATCGTGTAGTCCAGCAAATCCACGATGCTGGCATGAAGGCTGCTGTGACCCTCAATCCCTCCACACCTGTATGTATGCTCGAAGACATCATTCAGGATGTCGATATGGTGCTCCTCATGACCGTAAACCCAGGGTTCGGAGGTCAAAAGTTCATTGAGCACTCGCTCGACAAGGTGCGCACCCTCAAGGCCATGATCCAGCAAAGCGGGTCACACGCCCTGATTGAGGTCGACGGAGGCGTCAACGCACGTACTGCCCCACTCCTTGCTGCCGCAGGTGTCGATGTGATGGTAGCAGGAAGTTATGTATTCGGAGCCGAGAACCCCGAAGAAAGAATTCTGGAATTAAAGCACATAAAAGCATGAAACAAATCGTATGGACGTTTGCGGCACTCATGTGTCTCACCACACTCTTCAGTTGCGACAACGGTGAGACCTATGCCGATATGAAAGAAAAGGAGAAGAAAGCCATTGACCGCTTTATACAAGACAATGAGTTCACTGGTCCCATCAAGGTAATCAGTCAGGAACAGTTCGAGGCACAAGACTCTACTACCAATGTGGACGAAAACGAGTTTGTACTCTTCAACGAAGACGGTATCTACATGCAGATCGTCTCTCGAGGTGAAGGAAAGTCGCTCGTAGAGTTCGCCAAAGAACAGTCGACCGACAGCACCATCAGCAAGACCATACTCTGCCGCTTCCTTGAATACGACATCGAAGCAGGCGAGTATACCATCGAAAATATCTACTCATCCAGCATCGTCGACAAGATGCTCGTGAAGTACATCCACCGCAGCCGACGCTATCAGGCATCGTTCACAGAAGGAAAGATGGTAGGCAAGTACAAGAGTTCTGTCGTTCCACAAGGATGGATCAAGCCACTCGACTACATCCGCCTGACCCGCAACTCAGGACGAATAGCCAAGATACGCATCATCGTACCACATTCATCAGGTACAGCCAACGCATCGGGCTATGTACTGCCTATGTATTACGAAATCAGCTATCAGTTGGGAATCTGAGCCCGGAGGGGACAATTAAAAATTAAAAAATTAAAAAATTAAAAGAAATCGTAAATAGCTAAATCGCAAATAGCTAAATTGATAATAAATCGTAAATAGTAAATAGTCAAATAGTAAATAAAATAATGAGTCTCATAAAGTCAATTTCAGGCATCCGTGGAACCATTGGAGGCCAGGTAGGAGAAGGATTGAATCCACTCGACATCGTTAAGTTCACATCCGCATACGCAACCCTCATACGTCGCACCACCACTGTGACGACCAACCGAATCGTAGTAGGACGCGATGCACGCATATCGGGCGAGATGGTGAAGAACGTGGTGTGCGGTACACTCATGGGTATGGGATTCGATGTAGTCAACATCGGACTTGCTTCCACCCCAACCACCGAACTTGCCGTTACGATGGAAGGAGCATGCGGCGGTATCATCATCACAGCCAGCCACAACCCACGCCATTGGAACGCACTCAAACTGCTCAACCATCGTGGTGAGTTTCTCAATGCAGCCGAAGGCAACGAAGTGCTTGCCATTGCTGCCCGCGAAGACTTCGAATATGCCGACGTAGACCATCTGGGACACTATAGCGAGAACGACACCTACAATCAGCGACACATAGACCTCGTGCTCAACCTGCCGCTCGTCGATGTAGATGCCATCCGCAATGCACAGTTCCGCGTAGCATTCGATGCAGTCAATTCCGTAGGAGGAATCATCCTACCCATGCTGCTCGAACAACTCGGCGTCGAGACCATCACCCCACTCTATGCAGAACCAACAGGCAACTTCCAACACAACCCCGAACCACTCGAGAAGAACCTCAGCGACATCATGAACCTCATGAAGCAAGGCGAACACGATGTGGCATTCGTAGTCGACCCCGACGTAGATCGCCTCGCAATGATTTGCGAAGACGGACACATGTACGGAGAAGAATACACCCTTGTCACCGTAGCCGACTATGTGCTTAGCCTCACACCAGGCAACACCGTCAGCAACCTCTCATCCACACGTGCCCTGCGCGATGTAACCAGCAGGTACGGCAAGCAATACAACGCCGCAGCGGTGGGCGAAGTCAATGTAGTGGCAAAGATGAAAGAGACCAACGCCATCATCGGCGGAGAAGGCAACGGAGGAGTCATCTACCCACAAGCACACTACGGACGTGATGCACTCGTAGGCATCGCACTCTTCCTCTCACACCTCGCACACAAAGGATGCACCGTCAGCGAACTGCGCAAGCAGTATCCCGAATACCAGATAGCCAAGAACCGTATCGACCTCGACCCCACAACCGACGTAGATGCCATCCTCATGAAAGTCAAGACAATGTTTGCAGCCGACCCCGATGTACAGGTCAACGATATCGACGGCGTAAAACTCGACTTCCCCGACAAGTGGGTACACCTGCGCAAATCAAACACAGAACCCATCATACGCGTCTATAGCGAGGCAGAAACCATCCAAGATGCCGACGACCTCGGCAAGCGCATCATGGACATCGTCTATTCCATGAAATAAAATACAGACCCTAAAACATCAATCAAACATGAAGCAAATAACAAAAATCGCAGTCACACTCGCCATCATGGCAGGACTCACAATGAATCTTATGGCACAGAACCAACGCGGACAAGGACAACGTCAGCCAGGCAACCGTAACCGAGGCGGAAGAGCCGTCGTCGAAAACATCATGACACGTACCAGCATACGTTCATACACCTCACAGGCCATCCCAGCCGACACCATCGAGATACTGCTCAAAGCAGGAATGGCAGCACCGACAGCCGTCAACGCACAACCCTGGCACTTCATCGCCATCAACAGCAAAGAAAAACTGGCAGAACTAGCCGGCACAAACCCCAATGCAGGAATGCTCAGACAAGCACCACTCGCCATCGCCGTATGCGGCAACATGAACAAAGCCATGCAAGGCAAAGCACGCGAATACTGGGTGCAAGACTGCTCAGCAGCCACCGAAAACATCCTTCTGGCAGCACACGCCATGGGACTCGGAGCCGTATGGACAGGAGTATATCCCACCGACGAACGAGTAGCAGCAGTCAGCAAAGTACTGAAACTGCCCGAGAACATCATCCCACTCTGCGTCATCGTGATAGGACATCCAGCCGAACGGCCACAACCCAAAGACAAATGGAAACCCGAAAACGTCTCATACAACGAATACGGCAAATAACACCCCGACAAAAGGATATACCATCAGAAACAAACCCCGAAAGCCACAAACTCTCGGGGTTTTACTTTACACACAGACACTTCTCTCAACTCTAAACTCTAAACTCTAAACCCTCAACTCTAAACTCTAAACCCTCAACTCTAAACTCTAAACTCAAATCCCCTCCCCTCATGGAGGAAGGGAGGAGGCTGCTTTTCCTCCCCCTTGAGGGGGGACAGGAGGGGGGCTTGGTTAGTTCTGGTCCGTGGTGCTACCGTCGTTGCCACCGCCATCACCGCCCGGGGTGTCAGGATTGGTAGGAGTGGTTCCGCCCTGGTTCTGGTCTCCGCCTCCTTGGGACGGGTTAGAGGATGTTCCGCCTGGAGTGTCACCCTTTGCCTCCGCAATCTCAGCCTTGGTCTTGTCGGTCCATGCCAGCTTCACGTCC
>CADAGO010000025.1 GCA_902787555.1 uncultured Bacteroidales bacterium
TCTGCCAAGCTACAGCGAGGCAATTCAGACCTATCCAGTAGGTCAGGAGCGTTTCCTCAACGGTGATGCTTCAAGCAACGACAATGGTGGTGCTGCTCCTGTAACTCCATCAGAACCAAGCGACCCAGTAGTTACTGACCCAGTCCTCACCATTCAGAAGAACGGTACAGGCTCGGTAGTGGTTACTCACAACCAAGCAACCGTGCAGACTGGTGCAACCATCCCAGCAAACGACGAGGTTGAACTTGTTGTAACTCCTGCAGAAGGATTCACTCCGACTGCAACTGTCAACGGACAGTCTGTTCAGTTGACCCAGAGCGGCGAAAACTGGGAAGGTAGCTTCCTCATGCCATCAGCTAACGCAACTCTCAGCGTTGTTACTTCAAGCAACGGCGGTGGAGCTGACCAGAACTAAGACCCACCCCCTGTGCCCCTCCCTGCGAGGGAGGGGAGTGGGATGAGGGGGGGAGATAATAAGAAGATAATATGGAGGTAATATGGAGGTAATAAGGAGGCATCTGCAACCGTCTCTCTACTATCTACCTACTAACTACCTACTATCTACCTAATAACTCCCTAATATCTCCCCACAGAGAGGGGCTGATAAATCGTAAATGGTTAAATGGTAAATGGTTAAATGATTAAATGGTAAATGAGTTATGGACGAAAACAAGAAGAAGGCGATAATCGAAATCGTGCGTTTCATTATCACGGTGTTGGGAGCCATCTTCGGCACCTCTGCACTTCAGTCATGAGCCTCCTCCTACTCCCCCTCAGGGGGGAGGGTTTTATAGCCTTACCCTAAGGAAGGGCTTACAGCCCCCTCAGTCTTCCCCCTACGGGGGACTGAGGGGGGACAAGAACGGATTTCTCCCCCTTCGCGCTCCCCCCAAGGGGAGAGAAGGGAGAGGGATGGGGAGAGGCTTTGAGTCGGGCTATACAGCTCGACTCTTTTTGTGATTTGTGATTTTTGTGATTTGTGATTTTGTGTTTTTTGAAAACAAACCCCCATGAAAGGGCCTTTTTCGCCCCCTCCCTTTCATGGGCTTCACACCCCCTCGCATTTTCATTTTTTTCAAAAAAGATGCGAAGCACACTGGCCCCGCACCCTTATAAAATTCCCAAACTGCCAAACGCTAATCAAATGCATTGAAACGATAGCGGAACGAGAGGACAAACATGGAGGTATCGCCATAGGTACGACTTTCGTTCCATGTGGTGCCGTCCATCGTGGCGTTGAATCCGTTATATGAATTGAGGATGTCACGCCAGTGTATCCCTACAGTTGCCATACGTTTTTTCAAGAAATGGTACTCTGCTCTTAATCCCAACAGGCATTCTGTCTTGTTGGCAGCTGCCATCTCGTAACCAAACGGTTTGCTGAAGGTGCAGTCTACATTCAATTCCAATCCGAACGGTGCTTCGTAGGTGATGTCGGCTCCTGCATTGATGGACTGTCCCTTGGTGGCTTTGGTGAGGTAGTCGCTCTTGCTGTGGTTCATTGTATACCCTACGTTTCCTTGCATCATCCAGTATTTATTGCCGTAGCTTCCGGATATGCTTGCATCGAAGTTATGGTGCTTGGTTGCACTCTTCCTTGCTTCACTGTCTGTCAGGTTCTGCACATACGACACTCCATGATTGAACGAGTGCGTAGCATTGAGGCTGAGGGTGAAGTCGTGGATAGGTATGGTGAAGTACACATACTCGCGCATGTTCCAGTTGCCATTGATATTGGCAGGGGATGTACGACGCGCTCCGGTCGATTTGTCGAGCAGGGTGAGCGTGGTAATCTGATTGTCGGTGAATCCGTAGGAGAGATTCAGGCGCATGAGCGACTTGAGCTGGTACTCAAACTGGAAATTGTGGTTGAACGCATTCTTCAGGTTCGGGTTACCCACGCTGATGTTCATCGGGTCGTGGTAGTCGGTCACATTCGACAACTGCTCCACACCAGGCAAAGCATTATTTCCCGAATAACTCAGTGTGTATTTGTCTTTCTTCACATTGAGCGTATAGCGGGTGTTGAATGAGAGTTGAACTCCATTGCTTTCGATATGCTCGTTCCGGCCATACTGGTCGTTGTCGATGGTCATCTTACGTGGTGAAGCCTGAATCGAGGCATTCAGACGCGACTTCTTGTCGCTATAGAAATAGGACAACTGAAACTGATGCACAAAATTGCGGTTACGCTTATCATAGTGAAGGCTGTCGACCTGTGCGAATGATCCGTCAGCCAGGATGTCCTCATAGTTCTGTGTGCTTGTATTGCTGCTGAAATCGACTCCATAACCAATACTGAGGAACGAGTTGACACGATTTTCGTCATCATCGTCCATACCTCTCATGTATCCTCCACCAATCCTGTGGCTATAGCGCAGCATGATGCTGTGTTGGTTGTTACGATCGGGCGAAGAAATACGATGGTTCACGTCGCGAATACTGTCAAGTTGTACGAATCGGCTGTACGACTTGTTGTACGAGGTGTTCTTACTGTCGGAATGGCTATACGTGTAATTAAGGCTCAACTCGTTTTTATGGTCTTCATCGAAAGTATAGTTCAAGTTGAAGTTTCCGTTCAGTGATTTGTTGTCGCCGTCGGACGAATTGATCTGACGGGTGGTGCTCACCAGCCCTTCTCCCTCGTTCGAGATAGTATCGTTCGATTCGCTGTAGTTCTTCGTTTCCGACTTGTTCATGTCGAAATTCGCATTGAAGTAAAGCTTTTCGGAAATACGGGCAAACGAACCGAATCCCCCACTCCAATTCTTGCTTTTGTTGCTGCTGAACGACTCGTTCATGGAGTTCTGGGTATAGTCGGGCATGAACATCTTGGTGTAGTTGTCGTTCTTCGTCTCGTTGCGGTTGTAGTTATGGTTCAAGTTCCCGTTTATCGAAGCCTTGTCGTTGAAGTTATACTCCGCCATCAAGTTTCCGTATGTTCTCACCGTCTCCAGCTGATAGGTGCCTTCATCGGGAATATCCTGCGTATTGAAGCTACCATTCAGCTGCAACCCCTTCTGCTTCCACATATTGATATAGCCGCCAACGCCGTAGTGGTTGAACTTCTCGGTGGTCGATGCGTTCAGTTCCGCGAATATGGTACCCGTCATCGGTTCCTTGGTCTCCATGTCCATCACGAGGTGCTTCTCGCTCTTCACGTCGAGTGTATCCTTGAGTTCCTCATAGATGCTCAGACTCTTCAACTTCTCATGCGGCATGTTGTTGAGCGCAATGCTCATATCGTGCTTGAAGAACGAGTCGCCATTGAGCTTGATTTCCTCGATGTCCTTACCCATATAGGTCATCTTGCCACCTTCGTACTTCAATCCGGGCAGACGGCGCACGAGGTCGAGCAGCACACTACCGGACGGCATCTCGTAGGCATCGGCATTGAAGATGACGGTATCGCCTCGCTGATACATCTTCTTCAACTCAGCGACGACGACAGCCTCGTCGAGCGTCATCGGCTTGCTCTCCATCACCAATGAATCGATCTTAACCACGTAGGCATCGACTCCGTTCTCCTTCGTCTTCTCGGGCGAATAGATGTGCTCGTAGGTGTCCATACCCACATAGGAGATCGTCACCTTCACACGCGTGTCCTTCAAGCGTTCACGCAGAGGCAACCACACATCGAAGCGTCCGTCTTTCCATACGGACTGACCGTCCATCTGAGTGGTGTCGCCCATACAGGTCACCTTCACATTCGCACCTTGCAATGCGTATGGTTTCGGCTCGAACTCGTCTTTTCCGAACACCTTTCCCGATACGTGATATATCTGCTTGTAAGCAGTACGCATATACGTATTCAACTCTGGGGAATCCCACTGAGCATAGAGGCTCACACACATTGCAAAGCCTGCTACAAGACTCAAAACTCGTTTCATATTAATCGTTTTCATCTAACTGGAATATTTCTTCTAATGGTTTACTGAACACTCGGGCCAGCTTCAACGACAAGGTCGTCGAAGGTACATAGTTGCCCTTCTCGATCGCATTGATGGTCTGACGGCTCACCCCTACCTGTTCCGCCAGCTGTTGTTGCGTGAGGTCGCAGATGGCACGCTCCACTTTTAGCCTATTCTTCATTGTTCTTACGGAATTGATAGAGTGAAATGTTGTACTTGATGATAAAAAACAGGAAGGTGGAGAACGGATAGACAGCCATACAGGTGAGATAGGAGCCTCCATATATAAATAAGGTGGTGAGCAACACCAGAACCATATTCACCATCAGCGCCCATACCAGCGACTGCATGCGTATCTGAGCAATGCACTCGTCTTCTTCCTTCTCCCTTGAGAACGCTACGAACACACAGCCCACACACATCAGTGTCATCACAATCTCGAACCAACCACCCTGAGTGATGCGTGGACCGAACTTAAACAAACTCCATTCTTCTTCAAACTGTGGTGTGAGACTAATCATGGGATATTCGATGCCGAAAGCCAACTGGTCGAACGACAAACAGAGAACAAAGAAAATCATGGCAACGATGAGAAGGCTGTAACCAATCTTTCTAAATACGGGAGAAAATAAATAATTCTTTATCATAACGCGATTGTTTTTGAATTGCGCTGCAAAGGTAAAGCAAATTTTTCAATATGTCAAGCGTATTTGACAAAAAGTTACGTAAACTTAACCATATTTAACAGTCAAATACTGAATACTACTCAATTTGAGCACTATTGTTTGTTTTTCTGCTTGTATTGCTTCTTTTTCAGGAAGTCGAAGCCGACGATATATTTCACGGTTCCGTAGGCATTCGTGAGACTAAACTTACGTTCGCGATAGGCGTATGTATGGAGGTCGACAACGAAGCCGGTGAAATACTTGGTGTTGTTCCAGAACAGACTGGTGCGGAAAAACACATCGGTGCTGATACGACGTAATACAGCCTTATCCTCATTGTATTCAGTAATATCAGACTGACGGTAACCGATAGATGGGAGCACAGACACAGCAAGGATGCAATTGCGACGGAAAGCCCAGTTATACCCGTAACCTATGCTGATGGCATAGTCCTTATAGCTCACTTTGTTGAACAACAATGTGGTATCAATGTTCTGTGCTATATAGGTTGGGAGCTCGTTCTTGTTGAAATTCACTGTCACATGATTATACGAGAAGCCCAGTTTCCACGAACCCTGACTCTTGCGCTGTACAGCATTCTCTCCGAATGCAGCAGGCCATGAATAACGCCGATGATTGAAGATGTACTGTGCATCAATTCCAAAACACTTAGAATTGAGACCTGTAAACGTACGATCCTTCCCTTCGAGGTCAATATCGCTGATGCTGGTGAATTTTGCTGATTTTCCCGACTTAAATGTATAAACTTCAGCTATGATGCGAGCCGTATTGAGCACAAACACATTACGGTGACCTGTTCCGTTGGTCTCCCCTTTCGGCTTTCCTATATCACCCAGATTGATAGAGTGGCCATATCCTAAGATACTCCAATAGACATACCCTCCAAGAACAAGCGGATTGCCCGATTCCAAAGACATAGACTTGTCCACACCGCTCTTTGATGACGACATACGATAGAAGTCGTGCCAATACGACAACTCTGCCTGCGCTGTGAACTCATACTTCTGCGGAGTGACATAGTTGGTATCGCAACCCATGAAGAAGTTGGTCACGGCATCTGCAGTCTTGAACACCGTGTTCAGCACTCTTTTGCCAAATGGTAATGAATCTAAACGCACAGAATCCTCCTGTTCTATTGCCGATATGGCAACAGGAAGCATCATCAGCAGTATGTAAACGATGTATCTCATCGATTTTATAGTTTAAAGTTTATAGTTTATAGTTTAAAGTCAGTTTTCAAGTTTATAGAAGTCAGTAAATTTACTAGTTCAACTTTACACTTTCAACTTTATAAATTATAGTTTAAATTCTATTGAATCAGTTGAAGGTTTATAAGTTTTTTGCAGTCCAGATAGCAGTCTGGCTTCCTCTTTAACTAACTCGTCCATGCTTAAACGATCTTCTGTCGTAATATGTCCAAGTTCTTCTGCGATTTCAAATTGTGAAGAGACCTCCATCAGCGAACCAAATGCCATCTCGATGAAATGAGCTTTGTCTTTTACCGAATAGCGATTGACACCTTCTGCGATGTTTGAAGTGATTGAAACGGAAGCTCGTCTGAGCTGATCACACATCGCATAACGTTCCTCAGAAGGAAACTTCTTCAAAGCTTTATAGGTATTCTTGACAATCTCCTTTGCCTTTTGATATGCAATCAATTTCCGGTATCCAAACACTTCCATACTTTTATTCTTTAAACTTATTAAACTGACTATCAACTTTCAACTATCAACTATACACTTTATTAAATTTTCTCTAATATCTTGTCCATCACCCAGTTGGTAGGCGTAGCACTAACAGAATCACACTCACATCGGCTTCCACCTCGCAAATCGTCAACAATCGCTTGAATGAGCGGAGTCTGCACATACTGCGGATTTGCTATCGAAAACTCCTCACGTCCACGCTCAGTATGCAGGGCAATCGGTGTATAGTCGAATACGGAGAAGCAGATCATGCCTTTATCGCCCACAATCTCTATGCGATCAGTACGGGCAGAGTCATGCGCCACAAAACACCATGAGCCACTTCCTGTAATGCCGTTCGCAAAACGGAAACAGGCATTGAACGTATCCTGCACACGATACAATCCTGCCATGTTGGTCGCATAGCCTTCTGCTTCAATAATCACGCCAAACATATGCTGCAGCATGTCAAGCTGATGGCTTGCTAAATCATAAAAATACCCCCCTGCCCCAGCAATGTCGGGCTGCAGACGCCACGGAAGATTCGTCTTGTTGTAATCGAGTTCACGAGGAGGTACGGCAAAGCGAATCTGCACGGACAGCACCTTACCAATAGTACCGTCAGCTAAAATCTGTTTCACTTTCTCAAAATACGGCAGATAACGACGATAATAAGCCACATAGCAGCGCACACCCGTCTGCTGTGACACATTGTTGACACGCAGACACTCCTCATAGCTAGATGCTAACGGCTTCTCAACATAGGCTGGTTTACCTGCCTTCATCGCCATAATGGCAAACGTAGCATGCGACGAAGGAGGTGTGGCAATATAAATAGCATTTACGTTACGGTCGTTAATCAATTCCACAGGATCGGTATAGAAATGCTGAATACCATGACGCTGAGCATAGCTACGTGCTTTCTCCTTGTCACGGCTCATGACTGCAGCAATCATCGATCCTTCCACACACTGAAGTGCCGGACCGCTCTTCGTCTCTGTGGCTTCACCACATCCTATAACACCCCAACGTACTTGACTGTCTGACTTCATAGGCATCTCATCATGAATTATCGTGCAAAGGTACGAAATAATTCATAATTTATAATTCATAATTCATAATTTCTTTAAAATTTCATTTTTACATTTTATAATTCTTACATTTTTACATTTTTTTTCGTACCTTTGCATTCGCAAATACGAAAACAGTAAACGATATGAAGGTAAAGCACATAATTCTGTGGACACTCAATCCCGAACTGACGGACGAGCAGAAGCAGCAAGTGAAGGCAGGCATCAAAGCCGGACTGGAAGGGCTGGTAGGCAAAGTGCCAGGGTTGTTGGACGTGACAGTACACATCGACCGCCGTTTGGCATCATCGAATGCCGACGTGATGCTCGACTCAACACTCGAATCAGAAGAAGCCCTCAAGGGCTATGCTCAGCACCATGAACACGTAGCAGTAGCCAATACAAAAGTGAGACCATACACCGTACAGCGTTCTTGTCTGGATTTTGAAATAACGGACTGATCAAAATGGCAAGAAACAAGAAACCCATGCCCGTGTTGGAGGGTATCACCATCACAGCTGTAGCAGCCGAAGGAAAGGCGCTTGCAAGAGTGGACGACAAGGTTGTATTTGTACCCTTTGTTGTGCCAGGCGACGTGGTTGACCTGCAAGTGAAGCGTAAGAAACATAGCTTCATGGAAGCTGTAGCGGTGAAGTTTCACACCTATTCTCCCGACCGCACTACCCCACTCTGTCAACACTTTGGTGTATGCGGAGGTTGCAAATGGCAATGCTTGAAATACGAGGAGCAACTGCGATGGAAACAACAACAAGTGTTGGACAACCTCACACGTATCGGGAAAATTGAACTACCAGAGATTTCACCCATTTTAGGTAGCGAAAAGACGTATGAATACCGCAACAAACTGGAGTTTGGATTCTCTAACCGACGTTGGATGACAGAGGATGAGATACGCGACGGAGAACGCATCATCACTGAGCATAATGCATTGGGATTCCATATCACAGGAGCGTTCGACAAGATTCTCGACATCGAACAATGTCACCTGATGGACGATATCACCAACAGCATCCGCAACTTCATCCGCGATTATGCCATTGAGCAC
The DNA here is from genome assembly GCA_902787555.1 of uncultured Bacteroidales bacterium. GTDB lineage: Bacteria > Bacteroidota > Bacteroidia > Bacteroidales > Bacteroidaceae > Colivivens. The sequence continues at coordinate 8,419 of CADAGO010000025.1, forward strand.
CAGCTCACCTTCTACGATCTGCGTCAGAACTTAGGGTTGCTGCGCAGCATGATGATACGAAACAGCAATACAGGTGAACTTATGGTACTCATACAGTTCCGTATCGAAAACAAGGAGGAACAGCAAGAAGCCATCAAACTGCTGCAAAACGTAGCCGACCGATTCCCTGAAATCACCTCATTGCTCTATGTCGACAATCACAAATGCAACGACACCTTTGGCGATCAGGAAGTTGTATGCTTCAAGGGAACAGATCATATCTATGAAGAGATGGAAGGACTGCGTTTCAAGGTAGGTCCCAAGAGTTTCTACCAAACAAACACCGATCAGGCCTATCATCTCTATCAAGTAGCACGAAATTTTGCAGGACTCACAGGCAACGAACTGGTATATGACCTCTATACCGGTACAGGCACTATTGCCAACTTTGTCAGCCGTAAGGCTCGTCAGGTAATCGGCATAGAATATGTGCCCGAAGCTATCGAGGACGCCAAGGTAAACTCATCCATCAATCACATTGACAATACCTTGTTTTTCGCAGGTGATATGAAAGACATCCTAAATCACGACTTCATCAACCGATATGGTCGTCCCGATGTAATCATCACCGACCCGCCACGTGCCGGTATGCATCAGGATGTGATTGACACCATTCTCTTTGCCGAACCACAACGCATCGTCTATGTCAGTTGTAATCCGGCTACACAAGCACGCGACCTGCAACTGTTAGATGTGAAATATCGTGTGACGAAAGTGCAACCCGTCGATATGTTCCCACACACCCAACATGTTGAGAATGTGGTGCTACTCGAACAACGATAGCTACTATTCCCACTCAATTGTGGCAGGTGGTTTTGAAGAGATATCGTAGCATACACGATTCACACCCTTCACCTTATTGATGATTTCATTGCTCACTTTCGCCAAGAAGTCATAAGGCAGTTTGGCCCAATCAGCCGTCATCGCATCCGTAGAGGTAACTGCACGGAGTGCTACGGGATGTTCGTACGTACGCTCATCACCCATCACTCCTACGGAGCGTACAGCGCTGAGCAGAACCACACCTGCCTGCCACACCTTATGGTACAAAAGCTCACCATCATTATCGACATATTCACGCAGTCCGCGGATGAAGATATCATCAGCTTCCTGTAAGATGCGTACTTTCTCTGGGGTAATATCACCCAAGATGCGGACAGCAAGTCCCGGACCAGGGAACGGATGGCGGGTGATAAGATGCTCAGGCATACCGAGACTACGACCCACACGACGCACTTCGTCCTTGAACAGCCATTTCAGCGGCTCACACAACTGGAGGTTCATCTCCTTCGGAAGTCCACCTACGTTATGGTGGCTCTTGATGGTCTTACCCGTGATATTGAGGCTCTCGATGCGGTCGGGATAAATTGTACCTTGAGCCAACCATTTACATTTACCATTTGACGATTTACTATTTACAATCTGTTTGGCTTGCTCGTTGAAGACCTCAACAAAATCACGTCCGATAATCTTGCGCTTCTGCTCTGGTTCAGTCACTCCTGCCAAGTCGGCAAAGAACTTCTGACTGGCATCCACTCCTATCACATTCAGGCCTAAACACTCATAGTCGTGCAGCACATCGCGGAACTCGTTCTTGCGTAACATTCCGTGATCCACAAAGATACAAGTGAGCTGGCTTCCGATGGCACGATGGAGCAATACTGCTGCTACAGAAGAATCCACACCGCCCGACAAACCCAGTATCACACGGTCCTTGCCTATCTGCTGCTTCAACTCCGCAACTGTTGATTCCACGAACGAGGCACTGCTCCAGTCCTGCTTGCCGCCACAGATATCCACAACGAAATTACGCAACAGCTGGGTACCTTGCAGGGAGTGGAACACCTCGGGATGGAACTGTACGCCCCACACCTGTTTTCCCGTCCACTGATAGGCTGCAAACTGAACAGAATCTGTCGAGGCTATCTTGTGGAACGTATCAGGAATACTGACAATCGTATCACCATGACTCATCCACACCTGACTGTTGTCCTTGAAGTGCTTAAACAGCGGATTGCTCTTATCGACCCACTGAAGGTTGGCACGTCCGTATTCGCGCGAACCAGCTGGTTCCACTTTACCGCCGAACGTCTGCGCCATCAGTTGGGCACCATAGCAAATGCCCAGCACAGGATACTTTTCGATAATCGGCATCAGGTCGAGCTTGAAAGCCTTCTCGTCATATACACTGAACGGCGAACCGCTAAGGATGACACCTATCACAGACGGATCGTCATGCGGAAATTTGTTGTAAGGGAGTATCTCACAGAATGTATCAAGTTCACGCACACGACGGCCAATCAGCTGGGTGGTTTGTGAACCAAAGTCAAGAATAATGATTTTTTGCATTTGTTGTCGTGATTTTTGAATTTGAGTGCAAAGATACGGAAAAAATAGCGAAAAGTGAAAAGTGAAAAGTGAAAAATGAAATTATTATACATTCTACATTCTACATTCTACATTTTTTTGTATCTTTGCAACCAAATTAATACTTAACAAACAATTATGAAGAATGTGATCAAGGTTGCAGCCCTTATGCTGCTCGTATGTTTACCTTGTAGTGCTCAGCAGGGTGACTATAAGTCTGCCATTTTCAATGCAGACGGCACAGTGACTTTCCAGTACAAGAACGACAATGCAAAAAGTGTCCGTGTTGAGGCGCAATTTGCTAATGGAGACATGAAGAAGGATAGCAAGACCGGCTTGTGGACCGTAACTCTCGGACCCGTTGCTCCCGACATGTACCCCTATTGTTTTAATGTCGACGGTGTGAGTGTGATGGACCCCAAGTGCGACTTGTACTTCCCCAACGAAGGCTTCAAAAACAGCTTGTTGGAAATACCAGCAAAGACGGGTTCACTTGCACACGACATCAAAAAGGTACCTCATGGTTTGGTAGAGTATATCCACTATTACTCTAACAGTCTGAAGGGTGTGAACAATGCTATCGTGTATCTGCCACCCAAATACAATACCGACAAGAACAAGAAATACCCTGTATTCTACCTGCTCAGTGGTACGACTGATACAGAAGAAGTCTATTATAAGGTAGGACGTGTGAACTACATCCTCGATAACCTCATTGCAGAAGGGAAAGCAAAAGAAATGATTGTCGTGCTTCCTTATGGCAACCCAACCAAACTGCTCCCTCCAGCACCAGCTCCAGCAGGCGGATTTGGTGGTTTTGGCGGTATGGGAATGGGTATGATGCGCGACGTTGTGGGTGATGATATCACAGGCGACCTTATGAACTACGTTGAGAGCCATTATCGCACCATCAACGACCGCGACCACCGTGGTATAGGTGGTTTCTCTCGTGGAGGTAATCAAGGACTCGGAATCGGTCTGCGCAACCTCGACAAGTTCTCTTACCTCTGCTCTTATAGTTCTTTTACTGCGACAGAGATTCCTGGAGTGTACGACAATGCAGCTGATACCAATAAAAAGATCCACCTCTTCTGGTTGGGTGTAGGAACTGACGACTTCCTCTTCGGAAACGCTCGTGACTATATGGAGCATCTCGACACACACGGCATCCGTAGCGTGAAGGAATTCACCCACGACAAGTTCGGACACACTTGGATGAATGCCAAGTATTTCCTCGACAAGTCGCTCCGTCTGCTATTCAACCCTGAAGCTTCTGAGGAGGCGATGAAGAACGGCAAGCCTGCGATGGCTCGCACAGGTCAGGAACAGCAGTTCACAGGTGCCACGATGGCACGTTTGTTCCCTCGCCAAGTTACTTCGCCCGACTATGCTGACGGAAAGGTTACCTTCCGCATCAATGCTCCTGAGGCACAGAAGGTGATGATGGAGAGCGAACTCCTCTCTGCTCCTGTAGCACTTACGAAAGGTGATGATGGTGTATGGAGCGTCACACTCACAGATAATGTGAATGAAGTATTCAAGTATTGCTTCGTCGTTGACGGAACCAAGATAGCCGACCCAACCAACATGTACCTCTCACCTGATAAAGGTTTCAAATATAGCATTGCTTACGCTCCTGCAAATCCGTTCAATGTTCAACAGCTGGGTAATATCAAGTTTGGAAGAGTCACTTACGATCTGAACCAAAATAATGCAACGTATGATCCACCAATAAACGAACCTGCAAAAGCCGCCATATTCTTGGTTCCCGGCAAGGATGACACGATAGAAAGTTGGTTCAAGGTTGGTGGTGCAAACCTCATGGAAGATAAACTTCTCGCACAAGGTAAGACTAAGCCTTGCCTCCTGATTTCTGATCCCAATGCAGGAAATGTTACGAAATCAGACTTGAAGTTCTATACCCTCAAGGCATCCGACTACAAGACTTGGAAGGAACGCCGTGCAGCCCTCGAAAAACTGTTGACAAACCTCAAATAAATCACAAATATGAAACAACTAATATCATTCGTAGCACTCGCTTTGATGTCATGCGCGCTCTATGCTCAGCAGTCGCATGTCAACATTCAATACGACCCTCAGCGCAACACAGAGAACATCACGCCGTTCAGCGCTCAGGTCATCTCGCCTGAAGTGTTCGACGACCATACCGTAACATTCCGCGTGAAGGCTCCCGATGCACACGATGTACGTCTTACCGGCTCTATGTTTGTAGGTCAGGAAGCACGCAAGCAAGTGCCTTTCACGAAAGGTGATGATGGCATCTGGACCCTTACGATTGGTCCGCTCAAGCCAGAGATATACCTTTATTATATTATTATCGACGGAGTGCAGAACGTAGATCCCAACAACACCTTCACAGGGCATGCTGCCATGCCTGCATTCAGTATGCTGTTCGTTCATGGTGATGAACCTGCTTGGTACGACCCCAAACCCGATGTACCACACGGAAGTATCACAACCCACTACTATAAGTCTTCTGTTACAGGTCAGTTGCGCGACATGATGGTTTACACACCAGCCAACTATAATCCCAAGAAGAAGTACCCTGTGCTCTACCTCATGGGTGGTTCGGGCGACCTCACAGAGACTTGGGTGATGCATGGACGTGCTAACTGGATACTCGACAACATCATTGCAGAGGGAAAAGCCAAGGAGATGATAGTATGCTTCCCCAACGACCAGATGGTGACCCGCAATCATCCTCAGCATACAGAACTCGCATTCCCCCTCATCGAGAAAGAACTCATTCAGTGTGTCATCCCGTTCGTTGAGAGCCACTATAGCTGCATCAAGGACCGTCACGCACGTGCCATCAGCGGTCTGTCGATGGGCGGACGCATGTCTCAGTACGTAGGTCTGCGCAACCTTGATGTATTTGGTTCAATTGGTCTGCTCAGTGCAGCTATCGATGTGAACGAAACACCTGTGCTGCAGGAGAAGGACGTGAACAGCAAGATCGACTATCTCTTCGTAGGTGGAGGTACCTACGAGACAGGATTTATGGCACGTCATGAGCGTCTGCACGAAGAGCTCGACAAACTGGGTGTGAAACACGAGTTCTACTCAGGCGGAGGAGGTGCTCACGACCTCGTCACATGGCGCCATCTGCTCTATTTCAAGTTCTTACCTCATCTTTGGCAAAACCTCAAGTAACCATGCTGCGTCTGCTGTTCGTCATAGCGTCCCTCTGTTCGCTCCATAGCCTTTGCGCGATGGAGGGCGACCCCGTGTTCGACCTATACGAATGGAACTTCGGCAAGATCTACGAAGGGGATGGCATGGTGAGCCACACCTTCACCCTCACCAACAACGGGAAAAAAGACCTCCTCATCTCAAAGGTGGTTCCCAGCTGTTCATGTGTGTCAGTCGACTATCCTCGCAACCCCATCAAGGCAGGTGGTTCCGAAGCGCTAACCGTTTCCTTCTCACCATCAGGAGCTGTCGGACCTGTCTTCCGCTCCATCGAGGTGTTCAATGCCGACAACGAGTGCTTCGGTACCCTCGAAATCAGTGCTGACGTCACTCCCGTCGATCGCAGCATTCAGGAACGCTATCACAACACCCTTGCCGACTTCCTCTATGTCAGTCTGGTGAAGATACCGTTCGGCTACGTCTATCATGGAGAGCAGAAGACCAAGGCAGTCATGATTGCCAACACTTCCAGCCAGCCGATGAAGCTCGAGGCTGCTTCGCAGTCCAGCCATCTCAGCGTCGTATGTCCCGATCATTTGGAGCCTAACGAGGAGCGTGAGGTAGTGCTCACCTACACCTCGCCCGATGATCGCTCGCTCTTCTCTACCTTTGTCGACACCGTGACCTTCATGGTGAACGGCCAACCCGCTCGCGGTTCGCTGACCACCAACATGATCTGCCTGGCAAAGACTGAAGACACCCCCGATGCAGCCATCCTGCGCACCTACCCTTCCTATGGTCAGCTCAAGAAGTCGAAGAGCAGGTACACGGCACGATTCGACATCTTCAACGACGGACCCTCCACACTGGTCGTTCATGCGCTGGAAACACCTCAGGGTGTATCCACCAATATCAAGGCAGGACGCGAGCTACGTCAGGGTGAGCGGTTCGAGGTGCTGCTCACTGCCGACTCCCCTACTCCCTTCCGCATCAGCCTCTTCACCAACGACCCCAAACGGCCGGTCAAGGAAATCGACATCCATTGAATGATCACGTTTCAACCGACTATCATAAACTGACTTTAATAAACGTTCAACTATATTTTTACAAAACAAAACATCATGAAATTAACAAGAAAACTAATGCTCACGGCTGCCTTTGCAGCATCAGTAGCATGTACGAATGCACAAACGTACCAGTATCCGTTCCAGAACCCTAACCTCTCGGTCGAGGAACGTACAGAGAATCTTATCTCACTCCTCACCCCACAGGAGAAAGTAGGTCTGATGATGAACAAGGCCATCTCTATCGACCGTCTCGGCGTTCCGTCTATCAACTGGTGGAACGAGGCATGTCACGGCGTCCGTCAGGGCGGCTACACCGTCTATCCACAGCCTATCGGTATGGCTGCAGCCTTCAGTGAGAAACTCGTTTACGATGTGTTCTCACAGGTATCCGACGAGGCACGCGCCAACTGGAACCGCTCTGCTCCTGTCTTCAACGTAGCAATGGGTGCCAACCACGTACCAGGCAACCCGGAACTCACCTATTGGTGCCCGAATGTCAATATCTTCCGTGACCCACGTTGGGGACGCGGTCAGGAAACCTGCGGCGAAGACCCCTACCTCAATGCCGTTCTTGGTGTGCAGACCGTTCTTGGTATGCAGGGTAACGACAAGAAGTATTATAAGACCCACGCATGTGCGAAGCACTATGCCGTTCACAGTGGTCCAGAGCCACAGCGTCATAGCTTCGATGCTCGTGTTTCGATGCGAGACCTTTGGGAGACCTACCTCCCTGCCTTCAAGGCCCTCGTAAAGAAAGGAAATGTGCGCGAAGTGATGTGTGCCTATAACCGCTACGAAGGTGAGCCATGTTGCGCAAGCGACCGTCTGCTCATCAACATCCTCCGCGAGAAATGGGGCTTCACAGGTATCGTCCTCACCGACTGCGATGCAATCAACAACTTCTACAACCGCAACCAGCACGGCACCCACGACGGTCCGCTCTCAGCTGCTGTCGATGCAGTCCTCAACGGAACCGACCTTGAGTGCGGTAGAGTTTGTCAGGTACTCACTGAGGCACTCGAGAAAGGTCTCATCAGCGAAGCCGAACTCGACAAGCACCTGCGTCGCACCCTCTCTGAGCGCTTCCGTCTCGGTATGTTCGACCCTAAAGAAATGGTTCCTTGGTCAAACCTCGGTCCTGAGACCATCAGTAGCGAAAAGAACGACGCAATGGCCACTCAGGCAGCACGCGAGTCTATGGTACTGCTCCACAACAACGGAGTGCTTCCACTCTCCAAGAGCCTGAAGAACATAGCAGTGATTGGTCCTAACGCAGCCGATGCAGGTATGCTCAACGGTAACTATGGCGGCACACCTACCCAGGCACACACCCACACCCTGCTCGATGGTATCAAGGCAGCCGTTCCAGGTGCAAACATCATCTATCAGCGTGCTTGCGAGCTCAACCAAGACAACATGACCCTCAGCTATATCGACCGTATGAACAACGGACAGGGATTCAAGGTTGAGTTCTGGGAGAACAACAAACGTCAGGGTCAGCCTAAGAAGACCGACTACACCAAGCAGGTGCGCTACAGCACATTCGGTGCATGGGGCTTTGCAGAAGGCGTTTCCTCCGACTCTATCTCTCTCCGTCTCAGCGGTAGCTTCAAGGCCGACTTCACAGGCGACATGAGCTACAATATCAGTTCTGATAACGGCTATACACTCACCGTGAAAGGATCTGACGGCTCATCCTTCGAGAAGAAAGGCGAACCAGGTGCAGGAGGCAACCGTGGTGGTTTCGGCGGCTTCGGCGGCTTTGGCGGCTTCGGACGTGGTCGTGGTGTACAGTATGAGACCTTCCCAGTTCAGAATGGTGTAACCTACGATGTTGTGATCGAGTATAACCGTGGAACCGGTCAGTTTGCTAGCCTCAATGCCGAGGTATGCCAGAACAAGCTTGTCGACTTCGTCGATGTAGTTTCTGCTGTGAAAAATGCAGATGTCATCATCTGTATCGGTGGTATCAGCGCACGTATGGAAGGTGAAGGTGGTGATAAGCAGACCATCGAGCTCCCAGCAGTACAGCAGCGTATGATTAAGGCCATGCATGCTACAGGCAAACCTGTTGTTTTCGTTAACTGCTCAGGATCTGCAATTGCATTCGGAAGCGTCGAAGGTCAATACGATGCGCTCCTCCAGGCATGGTATCCAGGTCAGGGAGGTGCCAAGGCACTTGCAGAAGTACTCTTCGGTGACTACAATCCATCAGGCAAGCTGCCAATCACCTTCTATCGCAGCAACGACGACCTGCCAGAGTTTACCGACTACAGCATGGAAAACCGCACCTATCGTTACTTCCGCGGCATACCTCAGTACGCATTCGGTTTCGGACTTTCATACACCACCTTCAGCGTAGGTCAGGCAAAGCTGTCTGCCAAGTCGATGAAGAAGAACGGCAAAGTCACCCTCACCGTGCCAGTCACCAACACAGGCAAGCGCAAGGGAAACGAAGTCGTACAGGTCTATGTCAAGGCACTCGACTATAAGGAAGCACCAATCAAGGACCTCCGTGGATTCCAGAAGATAGAACTGGCAGCAGGTCAGACCGGCAAGGCAACCATCACCCTCGACGGAGAAGCATTCCAGTACTACGATGCATCCATCGATGAGTTGGCGCCACGCGCAGGTCGCTACCAGATACTCTACGGAACATCATCACTCGACAAGGACCTCAAGGCTCTCGACTTTGTCGTGAAATAAGCGGTCACTGTCCAATTGTTATTCATATTCATCAAGCAAGCGACGTCATACGGCGTCGCTTGTGTTTTTATGTGTCTTTCAGACATCTCCCCCTCTATGGGAGATGTCTGAAAGACAGAGGGGGTCTGGGGTCTGGTAAATGGTAAATGTATATTTGACCTCAGACCTTTGACTTTTGACTTTTGACTTTTGACCCCTCCAAGAATTCTTTAATTTTTAATTTTTTTAAAAACTGCTACCAACCAAAGGCTTCGGAGTTGTGCATCCAGAGATTGTGGGCCTTGAGCACCTGCTCTATGACATCGCGCGCGCATCCTTCGCCTCCGTTGTATTCGGATATGTATTTCGATATTGCCTTGATCTCGGCGCATGCGTCGGCGGGACATACGGGCAGTCCGCAGAGCTTCATGACTTCGTAGTCGGGGATATCGTCGCCCATATACATCACTTCTTCGTCGCTGAGATGGTACTTGGCGCACAGCTCTTCGTACTTGCTGATTTTCTGTGCCACTCCCTGGTGTATCTCTGTGAGTCCGAGCCGCTCGTAGCGGAGCTGTATGGCCTGTGTGGAGGCTCCTGTGATGACTGCGAGGAGGAACTGCTGCTTCACGGCATGCTGCATGGCATAGCCGTCCTTGATGTTGACCGTACGCATGGGTTCGCCCGAGGGGTGGAGCGTGATGGTCTGCCGGCTGAGCACTCCGTCGACATCGAAGAAGATGGCGCGTATGCGGGATAAGTCGTAGTTAATCACTGTTTTATTTACTATTTTACTATTTACTATTGTTTTCTATTTAGTTATTTACTATTTAGTTATTTCTATTTAGCTATTTTTCTGTATACTATCTGAGAGGATGGTATATATCTGTTGTAGATCGGGATGATCGGCCAGGAGTGCCTGATGGTGTCGGACGACGACCTCGTCGTGACGGATGGCGGGACCTGTCTGTGCCTCGTGTGGACTGACGCTGTGCACCTTGGCTGCGACTTCGTCGATGAGTGGCAGCATGACGCTGAAGGGCAGGTTGCCGTGCTGACGGAGGATGTCTTCGCTGATGGCGTAGCAGTGGTTGACGAAGTTGCTGCAGAAGACTGCCGAGAGGTGGAGGTAGAGACGGTCGGCTGACGACAACCTGTACACCTTATTATTTATACTGACAGTACTGGCTAATCGGAACAGCAGTTGGGTGTCGTCTTCAGTGGCTGCCTCGACGAAGAGGGGGATATCGGCGAAGCTGATCACTCGCTGCCGGGAGAAGGTCTGCATGGGATAGAGCACCCCGCGACGAGGCAGGGGTATCACATCCATGGGTATGCTGCCTGCGGTATGCACGACCAGCGCTTGGGGGGGAAAGGCGGAATAGTCGAGCGTGGTGAGGGCTGAGTCGGTGATGCTGATGATATAGATGTCGGCATGAGGGTCAAGACGGTGAAGGTCGGTCACGGCTGGTGCCCCTACCCTCTGCGCCAGCATGTCGGCTGAACGTGACGTGCGGCTATAGACTTGAAGAATGGTGTGGTGTGCCTCATGCAGGGCTACTGCGAGGCTGGTCGCCACGTTTCCTGCTCCGACGATTACTACTCTCATCGTGTGACGCAATCCCAATTGAGTTTGTCTTCGTCCTGCAGCTTACGCTCGATGGCTGGATGTCCGATGCCCAGCACGCATTCCACCTCGATATGGTCGGGCAGACCAAGCAGCTGACGGATGGTCTGTGATGCACTGACACCTGCTGCATTGCTGCGCAGACGGACCTGACACCAGCAGCTTCCCAATCCGAGATCGGTGATCTGGTACTGCATCGTGATGGCTGCGATGGATGCATCTTCAACCCACACATCAGTAGCTGATGCATCGTAGCACACTGCGATGGCGACCGCTGCTTCGCGGAGGAAATCGCTTCCTGCCTCCCGACACTGTGAGAGTGCGGTGAGTTTCTCCTTATCATCAATGACGACGAAATGCCATCCTCGCTGACTGTGGCCTGTAGGTGCCATGAGTGCTGCGCGGAGAATGGTGCGTAGCTGCTCTTCGCTCACCGGCTCGTCGGTAAACTTACGGATGCTTCTGCGTTTCTGTACTAAATCCTTGAAATCCATATTATCTTAATCTATCGAGTGAACGGACAAGTGCCTCATCCTTGCGTATGCCATGTATGGCGAGACAGTTGAGGATGATGCTGACTACGGGCAGTACGGCTGCGAAACAGAGATGATACTGCACTTCGGCATTGACGGCTGCCAGCTGAAGCTGGAACTTCCATGCGATGAAGGCATAGAATGCCACATAGCCTATCAGCATGAGCGTGCTGAAGATGATGAGCCGCAACTGACGCATGCGGAAACGGAAGAGCATGATGCTGACGATGGTCAGCAGGATGACGATGCCCATGAGGATGCTGAATGCCAAAGGTGCCACGCTGAAAGAGCCGAATGCATCGTATCCCTCAGCAGCGGTATAGGTGAAACTGTTGAACGATGCCACCTGGGCTGCCCCCACGTAATACTGGGCCAAAGGAAGACAAAGCCCCAGTATGCTGAGAACGGCAACAAGGGCTAAGTAAACGGTCTGAATACGCTGTATCATTAGTATAACCTGTCTTGGGTATCCTTAGAAGGATTGCGGAAATAAATCTTATCTTCCAGGAATTCCTGTGTAGCAATCAGGGTTGGCTTTGGCAGTTTCTCGTAATGCTTGGAAACGGTGATCTGCTCGTCATTGTGGAACTCCTCTTGCAGCTCGTCGTTCGCATTGCCGAACTCTTCGAGCTTATGTCTGATCTCTTCTTTCAGATCGGCAGCAATCTGGTTGGCACGTTTGCCGATGATTGCCACGCTTTCGTAAATGTTTCCTGTTTCTGCACTCAAGTCCATCAAATTGCGTGTAACAGTATTGACGGGTGCGTTAGTTTTCTTGAAATCCATAATTATAAATATCTTTTGTCTTTACATTTTCACTTTTTCACTGCAAGCCTTGAACATCTTGTCGGCTTCCTTGATATACTTGCTCTCGGGGAACTCGTTCTTGAAACCATAATACTCATCGATGGTTGCGCGATAACGCTCCTCGGCTTTCGCTACGACACTGTTGAGCGCCAGCTTGTAGCGCGAACGGAGAATGAGTATCATCAGCTCTTCGCGGAAACGGGTGTAGGGATAGAGCTTGAGGGTATTCTCTGCGGTGATGATGCACGCATCGTAGTTGTTACCGCCGAAGATACAGTTACCTGTGTAGTTGCCTAAATTATAGTAGAGGCGTGCTGATTCGTATTCCTTCTGAGCCAGGCGTTCCTGCAACTGATAGATCATATCGGTGACCTCCTCGCGACGCGGTGAGTTAGGATAATACTGCAGGTACTCGTTCATGCAGTTGAGCGCGGTATAGGTGGACGACTGGTCGAGACGAGAGTCGGGCGACTGCTTGAAGGCAGCCAGTCCGGCATAGAACCGCGACAGTTCGGCATACGTTCCCTTCGGATAGCTCTGGTAATATCGTTCGAAATAGTCGCTTGCCGATTCGTAGTACTTGAGATTGTAGTAGCACATGGCAAGCATATACAACGACTCCTCGCCTTTATCGGTGGCTTTCAGGAGCAGAATCATATCTTCCAAAACCTGATAGCAACGATTGTATTCTCCAGCTGCGTAGTATTCTTTTGCCGCTTCGTACCGATAGTCATAATCATCTGCCCGCAGTACATTGCTGTAGTTGCCGCACGATGTCAATCCCAAAGTCAGAACGGAAAGCGCTATAATAATCTTTTTGCTCATTCTTGTCCAAATTACGGTGCAAAGATACGAATTATTTACCATTTAACCATTTACTATTAACTATTTTTTCATTTTTTCTTAACTCTTAATTCCTAACTCTTATTTTTTTATTACCTTTGCAGTCAAATTTAATCGGTTCTTTCAACAATGCATAGAATTCACATACTCGACAAGGACTTTGAAATCTCGATGACCAACGAGACGATTCAGCAGAAGGTGAAGGCATTAGCCCAGCGCATCAATCATGACTATCAGGGTAAGAACCCTATCATGGTGTGCATCCTCAACGGAGCGTTTATGTTTGCAGCCGACTTGGTGCGCTATCTCGACTTCCAGCCCGAAATCACCTTCGCACGGTTCTCGTCGTACGAAGGCACGGATACGACAGGGAAGGTGACCGAGGTGATGGGCATCACAACCAGTCTGGCAGGACGCGATGTAATCATCGTGGAAGATATTGTGGATACGGGCATCACGATGTATAACGTACTTCCGCTGCTCGAAAACAAGGGGGCTGCGTCAATCAAGATTGCCTGTCTGCTTCAGAAACCCGAGAAGCTCCAGGTGGACTTGACGGTGGACTACTGCGCCATGGAAATTCCCAACGACTTCATTGTGGGCTACGGACTGGACTATGACGGATTCGGCCGCAACTATAAGGATATTTACACATTAGCAAAATAAAACTCAAAAAAAAATCAATAACAACGTATGAAGAATATTATTATCTTTGGTGCTCCAGGCTCAGGCAAAGGCACATACAGCGATGAGATTGTTACTCGCTATGGTATGGGACATATTTCTACAGGTGACGTACTCCGTGCAGAAATGAAACAAGGTTCAGAACTCGGCAAGATAGCTCAGGGCTATATCAGCAACGGACAGTTGATTCCCGACGAACTGATGATTGACATTCTGGCTAAGACCTACGACGCCCTGCCAGCAGGTAAGGGTGTGATTTTCGACGGATTCCCACGTACGATTGCACAAGCAGAAGCACTGAAGAAGATGCTGGCTGAGCGCAACCATGAGATGGGCGTGATGATTGAACTCATTGTCGACGAAGACACCCTGATGAAGCGACTCCTGAACCGTGCGATCGAGCAGGGACGTGCCGACGATAACGAGGAAACCATCAAGAAACGCTTTGCTGTGTATCATAGCCAGACGGAGCCGCTCGCTGAATGGTTTGAGAAAGAAGGCATCCGCCACACCTTCACTTGGGAAGGCAGCAAAGACCTGATGCTGGCAAACATCTTTGCATTTCTCGACACGCTGAAGTAATCAGCGGTTCGGGGTCAGAGGCGAATGGTTAGCAATATAGTCAAGAGCCCAGACAAAGCGGTATGATTGTTTAAACAGAAAGGAATGGAAACCAATTTCATAGACTACGTCAAGATCTATTGTCGCTCAGGTAAGGGCGGTAGAGGATCGGCCCACATGCATCGCGCCAAATACATGCCGAAAGGAGGTCCTGACGGCGGAAACGGCGGGAATGGCGGGAGCGTGATCCTGCGTGGCAATCGCAACTACTGGACCCTGCTCCACCTGCGCTACGACCGTCATGCCTATGCTGAACATGGTGCAAACGGAGGAAAGAACAAGAGTACAGGCCAGAAAGGAGCCGACAAGATACTCGACGTTCCCTGCGGCACGGTGGCATACAATGCAGAAACGGGTGAGTATATCTGCGACGTAACTGATCACGGACAGGAAGTCGTGCTGCTGAAAGGCGGTAAGGGCGGACTGGGCAATTTCAATTTCTGCACACCTACCAACCAGGCTCCCCGCTATGCACAACCAGGCGAGCCGATGCAGGAGATGGAGGTGATACTCGAACTGAAACTGCTGGCCGACGTAGGATTGGTGGGATTTCCGAATGCAGGCAAATCGACCTTGGTATCTTCGCTCTCATCAGCCAAACCAAAGATTGCCAACTACCCCTTCACCACCCTCGAGCCTTCATTGGGAATTGTGTCGTATCGCGACGGTAAGTCGTTCGTGATGGCCGACATTCCCGGTATTATCGAAGGAGCCAGTCAGGGAAAAGGGCTGGGACTACGATTCCTGCGCCATATCGAGCGCAACAGCCTGCTGCTCTTCATGGTGCCTGGTGATACAGACGACATCAAGCGCGAATACGACATCCTGCTGAACGAGCTCACCACCTTCAATCCCGAACTGCTGGATAAAGGGAAGGTGCTCGCTGTCACAAAATGCGACCTGCTCGACGACGAACTCATCGATATGCTCAAAGCCACCCTACCCCAAGGCATACGGACCGTGTTTATATCGGCTGTTACAGGATTCGGACTCGACGAACTGAAAGACGTATTGTGGGAGGAGATGAACAGCGAGAGCAACAAGATAGCTGCTATCGCAACCCAAGAGAGCATCGTTCATCATGACAAGGACTATCTGAAACTGCGGGAAGACTTTGCCGACGATGAGGAGGGTACTGACGACTATGAGGAAGAAGACTTCGAGGATATTGAAGACCTGGAAGACTTCGAGTACGAAGAAGACGAATAAAATGAAGCAAACAAACAATGCCTGCAACTGATTAGCTGCAGGCATTGCTTTTTGTGGAGGGATAATGGTATATTTATTGACACGATATAATTGTCTAATATCTTCTTAATGGCCTATAAATAATTTTGTAGATCTTATCGAAATAACCTTCCCAACTGCATTCATCGTCCAATCCAATCTTAAAACCATAGAATTTTGTGCCATTAGTCCGATATTCATTAAAACGCTTCATCAGATCATCGGTAGGCATTGGAATAAGAAAATCAGATATCCAAAGTACATCAGCGTTCATATAGCGGTCTTCTCCATTATCAAGCAGTGCGAATACCATATTAAGCATTTTCTGCGCATCTGTACTTCCACCGATGAATGGGAAATAACCTTTCTCGAAGTTTTCATTGTCTTTAGGTTTAATCCCCATACGTTCAAGAGCTTTGCGTTTACGGCGTGAGCGCAGTTCTATTGGACGAATATCTACGGAGAAATCTATTAGAAAGCAATCGCGTTTCAATTGTTCTGCAGTCTGTTCAAGTTTTGACAGCAATGATGCTTCTATCTTTTGTGGGACACCATACATACTGGCTGAACTGTCTATACACACAATCATTGGACCATGTCTTGTCGTTCTTTCTGTCCGCAAACGTCGTGACGGTTTTGTTATCTCTGACTTATAGCGAAATATTTGAAGACGGTTCGTAACCCATTTCCTGAGAAAGATGTTTTCAAGTTTGGAGTCCATATACTGTGCCAATTCTGAAGGCATCAGTGCATTTATATTACGTCCTATGGTCACCCCCTCAATATCGCTCCCAGAAGAATGATCCAGTTTATGCTTAAAGCCAGTTTGAACATATAGAAGACTACGCCCCTCTTCATCTGGTATTCTTCCCATCTTATGAGCAACATCTTCTATTTGAGGATATTTATTTTGAATCCTAACGATATTCAATTTTTTCTCAAATTCTGTTTCTATCCACTGACCGTCCATCATATTCCATGCCTGGAGCGCTTCAGATTCTGTCATTCCGTAATTACGTATTTGTTCATCTATTGTCTTAAACATTTGACTGAAGCTACCACCTGCACCCGTTCCCCTTGATTCAACCTTTTTGGTTACTTCTTTTCTGCATCGTTCATCAATGGCAGCCAACCATTCACGCTGTAGTAACTCCCAATTTTCTTGTTGCTTCCATCCGTTTTTTCTAAACTTTTTCTTCATATAATCCAGATCGAAACCATCTTCACGGTATTTCTCATCAATCTCGCTTAGCAACGACTGCCATCCATCCCGTTTCCGTTGCATAGACCATTCTGTCATTTTTCCGGCCCGGTTACGTTCACTTAGTAATCGCTGGTTGGCAAAGTCTTCTGCATGAAGACATTCTATAACAAATCGTCCTATGGATTCATAAAATATCTCGCCAGCCAGTTTACTTGACAATACTATCGACTGAACCAATGGTTCGCTCATCAGCTGATGAAGATAATGCAAGATAGGGTCGTCGTATATTTTCCAATCGAAATCAACCGCAACATCTTTTTCAATATCTACAACATCTCCCGTCTCCACAAACTGCCTAATATAGTGGAGATAGGTATGAGGAGTTAAACGCTTTCGTCTAATCTTCTCATAGACGGCATCTAAACTATCAGAGTCACTGATTGTAATCATTCTTCAAGTTTCTGGGTATCTTGGCGCATAAGAGCCAGTTCTTTATAGATTGACTGTGCCACTTCGTCAACAGCTTTTAAATCTTCTGCAGAGATAGCTATATTGTTCTTCACCTCAAATTCACGTTTACTAATATTGGCTGCTAAATAATCTATCTCACTGTAGTAGTCTCGACTGGTAACACACCCCTTTTCCGTTGGGAGTTCTTGTTTTTCACCCCTTGCCAACTTCTCCAATTCGAAATAGACACCGTCAATGAATACTCCATCTTTATTACGAGTTAGGGAAACGGTTCTTGCATCTCTAGGGGTGTCTGCTCCGTCATATTTACGAATTGATTATCTAGTAAAAGTTGAATACGGTCAGCCACTTTGTCCGCAAAAGCCTCTGCGTTAGGAGCACAGCAGTTCCAATGCGACAAAGGATAAGACAACTCACTAAACTCCTTACGGGCTGCATCCAGTTTCACGTTTTTCTTATCTATAACACCATCAAACGCCCGAATAAAGCACTCCGTTGTCATATCGACCAATGGTTTTCTAGAACGCCATGATTGGGGCAAATTGTCATAACTGAGGTTAAGGGCAGAATCGCGGTTCTCATCCATGAACTGCTTAGTAATCTCGTTGACCAATTCCACATCGGCACCACGGAATCCATAGATGCTTTGCTTAGGATCGCCCACCCAGTAACTTTGCTCCATTAAGTCAGAGAGCAGCTTGAAAATCTCTAACTGTATCGGGCTAGAATCCTGAAACTCATCGACCATCATCAACTTATAATTGCCCTTAATCTCGTCCTTAACCTGTGGTCTAACTAGCAATTTAAGGAACAAGCGTTCCATATCATTATAATCAATAATGTGGCGTCTGGCTTTGAAGTCGTTAAAGCCGTCTTTCCATTCCTTCGCGATGTCGAACAGGATGTTTATCATCTGCTTCATCATTCCACCAGGACTATCATCCCCTGTAGAAGACATCTGGAATGCTTGGAGGTTATCCACCAATGCATCATAGTTGCTTTCACCAATAATGTCAATCAAACACTGTCTGTTCTTTTTGCCCATATCAGGCCTTTCCTTCGTCAATTCCTTGTATAGTTTAACGATGGTGGCATAGGTGATGACCTTATTATTCAGCCCATCCAATATAGGCTGTACCTTGTTCTTGGCAGAATCACTATAGCCGCCTATTTGTGAAGCTAAAGCCTGAGTGAAAGAATGGAGTAACTGGTGATTAAAAGCTGTCTGATTGGAAAAAACCTTATCCACTACCCTACAACTCTCAAGCTTGCTTCTCTCAATGTCTATACTATAGTTGTTTGCCTTGTCAATGATGGTTAGCAGATGTGCTTTCCAAAAATCAAAATCAGCTTTACCTAGACTATCTCTAATGTCGAAATAGGCACGATAATTATTAAGGAACATCACCGCACTGGAGGGCACATAATTACTTAGGGATTCACTAATATATACCTGCAAGTCTTCTTCCGACATCACCTTCATGTCAGGAGAGACACCGATAAGATACCAGTATTTCTGAATGAAACTGAGTGCTACAGCATGCACTGTGCCAATGGTAGCAGCATCCAATTCTTCAGCCACATCAGCATGATTATCCTTGAACAAACGTTCGCGCGACTTCTCTCTAAATTCTGATGCTGCCAATTCCGTGAAAGTAGTCAGTATCACTTCAGATGGTTTGAAATCTCCCTTCCCAAGTTTCTCAGACAGAATCTCCGTCAGTCTTGTGGTTTTGCCAGATCCTGCGCCTGCATTGATATATTGAATATTTCTCATAATAGTCTTCCTTTTAAAACGGGGTGAGTAGTTTTGGTTTCTTTGGGATCTTTGCTCGTTTTCCAATCGACCTTCTTCTTTGCAAAAGGTGGCTTTTCGGTTTTTACATAAGGACAGCCTTTCAGTCCTTTGGTTTTATAAGCCACATCTAGCGGATAATGGGGTTTATCAGGAGTTCCTGACGTTGTATAATTCAGTTTCTCGATTTCTTCCAGTTCACTATCTTCGACAAAGCCCTGATTCAGTTCGTCACGACGGTAGGCGTAAGAATACTGGACCTCATCAAACAAAGTCGCCTTATTATCATCTCCAGTTTTGACCTTTACCTTCCAAACATGGTCTATTGCGGGGAAGTCCGTCGTAAACAATGTCATCTTGGGGAAGAGATAATAAGCCACACCAGCAACCTTTAACCCATAATGCTGTTGGGCTGCCTCCCGATAGAGTTCCAACTGCATGGCCTTGTTTTCTTCCAACTTTGTCTGGAAACTCTTGCTTTCGGACCACTTGAAATCAAAAATAGCCAACTGGTTGACCTCGTTCTTCAAGACCATATCAATGCTACCATAAAATGCTCCAATCGTTTTGAGATTAACGTTGACTTCAACCTCACAGTCCACAGGTCTCAGACGCAGTTTCTGAATGATATCTGTCAATACCGACACACTCTGTTTGAGAACCGCTTTGAATTGCTGGCATACTAATTTGTACTCTGGCAGCAACAGAATGGCACCTGTCTGACGGATGGCATCGTCTATCTGCATTTCTTTGGTGTCATTGTCCAATTTTTGGTATTCCACAGGCATCTCTTCTCCGTATTTATCAACCAACATCTTCACAAATAAGTGGGCCACTAATCCCTTTGTGGTATCCAAATCAGCCAACTTACCAGCCTGAGGTTCTCTGAGTCTCAGCAGATAATCCATCGTATAGTCAAACGGATGCTGAATCAACGTACTGATGCTAGAATAGCTTTCAGTCTCGCGTTTTAATTCCGCCAACATTTCTGAGAGTAGATAACTGGTTTGTGGTTCGAGATTGACTATCTTACCATCCTCATGAGGAAGGTTGGGGATTTCTTTGGAATGAACATGTTCCTCCCAATCTTTCCCATATTGATGCTTTAATTCTGCAACCAACGGGTGCTCTTCTTGACGGGCGTTGCCGTCAAATTCCCATGTAATAAGAATGAGTTGTCCCACATTCTTCAGGGCATCCGTCATCATTTGATGATGCAGTGTGTAGAAAGCAGACTTAGTGGGAATTGTTATACCTACCTCTTCCAACATATTACATTCCGATGTATTAAGGAAATCATAAGGATATACAGGTATGGAACCTCCAATGCAACCAAGCCAGCATACCTTTCCAGCATGATCCACTAGTTGCGTAATATCAGCGATAACGTCTGGAGAGTCTTTCTGGGCCTTCATATGCGTAAAAGACTGTGGGCGGTAAATGCCATCTACATGAGTCTTCAGTTCTTCAGAGGAGATATATCCGTCATCAGGGAGAATGGCATGCAGTGACCTACAAAAAGAACCGAGTACGACTAATTGTTCTTTACGTTCATCATCAATACTGTTCCCACGGATTGACCGGTCACACCAGTGAGCCAGTTTCTCCAAATAGGTCTTGATATCAGTGATGAGAATCTTATCAGACTGGTAATTTTTCCTAATCATCTCAATGAATACCAGTTTCTCTTCACGCTTATCCTTTCCTTTCTCATCCGTGAAGTCATATTCGTCAATGGTCTTCTGCCAATCTTCATTGATACCACCTATATTTGCTAGCACATCAGCCAACTTATAGGACAAACCTCCTAATGGGTTTCCAGGTACTTGCAGATAAGAAAGAAGATTATAGACGTTTAGAGGACGTGCGAATAAAGAGGTTCCCAATTTAAACAATTGCAGTAACTGAGGATTGCTATTCTGTGATTTAGAATCCACAACAGGTTTCCCCATTGCCACAGCCATATCGTTGAGAATACAATTATCACTACTAATTGTTACATTAACATTCTTGACTGCATCTGGTTGGGATAAATACCACCGATAGGCCTCTATCTTATTCTTAAACTGATACACAGAGAAGTCTTTCGGCATTTCGCCTTCTGGCTTAAAATAACTAACAGTAGCTTGTTTGGAGAGCTGCTCAAGTGCAGCCTTGATGACTTTAGGGATTATTTCTTCAGTATGAACCTCAATAATATCATTTTTATTGAAAATGGTATGTTTCTCAAGATAACTTGTTATATCCTTCCAACGTTGCGAAATATGTTTTCCTACCACGGCTTTAACGATTTTGGCAAGAGCTTTCAACTTGTCGGACTCAACATTCACATCGGGATTCCATCCTTCCATCAACAAACTATCGCTCCATGCCATAAGCTGTCTGGCAACTCCTATTTCGTCGGTCTTGAATGACTCTTCAAAGATGGAACCTTCAATGTTTTTACTCAAAGCCTCATGGAAAGCAATCAATCGTTCAGACTCCGAGAGGTCTGGGGCAACAATACCCGCTCTTAATTCCAATTCGGACAATAGTTCCATTGAACCACAGACTTTCAACCCTAGCAGATCGTCTTTATGTTTCTTCAGGTCTAAGTAGTAGCTACCGATGTAATAAGGACTGTAATAGATTCTCATAAAAGCATTGTTTAGTAATGAAATGATTTGATTTTGGTGGCAAAGGTACAACAAATAATTGAAATGACAATTTCCAATATACGTAAAATTAAGGTTAGTTGATTTTTGATGGTTGAAAGGCAGTAAAACAATGCCTGCAACTGATTAGCTGCAGGCATTGATTGTTGTGTGTGTGGGAGGGGGGTATAATGTTATTCATCGTCGTCGGGCAATTCTTCGAATTCCTCGATCTGCGGAGTTTCGTCATCCATCATCTCATCATCATCGTCACGATCAAGGTCTTCTTCAGTCTTGTCGATTCCGTCGTCCTCCTCGTCCTCGTCATCATCCTCTTCATCGTCCTCGATATCGTCGACTGACTTGCGTGAGGTATCAGTGATAACTTCAAAGTGACGTTTCTCCGGACGTGGCTTGAACTTGAGAAAGACGGCTTCTATCCATGTTCCTCTCGCTATTTCCAGTACTTCATAACCATCTGCCTTACGTTTGTCAATCAAGCCACCTACACGATGCATCGCTACTTCTGGCAACACACTGCAATCAACATAAAAGGCAGTTTCGATGATATCCTGAATAGCCAATGGGAGTCCTTTCCATCCTGTACCCATATTCTCGTCGATGAGTTTCAGTACCTCGGCAGCCGACAAGTGGAGAATATTCTCCATCGTCAGATCAGTGATCTTCTTGATTTGATGCTTACGGATGGCGATACTGTTCTTTCTGTCGTCGTGTGATTTCGGATATTGGAAAACCTTATAGCCGGCATTCTCCAACGATTTCTGTAGTTTCTGGTCTGAGTTGTCGAAGAACTGCACATCAAACACAGGAGCTATGATGTTCATGTAGTGAACACGGTTTTCTGCCCAGTGTTCAGTCCTGCGACCTTCTATGAGCATGTCGTAGATTTCATCTACATTCGATGCCCATACATTTCCCTTCGTGAGCGACGAGATGGATGCACTGTCGTCGTTGATGACAAATTCCCCGTCTTCTGTCTCACGTCTTGGACGCCTTGTGCCCCTACCTCTCGGACCACGGACTGACGGCTCTGCATCAGGTCCTTCTGACTGTATAGGTTTACGGACAATCGGACGAGGACGGACGTTTTCTTCATCGTCGTTATCTGCTTCTTCCATCATCGCGTCGTACTTGGCAAATGGGGAAACGGTACTTGGCACATGGTCATCATCGTCACGCTCCTCTACTGGTGGCAATGATTCGAATGGGATGTCATTAGAGCTTTTACCCAGATGTTCAAGCTTGTCGAGCACCGCATCGGAAAGGGCTTGTTCTTCTTGCAGTTTCTTTGCTATTTCCTCTGATGCTTCAGTTGGTTTTACATCGGTCGGCTCTTCCGTCATCACCTTCTCGGCTTTCTTGATTCTTTTCTTACGAGGGGGTACAGGTACTGCTTCGATTACCTCTACCTCTTCTTTCTTCTTTTTAGGACGAGGGGATACAGGTACGGCTTCGATCACCTCTACCTCTTCTTTCTTCTTCTTTTTAGGACGAGGGGATACAGGTACGGCTTCAATTACCTCTACCTCTTCTTTCTTCTTCTTTTTAGGACGAGGGGATACAGGTACGGCTTCAATTACCTCAATCTCTTCTTTCTTCTTTTTAGGACGAGATTTTACAGGTACTGCTTCAATTACTTCAATCTCTTCCTTCTTCTTAGAAGTTGTTTTTCCCATTTAAACTATAGATTACAAATTACACATGTCGAATTTGGTGCAAAGTTACAAAATAATTCACAATTCATCATGCATAATTAGCATTTTTGTCCTAATTGCCACCGTTCGACCATAAAAAGAAGCTTTTTTGCGCTCACTTAACCGCAATTGTCATAATTATTTCGTAATTTTGCAGGTCATTACGACGTGACCGTCGTCACAATTGATTGTAAACCAAAAGAAATAAAACATAAGAAATGACTGAACTTGAGTTGAAGTATGGCTGTAATCCGAATCAGAAGCCATCGCGAGTGTTTATGGAGAAGGGCGACCTGCCTTTCGAGGTGTTATGTGGACGTCCAGGGTATATCAACCTGCTCGATGCTTTCAACAGCTGGCAGCTGGTACGCGAACTGCGTGCAGCTACAGGCCTGCCTGCTGCTGCATCGTTCAAGCACGTCAGTCCGGCTGGAGCAGCTGTAGGTGTTCCGATGAGTGATACACTGAAGAAGATTTATTTTGTCGATGATATCAGCGAACCACTCTCCCCTATCGCTACTGCATACGCTCGTGCCCGTGGTGCCGACCGCATGTCGAGTTTTGGCGATTTCATTGCGCTGAGCGATACTTGCGACCTGCCTACAGCACTACTCATCAAACGTGAGGTGAGCGACGGTATCATTGCACCCGACTATACTCCTGAAGCGCTGGAGATTCTGAAAGCGAAACGCAAGGGTACGTATTGTGTGCTCAAGATGTCGACCGACTACCGTCCAGCTCCTGTAGAACGCAAGCAGGTGTTCGGCATCACGTTCGAACAAGGTCGTAACGAGATTGACCTGACAAGTGACGAACTGTTCAGCAACATTCCAACCGAAAACAAGACCCTCACAGAAGAAGCAAAGCGCGACCTGAAGATAGCACTCATCACGCTGAAATACACCCAGAGCAACTCTGTATGCTACGTGAAAGACGGACAGGCTATCGGTATCGGAGCCGGTCAGCAGAGCCGCATCCACTGTACGCGTCTGGCTGGCCAGAAAGCCGACCTGTGGTGGCTGCGTCAATGTCCGAAAGTGATGGCGCTTCCGTTCAAAGCCGATATCAAACGTGCCGATCGCGACAATACCATCGATGTGTATATGGGTGACGAATACGAAGATGTGCTGGCCGAAGGTACTTGGCAGCAATTCTTCATTGAGAAACCTGCCCCACTCACTCGTGAGGAAAAGAAAGCATGGTTGGCTCAGAACACCAAGGTGAGCCTCGGTAGCGATGCCTTCTTCCCATTCGGCGATAATATCGAACGTGCTCACAAGAGTGGTGTGGAATATATTGCCCAAGCTGGTGGCAGCGTTCGTGATGATCATGTGATTGATACGTGCAACAAGTACGGCATCACAATGGCATTCACAGGCATCAGATTGTTCCATCATTGATTTTAGGTATAGGTTAATGGTTATTGGTTAATGGTTAATGACTATGGCAAGCGACAACGAGATACTTTACGCCATGATGAATGGCATCAACTTCGGCGGTAAGAAGAAGGAGAAGACTGACGACCGCGTGAAGACTAAAGCACGTAGCAAAAGCTACAAGACCGGTGCTCACGGCTCGGGGGCAGCCAAGCACAAGGCTGACATCAAGCAGAAAGTACGCGCTCGCAAGTCACAACGAAGAAAATAGGTTAATGCAAATAATAGAATTGCTAAATTACAAATAAATTGTAAATAGTCAATCGTCAAATTGTAGATGACACAATGTTAACACTCAAATTGATTACAGAACAGACCGATCGTGTAATCCGTGGTCTGGAAAAGAAGCACTTCGATGGTGCAAAGGAAGCAATAGACAAAGCAATCGCTATCGATAAAGCTCGTCGTGAAGCTCAGACGAAACTCGATGCATGTCTGGCTGAGCAAAAGAAATATGCTGCACAGATTGGTGCACTCATGAAGCAAGGGAAACGCGAGGAGGCAGAGGCTGCGAAGGCCGAAGTAGCCAAACTCAAGGAAGCATCGCAGGAGTATCAGACCAAGATGAACGAAGCGGAGGAAGAACTCACCGCTCATCTCTGCACCATTCCCAACATCCCATACGATGAAGTGCCTGAAGGAAGCTGCGCGGAAGACAACGTGGTCGTGAAGTCCAGTCTGCGCGAATGCAAGCCTGGCGATACGGTAGGCAACTGGGACACCGTTCCCTCAAACGGAAACGCAAAAGTGCCTCACTGGGAACTGGCTAAGCAGTACAACCTCATAGATTTCGACCTCGGTGTGAAAATTACAGGAGCGGGATTCCCTGTATATATAGGTAAGGGTGCACAACTGCAGCGAGCCCTCATCAATTTCTTCTTAGCTGAGGCAAGCAAAGCCGGATATACAGAGATTATGCCACCTACGGTGGTCAACGCTGCTTCGGGCTACGGAACAGGTCAGCTGCCCGACAAGGAGGGTCAGATGTACCATTGCGAGGTAGACGACCTCTATCTCATCCCTACAGCCGAAGTGCCTGTCACGAATATCTATCGTGACGTCATCCTTGACGAGAAAGACCTCCCTATCAAGAACTGTGCCTACACTCAGTGTTTCCGTCGTGAGGCAGGCAGCTACGGTAAAGATGTACGCGGACTGAACCGTCTGCACGAGTTCTCGAAGATTGAGATCGTACGTATCGACACCCCTGAACACTCTGCACAGAGCCATCAGGAGATGCTCGACCACGTAGAGGGTCTGCTCAAGAAACTGGAACTCCCCTATCGCATCCTTCGCCTCTGTGGAGGAGACCAGAGTTTCACCTCTGCCATCTGCTACGATTTCGAGGTTTACAGCGAAGCACAGGGACGTTGGCTCGAAGTGTCAAGCGTCTCTAACTTCGACACCTATCAGGCAAACCGACTGAAGTGCCGCTATCGTCCTGAGGGCAGCAAGAAACCAGAGTTGTGCCACACACTCAATGGTTCGGCACTTGCACTGCCGCGCATCGTGGCAGCCATCCTCGAAGACAATCAGACACCTGAGGGCATCCGCATCCCGAAAGCACTCGTGCCTTATACGGGATTCGAGATGATTAAATAATACCCATTGAGGAAAGAACAAAAAGAGCGGTAGTACCGCTCTTTTTGTTAGAAGATAGCCTCTTTTGACCTTTCGCTTCTCTCAAAACTCCATCACTATGAAGTGCGGAGATAGTCTGCTACTGTCACTAATGTTTTATCTATAAAATCTTCCAAGTTCCCTTACTTAAGGGGCAATAGCGGAACAGGAGCTATTGGGGCTTCGCTGGTGGGAGGTTAAGGAGAGACCTATCTCACCCACACTTTGGCTTTCGCCCAAATCATTTCCGTTCGGCATAGCTCAAGCAAGCTTGACTCCGTTCGGCCTGAGCTCACGACGAAGGCTGCTCTCACTTAACCATGATCTTCTTTCCTCCCACAATAATCAATCCTTTCTGCAACCCATTGATGCGCTGACCATGGAGATTATAAACTCCTATAGATGAATTTGTTTTTACAGTAGATATGTTTCTGACAGATGTGAGCAAACTATTAGCCGCTAAATCAGGAACTGATGATGCGAAATATCCGCTTTCATATAATTCATTTGCACATTCCAATGGACTTTTATCACTATCCGGAGTAACATGCAGAATATACCACAATGGCAGGTATTGACTAAAGCTCCCGAGATTCCTGAGTCTATACTTCTCCGCATAGGAATCCAGCAAGTTTGCATCCTCTTCTTTCTTGAGTTTTACATTCAGATACGGAGTCTCATAAACCTCCTTCTTGTCCTCCGTATAATAACTTGAAGTCAAAACCACAGACTTTGCGTCTTCTTTCCATGAATCTAAAGACGCTAACTTCTCAAAATCCGACCGACTAATAACAATGATGTCAAAAGTTTCGTCTTTAATTGTAATTAGAGCATGGACATTTTCACGAATCCTTTCGCTTATGATATCACGATCTTTAGGAATGCTGACACACACCTTGTTCTCATTTAGAGTTAAAGGTATTTTATTCCCTTGATAATAATAATAGTCTGTTTGTGCCATCACATGTATTGAACATGAGATATTAAGCAACAACATTAATACAAAGTTTCTTCTCATAATTTTAATATTTAATAGTTTGACAATGCAAAAGTACGTATTTTTTTGATGATACAAATGTTTTATTCATATTTTTTGTTTATTTTTGTGTAAAGTCAAAAAGTTTAGAGTTGAGTGTGTAGCTTAATAGGGGGGTAATGGTTATGGGGTAATAGTTTAGGGACATTCAGCTAATTCAAAAGGGAAAAACAGCTGACTCAATCGGGAAGATGAGTCGGCTGCGAAGGGAGATTGCCTATAGGCGCACTATCGTTTGCCTAAAGGCATTTTATCATTTGCCTAAAGGCGCACCATCGTTTGCCTTTAGCCAAATTACTTTCATGCGGTATTTCACACAAAGATACAAAATTTTTTCCTGTTTTCCAAATAATTCGTAAAGATTTTTTTCTTAACGTATTGTCAAGTCTTATTAAGTTTTTGAGAAGAATACCTTGATTCATTCCCTCTCCCCTACCCTGAGTTCGAGCAGGTCTTCGTACGAGCCATTAAACACATTCACATCGACTTCACCCTTGATGCCGTCCACATGACCGCGGTCGGAGTGTTGCCAAAATGTCCAAGGACCCTTATAACGCAGATGCTCAACATAATAATGGGCTATCCAGAAGGGATAACGGTCGAATTCGGGTGTGTTAAGGTAATCCCTGCGGAAAGTGTACGAGGTATATAATATAGGTGTGGCACCATAGTGCTGCTCTACATAATCCATCCAACGGATGACATTCTTACGCAACTGGGCTTCTGTCAAGTCACCTCTTGTTTCTACATCGAGTATAGGGGCGATATCATCAGGATCGAGCTGAACAATCCTACAATAGTGCTTTGCCTGCTTCACGGGGTCGGAACCAGGAGAAAAGAAATGATAGGCACCTCGCAGGAACCCGTTCCCACGGGCGTGATAAAAATTGTGGTTGAAATTCTCGTCAATGAGATTGACTCCCTCTGTCGCTTTGATGAAAATGAAACGGATGGGCACTCCTCCTAATTCTGCGTTTCGCAAGCAGTCCCAATCTACGTCTTCCTGATAGTGACTGATATCGATGCCCCGCACGTCACCTTCCGGATAGACAATCTCTCCATACTTAGCATTGATATTGAATGCCTTATCGACAACAAGTTTCCCGACAAAGAACAGCAGAATCATCGCAACGACAGCAAGGACAATCCAGACAACATGAAGCAAAGGGGAAGAATTGTGCTTCTTCCCCTTTTTCGCCTTTCGTCTTGCTGTCGACTTAGTGGCTACAGGCCGTTTTGATAACGTCTTAGCTGTTGCCATATTTTATTCTCCCCCCTTCCGGGGAGAGATAGAGGGATGCTATTGATGTTCCAACTGAAGCGTCTTTGTAGGCTGGTCGCACACCTCTGTCGGTCCCCAATACTGAATTGGGCCAGGATATACATAAGCCGTCTGCTTTGCCCACTCTGCACGCTTAGATGCGAAGAACTTGAATGGAGCACCATCGAGTTCAACCAGAGCCTTGCGGATTACTGGCTTCATCTTACCGTTACGTTTCTCCATGTTCATCATCATCGTGATAGGCACACCACCTGCAATCCATTCAGCAGCAGGAGCTGTGGTGTTGCGGACAACTGACATATAGCCAGTCTTGCCGTTTGCAATCAGACGAGATGCATTGTAACCAAGTGAGTAGCAGTAGTCAGCATCGTAGTTAGATGGTGCAGCACAACGGCCTTCGTAACCGAAGAAGTGGTGCTGAGTGCCGAACTTGCCAACATACTTGCCTTCCTTTGCCCACTGTTCCAACTTCACAGCTACCATTGCTGACAGCAGTTTCTCTGTCTCGATGAGCGATACCTGTACGTTTCCGTGTGGGTCGCGGTCGAGTGCCAACTGACGTGCCACGCTGGTTGGGAGTGAGTTGAACACATCAAGGTTTTCCTTGGAGATGTGTGTCTTCACGAAGTCAATCTGCTCGCTACGTCCCAGGTTCTTGGCTGCTGGAGTAGCCAGGATATCGTTCAACTGAGCGATCAGTTTCTTAATAGCCGGAATGAACTCAATCAGTCCTTCAGGAATGAGTACAGTACCAAAGTTGTTTCCTTCAGCAGCACGGTCGGCTACAGCCTGTGCGATGTATGTCACTACATCGTCGAGACTCATATTCTTTTCCTCTACCTCTTCGCTAATCAGGCAGACGTTTGGCTGACACTGCAGGGCACATTCAAGAGCAATGTGAGAAGCAGAACGACCCATCAGCTTGATGAAGTGCCAGTACTTACGTGCAGAGTTACAGTCGCGCTGAATGTTACCTATCAACTCGCTGTAAGTCTTACAAGCTGTATCGAAACCGAATGAAGTCTCGATCTGCTCGTTCTTCAGGTCACCGTCGATGGTCTTAGGGCAACCTATCACCTGCACACCATACTTCTTGGCAGCATAGTACTCTGCAAGCACACATGCATTCGTGTTAGAGTCGTCACCACCGATGATCACGAGCGCCTTGATGCCCAGTTCGCGAAGAATCTGAATACCCTTCTCAAACTGGTCAACTTCCTCAAGTTTGGTACGTCCCGAACCGATGATGTCGAAACCACCTGTGTTGCGGTACTCGTCCATAATCTCAGGAGTAATCTCCATGTATTTGTGATCTACCAGGCCTCCAGGACCGAGGATGAATCCGTAGAGCTTATTAGCAGGATTGAGTGACTTGACACCATCAAACAGACCAGAGATGACGTTGTGACCACCAGGAGCCTGACCACCACTGAGGATGATACCGACATTGAATGGTTCGAGCTGTTTCTGTTCACCTGGAACGAACTCGATAACAGGCATTCCGTAAGTATTGGGGAACAATGCCTTGATTTCTTCCTGATCACCAACCGACTGAGTCGGTTTGCCTTCTTTCGCAACCACAGGACCTAAGAGAGCCTTAGGCAGTTTGGGCTGGTAGGCAGCACGTGCAATTTGTAATGCGCTTTTTTCCATAATGAATTAAAATGTGATATTTTATGCTTAGTTTCACCAAATTTCCTGCAAAATTACAAAAAAATGTTCAATATCCAATGTTCAATGTTCATTTTTTTGTAATTTTGTACTCGTAAATACATAAACAATTAAACTATTAAGCAATTAACCCTATAAACTCAACAAGTTATGGCAAAGAAAAGAATCATCAAGAAGAGTTTGCACTACATCATGAGCGACCTGTTCACAGCTACACTCATTTCCCTGGCCGACAAGAAAAGCGACCCCGAGAAAGTAGCAGAACTGCAAGAAAAGATTCTAAAGGTATACGAAGACTTCAACAGTCGTCTTAGCAACTACGAGCGCAAGAATGCGAAAGCCTTCTTCAAACAATATAAGGAGGAGGTGAACAAGGAAATAGCCGACATTATCGCTGCCATCGAAAATGTTTAGCATACAAAAGCGCAGGTCTTCCCGACCTGCGTTTGCTACTTATTTCTTTTTTTCGTATCTTTGCAGTCAAATTAAATCATAATGGCAGAAAGCAACATATTAGAGAAATTAGAAGGACTGGTCAGTCGGTTTGAGGAGATATCGACCCTCATCACCGACCCAAACGTGATTGGTGACCAGAAACGATACGTGAAACTCACCAAGGAATACAAGGACCTGAGTGAGATTATGAAGGCACGAAAGGAGTACATCAACTGTCTGCAGAATGCAGAAGAGGCACGTGAGATGATCTCTGCCGAAGATGATCCTGAAATGAAGGAAATGGCACGCGAGGAACTAGCAACAGCCGAGCGCCGCATCCCTGAGCTGGAGGAGGAAATCAAACTGCTCCTGGTGCCTGCCGACCCAGAGGACGGCAAGAATGTGGTAATGGAAATCCGTGGAGGTACAGGTGGCGATGAAGCGGCTCTGTTTGCTGGCGACCTATTCCGCATGTACTCAAAGTATTGCGAAATGAAAGGATGGAAAGTAACCATCAGCAGTTTCTCGGAAGGTGCATCAGGTGGCTACAAGGAAATCATCTTCAATGTGACAGGCGAAGGGGTATATGGTATTCTGAAATACGAATCGGGCGTACACCGCGTACAGCGTGTACCTGTGACAGAGACACAAGGGCGTGTACACACCAGCGCAGCTACTGTAGCCGTTCTGCCTGAAGCAGAACCGTTTGATGTGGAAATCAACGAAGGTGCCATCAAGTGGGACACATTCCGCAGTCAGGGCGCAGGTGGTCAGAACGTAAACAAGGTGGAATCGGGAGTTCGTGCCCGCTATATGTGGAAGAACCCCAATACGGGTATCGAGGAGGAAATCCTTGTCGAATGTACTGAGACACGCGACCAACCCAAGAACAAGGAACGTGCGTTGGCCCGTCTGCGTACATTTATTTACGACCGCGAACATCAGAAATATATTGACGACATAGCCAGCCGACGCAAGACGATGGTAAGTACAGGCGACCGTTCGGCGAAGATCCGCACCTACAACTATCCGCAAGGACGAATCACCGACCATCGCATCAACTACACCATCTACAACCTTGCTGCGTTTATGGATGGGGACATACAGGACTGTATCGACCACCTGATCGTAGCAGAGAATGCTGAGAGGCTGAAAGATGCAGAATTGTAGGGTATGAATGATATCATTACGACACTGAACGACTTCATGTGGGGATGGCCCATGATCATCCTGTTGCTAGGCACCCACATCTACCTCACTTTCCGTCTGAAGGTTCCACAGCGGAAGTTGTGGACTGCTATCAAGTTGTCTGTAGGAAAGGACAAAAATTCGAGTGGCGATGTAAGTCAGTTTGGTGCATTGGCCACCTCACTTGCTGCCACCATCGGAACAGGTAACATCATCGGTGTGGCAACAGCTATCTCGCTAGGAGGTCCTGGTGCGGTATTGTGGTGTTGGCTCACTGGTGTGTTCGGCATCGCAACAAAGTATGCAGAGGGACTGCTTGCCATCAAGTATCGCACAAAGAATGCGGAAGGAAAGATGATTGGCGGTCCGATGTATGCGTTGGAGCGAGGTCTGGGTATGAAATGGCTGGCTGTGGTGTTCTGCATCTTTACTGCCATCGCTGCATTCGGCATTGGAAATACCGTTCAGGCAAATGCAATCTCTGAGAACCTAAGTCTGGTATGCAAAGACTTCGCCGACCCTATGACCAGCAAGATGATCACTGGATTCATCGTTGCTGCAGTAGTAGGATTTGTCATCATAGGTGGAGTACGCAGCATTGCCAACTGGTGTACCCGTCTAGTACCGTTGATGGCACTACTCTACGTACTGGGTTGCCTTTACATCCTCATCGTAAACCATCAGTACATCATTCAAGCGCTTCAGTTGATTATCAGTGAGGCATTCTCGCTGAAAGCATTCGGTGGAGGTACAGCAGGAACAGTCATCATGATGGCTGCACGCTATGGTATTGCCCGAGGTTTGTTTTCCAACGAATCAGGTATGGGATCAGCCCCTATCGTCGCAGCAGCTGCACAAACCAAGAATCCTGTTCGGCAGGCATTGGTATCGTCAACAGGCACGTTTTGGGATACGGTCATCATCTGTGCAATCACGGGAATGGTGGTTGTGACTAGCATCATTGCCTACCCTGAAATCAGTCAGGACGACGGAGGTATGCTGACGAAGAAGGCGTTCGGCATGATTCCCTATGTGGGCACTCCCATCCTAACGTTCGGCATCATCACCTTTGCATTTTCTACAATACTTGGCTGGAGCTACTACGGTGAACGGGCTGTGGAATATTTAGGCGGCCGACGCGCTGTGTTCTGCTATCGTGTGCTGTGGATTCTCCTCGTGTTGGTGGGGTCTGTGCTCAGCCTCGACCTAGTGTGGAATATCTCCGACCTAATGAATGCCATGATGGCGATTCCAAATCTTATCGCACTATTGCTACTCTCAGGCGTGATTGCACGTGATACAAATTACTATTTGTGGGAAAAGCATTTGGATGAGGAGAGTTAGAATTAAGAATTTAAGGAAATAGGGAAATATGATTCACGACCTATGTATCATTATGCTGACTGCTGGTATCACCAGTTTGCTGTTTAAGTTCTTTAAGCAGCCTGTGGTGTTAGGCTATATTGTTGCAGGTATGTTTGCCGGACCTTACTTGTGCGGGCAGTCATGGATTGACAACACGGAAAGCGTTGACATGTGGGGCGAGATAGGTGTGCTGTTCCTGTTGTTTGCAATGGGACTGGAGTTCAGCTTTAAGAAACTGCTGCAGATGGGCAGTACTGCCCTGATTGCTGCAGGCACGGTGGTGGTAGGCATGATGTCGGTCGGATTCCTCTTAGGGCGTATCATGGGTTGGGACGAAATCAACTCACTCTTCCTGGGTGGTATGCTCTGTATGTCGAGTACCACGATTGTGTTCAAAGCCATTGAGGACATGAATCTCGGCACACACAAGTTTGCCAAAGTTGCATTTGGCATCCTCATCGTCGAAGACCTCTTTGCGGTAGTTCTGATGGTGCTACTTTCATCAATTGCCGTTGAGAAACAGTTTGCTGGTGCCCAACTGCTGATGGAAATAGGCAAACTCGTTGCCTATCTGGTATTGTGGTTCGTAGTAGGAATTGCCATCATCCCCACTTTCCTCAAGAAATTCCGCCGTCTGCTCAACGATGAGACCCTCACCATCTTCGCTATCGGTATGTGTCTGGGTATGGTGTTGCTTGCTATGGATGCAGGCTTCAGTTCGGCTCTCGGTGCATTTGTCATGGGGTCGGTATTAGCAGAAACATTAGAGGCAGAACGCATCGAGCATCTTGTACAACCGATAAAAAATGTATTTGGTGCCATCTTCTTCGTATCAGTCGGCATGATGATCAACCCAGAACTGCTGTTGCAATACTGGGTGCCTATCGTCATCATCACCCTGACCGTCATATTCGGACAAATCATCTTCGCCTCCTTGGGTACACTTCTCTCAGGCGAATCGCTGAAAGTCAGTCTGCAGACAGGTTTCACACTGGTACAGATTGGTGAGTTTGCTTTCATCATCGCAGACTTCGGACACTCATCAGGAGTGACAGATGACAGCCTCTACCCTATCGTGGTTGCAGTCAGCGTCATCACCACGTTCCTCACGCCATTCATCATGCGCATGTCTGGACCAGCAGAAACCTACCTCAACAATCATCTCAGTCCTGGCATCAAACTATTCATCGAAAACTACGCACAACGTAAGAGCACGGTCTCGTCGAATAGTGTATGGAAGACATATCTACGCAAGGTAGCAGTCACAATGCTCATATCGGGCATCATCACAGCATTTATCTATCTTATCTATTTCCAAACCATCTGTCCATTCATCCTATCAAAGTCCACATGGCTCGAGTCGTTCCTCAGTCCCGATACGGCAAAGCTGGTCATGAAGATTATCGCACTCGTCATCATCATTGGAGGAACCTCACCTTTTATATATAATATAGCAGCACGCCATCGTAATGCAAAGGAAGCACGTGCCTTGTGGAATTCAGGTAGCGGGCAGAAAGCATGGTTGGCAGGCCTGCTGTTATTACGCATTCTCATAGGAGTCGGAGTAGTATCGTACGCCATCGTACGTATCTTTACCCTCACATCAGGTATGCTCATCGGTATCTCTTTGCTGCTCATCGTCATCATCATCATGTCGAAGAGCGTCAAGAGCCGTTCACGCGGTATGGAGGAACAGTTCAACAAGAACCTCACAGCCCGCGAGGTATCGGCCGACAAACGCCGTCCGGTCACCAAAGCCTTTGAAAGTTCGCTTCTACCCTACGATATTCACATCTCCACTTTCATCCTGCCCACCGCATCGTCGTTCAGCGGCAAGACCCTCAGTCAGCTCAACATACGTAAGCACTCGGGGGTCAGCATCGTACGCATCATCCGTGGAGGCGTATTCACCAACATCCCAGGAGGAGGCAAACATATCTATCCAGGCGATCAGATTGTCGTAGCAGGAAGCGACGAACAAATCGACAAGTTCAAACAGATGATTGACGGCAGCATCCTCAAGGAGAAGCCAGAGACACGCGTACACGTCACCCTCGAACACTTTACCCTCGAGGCAGGCAACCCACTTATCGGACGCTCTATCATCGAGTCAAACATACGCGATGAAGCCCATTGTATCGTTATGGGCATCAAGCGAGGTGAGGAATACCTTATGAACCCCGAACCGCAAGAAGTGCTCGAACAAGACGACATCGTCATCGTGGCTGGTGAGACAGAACTTCTCAAACAGTTCGTCGATTCATTCAGCTCGTAGCCCCAGAATCATTATCAATCACTAAATATCCCATTAACAATGAGCAAGATTTTCGACATTATCAAGGCTCCAAAAGTCATCAAAGAACAAGCCGAGAACATCGGTGAAGTGGCAGAGGATGCTAAGTCGTTCAATATCAAGAAAATCATCGACGAAGCCCTCGAAAAGATTGGTCAGGTCAACATCATCATCGCAGGTAAGACAGGTGTGGGAAAAAGCACACTCGTCAATGCTGTGTTTAAAGGAAACCTGGCAGAGACAGGCGTCGGAAAACCTGTCACCCAGACCATGAAAGAGTATTCAAAGGAAGGTGAACCCGTTCACATTTTCGACACCAAAGGATTTGAACTGGGCAATGCACTCACCATTCGTGAAGAACTCAAGTCAGAAATCGAGAAGCGCAAGAAGTTGGGTGACATGAAGAAGCAGATACACCTCGCATGGTTCTGCATCTCCAACGACGGAAAGCGCGTAGAAAAAGCCGAGATAGAGTTCATTAACGACCTGGCCAAAGAAATACCTGTCGTAGTAGTACTCACCAAGACACTCGACACCTCCCTCGAGTTCTACAACATCGTGAAAGACGAATGTCGTGAAGCCACCAATGTCATCCGCGTACTCGCTCAGCCCTACGAGACCCCTATTGGTACCATCCCCGCAATGGGTCTTGAAGAACTGATCGACCACACCTACGAAATCGTGCCCGACATAGCCAAGGCTGCCCTTGCAGCCTCACAGAAAGTCAATGAGAGTATCACCAAGAAAGCGGTCGATAAAATCATCGCAGTCGCAGCGAGTAGTGCCGCGGCTATTGGGGCTACGCCCATTCCCTTCAGCGATGCGGTACTTCTGGCGCCTGTTCAAATCGGTATGATCGCCAGCATCTGCAAGGTAATGAAAGTAGACGCCGACCGTGCGTTTCTCACTACTATCATTACAAGTGCCGCAGGAGTATTAGGAGCAACTATTACAGGACGTACCGTCGTACGCGGACTCATCAAGTGCATACCAGGAGCAGGCACCGTCATAGGTGGCAGCATCAGCGCTGTCACAGCTTCACTGCTCACTACCGGCATGGGTTACGCCTTCTATAATGCAGTACGTACTGCACAAGGAAAAAGCATAGAGGACATCACAGCAAAAGATTTGGGAGAAGCCTTCAAGGAAGAACTGAAGAAAGTGAAGTTCTAAGAAACAACAATGCCGAAG
The DNA here is from genome assembly GCA_902787555.1 of uncultured Bacteroidales bacterium. Lineage (GTDB taxonomy): Bacteria > Bacteroidota > Bacteroidia > Bacteroidales > Bacteroidaceae > Colivivens. Next base: position 45,407 of record CADAGO010000025.1, read on the forward strand.
CACTGAGCTTCGGCATTTATATTATTCTTTGTTTTCTTCTTCTTTCTGTTCGGGCAACTCGAAATCAGTGATGCCTGCACGCACAAGGATGTTGTACCATGCGATAACTTTACGCATATCGCTTACACGAACACGCTCTGTGTCATAGTTGGGGAGCACTTTCGCAAAGAAGGTGATAACTTCATCATTGTCAGCTTTCTTGTGGTTGATATCCACTTCTTTTCCTTCGTATTCTTTCTTGATTGAATCGAACACACGAACAAGGGGCGTGTCTTCCCCGTCGTCAGTATAGATGGATATCTCTGCTACGGCTACGACACGATCGGATGCATAGGCTGGCATTCGTTTTTTTTGCTCGTCAAGGCTTTCCACGATGAGCATATTGGCGCCTCGACTTACGAGGCGATAGAGTCCTGGCTTGCCAGAAATGGCTAATACTTCTTTAATCATATTATATTTCTATGTTTTGTAATTGCTTCAATATGTTGTTGTTGCCGTTGTTGATGATGCAATAGTCCGACAGTTTCATCTTAACGGCTTCAGGCATTTGTGCCTTCATGCGTACGTATGCTTCGCCCCGCGTGAGTTTATCGCGATGAATGATGCGGTTGATACGTACTTCGTCGGATGCGAAGACATAGATAATCTTATCGACAGAGTCAGCGAGTCCTGCCTCAAAAAGGATGGCACATTCCATGAACATGACTTCTGAGTCCTGAAAGTTACACCACATCTGGAAGTCCTGACGGATGCGTGGATTGATAAGCTGTCCGATGGTCTCCTGATTTTCCTTACATGCGTAAAGATAGTTAGCAATGACTGGTTTGTTGAGACTGCCGTCTTCGAGATAGGCTTCTTCTCCAATGAGCTTGATGATTTCTGCCTTTATCTCTTCATCTTCTTTCATGAGTATTCTTGCGCGGTCGTCGCAGCTATATACTGGGAATCCTTTCTTCTTCAAGAAAGTTGCTACGTAGGTTTTACCGCTTCCTATTCCTCCTGTAATTCCTATTTTCATAATGGTTTAATAATTAATCTTCTTGTTCTATAACATAGTCTACTACCTCTGGGCTGATTCGAATGTTGTAGATGCCCTGAGGGGATTCACGTAAGATAAGTTTGCATTTTCTGTCTTGTGGTTTGATTGTGTTGTAATCAATCACGATGATAAAGTCGTCCTGTGTAATGTGGTTGAACATCGTGGCACTCACCTTGAAGGTGACATCAGCCATAAGTGGGAAGGTCCGCAGAATCTTGTTGTGGGGTATGTTCTCACAATAGATAGGTACCTTGACGGTCTTGGTTGTGAAGAGGTCCACACATGCCTTGACGCTGACGGTATCTGGAATCATCTTGACGCCTTTGATTCGGCTAAGCGGCAATCGCAACTGGAGTGTATCCTTGATGTCATCAAGGATGACCGGCTCTGTATAGACTACCTTTATGGTGTCGTAGATATTGCTCGAAGCATATACATCGACGTATTTAGGATGTATCTCTATACCGCAAAGCAGGTACTCGTCAGATGTCCGTATCTTGCCTTGAAACTCAATCGGTATCTGCTTGTGCTCACCCATCGAGTAATAGATGTCTACGGTCGAGGGGATGACGCTCTGCATTGTGACTCCCTTTGGCAGCTCCTTGGTGAGTGTCTTCTTCCACACGTAGTTATCGATAGTGAGCACGCCTCCCATCTTGGGCAGGTCGTTGTAATCGACATTGAGCACTTTGTGACGTCGCTTTACAAGGTACTGCATGATGGAGAAACCTCGCCCCGACACTGATGCCGAAATGTTGGACGGCAGGTCGGATGTGAAGATGAGGTTCTTTGGCTGGTTGATGATACGGAGCTCATATTCGAGGTTGACAGTAGTGTGATCCTTGAAAGTCTGCGAAAGCCAAAACCCGACTGCAACGATGAGGAACAGCAGAAATACCATGATTTCCCTGTTGACCGTCACGAATCTGAACTTGCGGAACAGACGTCGGATGTAGGCTACACTACGCTGTCGGAATATGGTAAAACCTGATTCCATCTACCCCCTTGAACATTGGCTTCGCCCCAAACACACAGGATTATTTCTGTACGGTCTGTGCTACATCTGCAAAGACGTAGTTACGATCGACATGTATGGTTACTCCCTTAGAGATTTCGATGGTTACGTATGGTTCGCCCTCATTGAGTTCCTTGATTGTTCCATACAATCCGCCTCCTGTCACAACACGTGTACCAACCGTAAGGCTGTTACGGAACTTCTGGATTTCCTTTTGCTTCTTTTGCTGAGGACGTATCATAAAGAAATACATGATTGCAAACAATGCAACCAGCATTATAATCATGGTAGGGTCGAATCCACCCATACCCTTTCCTTCTGCAGCTGCTGGGGCTGCCTGTAATAACTGAATCATCATAATGGTTTAGTGTTTAATAGTTTAATCGTTTAATTGCTTGATAGTATGATTATCTCTATTTTTTCATTAGTTTATGTTCTTTGATGAGGTGCTTTGAGATAGCATCGAGTATACCGTTGATATACTTATGGCTCTTTGGTGTACTATAGTACTTTGCCATTTCGACATATTCATTGATAGTGACCGACACAGGTATCTCTGAGAAGCTGAACATCTCGGCAAGCGCCATCTGCATAAGGATGACGTCCATGAATGCCAGACGGTTGAACTCCCAGTTCTTCACGCTCTTGCTGATAAGCGACTGATAATACTGGCAGTTTTCGATGGTCTTGCGCAGCAGTGTCTGGGCGAACTCCTTATCTTCGTAGTCGCGGAATTCGGGCAGCAGTTCTTGATCAGCCCCATTGGCCTGCTCAAATCGCTTGATGGTCTTGAGCACGAAGGTGTCAACAATCTCCTTGTCATCATTCCAGAATATGTTCTTATCTTCTATATTCTCGTCGATTTCTTCAGCTCGCATGATGATGTTCTTATAGAGCCTTCTCCATAGTTCACGGTCTGCGCTATAATCAACATTTGGCTGAGTCATGTATTCTGCATAGTACTCCGACTCGGTAATGCTGGCATACAACTGCTTCAACAACTCGCGATCCTGGCCCCACCCCAATGAAGGGTTGGTATCCACAAAATGCATCAGCTGTTTGTTCGATGCCAATTGCTCGATAAACTGGTTGTCCAAGAAGCGATGGCTGATAACAGTATCGATGTGTGCAACTCGATTGCGTTCTTCCTGGTCATTGATGATTTCGTCAGCCATTCGGGTGATGTCGACCATCAGCAGAAGGAGCAGATTATAAAGGTCGTAAGCCTTGTCTAAACTCTCCATCAGAATCTTCTCCACCGACTCAACTCTCCCTTCTCCGTTCTGGTAAAATGCGTATAACAGTTGAAGTATCTTAATGCGAATTAATGTGCGATTTATCATAACAAAAAACTCTTTTTTTGATTTCGTGATGCAAATTTATAAAAAAAATCCCAATTTTCTTGCATATCTCAAAAAAAAAGAACAAATTTGCATGCAATTTCAATGTTGAACTCAGAAAACATAAGCGATGATGACGAATGCAGACAAAGAACTGGTCTTCTCGGAGAGCGTAAAGGCCGGTAAGCGAATTTACTATTTCGATGTAAAGCAAAGTCGTAATGGCGACAAATATGTGGCTATTACAGAGAGTAAGAAAATTGTGTCGGGAAACGAAGAGAATCCGCAGGTGACGTACGAGAAACACAAGGTTTTCCTGTACAAGGAAGACTTTGAGAAATTTACCGCCGCACTCGACAAAGTAATCAAAGTGGCAAGTGATGGAGTCATTCCTGAATCTGTTCCAGAACCTGCTGCCGATGAGCCTGCTTCTGTCGAGCCTATCGACACGAATCTGGACATCCAGTTCTAACCCCCAAGGTAGAACTACAAACAAAAAAAGATACAGGCGTCTGTATCTTTTTTTGTAGAAACTGCGAGGTCGGTACCCGATTCGAACGGGTGTAGACGGTTTTGCAGACCGTTGACTAAGCCTCTCATCCAACCGACCAGTTTCGATTTGCGGGTGCAAAGGTACAAAATAATTCACAATACACAATGCATAATTTGAAATAATTTCGTAATTTTGCATAAAAAACGAACGCGAATGGCTATTCTTGCGGATATTTATGGAAAAATAGATGCTTTTAGCAGTCAAAACCTGTTGTTCGGGCCGAACGATAAAGTATTGGTAGCACTGAGTGGCGGAGCCGATTCAGTGTTTCTGCTTCGATACCTCATCGCTCGTGGTTACGATGTAGTGGCTGCCCATTGCAATTTCCATCTGCGTGATGAAGAAAGCATGCGCGACGAGCTGTTCGTGCGCGAATTGTGTCTGTCGCTTCATATCCCCCTTCAGGTGAAGGACTTCGATACCCAGGCTGTCGCACAACAGCAACATATCAGCATCGAGATGGCTGCACGAAACCTGCGCTACGAATGGTTCGAGACTTTACGCCAAACGCTCGAGGCCGACTGCATCGCGGTAGCCCATCATCAGGACGACAACATCGAGAGCATACTGCTCAATATGGTTCGCGGTACGGGCATAAAGGGTCTGTGTGGCATCCAGCCGCGCAATGGTCATATCGTTCGCCCTTTGCTGTGTGTAAACAGAAACGAGATTCGTGCAGGACTGCAGGAGATGTGTCAGACGTTTATGGACGACAGCACCAATTTCGATAATCAATACAGCCGCAACCGCATCCGACTTGACGTAATGCCCATCCTGCGCAGCATCAATGCTGGAGTCGATAGCAATATACTCACAACCATCGAAAACCTCAACGAAGTCAGGAAAATCACCGAGGAGAGTATCGGGCGGAGCATCCGCCTGTGTTGTAAGCACGAAGGCGACACCTTATATATAAATATGAAGTGCCTCAACGAGGCTCCCTCTCCCCTCTCGGTGCTCCACACCATTCTGGAACCCTTAGGATTCAATCGCACCCAAACGCAACAACTGCTGCAATGCAGTCAGGTAGGCAGACAATTCCTATCAGCCACACATACGGCGGTCGTCGATCGTACCAATATTCTTGTGGAGAAAACTAAAAAGGGAGCAAACGGACTTTCGCCCAAGGGAGTTAAATTAGAAGTTAACGAGCTACCGCTTGAGGAAGTCGGAACCATTCAAAAAGACAGTAGTCACGCCTATCTCGATGCCGACAAGGTGAAGGGTGAATTGACTGTACGCCCTACCCTTCCAGGCGACCGTTTTCGTCCCTTTGGCATGAAGGGACAGAAACTGGTAAGCGACCTGCTGACCGACCTGAAAGTGAATCGGTTGGAGCGGTCTCGCCAACTCGTCGTTTGCGACGAGGAGCGCATCCTATGGGTAGTCGGACGCCGTGTATCTGATGATTGTAGGGTAACGGAACAGACCCGTCGTGTTATTTGTTTGGATGCTTCTTCAGTTGCTTCTTCTGCATCTGCTTCCACTGAGCCTTAGCATATTCCTGCATATCTACCACCTCGTCTTTCTCATCTACGATTTCAAATCCAAGCATGGTTTCAATCACATCTTCGAGGGTCACAATACCTCGCAGGCTACCATATTCGTCGATGATGATGGAGATATGCTCTTTCTTCTCAAGCAGCTTTTCCCAGATATTAGCTACAGGCTCTTCTTCCGAGAACGAGAGGATAGGACGTGCCAGCTCCTTGAGGTGTACATTGAATTTATCTTCTGCCAGACGCTCCAGGATTGTCTGACGCAGCACATATCCTGTGATATAGTCGCTGTTGTCATCATCATAGATAGGAATACGCGAATAAGTAGAGAGTTCTTCGTCTTCATAGAATTCCTTCAGGGTCATCGAGCTGTCAGCCATCGATACCACCACACTCGGAGTCATAATCTCATGAGCCGTAATCTCATCAAGCTTCAGCAGGTTCTGAATCATCTTGTTCTCCTTCTTTTCCAACACACCCTCTTCCGCACCTACGGTCACCATAGCCGACACCTCCTCACGGCTTACAACCTGCTGGCTTGCCCCGTGAGAGATGAGGTGGGTGATACGCTCCAGACACCACACAAGAGGGAACGTGACGAACACCAGCACACGGATGATTTTCGATGCCGGAAGGGCCAACGAACGCCAATGAGTCGAGCCTATGGTCTTTGGAATGATTTCAGAACAGATGAGGATGAGCAACGTGAACACACCCGATACGATACCGATTACCGTATCATGCGGATAATTCAGTTCCTGAGCCATCTGCATAGCCTCCGAACCTACCAGCGAAGCACCTACCGTGTTCGCAATAGTGTTGAGCACCAAAATAGCGGAAATAGGCCGTTCGATATCCAGTTTATACTTTTTCAACAGCGCTGCACCTTTCTTTGCCTGAGCCTCCAACGATGAGATATACGACATCGGGGTCGACATCAGTGTGGCTTCGAGCACAGAACACAAGCCCGAGATGAGCAGTGCTGCCACCATATAAATAATCATCAATTCCATATTGCCTCCCTTCTGTCTATCGGGCAATACAAATAATCACTCTTGCGCCAAGGCGCCGGATAACCATCTGAATCTGTATTCATGTATTTTTTTCTTAACTATAAATTCTCAACTGTAAACTGTAAACCGTAAACTGTAAACTATCAACTATAAACTATCAACTAAATCTTATCTCCGTATGCCAAATCGCCTGCATCGCCCAGCCCTGGGACGATATAGGCATGTTCGTTCAGCTCAGGATCAATGACGGCACACCATAAGGTCACGTTTGTATAATCGTGGAATACCTTCTTCAGGTAGTCCACACCGCGCTTCGACGCAATGACGCAACACAGGTGCACCTCTGCAGGAACGCCTTTTGTGCAAAAAGCCTCGTAGCCCAGTTCGAAGCTGCCCCCGGTTGCCAACATCGGGTCGACAATGAAAAGGGTCTTGCCCGTCAAGTCGGGCGATGCGATATACTCAATCTGAATGCCTACATTCTTGCACTCCCTATCCGTGTAATAGCGGTAGGCAGAAACAAAAGCATTGTCGGCCTGGTCAAATACATCGAGGAATCCTTGATGAAATGGAAGTCCAGCACGGAAAATCGTTCCTAACACAATCTGGTTGTCGGAGGTCTGCACATGAGCCACACCCAGCGGTGTCTGAATCTGTTTTTCAGAGTACGATAATTGGCGGCTCACTTCATAAGCCATCACATGGCCAATCCGCACCAAGTTATTGCGAAACTTAGCTCTGTCGCCATGGATTTCAACATCACGCAGCTCCGCCAAATACTGGTTGAGTACTGTATTTTTTTCCGATAGATTTATTACCTTCATATCGATTGTTTATCCTTTCAACCTGCGAAGATACTGCTTTTATTTCAAACAGCCAAATATTTTGCCCATTTTGTGTAGAAATCGGACATAATGCCCAGTCAACACACTGAATAAGCCTGATTAGCGGTTTAATTTGCCAAAATGTCAAACACCTTGATATATCGGCCATATCTTCCCTTGTCATCCAAGCCCGAGTCACCTTCGTCTTCATCATCCACACTCTTCACCTTCGTTTCGATACACTTGCCGTTCTCATCGTAGTAGTAGCGCCACTCGTAGGTCTCGCCCTCCTCCAACGTCTGAGTGAACGAGAAGATCAGCCTGTGGTCGTCGGGGTCAGGCAACAACTCGCTATACTCCTTGAAATACATGCTGTTGCGCTGTTCAGAGATGAAGTAACAATGGTTGGAACCGTCATCGTGCTTCGTATCAGGTTCGAAGTATAACTTGATGTCGTCAGTCACAGGAGGATAGTCTTCAGCCAGCTGGTCGTGAATCACGATACGCATATCTCGAGGCAGTTCCGACTTGCTGTTCTTCGTCACCTTGTTCTTGGCATTCGTATATGCGCTCCTGATCATCTTCAGCCGCTCAGCCTTCGGAGTCGTCTTCACATTGGTTGCCTTCTGTTCGGCATCCTTCGTGTTGACCATCATTTCAAAGATGTCGAGACATTGCTTGGCAAACTCCTGGTCCGATGCCTCGTCAGCCACCTCTTCCGCATCATCATCGACATCTACCAATTTATCAATCCCCGCCTTCGACTTGTGTTCAATCCGACGACCCGCAGCATCGAAGTAGTTGCGTACCTCCGTCACATAGCCGGCATCCGTCACACTCCGCGAAAAGGCAAAGAGCAGATGCCCGTCTTCTGGATCGAACAACAGTTCACGTTCACGCTCATGACCGTGAGCCGTAAAGTACTCCGTCATGAAATAGCAGACCGATGTTGGATCGATGATATAACTCGTCGGCTCGTTCTTCTTCTTAAAGTAGAACTTCATTTCCGACTCCTCGTTGATGATGAAATCCTCATCCACCTGCGTACCGTCATTCAGAGTGATGGTCATATCCCGAGGACCGATGCTCCCCTTCCCGTTCGCAGCCACCATCTCCTTCGCCTTGGCATACAACTCACGGATACGTTTTATCTGCCCTTCCTTCGACTGGCTACCCTTCACAAAGAAATCGCTAAGGTTCTTCAAAATCGTGTTGTAGGTCCTCACCGCCAACGCTTTCGGCTCGTGCGTGTACCAAGTAGCATTGATTTTCTGTCCGTCAGCATACTCCATATACACACGATACGAGTGTCCGCCCGCCATCATATCCTCCTTGTTGTAGCCATTCAAGCTTCCTGCATCCAAGTCCTCCAGCAGCTGCTGCATCCGCTTCACATCGTCAGCAGTCACGTTATGCTCCTGCTTTGTCTCCAGAGGGGTACCCGCATCCGTACACTTCACCACCTTCGGAGTCTTCCCCATATCGGCAATCAGTTCGTAGTAGTCCTTCCCCTTATCAGGAATCCCATGCGGAGTCTCTGCACAACTGCAATAAATCAACTGCGCCTTCGGAGTGTTCTGAGCATCAGCAGCCACGAACACAAACAACACCGCCAACAGAATAATCAGTTTCGTTTTCATCATAGCCATCAATATACGATTTGTCTGCAAAGATACGGAAAAAAATAAAATACAGACCCAAAAACAAACCGTTTTTAATAAAAGAAAGAGCAAAAATACGCTATATTACGATAAAAGACAGAACTAAATTGATATAATACCTCATAAAAAAGGGAGCAAATGAGCGACACAGAGTGTAAATGATAATGCTAAAGTATACCACAACAGAGTTACGGGCAACTTTCTTGAATTCCATCATTTTCATGACTCTTGAATCAGGACCATCCCTTGATTCAATGTTTGTAGCTACTTAGTAGGATTATTCGGTTTCATGTACTTCAGCACCCTCTTTGCAGCCTTGTCCAACGTATACTTATGGTCGTCGAAATAGTAGAAACATGTTTTCCATTTCAAATACATCCTTCTTCCCAACTTGAACAACGCCAAAAACAACATACTATAGAAGGTGGCCCGCCAAAACACACTCCAGAGAAAATCCTTCCACCATACCCTCTGCATATCTGGATTCCAATCCTTTGGGAATCCCACAGATTTCATATAGATATGGTATTTCAAATGATAACAAAACTCCACGTTGTTATAAACATAGAGCGGCATCACAAAAAAGACAACCAGCACGACCAACTTCGTCCACCATGGTGTATGCCTCATCAGCATTGCCAGAAGCACGAGAGGTGTCCCATAGTACACCACATCTCCAAAGACACTAAGGACTGTCGCCGAAGGGAAGAACAACGTTTCAAGCAGTATCGTCCAACAAATCAACTTGAAACCGACCCCAATAGTTATAAGATATTTCAACATACGAAACTAGGACGTTATGTGCCTATTGGCACCGACTTTTAATATCGTTATATATTTCTTTGGGCAACTGCTTATAAAAAACCAGACTGCACATCTTACATTCCTTCACGACGTAACACATGGTATCAGTAAGATATATAGGATATGTCTTCCCATCCATATCAATCCATGTGTATTTCGTCATTTTACTCGTCATGATGGTTGGCTTCTCGTCATAGAGATGTACATTAGCACACTCCAAAGTGTCAAGATCATCCCCTAACCCAAATCTCCCATGCTTCTTACATCCACACAGAAGAGCCAGTAATACTAGCACACAAAATACATTGAATACTTTCATAATACTCAATTCTTAATTTATTTCGTCTAAGGTCTAAAGTCTAAAGTCTAAGGTCTGTTTTTTTATTCCTTCACCCGTTCCTTGTCAGTCAATAACGATTCTCCCGTTCGTATCTGACGAGCATTTCTTCTTGGCTTTTGAGGAATTTAATCCGGTTTCCTTTGAATCTCATTATTGCCGTTTCGCGAATCAAACCGCCAAAACTTGTCCAATAGCAACAAGAAACTGCTGCTAAGTTGTTATGAAACATCGCAGATGGTAATAAATCCTCCTCTGGCACTTTCTCCAACTCCATAGACACACTTTCATCATTGAAATCATTATTCTTTGCTATATCCTTAAGCCTCGCTATTGAGAATATGAAATCTCTTCTGACATATCCTCCATACAAATAGGTCGGCATGACTGCTGAAGACTGTTGGAATAAGTATGCCTGCCATGCGCCCATCGCTGTTGGCGTAACATACATATCTTCTACAAGATATTGTTTGTATTGCCGCCTTTCATAATACTTATCATCTTTCGGACACATGAAGAAGAAGCTTATTCCCCCTATAGCGTTTCCTGTCAATTCCACACCCACACGTATGTTCTCAGGAATACTGATTTTATCAAGAATGCTAAGAACCTTAGTTACATCTTTTATCCCAGTAGTACAATCTATCTTCTTGATTTCATCAAAGTACTTCCGTCCAATCCTTGCGAATGAATTGTTTTTTAATCTTCTCATAGCTTATCGTATATTTTCCACAACTACATTTTCATACGTCACTCACCTGTCACTTGTCATAATTTTTGTTCATAATCTCGATAGAAGAAATAGCCTTTAGGAATATAATAGAGCTTCTCCTTTATCTGACCTCAATGCTTTAGAATTTCAATACCTATCATGCCATTTATACTAGCTCCTCTTACATCAGTCTTGATTCCATGTTCTTCATAGTTAGTAAAACCAATAACAACATCATGACCATGTAGATAGCTATGTTTGCCAAGATCAACTAGAGAAGGTCGAACCCCGTCAAAATCCGTTCTATCATTCCAAACGCAACATGTGACAACAACTGGAATATTTCTTTTAACAGCAATTTCTCTCATACAACTCATATCGCAAATGTCCTCTGATGTAAGGTCATAAATTACTTCATCAACAAACATGATTTTTATTCTGTTTGTTTCAACGATTCTATCTATCTTCTCTGTAATCGCTTTGTCCTCATACCATCCGGCCTTTGCAAAATACAATGGAGACTCCCTAAGTTTATTCAAAAAAGCATCAACAATTTCTTTATACTCTTCATCATCAAGGATATTACGTATATTATTAGTCTCAATGTTGCAATAATATGCAATCATTGAGGAAATAAGATTTCTTTCCGATATATAATTAAGCAATATTAAGGTTGGTATCTTTTGATCGATTGCGATATGACACAATTGGTGTATGACGAATGCTGTTTTACAACATCCCTCTTCTCCACATATTGTTGTCATTTCTCCTGGATAATATCCTCCGATAATGTCATCAAGACATAAAACACCTGTCTTAATTGGAGTTATATCTTGCCGACAGATTTTATCTAAAACTTTGCTGATGTGATCCATATTAATTTGTTTTTTTAATCCATATTGTTATAACTGTCAACTTTCTAAATTCCATTCTCTATGATTCTAATCTTTTGAATCAACTCTGCTTTGATATCGTCTAGTGCACCTAAGACATGAAAGACATCATGTAAAGAGTAGGTGTTATCCACTAATGTCCATGTACATATTTCCATATCGAGCCACACACACTTCTTATGAACATAAATCACTAGTGTCCACTAAAAAATGGACGACTTAAAAATTTAATAAATTAGGTTCACTTGAACCGCGATAGAAATTTCTCTGTTGAATATATCTTACATTACGTTTCGCCAGTTCTTGATTATAGTTATCCACATACTGACGAATCACGCGGATCTGGCTTCTATGCACTACGGGTATACACACATTATACGAGAGCTCTATCTGATAAAGATTCCCATATTCTTTGAAGATTGTTAAGTAAGTATTTCCCTGATAGGACGTCAGGTGTTCCCCAAGTCCTCCATGCGCCTCAGGCCATTCTTTTAGCTCTCCACCTATCTCTTTGACGGCTTCCGATACCATTGTTACCACATATTCTCTTGACGTTCTATTATCTTCCATATATTTATACCTCGTATATTTGCTGTTTGTATGATTTCATCTCTTCTACTCAGCTCATCGTTTCACAGATAAACTGCACTTGATAATGACAATCCGTACAAATAGATAGCGGCCCCTTTCGTCCACACAAACTACTCCAAGTCCAACTTGGGCTGCAAAAATCTATCCACAGCAATTCTTCTGATGCTTTACCACATTTAGGGCAGGGTGCATATTGAGACCTCGGTTCTATCTTGTTGTTCATACAAGAATCTACATCTTCCCAAGGGAAATGTGGCGATATTTCGCCCACGTAATGGATTACATCTTCCTCTTTCTGTTCCGACTGTCCATTCTGAGTACAACTGCAGATTGCAATCATTACTACCAAAATTAATAATGCCAATCCTTTCATATTATTCCTTATCCAACCAATTCTTAAACTTTCCCCAGAAACCTTGTGACTTTTCATTCGTTTCTGGCTCATCATCTTTTGGTTCCAGAGCCTTCTCTTCCTTTCTCTTTTCCTCTTCGAAGAAATCAAAGTCCTTCCTTCTCATGAAATCCTTCCCTTCATTTGCAAGTTTACAATAGAACACACTTCTGCGGCAATGCTCTACGTTAAACATCTCTTCCGCACCAGTCTGCGAATACTCATAATTCATCCTGCTACGAATACCCATACTGTCTGCCACAGCATCCACATCCTGATTCGTACCAATATACGCAAACACCCATCCTCTCTCCTTCATCTCCGAAACCAGTCGCTTGATATCACTGCCGCTATACTCTCTTGAAGCATTCTCCATTCCGTCTGTAATGATGGTTACCAACACCACATCCTCCTCTGTCACATGTTTCTTCAGTCTGTTGATCGACTGCCCCATCGCATCATACAGCGGAGTACAAGCATTAGGCTGATAATCAGTCCATTTCAGAGCCTTTCCACCTTCCACCTGCTTCCGATTCATCACCGTCCTGATTCCATTGCTGTTAAATGTCACAAACGAAACGAAATGCTCCTGTTCCGCATGTTCCCTCTGAGCATTACTGATAGTCTGCAGAGTCTCATTCACTCCACCCACTGCTTGTTTCTCAATTGCGCTCATCGATCCACTCTCATCGAGAATGATCAAGTTGAACACCTTCTGTTTCTTACTGTACTTTTCCATAGATTTTCTCCTTACATATTAATTATTAACTCGCTTGCAAAGTTAGCAATTCTCATAATACTCACCAAACAATTTTCAATCACAAGCCTTGTGAAATTGAAAAAAAATGCGTTTAAGCCAAATACAAATCAAGTTTATTTGAATTTGTTGAGGCGTAGCATTTTGCGCGAAGCGAATTTATATTATTCTTTTCTATTTGTTTTGCTATTAATAGGAAAAAGATATATCTTGCAAGGAATTCCGGTAGACTTTGGCCTCAGATTGCTTCCATCATTTTCCAAATATCTCTCATTGTGAGATGATCATCTCCCTTCTCAAGCAATCCTAAAATAAAACCAGGCCAATATTGGAACAATTCACTTCTATATTTGAAGTGTGATTCATCTATTTTCTGACAGAGAGCATCATAAAAATCTTTAATAAATAAAAGATGATTACCTCCTCCAAGATACATAGATGTCCATTTTTCATTTTTCGACCGACTATCAAATACTCCAAATTCGATATCTTCAGAAACAGGAATAATTTCCTTTATATGCTCCACTCTTATTCCATCTTTTTGACAATAATTTGCATGATAAATCCTCCCGTCTCTATCAATCATATAGATAGCTCCCATTTCCCCCTGTGCTCCAGGGTATGCAAAAGAGAAAGCAACTATATCAAGTGAACAATAATTCTTATAATTACATTCCGATATCTCAATTACATTCATAACTTTCCTATTAGATTAATTTGCTTGCATATTTACACCATTTTCCCCACTCACTACAGACTTTCAACTATCAACTTTATCAATAACCAATAACCCATAACCTATAACCATTATTATTCCCACACCACCAAATCGCGAGGCAACATTATCTTTTTTGTCTTACCACGTTCTCCTGTGATGGCATACTGTTCCACAATAGATTCATCCACCTCTCTCATGAAAACAGCTTTGATACGAGAACATTTCTCATTGATGGAGTTCGATAATGGATTGGTGACATCCTCAATACTCTGCTTTGCCCTGTCAGTTAATCCATTAGGCCGCAGCAATGCATACAAATTTGTCAGTTCATCACGATAGTCTGAAAGATACTTGAACATGATACCTTCTGGATGTTTCAAGAACAAAAGATAAACCGCTTTTACTATCGGCTCCATACATATCTCAACACGGTCTGCGCCTAGAAAGAGTCTATAGTCTCGACTGACAAATAATTGAATCAGAGGCTTTTCGACGTGTAGTAAAGATACTATACCCTTTACACTTAGTCCGCTATCTCGCAATAACTGCAACTTGTCTTTTACTTCATCTAAGAGAGCAGAGCTGTTACTATGCTGCTGCTCTCTTAGAATCTGTTTTGTCTGCTTAGTTCCCATAATGAACATGTCTGATATTAGAAACCCATAGCTTCCATCATTGCATCGTATTCCATAGGATTTCTCGGCATTTCACCATACATCCCATCTGTCAACGCATCCCAGGAATCTTCTGCTGTCCACTCATAGCCACCTTCATCATAATAATCACTTTCGTAATCATCATACTCGAGTTCTTCATTCTCGTACTCGTCTTCATAAAAATCATTTGCCATAGTTGTAATATTTAGAGGTTAATACTATTTATGCAATCTGTTTGGTAAAAGTTTCCTTTATCAAACTTCGCGACATACTTATTAATTCATCATCACTCTTTCTTATTCCTTTAGACAGGAAGTCATCTTTTAATACTTTTTTCAACATATCAATACTTAGACTTGCTGCTACTAATTCTGAGAATTTCACCCAGTTACAACCACCCCATACTCTCTGTGCAATAGCAGATAGATGATTGTTGTCGATTCGAAATATTGTTATGCCATTAAGGAATGTATGTTTATATCCTTCACCTATTTCATAACAAACCAAGATTCTGCTTGATAGGCGCATTGCCTTATAGTAAGTATTACCAAGAGTACTTGTGAATCCCATTGTAAGAAATACATTTCTCTCAGGATTATAAGTCAGCTTCTTGCCAAATGCTATTGCTAATGCATTTTGAACATTATTGATCTGTGTAATTGCCATAGTCGTTTTTTTAAGGTTTCCATCAAATCTAATTAGAAATTATCCGAGGTGGTGTTAGATAATACATTCAAGCCATTGCTTATGGAGTCATCATCTTATTGACTATTTTAATTCAACATCTCTTCCTTATACGCTTCGTTTGCTAATAATTCATGTTCAGCCTCTAAGAGCATTTCCTCAACCAAGGCTTCATTTGCCAAAGCATCTTGCTCAAACTGATACGACAATTCTTCAATATACGCATCATCGGCGTCCGCATCCAGTTCTGCTTGCAATACAGCCTCTTCGATCAACGAGCCGTTTGCCAAAGCATCTTGCTCAGACTGATGCAACAATTCCTCCTTATAAATCTCATTCGCAAAAGTATCTTGCTTTGCTTGAGAGATTATATCCTCAATCCACATCTTGTTTGTAGAGTTCATAACTAAGTTCTGTCCGTTCACCTGAGAAAAAGTCTTCTTCATAGTATTCTTGTTTTGTTTGTTCCCACCAATAAAGCATTTGCAGCATCAAATCCGAGATGGTTTCGAAGTTTGACGCTGCAAAGTTATGTAGTTTTTCACAAACTTGCAAGAAAAAAGACCTTGTGAATGGTTCCGTTCTATTTGGAACCGTTTTCTTTCTCTATGGACTGAACGTTTAAGGCTATATATGAATACATATCTTTAGTCTCTGGATATTCATTCTTTACCTCATCAAGGACAACAACTTTTTTCCCAATTAGGTCATTCTCTTTTGCATATTCGGCAGACAAGCAAATGTTCGCTTCATGACCAGGCCTTTTACTTCTTATTATGCATATAGATTCGCTACTTTCAATTTGTTCGACTAACCCTATCGTCTTACACATTGTTTTGTTTTTAACCCTATCTTGATGACTCTCAATATAATTAGTCATGAATAAAACAATTTCGCATATTTGCATTGCTAGGCTATATATGAGATACTTTGAATTACAGACATTTCCTTCTATATATCGTTCTAATTTCTTTAATTCCTTCTCATTTAATGATGTTGAGTGCGAATTAACGTTACCAAGATTAAGAACGAGGAACATCATGTCTTTAATGTGAGCAGGAACTATATAATCTTTAGGCCCTCCACATCTGATACCTAATCTATCTGCTGGTCTGCCGGACAAATATTGTACACACTGATTAAGATTTACCTCGTCTTTTTCTTTGCCAATTAATTCTTCAGGAATGAGCAACACATTATTAGCTGCCCTGAAAACAAATTCCAGTATTTTTCTTAGAGGATTATAGTATAATAATGGATCTATATGTTTCTCAGGGTTATGCATTGCCTCAAGAATATCTAGCAACTTCTCACTCGACCAAATATCATATGTACTTAATCTTTCTATTGCTTTTTCATATTTTAGTTTAATTTGAAATCTGGGAGACTCTGCTACCTTTACTTTCAAATCTGCTATCAGTTGATTTTGCCCATCAATATCTTTTTTATAAAAATATCCTATTGATTCATTAAATGTATCATTATCCATTAAGTCCGGCTGGCGAGTGAGAACAAAATAAGGTATATTTTTTTTCATCTTCAAGCCTTCAATTTGCCTAATCGCTTCGTACAATCCCCTAAGGTTTGCTGTCTCATTTTCTGATTCATTAAATGCTTTCGCATCTAAAATCACAGCATCCCAAGGCCTTTCATCTTTTAGAAGTAAATCCATACCCTCTTTTCGCGTTTTGAAAGGTGTGATATGAATTTGATGCTTTACTTCACACAATTGGATGAAAGTTTTACCTCTGGTATCCCACTCATCATCTATCCAAATAACATTATATCCCATAGTTATATCATTTTATTGGTAAACAAATTCGTACCACAGTCCATCCGTCTTCCATAAAAATGTCATAATCGCCGCCATAGTGTTCAACGAATGACTTAACATAATTACCTCCCAATCCGGTACCTGCTGTCTTTCCTGCTTTCTCTCCTTTAATGCCATATCGCATTTTGTTCATTCCTTCTGGAAGAGGATTTCCATTATTACGGAAATCTATCTGGTACATATTGTTATCAACATCAATCGATAGAGTCACTTTTATCTCGTAATCCTTGCGGTTTGAATCTGTAAAACCATGCTTTCTTGCGTTATCAATTATATTTGAAACAAGCCTTAGGATATCATTTCGCGCGATATAAAGCGAAGGTATATTATAAATCTTCTTAGAAGTAGAAATACCTTTGGAACAATCATTTTCACCAATAGATGGACGATTTATAATAGAAGACTCTTCAAACAAAGCATTCTCCAAAACATTTTCGTCATCATACTCCTGGAGCTGAGCCTCAATCATAGCTTCTCGCTCTGCACGTTTGGCTTCGTCTGCCTGGAGCTGGGCCTCAATCATAGCTTCTCGAGCAATACGTTTGGCCTCGTCCGCTTGGAGCTGAGCCTCAATCATAGCTTCTCGTTCTGCACGTTTGGCTTCGTCTGCCTGGAGCTGAGCCTCAATCATAGCTTCTCGTTCTGCACGTTTGGCCTCGTCCGCTTGGAGCTGAGCCTCAATCATAGCTTCTCGTTCTGCACGTTTGGCTTCGTCTGCCTGGAGCTGAGCCTCAATTATAGCTTCTCGTTCTGCACGTTTGGCTTCGTCTGCCTGGAGCTGAGCCTCAATCATAGCTTCTCGAACAGAATCAACCCTATGGAGTTTTCGATTATATCTTTTAAATGATGATTCATCAAGAGAATAATCAATTATGAATCCATCAGCTTTATATCGGTTATTCATTTGTGACAATAATGTATCAATATTGAGTATCTCAGGATCTCCAAATTGCTCTTCTTTGCTAAGATTATCTAACAATGTAGACAACTCGCCCAAAGACGATTGGAAATTATCCAGAAGAGTTTCGAGTTCTTGGCAGAAATTTGGATTCTTTTCACGATTTTCGACATAATAGCGCATCAAATCTTCGATATTCACTAATTCGAAAATATATTGTCCCATATCATGCTTACGCATCCTTACTTCATTGATATACTCTGTTTTCATGGTCTGCAGTTTCTCTTCATGAGCTTTATAATCCTTCTCTTCTCTGAGAAGTTTCTTTTCTGCATCTTTTATTATACGTTTGTCTGTTGGCACAAGTACGTTATGTAGATTGCTATATACCCCAAATTTCTCAATCGCTTGTATTTGACGATAAACCAAAGGCATACTTAGCAAAATATACAAATGAAAGGCATCACAACCATCATTAGGGACGAAAGCAATAATGTCTTTTTCAATAGCATAAGGTTTACCTGTCGCTTGAACAATGGCAAGTTTCGCCTCTTGATTATCAGACTTATAAAGAACCACGTCCTTTTTGCCGTCAAGAAAAAAACACTCTCGATATTCTAGAACACGTTTCCCCATAGCCGTTTTTTGAGAATCCGGGAATTCTGATTCTAGCTCTCCTTTGTCAATATACACAAAATCATCTGTACGAGGAGGTATATTAGGGCAGTCAGATTTTTCTATATCAAGTGATGTAAGATTAAGCGCACCTTTGTAAATATAGAACAGGTTTTTGCTTTTTATCCATGCCGTATCTTTTGGTAAATCATAATTGATGTCGCGAATACGTGTTCTTACCACAGAACATAGTTTGGAAAGTTCAATGGGAGCATCATTCTCCGATGGCTTTTCTACAACATATACTTGAGGTACTAATAATTCGACATGTAGGTCAGAGGCCGTTATTTTCGCCAATTTACGCAATCCTGTTTCTGAGTCTTTCCCACCATTTGTTTCGAGTTCTCTTACCCTCTCAATATCAAGAGACTTAATAAAGTTGTTTCCCCCTGATTTTGCAATCAAAGTCCTCTCCTCATTTTTTAAAGCTTTAAAAGATTTAAGGTCGGATTTCCCCAAGAATTGCTCTACACTACTTGACAAATCATCAATTGTAATGATGTTATGATTTGAAATATCATTTGAAGCAAATCTAGCGTCTATCATAGAAATAAAGGAATTGTGTTTCTTGGTAATTATTACCAGACTATAGTTATGATGACAGTTAAAACTCATTACTGACGGAAGTTGGATAATTTCTGACAATGCTCCCTCCAAAATTATTTTTTCCCAAAAATCTTGTAAATAACTATGTGTACCATTTTTCCACATAGTTTCATTAGGAAGAATCAATCCCATTTTCCCATGTTTTTTTAAGGAATTATAGGCTTGAAGAAAAATAGAGCATAAATATGACATAAACATTTCTTCAACAACAGCCGTTTCTCTACCATATGATTTCGGAAGGAATGGTATGTACGACATAATTGCATCATACGAAAATTTATTGTCATTATGACAAATATTATTCTTTAAGCCATTAGCCGCAAGAATAATTTCTGTCCACGCTGATACATCGTAATCATTGTCAATTCTATTACCCTGCATCCTAAAGCTCGAATAGGAATCTTCACAAACAAACATACAATTGTTAAGCTTAGTTGCAAACTGAGCAAACCCAGCAAAAGGATTATAAACAATAGCTTGGGGGGGGATCTGCATGCGTTCGCATGCCACATCAAGAACTTCTTGTGGAATTATATAGATATCCTTTTCATCCCAATCCACTGGCATATTGTTACAAGGAGTACTTATAATATAATCGACCAATTCTTTAAAATGGGTAGCTAGAAAATTCTCTTCATGAGATGATAATACCGAGCCATCATAGTAGTTCGCAAATAACTGAAGAGCAACATCTTCTTTAGCTCTGGCACCTAAGGATTTAAGATAGAAGTGACCAAGTAATTGCTCATTGACTTTTAACTTGTTCATCATCCCTTCTGGTATTAAAACAGATGTAGTAATATTATTTACGCATTCTTTTTCTTGTTCCTTAATTTGTTTATCTGTTTCGATTTTCCAGTATTCATATGCAACCTTGTAGTTGTCAGATTCATCACTACCAATTTGGGTACGATAAGTATCTACGAGGTTAATCACTCTCCGCTGTATCTCTGTGTTCTGTACGTTCTGCATAGTCTCTTGTATTTTGTTGGTTAATACTCTTTTTCTGGCATTTGATTCCCAAATGCGCTGCAAAGGTACAACCTATTATCGATTGCTGCAAGGAAATAATGGTTTTGAATGGTTCCGTTGTACGTGGAACCATTTATCGCTGTATTATTTACATTATTAGACAAAATAATCATAATACTTCTTTGTTATATGTTTTTTTGTGCCACGTTTGTAAAAAGATGCTATACATCCATCCGGATTAACTATTATGGCATAATAATCACCATTGAAATAATAAGCGTTTTCGTCTTTCTTTACGAAACAAGCTGATGGTTTGCTTTCTTTGAATTCTTGATAGTCCTTATTAATTAAAGACAAGACTACGTTCATTACAATTTCTATATCAGACTCATCATATTGAAATTTGGTTTTATCTTCAAATTTGTTTTTAAATTGGGCGTCCTCAATATGTCTCAATAAAATATGAACGTAACCTTTCAAATCTAAATATAGTGGGTACTTGCCTTTAACATTAAACCTTTTTTGATGGAAATCTTGAACTTTCGCTATTAAGAAATTAGCCATCTCTGGATTGTCATTTTTCAATTTTTCAAGGCTAGTCCCAGCCTTCTTTAGCTCTTGAGTAAGAATCGAAATTCTTGTATTATAGCGAGATGTCAAAAAATCGGCCATTTTCTTCATCTCTTTTCTGCTTATAGAAAACTTACTAAATTTGTGTCTAAATAATTCGAAGGAAACATCGTCGTTTATATTACCATCTTCATTATAAATGATTCTTTTTTCCTCAAGAGATAATTCGTTGGGGGCAAAAAGTAATTTATAAGCTAAGTATCTGTTCTCCTCATCTGGACATAGACCAACTCCATTTTGTTTGAGTCTCTTAAGGAATTCATATGTCCAGATCTTATTATCTTTTTTAGATGAAATCGGAGGAGTTATTCTTATTGGAATCAGTGTTCTTTTTTGATGACTCGGGTAAGTATTTTCTATACTTGTACGTGGTATCCAACTAATAGCCACGATATCTTTTGTGTTAATACCCTGTTCTTTTAATTGTTTTGCTTTTTCTTCTGACATTTCTGGAAGGAAACAGCAAAACTTTATGTTTTCCTGCGTTTCCTCTACTGAGTTCACAATTTTCAATTCAAGATTATCTCGTTCAGATTTTGAAAACACAAATACACCTACCAAATTATTACCATATAAAGCTTCATCGTCTGCCCCTTTTCGTAATGATATGCTGGACGTATAGTCGTATTTGCCAACCAAAGAGTATATTTGCTCTATGGTAAATCCACCATTGTTTATTTGATTTGTCATCGTTGTAATCATTTAAGAGACTTGATATTTGAACTATTTGTATTGGTTCACTTGTTTTTGGAGTGACTCCTTGATCTGCTCTCGTAACAATTGAGGACTGATGACTTCAAGGTTCTCGCTATAGAGAAAGATACGTCCACGCAGTTCGCGATTAGGCTCTATCGTCAAACTAACTTCACCATACCATTGACCTTCATGCTCACCAAAAGGCAGTATCTCTTTCTGGGAATGATGCAAGGGTTTTGTCTGCAGAAGACCATGTTGGTATTCAGACTTTGTTCGAATGATAACTTCTTCAACCTTAGTATCTTTCTCATGGGTGACCCCTATAATATTCTTAAAGTATTCTTGATAGAAACCTTTTTTTGTAGGGATGTATTCCACATCATCTATAACACATATCTCACCAGCAATTCTGTCTAATGGTACGTTGTAAGCGTGATATGGTTCTCTATCTGCCTCTCCAAACACAAACCAACGACCATTATACTCTTTGAGGTATTGAGGATGAAATGTCAAAGTGAATGATTCTTGTCCAAAAGGATGGTATGAGAAACGTAATACTTGCTGGTTAGCAATCGCTTTATAGAAAACTGGCAATAAATCTATGTTTGTTAGATTCTGTTCAAAACTAGAACGTATATACGAGCCACCTGCTTCAGTCTCTCTCTTTGTATCAAGTAACAACTGAGTGTTCTCAAAAAATGAAGAAAACCAACTTGTTGGCAGAATACCAGCTGAGGCCTTGCAGAATGCCACATAATCCTCGATAGATTTCTGGACCACAGCCTGACGCTCTGCTGCAAGTGGGTCATTGTCTTTGCCAATATACCGGTATGCTATACCTTTACTTTTCCCATTGTCCTCGATACATCCAGGACATGCTTTCAGTAATGCTTTCAATACATCTGGAAAAGCTTTCTTCAGTTCACCATATCCTGATTCGTATTTACAAGCATATTTCTCATAATACCCGTCAGGCCTTCCATAGTAAAGCGTAAGAATATCAGCATAAGACACAAACTCATGCTTCATTAGTTCGTTATATATCAAATTAACGAACTCTGCCCTGATTCCAAATCCAGCAAAAATATTCGTAGTCGGCATAAGCAAATTGTATAAGCAGTTTTTAACTCCCGTTATTTAACACAAATAATCCTAAAAAGGTATTTTACCAATTTTCTTCAATCTAGAACGTATTCCACCTTCATTTCTTCCAAAGTGTTCCATTAATTGTTCGATACTCCAACCTTGTTCATATAATAAGCCCAATTCGGAATCTGCTTCAAGAGT
This sequence comes from uncultured Bacteroidales bacterium, assembly GCA_902787555.1. Taxonomy (GTDB): domain Bacteria; phylum Bacteroidota; class Bacteroidia; order Bacteroidales; family Bacteroidaceae; genus Colivivens. The sequence goes on from CADAGO010000025.1 coordinate 68,492, forward strand.
CCATTTTGCATAAGCTAAGTTATGCGTCTTCCGTATTTCTTCAACAGAATAAGCTTTCTCTTGTTTATTAGATTTATCAATAGTGTGTATTTCTTCAATAGGTTCAATTATACATGCTGCTAATTTAGGATGCCAGCCTTCGTGTACCACTCCTAATGAGCATGTTATGTATAGAGTGTCTTTGGAGCCTAATTCAATTTTTTTTTCTCGTAATCCTTGAATATAATAAGGGTCTGTTATAGGAAAATCATAGCAATCGCCTTTATAAAAGAATTTTACTCTAAATCGAGGATAATCTGTATAAGTAGTATCACCGTACACCTCACTATTTTCTGTCTTAATCAATAATATTGAATGGTCACCACGAAGATTGTAAATATCTGGTTTTACCGCTTTTCCATGGTTATAAAAGATTTGTTTCTGATTGTTGTCTACAAAACCATCTAACAAAGATGGATACTTATCAAATGACTTTCCTATATTAATAATCTTTGAGAAGTATACATTCTCGCATTGAGCACCTGCAGGACATTTCTCAACATCGAGAAGCATGACAACGTCCATTACCCCAATAGTAATTGCCACCTCATTAGGAATAGCTCCAGCATCAGTATCTCTTGATATCGGTCTAATCCACTTTGGGGCACCATTTGAATGACAAATAATCTTGATAGAATCTTTCCATTCAGATAATTCTACGCCAGCAATGCAACGGCCTCCATGTTTATAGCTATTTGCCAAACAGAGAAAGAAAGTATCCATATTCTTTTCTAAATTAAATGAACAATGCTCACTTTCTCAACACAATATTTCTTCATGTACTCAACAAGGAGACGTCGATGGCACATTTCTGGTGTTTCTTCACTACAAAGGAAGCATGAACCATCGAATTGCTTCACGCCATACGTCTTGATAATATCACGCTGCTTAAGCATAGCAGTATATTCCTCGATATACTCAGGCCAAGTCACAGTTTCCTTGTGCCATCTATCCAACAATTCTTTTGTTGGCGCAAAGTCTGTAATATGCTTATAGCCAATACCGCAAATTTGCTTTACGAAATAAGCAAGGTCTTTACCTTTTGCAAAACCTGCAAGTTGACTGCCATTGCTGATTCTAACATCAACAAGTTGCTTAACTTTGTTCTTCTTCAGAAGTTCAAAGAACTGCTCTGCACTCTTCTTGGTGAATCCGATTGTAAATAATGTAATCATAATTATCGTCTTTTGTATTTAATATTCTTCATTTTCATCGTATTCAGGAACCCATCCTATCTCATGGTTTTTTAAGCGATATGCATCAATTCGTTGTTGCTCTTCGGTATAGTCATCCCCAAAATCAAAGAAAAGAGAATCGCTCATCTGTCCACCCACTGATTTCAACTTGTTGCGTTTAACATAATCAAGAATCATTTCCTTTTCCAATTCCTGATGTGAGCGAGAAACGGGCTCTCCAGTATCTTCGTCACGCATAATATGCTGAACATTCCATCCCAAATCAAAAAAGTATCTTGAAATAAAGGAGAACCTGTGACATCCTAAAGGATCTGCTTCTGAGCACATCAGAGATACCCGTCTGTTTTGGTCCAAGGCTTTATTCAGTCTATCAACTCCGCTTTTAAAATCTGGAGTTGTCACCCCAAGTTCAAAGTTTACTTGGGGTTTAATCTCTTTTATACCTTTCTTTACGAACTCTGTTTCCTTTAAACAATCAGAACGCCTTGCGCCAAAATGTTTACCAAAAGGTACATATAACACTCCATGTAAATTAAGCCAACTCTTAAGCGGTTCTTCGTTAAAATGTGGAATGTATTTACTATAGGGCATACTTCTGACATCAAGAATACAATCAATTCTTTGCGATTCCAAAAGCTGAAAGAATTCTTCAATACTCTGATTAGAATGCCCTACTGAGAACAATTGTCTTGCTGTCATATTATCATAATATAAACGGATTTGGCTCTGCAAATATAGTAAAAAGAATTAAAACAAGGATGGTTATATCAAAAAAATGCAGTAAAACAAACAATCACAAGCCTTGTGAAAAAGAAAATGCTCTAAAGTTATAGTCGATTATTAGTTGATAGTTGACAGTTGATAATTAGGTTAATAGGTTAGTTGGTTATTAGGTTGATGGCACATTTACTAATAAAATAGGTGTAGCACTCATGGGGCAACACCTTGATGAATAAGGAAAAGGTGACAGTCTCTATCCAACGACTAAAGAGAATCTTAAACCTAGTGCATTGGCAATGAGCATAAATGTGCTGAGTTGCATGTCGGTCTGACCCTTTTCAAGCGAGGATACATATTCGCGCTTTTTGCCAATTCGCTCTCCTAATTGCTGCTGGGTAAGCTTTTGACGTTTTCGCTCGTTGCGTAACAATTCGGCAAAATACCACGCTTTGGCGCGAGCATCGAACTCTTCACGGCTTGGAGTCTCTTTCTCTCCGTACTTCTCTGCTAGATGTTGCGTCCCTGTCTTTAGATGAGCCAGTTTCTTTTCGTCTAATTTAATCATTGTCTATGTCCTCCTGTATATATTTACTTAATATTTTACGAGCCTTCTCCACTTCGCTTTTGTATTGCTTATTGTCTTTCTTGAGAAATGAGTTGAGGAAAAGTACGCGTTTACTCTCCATGAACGACGTGGAATCTACAGCAAATAGTACTGTACGATACTCGTTTGTTTTAATAGACACACGTGCCTCATAGAATTCGGTATTCTCAAGATGCTTGACGAATTTTTGATTGACCACATATTGAGTCTTAATGATTGACTCCACATAGTCATATTTCGTTTGCGTTCTTTCGTCCAAGCTAGCATAGTACAATTCGTACTCTTCTGAGTGGTATGTCTCTCTTATTTCGTCATTCATGCTGCAAATGTAAGGAATTTATTCCAATCAAACAAATATTTGTAAGAAAATCATTCATTTTTTTGTTTCTTCATCAGCTAATTTCTCAAAACAAGCCGCTTTATATAGAAAAAGGGAGATATAACTCTCCCTTCGTGTGATTACAGACACAAAACATCAACTGAAGTCGAAATCTGTTTCGTAGTGATCGAACGTGAGTCCGTCTGTACTGCCGTAATTGGCAAGGATTGCCATGATGGCTTTCTGCTGACCAGGCGTGAGTTTGTTCTCACCGTGATGATAGCGGTAGTAAGGGCCTTTACCGCGGCTGAAATAATGTATCACACTGCGACGTGCCTCTGTCTGCAGATAGTTGGGGACATTCTTGTATATCTGACTGAAACCCCATGCCATCTGTACCAACTTCACTTCGGAAAAACGCAGGCATTTGCCGCTCTTCCATGCAGAAGGATAGACCGTAGGACCAACCAGTCGCTCATCGGGCTTCAACAGATAGGCTTGATAGTGCATGCACTTGTCGCGCAACTGGCAGTTTTCATTGAAACAATGTTCATATCCATAAGGGATATTTTTATATTCTAACTCTTTTTTCATAAGACCTAACATAATTTATTCGTAACCTATTGATTATTAACGACTTAGATGTGATTTTGGCGCTAAAAGACCTAACAAAAACCTAACAGAAACCTAACTAAGACCTAACATTCATTCCCAAAGGGAATGTAAAATGTAAAAATTATAATATTTAAAAATTAAATCATTAGAATTTGTCACCATTACGCAGCGAGTGGGATTACCTTGTAGAAGGGTACGTTGCTGCGATCTATGGATTCATAGCCGAGAGTCGTCATCACATGACCTACACGAACCTTATTGCCATGATTGATGTCAACTGACGGATAGGCTTTCTGGATGTGGCTCAACAGCATCTTCGAATTCATCAGCTTTGCTGTTTCACCCTTCTTGGGCTTACGGAAACATACCTCTACCATCTCTCCGATGTCTTTCTGCATGAGATAGTTCTGATTGAGTGCCTGTATGCGATTCACTTCGTCGTTCGAGAACCAGTAAGGGGTCTTTGCTAACGTCAGTTCATAAACCACTTGCGCATAGAGTTGCGCATAGTCAATCTCGCCTGCATTGTCGATATACTGTCCATCAGGAATCTGCAGGCAGATGTAGCGACGGCTGCCTGTAGGGTCAGTCAGCGGATGTGGATTGTTGGTCGTAGCCACAAATGAGGCGAAACGGGGACGGTCTTCCTGTACACAGCCATAGATGGGGCGTCCATTCACCTTATTCTTCGAGAGTGTCTGCTTCAGCGCTGCATGTTGACTAGGACGGATGGCATCCAGTTCGTCGAGGTTCACCAACAGATTGTTCGTCAGCGCCATCTCCTTGTCGAATTTGTTCGACAGGTTCAAGTGGTCGAGATAATACTGGCGCAAAGGTGGTGGTAAAAGACGATGGAAGAAGGTGGTCTTGCCACATCCTTGGGCACCAATCAGCGTTGGTACGCATTCGTTGCCATGAAGGGTGTCCATCTGGAGCCAATGAGCTACGGCAGAGCGGAGCCATATGGCGAGATAGCCCTGCTGCTCTGATGTGATGCCAGGCAGACGGCTGAAGAGTTGGCCGATGTGGTTCTTTCCGTCCCACTCAGGCAACAGTTTCAGGTAGTCGCCTATCGGATTATGTACAGGTACATCGTCTGAATGTACGAACTCCATAATCTCCGTCTTAGGACTGCCTTTTTCGCATACCTGCTCTTTCTTAGCTCGGCGGATGATGCTGTTGAGCGCCTCCTGAGTCAGTGGACGCCAATCTTCATCTGGTTTGGTTGTAAACTCTACCTTTCCGTTCAACACGTTGCGACGGAAGAGGTAATTTTCGTTGAGAAACAGCTCGACTGCGAGCGTTGTCTCGAGGGTCGCATTCATAGCATCCCCATTGGTAAAAACTTTATTTTCCATAGTGCAAAAAGATGATATAAAGTTAATCATTTAATTCGACTGCAAAGTTACAAAAAAAAATTGCAAATTCCAAATTTTTCGAGTTAAATTTTGGTGTGTTTTAGAAAAAATTTTCGACCTCAATTGAGGTGTCTCAATGGTAGGTCTCATGTTAGGTTTCTGTTAGGTCTTAGTTACCTCTTTGGGAACTCAAAAACACCATCACAAGCATCTGCAACCGTATTTTTGGCACAAATCATATTAGGTCTTTGCGGTTTTCATATTATTCTGTATTTTTCATCAACTCATCTAAAAAGATACATACCAGTAAAACTCTTTCCTCCCTTCGTCAGAGGGTGGTGCGAGAGGCTGAAGAGGGTCCCATTATGGGACTATAACGTTCCCTTATTGGGACGCAAACAGTCCCTTACTGGGAACCAACAGCAAAGACTAGAAACCTGTGTCTTTGCTAAGTGGATGCTGCAGAGATAGCTTAGTAGGTTAGTAAATAATGGTTATTGGTTATAGGTTATTGAAATTTAGCTTAATAGGTTAATAGGTTAATAGCTTAGTAGGTGATAATGGTTATTGGTTATAGGTTATTGGTTATTGATTTTTTAGGTTAATTGCTTAGTAGGTTAAGAGGTCTAAGGTCATTTCGACAGGCTCAAGATGTATCTAAAGTCTAAGGTCTAAATAGCATAGGGACGGGCAGCTGATTCAAAAGGGAAAAGCAGCCGATTCAATCGGGAAGATGAGCTGGTTGAGAAGGGAAAATGCCTAAAGGCGCACTATCGTTTGCCTAAAGGCATTTTAGCCTTTAGCCAAATGACGTTGCAAAATTAAATCCAATGTATTTTATGGATTGTTAATAGGATGCGTAAATCTAGTGCAAAGATACACATTTTTTACAGGATTTCCAAATAAAACACAAAAAAAACACCCACAACTACGTTGTGAGTGCTTTTATCTGTGTGTTCCAAAGAATTACTTCTTCGACATTACCTTATAGCGGCTCATGAACTTATCAACACGACCTGCGGTGTCGACGAGCTTAGCCTTACCTGTGTAGAATGGATGTGAAGAAGAGGAGATTTCAAGCTTGATGAGTGGATACTCCTTACCTTCGAATTCGATAGTCTCGTTTGACTTTGCACAAGACTGTGAGAGGAACATATCGCCATTGCTCATGTCCTTGAACACTACAGGACGATAATTCTCTGGATGAATACCTTTTTTCATTTTCGTTTCGTTTTTATTGTTTTTATACAGTTCAATTTTTGTTCTGGTGAACAATAAAATATCTCTTTCGACTGCTATAATCCGCAATCGAGGTGCAAAGTTAGTAATAATTTACCATTTGACAATTTACAATAGACTATTTTTTTGCAAAACAGCCTATTTTTCTACCTTTCTGCTACACTATTTTCATTTTTCGACTATCTTTATTCGTCCTTGAGGTGCTGCATATTCCTGGCCGATATGTCCTTTGAGATTGTCTGTGACATACTGGATGAGGCACTCATTGTAGAGAATGATGCTTGGCTTGGAAATACGGTTTTGCTTCAGCTTTCCGACGAATCCACCTCCTGTTACACAATAGTCGATGGTGGCAAGATTGTAGGTGCGGTTCATCTCTACCGGCTCATAGCTGCCCGACTTGTTGAGGATGACAAGGTCGGTGATACGATCACCTTCTGCACGGCGTTTGTCGATGGTGAACTTTATGCCTGACACCTGCGGGAAGTCGCCAAACTCAACAGGTGTATGTTTCGTACAGTCTTCGAGCAGGTCCTTGAGTTGTGCGCCTGTGATATCGACGATACATACATAGTTGTCGAACGGCATAAGGGTGACGAGGTCGCCATAGGTCAACTGGCCTTTCGGCAGGCTCACTCGGATACCTCCCCCGTTCGTCATTGCGAAATCTGCTCCTGTAATGTTCCTGTATGCATCAGCCACAAGGTCGCCTACGTTGGTTTCGGCATATCGGACAAGCTGATTGCCTTTCTCGTCGAGGATTTCGAGCACCACATCGTTCTGGCAAATAGGGCGGCTGGTCTGTGCGTTGAGAACTGCCTGAATGCTGTCGGTCACGAGTCGCACCGTGCGGTCGATGTATGGAATGGCTTTCATATCGACCAATTCGGTTGACATCCTACCATCGTGACGAATCACCAGTTTGCCTACACTTTGGAACTTCGTACCTGTCTGCGACACGAGCACAGGTTTGCCATCCTTGTTCATCACAACATCCTGCGGGATGAGTGAGTGGGTGTGTCCGTCGAGCACCACATCGATGCCATTAGTGGCACGTACCAGCCCGTGGGAATCGACTCCAGTTTCGTTCTCGTCCTCACCCAGATGTGCCAGTACGATTACATAATCGACCTTCTTGCGTATATCGTTTACCGCCTGCTGCACAAGCTGATAGGTTTCTTTCTCGCACAGGTCATAGAGCTGTTTGCCCTGCTCATCGAAGAAGGCGTATTCCTCGGTGTAAAGTGTCGTAGGAGTGATGACCCCCACAAGTCCTACCTTCTTCTTTCCGAGGCGTTTCACTACACTCGCTGCGTACAAACGCTTGCCTGAGGGCAGCTCTACAAAGTTGGCACATACCACAGGAGCATTGAATTGCGCCATCAGTTCCAACTGACGAGGGGTCTTATAGTCGAACTCATGATTGCCGAGCGTCACAGCATCATAGCCCACGCTGTTCATGATGTCGATGATATACTGTCCTCTGGAAAGCGCACCTGCAGGACCGCCTTGATAGTAGTCGCCGTTCGACACTGTGAGCGTGTAGGCTGTATCGGCTATCATGTCGCGCAGACCTGCCATCCTTGCATACCCTTCCACACCACAGTGGACATCGTTGTCGTAAACCACAACGATACTTGCGTCGGCCTTCTTGGGGCATAAATCTACAGAGGTGGAAGTTTGACACGCCACCACAGTCATCCATACGATTGCTATCGTCGCAATCGACCTAATCGTTCTGTTCATCTGTTTCCTCTTGTCGTCTCCAGTTTGCAAAACTGAAAAAAAACTTTTATTGGTTAAGCATTAAGCGTTATTATGATGCAAAGGTAATAAATAATTCATAATTCATAATGCATAATTCATATTTTTTTTGTAATTTTGCAGCCGAATTGAGGATTCTTCCTCAATAATAGATTGTTTAAAATCATTTTTTCTATTAATAAACGTTATGGTAAATTACAAAGATCTTGGTCTCGTGAATACTCGCGAGATGTTTAAGAGAGCCGTTGCAGGCGGCTACGCTATCCCTGCATTCAACTTTAACACAATGGAACAGATGCAGGCCATCGTTATGGCTGCTGTAGAAACCAAGTCACCAGTGATTATGCAGGTATCAAAAGGTGCACGCAACTATGCAAACGCTCAGATTCTGCGTTACATGGCTGAAGGTGCTGTTGCATACGCAAAAGAACTTGGTTGTGAGCATCCTGAGATCGTGCTTCACCTCGACCATGGTGACAGCTTCGAACTCTGCAAGGACTGTATTGATATGGGCTTCTCATCAGTAATGATTGATGGTTCACACCTCCCATACGAAGAGAATGTGGCTCTCGCAAAGAAGGTTGTTGACTATGCACATCAGTTCGATGTAACAGTAGAAGCAGAACTTGGTGTTCTCGCAGGTGTTGAGGACGAAGTAAGTGCTGCTGAATCACACTATACAAAGCCAGAAGAGGTAATCGACTTCGCTACACGTACAGGCTGTGACTCACTCGCTATCTCTATCGGTACTTCTCACGGTGCTCATAAGTTCACTCCAGAGCAGTGCACACTCGTGAACGGTGTATTGGTTCCACCACCATTGGCATTCGACATCCTCGCTGAGATAGAGAAGAAGCTTCCTGGATTCCCAATCGTACTCCACGGTTCTTCTTCAGTTCCTATGGACGAAGTGAACACCATCAACAAGTATGGTGGCAAGCTCGAGGCAGCTATCGGTATTCCTGAGGAGCAGTTGCGCAAGGCTGCTAAGAGTGCAGTATGCAAGATCAACATCGACTCTGACTCTCGTCTCGCTATGACTGCTGCTATTCGCAAGCACCTCGCTGAGCATCCTGGAGACTTTGATCCTCGCCAGTATCTCAAGCCAGCACGTGAGAACATGAAGAAGATGTACATCCACAAGATTGTGAACGTACTCGGTTCTGACGGCAAATTGGCACAGATCTAATTATAACAACTTACAATATAGGGGAGCCGATTCCCTTATGAATAAGATGTAAAAAAGAAAACAAGGACGGAATTCCGTCCTTGTTTTCTTCTGCGATATGTAATCCCAAATCGGTTTACTTACCCAAAGCTTCTTCTACAGCTTTCACCATCGCTTCACCACGGAGGCCGCGCTTCACGATTGTGCCATCGGGAGCAAAGAGGATAATCTCTGGAATGCCTTCAATGTTGTAAGCATCGGAGCCGGCTTTCTGAGCATTCATAATCTGTGGATACTCGATACCGAGTTCTTCCATCGCCTTCTTAGTGTCTTCGGGTTCGTCCCAAGTAGCTACACCAAGCACCTCGAAGTTATCACCTGCGTACTTGCTGTAGAGGTCGATAATGGTAGGAATCTCCTGACGACATGGTCCACACCAGCTTGCCCAGAAATCAACAAGGACATACTTGCCTTTACCTACATAGTCGGAGAGCTTCTGAACCTGACCTTCGTACTCAGCCTCAAAGTCGGTGAACATCTTACCAGGCGCACTCTTTGCTGCATTATCAAACTTCTCCTGTGGAATAATCTTATGGATGGCATCTTTTACGACCTCACCACAGTTGTCGAGATAAGTCGAAAGATTGTTCAAGCCGATGTAATCGCTCAGCAAATAGAGACAGAATGCACCTGAGAGGTCGTTTGGATGTTCTTTCATATGGCTGTCGATAAGGGCATCAAGGTCTGCTTCTGTTTTCACATCGTTGGCTTTCTCAAGGAAACCTTTGATAGCATCGTTGAGCGGAGTGCCTGAAGGCATACCTTCTTCAGAAATCTGGATTTCGCCTGGCTCGCTTACAAACCAGAACTGTACATTCTGATCAGTGGCTCCTGTCACAAAAACAGGGTCATTTTCGTTGGCTCCTTCAATAACGAATTTACCTTCAGCCACAGCTACAGAATCTAATTTAGGGTCTTCATCGAAGAAATTGTAGGTGTAGTACACATACTTTACATCTTCAGGAACTTCACCTGTCACTTTGAATGACTTGTTAGTACATGATGCCAACAGCACCAAGGACATTACGAATAAAATTGATTTTTTCATTGTTTTGGGGTTTAAATGGTTATTATATATGGTTGTCTTGATTTTTTGAGATTACGATGTCGAATGGGCATAGAAGCCGAGACTATATATTCAGCTTTCCACAATGCGGGCACACTCCTTTTGTCTTGATGCGCATACCGCACGATCCACATACATACTTACACCTTATATATTTATAATAGATATATAGCAGTACGACGATATAGATAGCGAGCAAGACATAACCCACATAGATAGAGGTGGTCCACTTGATGACTAAATACGAAATCATGGCTGAACCCAGCATCTCGAGGATATACATCAATCCTGGGAGAATGTAAAAATGATGATAGACATCCACCAGCATCGCGATGAACACAATGATGACTGCCCACACCAACGTAAGCAGAATGGCCATCACAGGAGGCAATATGAGTGGATTGAGTGTCGGGTGGAAGTAGTATTCCTGCCAGAACTCAGGCGTGAAATGTTGAATGCTGACATAGAGACAAGCTACCAAGGAAACCAAGATGAGAAACAATGTGGGATAGAAACTATCCATCTCGTCGAAACGGAATATCTGCAACTTGCGAAGTCCTCGACGTTTCACCACAAAACCAAGGAGACCCAGCACGACCACCACAGTCATCCAGATGTATCGACTGGTGGTCAGCGCATTGATGACTTGTGAGATAGGGTCATCGGGCACTACTCCTTGCAGCAATTGGTCCTCTGGAATCCATCCCATCGTAAACTGGTCGCGAGCCACTTTAATCCAGATGGTATCAGATTCACGAATATCAGCCACAACAATGCGGTCGTGCCTGCGGACACAACTCGTATCAGTCAATTCGTCTTCACGCGGAATCAGCACTAAGGAATCGGCCTTCACCACGAAGTTGTAATTGTTGGTATAGTGATGCAACAGACGGAATTCGAGACTGTCGGCCTGCTTCTGAGTCAACTCGAGCAATGTATCAGCAGACAAATCATCGGCAGACACACGGTTATCTTGCCCATCGCTCATCTGCTCCGTCCATCCACATGAGGTCAGAGAAAGCAGCAATAATATGTACAACCATCTATTCATCTTTTATCACTTTCATGATACATGCCTTACAATCGAACTCAAGACGGAAACGAGTCCCGTTCGCCAACTGAAGATACAGCGTATCTCCACCTTTCAGATCATAACTAACATCCTTCTGCTTTTCCTTTGGACATAATCCCAACGAATACTTCAAGCAATGCTTGCAGAACATCACAGGCACACCTGCAGGATGGCTACGTTCATAAGCCCATTCCTCAACTTTACATCCCTGCTCTTCGTAAAACTCCTTCGCACGTTGGTTCATGATGTTGGAGAGATAGGTAAGAGAAACACCTACCCTACCTCCTTCCAAAGAGGAGAGTCGTGTTATGTCGGTTTTCCTTCTTGCCTCATGGGAGACAAGAGAGAGGGTTTCTTCTGTCAACTTCCTCCTCCACTCGCTCAATCGCGAAGAGGGGATGAACCAGTTATGAGTGTAATTTATCTGAAGCGAACGCAGTCTGAAAACGGTGCTTCCCATCTTTGAAAGTTGGAGACGGATATTCTCGCGCTGAGGTGTTCGAGCCAACTCCTTCTCACACTCCACATCAAGCGTGCGCATCAGACCTGCATCGTCTGTCATGAGGAAACGGAAACCCTGTTCAGTCTCATCCATCGTGATGTCAACAGGGATATATCGCTCCGCACTCTCATGCTGCAACGTATCTTCGAACCGTTTGTCGTAATTACGATATAGTGTCATCTTCGGCATGAGGTTACGAGGCATCTCCAAAGGATAGAGTTGCCCATTCTCGACCTTGTTCAAACGGAAACCGAATAGTTTGCCTTTCTGGTCAACGAAACATAGTCCATCCCCATTTGCGAATGGTTTCAGGCCTGCCACAGAAAAACTATTCTGACGTATCTCCTTCACCTTCCCTACTTCCTCACCCATCGCCTTAGGGGTGTCGAACGAGAAGATGCGGTCGTTGCGTCCATAAAGGAAGTAACTGGTGAAGCCACGATTGAAACTCTTTGCCACATCGGGCTTGAACTTCAATTCTACGACCCCATTCGAAGCACGCACGTATTTATCGGGCTGGGATTGCACAATGCGATTGAGTGCTTCGCTATAGGCAGCTGTCACATTTTTCACATACGACATATCCTTCAGTCGCCCTTCTATCTTGAACGATGTGGCTCCTGCATCAATCAGGTCTTGGAGGGAGTTGATCTGACACATATCTTTCAGCGAAAGCAGATGTTTTTTTTGCATCAGCGTCTGCTCCACCATCGTTCTGCCTTTTTGGTAGGCACGAATCAAGTCGAACTCCATACGGCACGCCTGTGCACAAGCACCACGATTGGCACTACGACCGAACAAACATTCACTCGCATAACACTGCCCGCTGAGACTCACACACAAAGCTCCATGAACAAAGACCTCAAGTGACACACCGGGACAGGCTTCATGAATGTGACGAATCTCAGACAGCGATAATTCTCGAGCCAGAACGACCTGACGAAAACCATACTGCATAAGGGCTTGCACCTTCTCCGCTGTACGATTGTCCATCTGCGTGCTAGCATGCAAGGGAATAGGAGGCAGATTCAACTTCAACAGCCCCATATCCTGCACAATGAGCGCATCTACATGGATGTCGTTGAGTTGCCAAATCAACCGTTCGGCTTCCATCAGTTCCTCATCTGTCAGGATTGTGTTGATAGTGACATAGACCTTAGCAGCAAACTGATGGGCATAGTCCACCAGGCGCTGAATATCCTCCAAACTGTTTCCAGCAGCCACTCGGGCACCGAATTTAGGGGCACCGATATAAACAGCATCAGCACCGTGGCGTATAGCCTCGATGCCAATCGCTGCATTCTTTGCTGGTGACAACAGTTCGAGCTTAGTCATGAATCTCGTCGATATTATACGGTGTCTCCTGATATACGTAGTAGTTCAACCAATTTGTGAACAAGAGGTTTGCTGTTGACCGCCAAGTGACCAAAGGACTATTATCAGGATTATCGTCTTTGTAGTAGTTCTTCGGCATCTTGATGGGCAGATTCTTCGCCAAATCACGCCGGTACTCCGCATCGAGGGTCAAAGGTGCATACTCAGAGTGTCCTGTGATGAAGAAGTCACGTCCGTTTCGTGCCATCACGATATGCACGCCTGCTTCGCCCTCCCCCATAGAGATAATCTTAAGGCCTTCTGTAGCCTCAATCTCTTCCTTGGGTAAGGTGATGTGTCGGCTGTGAGGCACAAAGAACTCATCGTCGAACCCACGGAAAATTGGCAGGGAAGCATCGAGCGGATGATGTCGGAACACACCAAATACCTTATCCTTAGTCGGTTGTTTCTGAATACCGTAGAAATGATAAAGTCCTGCGAAAGCAGCCCAACAGATGTAAAGTGTCGACGTGACATTGCTATGTGCCCAATCCATCACAGCCTGCAAGTCTTTCCAATACGACACCTCTTCATACTCCATTTGCTCTAAGGGGGCACCAGTGATAATGAATCCGTCGTACTTGTTGTGCATCATGTCCTCAAAGTCGTGATAGAACGCCTTCATGTGTTCGATTGGAGCATTCTTCGATGTGTGACTCTTGATTTTCATGAATTCAATCTCAATCTGCAAAGGTGTGTTCGACAGGATTCTCACAAAGTCGGTCTCCGTCGTTATCTTAATCGGCATGAGGTTGAGAATTGCAATCTTCAACGGACGAATATCCTGGTTATGGGCACGCGTGGTGTCCATAACAAAGATATTCTCACGTTTCAGCAATTCAATTGCCGGTAATCTGTCAGGAAGGTTTAATGGCATTTTACCAAATATTTACTCGCTTGTCTTTAGGAATGAACATAGGATCTTTCTCAGTGATGTTGAAGGCCTCATACCAAGCATCGATTTGTGGAAGAGCACCGTTGACACGCCATTCACCCAATGAGTGAGGGTCGGTTGTTGTCAACTGACGCATATTCTCCTCTGTGATATTCTGTGCCCATACACCTGCATAAGCAAGGAAGAAACGCTGCTCAGGAGTGAATCCGTTTACAACAGGAAGCGGATTATCCTTTGTTGCATTCTTGAATGCTGTATAAGCAATCTTCAGACCTCCGTGGTCGGCGATATTCTCACCCTGAGTCAACTCACCGTTTGCCATCAGGCCTGGCAACACTTCGATGGTGTTGAAGAAGTTGACCATCGTCTTCGTACGCTCCTTGAACTTCTCTGCATCGCCAGCAGCCCACCAGTTGTTGAAGTTTCCTTCTTTGTCGAACTGGCTACCCTGATCGTCGAATCCGTGTGTCATCTCATGACCGATAACCACACCAATAGCACCATAGTTGAAAGCATCGTCAGCACTCATATCAAAGAACGGATACTGAAGGATACCTGCAGGGAAGCAGATTTCGTTGGTAGTTGGGTTGTAATATGCATTTACAGTCTGTGGAGTCATATACCATTCCTCAGCATCGACTGGCTTCTTGTATTTGCGCTCGACATAGTCTCTGTTTGCCCACTCGGATACCTGCTTCATCTGTTCATACAGACTGTTCTTCGGATCGATGGTCAGCTTGCTATAGTCTCTCCATTTGTCGGGATAACCAATCTTTACATGAAAGGCGCTCAGTTTATCTTTCGCACGCATCTTAGTTGAGTCGCTCATCCATTCCTGCTGGTCGATACGTTCAGTAAGTGCAACCTGAAGATTCTTTACGAGCTGCTGCATACGAGTCTTGTTCTCTGCAGGGAAGTACTTTTGTACATACATCTCGCCTACTGCTTCACCCAATACGCCATTCACTCTGCCTACAGCACGCTTCCAACGTGGTTGCATCTCAGTTGTACCAGACATCACACGTCCGTGGAAATCGAAAGATTCAGCATAGATTTCGTCACCCAACATGCTGGCTGAGCCCGACAAAAGCCACCACTGCATCCAGTCTTTCAGGTCTTGCTCTGGAGTTTCGTTCAGGATAGCAATCGCTTCCTTTACTGCTTCAGGCTGACCTACCGACAAAGAATCGAGATCGGTCATCAACTGAGACTCGAAGAACTCATCCCAGTTATAACCTGGATAATCGGCCTTGAGGGTTGTAAATGCCATTTTATGGTAGTTGCTGGCTGGGTCGCGCAATTCAACACGACTGCGTGATGCTTTTGCCATACGGGTCTCGATTGACATCACTGCATTCATCTTGCGTGTAGCGTCTTCCTCTGAGTCGCCTATCAACTTGAACATCTTCACGATATGCTTGCGATAGGCATCACGAATCTTCACCATCGCAGAATCTTCCTTCACATAATAATCCTTGTTGCCAAGCGACAGACCTCCCTGGCCTATCTCTACCATATTATTCTTGCTGTCCATCATATCAGCACCTATACCACAACTGATGATATGACTGCCCCCATACAACTGCTGCTTGTTCATAAAGCTGAGAATAGCTTCACGTGAATCGAGATTAGCAATTGCCTCCATATCTGCTAAGATTGGCTGGTAACCATCTTTGTTCTGACGGGTTGAGTCCATCATCATAGCATAGAGATCACCTATCTTCTGCGCCAAACTACCCTGCTCGTTCTTCTGCTTTGAGAGTTCCTCAATCAAGGTACGAATCTGCTCCTTATTCTGTTCTGCTACAACATCAAAACTACCGAATCGAGGAAATTCTGGCTTGAGCGGATTGTTCTTTCGCCATCCACCACAAGCATACTCATAGAAGTCTGTACCAGGAGCCACAGAGTCGTTCATGTTCTCCATTTTAATACCGATACCAAGCTGCTGCTGGCATCCACATAACGTAATAGAAGTTACCATTACTGCAAAAAACTGTTTTACTTTCATACTGCTTATTATTTTGATGAATACTATATTTTTCTGTGCTGCCTGAACGATGCGTATTCAAAGGTTTATTCTGCCAATTGTTCCCATTCAGTCATCGCTGCATCGAGCTGCTGCTGCAATTGTGAATACTTCTCCACCAACTGCATGTCGTTCTTCTCAGCAAGCGAGGCTTCCACTTCGGCAATTTCTTTCTCCAACTTCTCAATTTTCTCCTCGCAGGCTTTCAATGCTTTTTCCGCTTTGGCTCTCGCCTTTGCCTCTGCTTTCTGCTGCTCGTAGTTCTGCTTGGCATTCACTACAGGAGCCTCAGTCTTCACGTCTTTCTTCTTAGCATTTTGTTCAGCGACCTTCTCCTGTCGCAGACTGATGCTGCTTTTTTCTATTGGCTCGAACACCTTCTGATCCTTGAACATATATACCTTGTCAACCAACCCATCGAGAAAAGCACGGTCGTGACTGACGATAATGGCTGTTCCGTCAAAGTCGCGGATTGCATTCTTCAACACGTCCTTCGACTGCATGTCCAAGTGGTTCGTCGGCTCGTCAAGGATTAACAGGTTGACGGGTTGCAGCAACAACTGAATCATGGCCAATCGGCTACGTTCGCCTCCGGAGAGTACCCTCACAAACTTATCACTTTCTTCACCACCAAACATAAAAGCACCCAAGAGGTCTCTAACTTTCGTACGCATATCACCAGTAGCCACACGATCTATCGTATCGAACACCGTTATGCTACCATCCAACAGCTGCGCTTGATTCTGTGCGAAATAACCAATCTGCACATTATGTCCTATCTTCAAGTTACCGTCAAACGGTATCTCTCCCATGATACACTTCACCAACGTTGACTTTCCCTCACCGTTATTACCCATGAATGCGACCTTCTCTCCTCGCTTGATGGTGAGGTTTACATGCTGGAAAATAAGGTGATTGCCGTATGCTTTCGATACCTCATCACAGATGACAGGATAGTCGCCACTACGCTGACAAGGGGGAAACTTCAGTCGAAGCATCTTTGTGTCCACCTCATCGATTTCGATGGGAACTATCTTCTCCAACTGTTTCAGGCGGCTCTGAACTTGGTTCGACTTGGTGGGTTTATAGCGGAACCGCTCCACGAAATCCTTAATATCAGCTATCTCTTTCTGCTGATTCTCGTATGCACGAATCTGCTGCTCACGCCGTTCGTCTCTCAACTTCACATATTCATCGTACTTCACCTTGTAATCATTAATCTTCCCACAAGTAATCTCGATGGTCCGATTGGTGATATTGTTGATGAATGCTCTATCGTGACTGACCAGCATTACCGCTTTTGCACTATTCTGAATAAACTGCTCTAACCACTGAATACTTCCGATATCAAGGTGGTTTGTAGGCTCGTCGAGCAACAACAGGTCTGGTTTTTGTAACAAAATCTTCGCCAACTCAATTCGCATACGCCATCCACCCGAGAACTCACTCGTAGGACGCGTGAAGTCTTCTCTGCGGAATCCAAGACCTATCAGTGTCTTATCCATATCAGCCCTCATGGTCCATTCTTCCACATGCATTCCTCTGAATGCGAGAGCTGTTTCTTCCTCTAATGTACGGGTATCGCTTACCTCCATCACTTGCGGCAGATAGCCTACAGTCATCTCGCGCGGACGAGCCACCACCCCACTTGTGGGCTGCTGCAGACCTGCAATGATTTTCAGCAGAGTCGATTTTCCTGCGCCGTTCTTTCCAACCAGAGCTATACGGTCGCGAGGATTGATGACGAAACCTATCTCCTGAAACAGAGGCTTTGCACTGAATTCAACACTCAGATTCTCAATCGATACCATTTTCTTTTATTCTTGCAATCACGAATCTCTCCGCTTGCAAAGTTACTGCTATTTTATATGATGACAAAATAAAACCTCAAAAACTACACAGTTTGTTCTTTGTTGGTGACCTTCACAATCAGAATACTCAATTCATAGAGCATCCACATCGGAATGGATACCAACATCAGTGTAAACGCATCCGATGTTGGAGTGATGATGGCAGCAAGAATCAGAATTCCTACAACCACATGCTTCCTGTAACGAGTCATATACACGTGTTTCAGCAACCCCATCTTCGCCAACAGCCAACTCATCACAGGCATCTCGAAAATGACACCTAACACCAACGTCAAGGCTACGAGGGTCGAGATATACGAATCAAGCGTGATAGTATTCTCTACGAAATCGGCTACCTGATAAGTACCCAGAAACCTGAACGTAAACGGGAAGATGATGAAGTAGCTGAACAGCACACCTATCATAAACATCACATAACTGCCACATACCAAGTGGACAGCATACTTACGTTCGTTCTCATACAGGGCTGGCGACACAAACCTGAATATCTGATAGATGACATAGGGCGATGCTGTTATCAGCCCTGCATAAATGGCCACCTTCATGTGAATGATAAACTGCTGTGCCAGTTCCGTGTTGATGAGCGACACATGGAAATCTGATGCGGTCTCTGTCACTTTACTACCCACAAGATTCGCAAACCACATTTCCACCTGACTGAACAAGTCATACGTGATGAACGAAGGATCTTGCGGACCTAATACCACAGCAAACAAGGGTTCCTTGAAGCAGAATGCCAAAACACCAAACACCAACGTCACAACAGCTATTCGGATAATCACACTGCGCAACTCATCCAGATGGTCCCAGAATGTAACCGGTTCGCTACTCACGCCTTTGTTTCCTCTTTAGCTTCGTCACTTTTCATTTCGTCAGTTGGGTCTACCTCCTTCATACCTTCCTTGAACGAGCGGACTCCCTTTCCGAGTCCCTTCATCAACTCCGGAATCTTTTTTCCGCCGAAAAACAACAGCACGACAAGTGCGATAATCAGGATTTCCTGTAATCCAAACGTTCCGAACAATAATGGTTGAATAATCATATATTATTAATTTTCAGTTTTTCAATCTTTTCTTTGTACAATTTCACTTACAATTCCAATCCCTGCTTCAACTTCTCCACATACTCATCAATCTTATGCATCTCAGTCGGAATCTCTATCTTCTGCGGACAGTGTTCCAGACAACGACAGCACTCGATGCAGTGATCGGCCTGACGCAACTTCGGCACACTGCGGTCGTATCCTACGAGGAAAGCCCTGCGTAATTTCTGATACTCTGGATCCTGGGTAGATGAAGCCATCAAGCCTTCATTGATGCATTTATTATAGTGCGCAAAGATGCCTGGGATATCCAGTCCGTACGGACAAGGCATGCAATACTGACATGCTGTACAAGGGATTGTAGGATACTTCAATATCTCATTAGCTACTTCATCCTCCAAATAGCTTCGCTCCTCATCCGTCAAAGGTTTGAGTGGGCAGAATGAATGAAGGTTATCTACCAGATGTTCCATATAAGTCATTCCGCTCAGCGCCGTTAACACATTCGGATATGAGCCACAATACCTGAATGCCCATGAAGCAGCGGTTCTGTCGGGTTCCTTCGCTTTCAGCATTCGCAACACACTGCCGTTTACTTTCGACAGGCGGCCACCCAGCAGCGGTTCCATAATCACCACAGGGATATTGCGTTTCGTCAGTTCGTCGTACAGGTAACTTGCATCTACGTTAAACGAGTTCATCTCATTGGCATGAAACCAGTCCAGATAGTTCATCTGAATCTGCACAAAGTCCCAGTGGACCGTATCGTGAAGTTCCATCATTGCATCGAACACCGATTGCTGGCCATGAAATGAGAAACCGAGGTTTCTTACCCGTCCTGCCTCACGTTCAGCCATCAGGTAGTCAAGGATGCCATTATCAACAAATCGCTTCTGATAGTCCTCCATACTGCCACCTATTGAATGAAGCAGCATGTAGTCTATATAGTCGGTCTGCAGTTCCTTCAAAGAATTCTCATACATTGCTATCGAACCCTCCTTACTTTGGGTATCGGGCGAGAAGTTCGACATCTTCGTCGCAATGTAATACGACTCACGAGGATGACGGCTCAAAGCAATACCCGTAGCGCGTTCCGATTGTCCCTGACAATATACAGGTGAGGTATCGAAATAGTTCACACCATACTCCAATGCGGTATCTATCAGTTCGTTGATTCGCTCCTGGTCCATTTCATCCTTGCCATCCTTCCCCTTCTTCGTCGGCCAGCGCATACAGCCATACCCCAGAATCGACACCTTGTCGCCACTGTTATGATTTTCTCTCAGGGTCATCTGCCCCTTAGGTACATCCTGAAGCGAATGGCCTGCCTCACCTTGCGAGCCACCCTTGCAGCCCACCACGGCAGCAGTACCGACAGCAGCACCGCCCAGTCCCAGTTTCTTTATGAATTCTCGTCTATCCATTTTATACCTCTCCATGAACCTCATGTCCCTCCACATAGATGGCAGCGAACGGACGAGCGGGACACAAATGCTCGCAAGTTCCACATCCTATACATTTCTCTTCGTCCACCACAGGTGCATACACGCTCTTCCCTTCATACTCCACAGTTGTCATCATCACCGCACCTGCCGGACATTTCGTTGCGCACAGCCCACAGCCATCCTCAGTCGTCACAGCTACACAGTTCTTTCTTATCAGCACGGCATGTCCTATCTTAACAGCCGTCTTTTCCTCTTTAGTAATCGGACGGATGGCACCCGTCGGACACACATCACCACAAGCGGTGCATTCAGGACGGCAATAGCCGCGCTCGAACGACATCTCGGGCTGCATCAGATGCATCAGGTCAGTCGAAGGACGCAACACATCGTTCGGACATTTCGACACACACAACTGACAGCCGGTACAATGGTCCTCAAGGTTCTTGATGCTCAGAGCACCTGGAGGCACCACCTTCGTCTTACGCTGCGGTACTTGTTTGTCTTCAATCACCGCCAGTCCACCATCTACCTTCTTGGCTTGCGACTCCAAAGCCACAGCACCTATCGTTACAGCAGTAGCAGTCAGGAATTCACGACGGCCTGCCCCCTCTGATTCTCCCACAGAAGAGTGAGTCTTATGGCTTCCCTTTCCTTGATAAGAGAGGCTGGGAGAGAAACTTATCGCTCCCTTCTTGCACTTTCCAATACAATCGAAGCAGTCCACACAGCGGCTATAATCCACTTTCATGTTCTTATAGTCGATGCACGAAGCCTTGCAGTTCTTCGTACACAATCCACACTTGATACACTTGTCCTCATCGACACGGATCTTCAGCAGCGAAAAACGAGAAATGAAACCCAATACCGTTCCTACAGGACATATCGTGTTGCAATAGGTTCGACCACCTCGCCATGCAAGAACAAACAGCACGACAACCGTTACGACGGCTATGATCAATACTGGCAGGGATTTCAGCCACACATCCACACCGTAGAACGCATAGCTGTCAGCACGCTCTGCTATCATGGCCAACAGGTTGTTGCCCCACATCCACAGCGGTTGCAGCAGCGATTCCGCAATACGTCCGAAAGCACTATAGGGTGCGATCAACGTAGCAATGCCTGCCAGTCCCAGTACCATCAGTACAACAAACACTGCAAGCATTCCGTAACGCAACCAATTCTTAGCCTTCGAGTATGTATAGCGATTCTTCTTGGCTTTCTTTCCAAACCAAGCGAACACATCCTGCAGGATGCCCAACGGACAAATCACCGAGCAGTACATACGACCCAGTACCAACGTGATGGCCACCAATCCGATCATCACACCTACGTTCAGCGCCAGCACAGCAGGCAGGAACTGCAGTTTCGCCATCCAGCCCAGCCAAGCATGAGCCGTACCGGTGAAGTCCAGAAACAGCCACGTGATCCCTATCAGGAACACCGCAGCCAGTATTATTCTTATTTTTCTCATGCTAATAATCTCTACGGGGTAAAAAGACAAATTTGGCAGGAAACATTATTTCCTGCCCTATTTCCATATTATTTCTTTGCCTCAGACAGGTCCTTGCTCGAAACAGCCGACATGTCACCTGTGACATAAATCCTTACCAGGTCCTCCGAGTTGGGTTTCCCGTTGTAGAATACCTGAATGGTCTTCTTCAGCTTACCTGGCAGTTTTCCTGTTCCGTCGTAAGTCACCTTGATTTCTCCCGTTCCTCCAGGACTGATGAAGTCCTTAGGATAGTCTGCTACAGTACATCCGCATGATGTGTGAACATAAGTGATAGCCAACTTCGCCTTGCCGACGTTCGTAAACTTAAACACACATGTCTGCACAGGATTATCCTGCGAGAAGGTACCGAAATCGATGGTCGTCTTCTCGAATTTGATAACTGGATACTTTTTAGCAGTGGCCGACATGGTAAACAAACATGCCAGCACAATCATCATGGTTTTAAATTTCATAATCAGTACTTATTTTTAGTTCTTAGTTTTTAGTTCTTAGTTTCTCTCCTCCACACCACATCTTCAGTTCCTTCGTCCACATTCAACTTTCGTGCCAACACAAAGAAATAGTCGCTCAAGCGGTTGATGTAAGCAGTGACCTGCTCATCCACTTCTGCCCCACATTCCACAAGGCGGAACACACATCGCTCAGCCCTGCGGCAAATCGTGCGGCACACATGCGCCAATGCAGCAGCCCTACAGCCACCTGGAAGGATAAACAGCCGCAGAGGAGGCACTACTGTTTCCAGACGATCAATCTCTGCTTCTATCTGCTGCACCATATCAGGTGTAACAATGTTACCATGACGCACCTCACGCGAAGCATTATCAGTAGCGAGATAACCTCCTACAACAAACAACGCACGTTGTACATCGGTAAGGAACGCTGCATCATGAGCATCAGTACAATAAGTAATGAGCAGACCGATGTGCGAGTTCAACTCGTCCACCGTACCATAGCTCTCGAGGCGGTCGCAGCATTTCGACACACGCTGCCCACCGACCAACGAGGTCTGCCCTCTGTCACCTGTTTTCGTATATACTTTGCCCATATCAGCTATCCCCTTAACACTTTACCGGTATGTCGTCGATTCTCAACTGATGGCGTCCTCCTGCAAATTCGGTAGCAAAGAACTCATCCAGACATTCACGACATGTCTCTTCGGAGATGAAACGGCCAGGAAACACGATGACATTCGCATTGTTGTGCTCACGAATCAAGTGAGCGATCTCAGGTTGCCACACCAGTCCGGCACGGATGCCCTGATGCTTATTGAGCGTCATGCTGATGCCTTCCCCACTACCACACATCGCGATACCGGGATAGACCTCTCCACGCTCAATGCCTTCCGCCAGAGCATGACCGTATGTAGCGTAGTTGCAACTCTCCTCGGTATAAGTACCATAATCCTTGTACGCCCACCCTTTCTCTTCAAGATAACGCTTCACGAACTGCTTCAATCCAAAAGCCGCATGATCGCTCGCAATACCAATCGTTTTTATCTCCATAATACTTATATTTCATAAATTTGATTGCAAATATACTAATAATTCATTATTCATAAAACTTAATTCAGAATTTTTAATGCATAATTCAGAATTATTTACTATTTTTGCGCCAAATTATACTCCAAACTTAAAAATTACAGAATGATGAAACGTTTTTTAGTATCAATTGCAATCATGGCAGGAATCACTACCGCTTACGCACAGAAAAAACTTGTGCTTTACTTTTCAGAGACAGGAACGACAAAGACCGTAGCCCTCGAACTGCAAAAGCAACTCGGAGCTGATATCGAAGCCATCCAGCCCGAAGAGCCTTATTCAGGCAATTTCCAGGAAACGGTGCAACGCGCCCAAAGAGAAAAGCAAAGTGGCACAACACCCGCTATCAAGCCGCTGAAAGTGAAGATCGCCGACTATGACATCATCTTCCTCGGCTATCCCATCTGGTCGGGAAGCTATGCATCACCAATCGCATCGCTCATCAAGCAAAACGACTTTGCAGGCAAGACCATCGTACCCTTCTGCTCATTCGGCAGCGGAGGTCTGAACACATCGACAGCCGACCTGAAGAAAGCCCTGCCCAAAGCCACCATCAAGGAAGGATATGGTGTACGTACCGCACGCGTGGCAGCAGTAGAGAAGGAGTTAGACCGTTTCCTCAAAGAGAATGGCTACAAGAAAGGAACCGTCACAAAACTGCCCGAGTTCTCGGCTCAGAAACCTGTGACAGATGCAGAGAAAGCCATCTTCAACGAAGCATGCTCAAGCTACCAGTTCCCACTCGGCACCCCGTCAACCGTAGGCAAGCGCACCACTCCCGACGGAACAGAATATAAGTTCACGGTGCAGAGCAACGGAGGTTTCGGAGGTGGAGGCTCGTCCATCATCTACGTCGTCGTAGGGAAGGAAGCAGGCGCGAAACCCGAATTTACTCAGGTAGTCAGATAAAAGGAAATCATCAAGCTTGCTATGAGCATGTCGAATAGCAAGCTATGAATGTGTCGAATGGCATCTACAACACAACAACAGGCTGGCATTCTAATGTCAGCCCGTTTTGTTAATCAATAAGCCAGTTGTTGCTACTATTAATTCCCGCAATTGTTACCATTAATACTTGCAACTGTTACTATTCGACATGCTCATAGCAAGCTTTAAATAATGGCATTTGGGGGCTTACAGTTTCTTTAGTTCACGAAGTTGTCCGAGTATGAACCTACTGAGCATTTGGATCGCCTGCTCGTTGTTACCTCCATTGGGGATGATGATATCGGCATACTGCTTGGTTGGTTCGATGAACTCATCGTGCATGGGTTTCAGCACATTGCGATACTTGCTGATGAGCATCTCGAGGGGATGTCCACGTTCTGCCATATCGCGCACAATGACGCGGAGTAGGCGTTCATCGGCTCCTGCATCGACGAAAATCTTGAGGTCCATCTGGTCGCGCAGGGTCTTGTCGTATAAGCTCATGATGCCCTCGACGATGATAACGTCCTTGGGCTCGACGTGAACGGTCTCACTGAGGCGTGTGCAGGTGATATACGAATAGGTGGGTTGCTCGATGGCGCGACCTGCCTTCAGCTCTTCTATCTGATGTGAGAAGAGCGGCCAGTCGAAGGCGTTGGGATGGTCGAAGTTGGTTTGTTTGCGTACTTCGAGCGGTAGGTTGCTCTGGTCGTTATAGTACGAGTCTTGTGGGATGACTGCCACAGAGCCTTCGGGCAGCGCCTCGACAATTTTGTTGACAACGGTGGTCTTTCCGCTACCGGTTCCACCTGCGATTCCGATGATAATCATATACGTATTTACTATTAGACAATTGACTATTTACTATTGGATGAATGGGACAGTATTTGTCTATTCTAACCCAAGTATCGTTTTGGCGAGGGGTACGACGGCTGTACGGAGGGCTTTCTCGTTGAGATGGTGCTCGCCATCGAACCGCTGTGCTTTCGTATAATACTTCTTAAAGAGGTCGTAGCAGTTGACTGTCGTGTCGTGGATGCCGAACAGTCCATAGGTATTCTCACGGTCAAAAGGCGTGATGCCCTTGAACTGCTGTCGCTCCATCATGTTCTGCTTCTGGATGATTTCCTTTGTGATTTTGAAGGTCTTCTGGCTGTCCTTACGGCCATTGAGGAACTTATGCTCACCTGTGCGGAACACCTTCGACAGGGTGGACATGTTGAATGCTGGGTTCACACATATCTTCTTATAGCCGAACATCTGCTGGGCATACATAGCACCCATGGATGTGCCGATAATCAAGTCGGGCTTCTCCTGCTCACACAACGCTCTCAGAAAGGGTAACGCTTCTGATGGGTCGACTGGAATATCGGGTGAGATGACCTCGACTTCCGGTAACATGCGGCGCAAACTCTCTGCTGTGCCTGTTGCACCTGATGATGCAAAACCATGGAAATACAGTATTTTCATCTTAGTTGTTCCTCCATTACTTCATTGCCTGGATAGCCGATATACTTATTCTTCACATTACCCTCCCTATCAACGATAACGTAGGTGGGGATGCCATTGCTTTCGAACTGCTTGAGAAGTTCGGAATACTGTGACTCTGTCACATAGTAGTGGTCGCCGTGAATGTCGGGAATGGTCATTTCCCACGTCTTCTTAGGGCTGGAAGGGCCTGTGACGTAGATGAAGTTGACTTTGCCGGCAAGGGCTTCCTTCACGGGCAGGATGGTCTGCATAGCAGCCTTACAAGGACCGCACCATGTTGCCCAGAAATCGACGAGCAACGGCTTGCCTTTATAGGGTGCAATGAGAGCCTTGAAGATGTCTGCTCCTTCCAGCTTGTCATCGATGTTAACGACGCGGTAAGCGGTACTCTTCTTCGCCTCTTCGATGCGCTTCAAGAGTGCGTCGTTCTGGGCAAGAATTGCATCGGAAAGACCCGGACATTCGGCCTTAATTGTTGCGATGTCGACTGCCGAAAGTTCGTTGAACTCGGCAATCGAATTCAGGTACTTGTTGGCTGTCTGTAGCTGCTTGGTCGACGGATGCATACGGAGGTCCTTCTGCTCGGAGAAGTTCTTAACAATGTTGGTAGTCTGCATCGCGGCCAGCGTACTTTGTGTATAGAAGAATCCTACGGGTTCGAACGGCTGCATGGTCTGCAGATAGTCGTAATAATCGGCGGGACGTTCGTATGTTTTCTCCGTCTCATTGGCCACGTTGAGTGTGGTGTTATAGAGCAAAGTCTTGATGATTGTCTGGTACTGATAGGTAGCATCGACATACTCCTTGAAGGCGCCACACAGACGCTTGTCGGCCATGAGTTTCTTCTTGGAATCCTCATAAAGTCGGAGCACAAAGTCGCGGTATTCCGATACGGAAAGCCCACGCAGTTTGTCCAGACCTTCGCGGGTTTGTATGGGTTCAAGAATCTTGATGCTCTCATACTCTGCGCCGTATTGATAGAGGTCATTATTAAAGTCAGCGAGGTACCCACTGAAGACCACTGCAGGCTTCTTTGGGTTGGGGTTTTCGAGGAGTTTCATCTCGATTTTCATCTCCACTTCCTGGCCAGGTTCGAGCAGGATGATATAAGTGTTGTCGCGGAACTTCATCGACACACGGTCGGTATATTTGATTGGGATTTCCAACTCGAAAGTGCCGTCGGACGGCTCACTGGGAAACATCGTGGAAATCACGGAATTGGCTGTAGTACTTTCGTTGGAACCAAAAGCCACATAGGTACACAACATGACCTCCTTGTGCTTCGTCGTGTAGTCCTTGATAACGCCTTTGATGCGTGCAGGAGCGGAACTATACTTTATTTCGGGCAAATGCTCCAACCTACCTTTTGCACTGGCAGTTACTCCTGCAAGTAATGCCAGAATAAATAGGACTTTTCTCATCATAATAATCTAATTCTGTACCCCGTCAGTTACCCTCCCACTCGTGGGGAGGGATGGGGAGAGGGGCTGTTATTTCAGTTCGTTTAATATCACTTCATTACCTGGATAGCCGATATGCTTTGTCACCACTTCATTATCAGCACCGACAACTACGTAAGCAGGGATGCCCTGTACGCCAAACTGCTTCAACAATGTTTCCCATTGCGCTGCAGTCACGTAATAATGGTCGCCATGAATGTCGGGAGCCATCTTGTTCCACAAAGCCTTAGGACTTGTCTCGCCCGTCACATATACGAACGCAACCTTACCCCAGAGTTCCTCCTTGACAGGCAGGATGGTCTGCATGGCCTGACGACAAGGACCGCACCATGTTGCCCAGAAATCGACGAGCACCTTCTTGCCCTTGTAATCCTTCACAATAGCCTTGAAGACATCTTCACCAGTTAACGACTCTGGTATGGACTTGATGTTGAACAGGTTGTTCTTCTCGTTCTCAGCAATACGCGCCTTGGTAGCCTCGTTCTGTGCGAGGAGCATCTTCTCGAAAGCAGGACACTGTGCCTTAATGCCACGCAGCTGGTCGTCAGAGAGAGGCTTGAGTGTTTCAAGCCCTGTCATGTATTTCCTTGCAGCAATGACCTGACGGGCAGAAGCCGGATAGGTAAGCATGGCACCTGTCTCACGACCGACCTGACCCGATGTTCCCTCTACCGAACCACCACTTTGATACAAGAAGCCGTTCTGGTTGGTGAAGTTCCAACCCTTCACAGGATCGTAGTAATCGGCCGTCTTCTTATACTCACCTTGACCACCGTTAGCATACTTCAGCAGACGCTCGTAGCCAGTCAGGAGAGCGATGGTGAGGAACTGATAGTGAGGCATCATGTACTCACGGAACTCGGGTGAAAGGCGGTCGTCGTCGTTGAGTTTCTTCACACCTTTATTATATAGTTCCATCAGTTTGTCGCGATATTGAGCTACCGTGAATCCACGCAGCTTCGAGATACCCTGCCCGTTGATTTCGGCATTAAGGTTCTGCTCGCGGAATTCATCGTAATAGTTCGCCATCGAGTTGTTCAATGCAGCCAAAGGACCTTCACATGTCACGTTATTATTCGACATATCAACAGTCACTTTCACCTCTTGTCCTGGGGTGATATAGAAACGTTTGACGTTACGGTCGCCAAGACGAATCATCGCCATCGAAGTGACACAAGCGTCGAACTTCGTCTCGAATTTACCATTGGAATCAAGAGCAACTGTCTGGCCTATCTCATCGGATGTCCACGAAGGCGTCATCACGATGTTGATCGACTCCATTGATGCCGGGATGCCGATGATTTGTCCCTTTACTACAGCCGGTTCTTGGCTATATACCAAGTTGGGCAATAACTGATTCTGTGCAAAAGCTGCTATTGTCAGCAGCATGGTTGAAATAGATAATGCTATTCTTTTCATAGGGTCTTTATGAGTTTTTTTGTTTGTTGTATGCATTTGGGGAATTCCTCTTGATAATGTGTTACCATCACAAGAGTCTTGTTGCGACGTTGACAGAATGTTTCGATGACATCCTTCACCAATCGGCGGTTCATTAAGTCGAGCCCATGGAGGGGTTCGTCGAGAATGAGCAGCGAGGGGTCTTTCACGAAAGCACGTGCCAAAAGCACCAGACGCTGTTCGCCGCTTGAGAGCTTCAGCATCGACACATCGCGATATTGGCCCACACCGAAGATGTCCATCCAGAACTCGCAGATGCCTGTCTGTTCGGGACGAGGACGTTTGTACAATCCTACCGCATCATGCAATCCGCTTGCCACCACATCGATGGCTGGATAATCTCGCAGAAAAGCACGGTGCATCTCGGGCGACACATAGCCGATGTGATGTTTGATGTCCCATATAGATTCGCCTGTTCCTCGTTGTCTGCCAAAGAGGACGATATCGTTGGCGTAGGCTTGCGGATTGTCAGCACAGACAAGGCTGAGCAACGTGCTCTTGCCCGAACCATTCGGACCTGTAAGTGCCCAGCGTTCACCATTCATCACGGTCCAGTCGAGGGCATCGAGGATGACACGCTCTCCATACTGAATGGTCACTTTGCGGAAATCCACAACCTGCTGCGTACCTGGCTCGATACTGGCTGTTGCTTCGTCTTCGTAAGGCAGATGGAGGATGGATTGTATCTTGTCTTCTTTCAAAACCACTGGGGGAACGGTCGGATGTGTCCATGCTTCTTTCGAGAGCTTTGGTCCCACTCGGCGGTCTTTCACTTCTACCACGTGGGTCACGACATCAGGCATATCGTCAGTTTTCGAGAGGACGATGATGAGTTGCAAATCTGTCGTGCTCGTCAGTTCTTTCAGCGTTTCAGCCAAATAGCTACGCGCGTCAACATCCAATCCGATGAATGGATTGTCGAGAATGAGTACACGTGGATTGCTCTCCAATGCTTTCTTCAACTGATACTTGCGCAACTCTCCACTTGAAAGGAGAAACAGTTGCTGACTGTCGTCGAACTCTGTGTGGTTATATCTGATTTGGTAATAATAGTAGCCTTCTGTTCCGTCGTAAGCATCCTGAAAAGTGATGTACTTGATGTTCTCGTACGCCAACGATGACTTGCGAGGTGAGAAATCATAATGGATATAGCTGCCACGCCCGTCATTCAAAATAGGATGAGCACCCGTGATGATGTCAACCAACATACTCTTCCCTGCCCCATTGTCGCCTACAATAGCCAGTTGTTCTCCCGCCAAAAGCTGGAAGTTCACAGGCTCAGCCATCCTGTAAATCGGGTTGCGAGCCACAGCGTCGTGTATGTCGATTACAGCCATAATCAGCCCCTCTCTGTCCTTCAGACATCTCCCCCGAGGGGGAGAGAAATCCTGAATGTTTATATTATTGAAGGATATAATTTTTTCTTTATTTTAATTTATCATCAGTCACCCTCGCCCTCGGGAGAGGGATGGGGAGAGGGGCTACCATTATGCAATCTCCCCACTCCCATAGCACAGATGATGATCCTTGTCGTACACCACACAGAACTGTCCTGGTGCAACACCGTGTATTTTCTCATCTGCCTGAATGAACCACGAACCGTCGTCTTCCTGACGGATGGTTCCCTTGATATATTCGGGTGTATGTCGTATCTTGAACGTGATGGGAACATCTGTAGCAAGAGTTCCCTCCCACGGATTCTCCGTAATGAAATGAAAGTCATCCATGCGGATGTGGTCCTTGTACACTTTCTCCGGATCATAACCGTGCGAGACAAAGAGAATGTTACGTTTTACGTTTTTCTTGACAACGAACCAAGGTCCGCCTCCAAATCCCAATCCCTTTCGCTGCCCGATCGTATAGAACCACAAACCTCGATGCTCGCCTATCTTATGCCCAGTCTCCAGTTCGCGCACATCGCCAGGATTCTCTCCCAGATGGGCCTTGATGTAGTCGCGGAAGTCGATATCACCAAGAAAACAAATGCCTTGGCTGTCCTTTCGCTGAGCATTGAGTAACTGCTCCCTCTCTGCAATGGCCCGCACCTCGTGCTTCCACATGTGTCCGATGGGGAACATGAGTTTCGACACTTGGAGCGAATCTATCTGGCAAAGGAAATCGGTTTGGTCCTTCACAGGGTCAGGACTTGTAGCCAACCATGTTTTTCCATCGACCACAGCGGTTTGGGCATAATGACCTGTCGCCGTGAAATCGAAGTCCTTTCCAGCCTCCTGCTCGAAACAGCCGAACTTGATGAGTTTGTTGCACATCACGTCAGGATTAGGCGTAAGTCCCACACGCGCTTTCTCCATCGTGTAACCCACCACCTGTTCCCAATACTGCTTGTGTAAGTCGATGATGTCGAACTCGCATCCAAAGCGCTTGGCCAACCAACGACAGATCTCCACATCTTCCTCCGACGTGCAGTTCCATTCCGTATCGCGATCGGGGCCGATCTTGATGTAGAACAAATGTGGGTCGTATCCCTGCTCCTTCAGCATGTAAACGCTGACAGCCGAGTCAACACCTCCTGACACTAATGCTGCAACTGACTTCATGGGTTACTATTTCGACAGTTCCAACATCTTGTTGATGGGTAATACCGCCTTCACAGCCAACTCGGCATCTACCTGTATTTCCGGCTTCTCATCCTTCAGCGCCTTATAGAGTTTCTCCAAGGTGTTCAGACGCATGTAGCTACACTCATTGCAGCTACACCCTACCCCTTCCGTCACCTCGGGCGGAGCAGGATAGAACTGCTTATCGGGACATGCCTGCTGCATCTTGTGCAGGATGCCGCTTTCTGTTGCTACGATAAACTCCTGCGCCTCACTCTGGATAGCATAGTTCAGCAATCCTGCGGTCGAGCCAATCTCGTCAGCCACAGCCTGAATGGCAGCAGGGCATTCTGGATGAACCAGCACCTTTGCCTCAGGATGCTCTTTCTTCAGCGCCAGAATAGCCTCGAGTGAGAAGCGTCCGTGCACATGACAACCTCCGTTCCACAACAACATATCACGCCCTGTGATGCTATTGATATAAGCTCCGAGGTTCTTGTCGGGACCGAATATCAACTTCGCATCCTTTGGGTAACTGTCCACCACCTTACGGGCATTCGAACTGGTTACTACCACATCGCTCAACGCCTTTACTGCCGCCGTTGTGTTCACGTAGCTCACCACCTTGTAGCCTGGATGCTCATCAATATATGCCTTCAGGTCTTCAGCTTTGCAGCTATCAGCCAGCGAGCAGCCTGCATTGAGGTCGGGAATGATGACCTTCTTATCTGGGCACAGAATCTTACAGGTCTCACCCATGAAATGTACTCCACACATCACGATGATGTCAGCCTCGGTCTTTGCAGCCGACTGAGCAAGCGCTAACGAGTCACCTACGAAGTCAGCAATGTCCTGCACCTCACCTTCCGTGTAGTAGTGCGCCAATATCACCGCATTCTTCTCAAGGCACATACGGCGAATTTCCTGCTTTATATCTTCTTTCTTCATTTTCATCAGCTTAATACATAATGCCTTGCAAAGGTAGTAAAAAATCGGCTAAATGAATACATTAAGAATGTATTTTTATTGTTAAGCGGTAGAATTTTAACAAAAAGCCAAGCTAATTACCAAATAAAACAGAAAAAAACTGCTCCAACCTTCCGATTGAAGCAGCTATAGTTATTCGTTATTGCCCAAGAATGAGAAATGGTTTAGAGGGGCAGGTCTATAAATCTCCCGCCCCGATTGTTGAGCGGTCGTCCTTCTTCTCCTTATTCTTATAACGCATGATTTCCTCACGTTCCAACTGACAGAAGCGGTCGTAGTCGTTAGCCATTGCTTCCGTATCGTACTGCTTCTTCTCGGCTTCGTCATACTTCAGATGCTGTAGATTGAATGCGGCAAGCATATCGCGTTGATGGGTGTCGCCGTTAGATAGGGTTACATTACGTTCTTTCAGTTCGTGCTTGGTGAAACTATTATCCGTAAAGTCGTATTGGCTGGCGGCATTCTTTGTGTCCACCTTCACCACCTCACCACCCAGCGACTTTACCTTGTTTTCTAAGATGCTAACAAACATTGAAGGGGCATGATTGGCAACGGATTTTCCAAAGCGTTTCTTCTTCTGAATCTTGCCTGTCTTCTCGTTTAACTTGGTTTCTTTGGCTCTTGTTGTCCAACCGCTTATCTGGTTGTTCTCTACGATAAATGTATCGCCCTCTTTCAGCAAAGCATTGGCCCGATCTATGTGCTGTTGCTTGCGAATGGCTGCCTGTTTGCGGAGTAGCTCTGCCAACTCTCTTTTGAGTTTAGAATATCGTTTTAAATCCTTTTCTTTTTTCCAAACAAGTTTAACACCTCTTTTGATGGTGCCATCCTCATTATAGTTATCAGGATTATTGGCTCTACGACTACGATCCAGTTTCCTGCTCAGGCGGGTAATCTTTGGCTGGATATTGTCGCACTTCGAGGCTAGTTTGTCGATGCTTACAATACTCTCACCCGAAACGGCTATGGTGGTAGGTCCTAAGTCTATACCCACGTTGCCTTTGCCTAGCCTTCTTCCCTTCTGTGGTTTCTCGCCCTCGATAGTCAGTTGTACATAGTACTTGTATTGGCTACGTATCAAGCGACGTACAACTTTTAAGACCTTTACGCTCTCATACCCACCTTTCAAGGCCCATATCTCGTAATCTGCGTGCTTGGGATTGTGCAGAATCGGTAAAGTAATAAACTTGGCATTTCTGCCTGTTCTACTATTCAATTTTACGGAAACTTCCATCCTATCAAGATGCAGATCCATCCCGGAAAATACCTTCTTGCCGCTTCCGTTAGTTTTCTTCCCACATCCAAAAGAGTTTAATTCTCCATATTTCTTAAAAGACACTCTTTTTGCCTTATAATCGTACAGCACTTTGTTCCAAGCAGACCATACATTGTCTGACAATTTTGCTAAAATTGCAGAATTAATGCCAATGTCGGTGTAGGTTGTCTCCTTATTGATGTGTTTGAGTCCGAGTTTCGTTACAAACCCATTAATTCCATAATCATCAAAAGTGATGTCTAATAGTTCCTTGTTGTTACCCAGAATACCATCGATGTGGAAAGGATGAGTCCTAAAGAAATCCTTCTTCTCCTTGGAGTTCTTGCAGGCTTGATACTCTTTCATTTGTTCAAAATACCTATACTGTCTGAGCAACTTGCCTTGCACATAGTTGTACAATTGGCGAAGCTGCTCATAGCGCTTGTTGAGGACATCTGCCTGATACTTCTCAACCTGCAAAGGCAATTCCAATACAAAATTTTCAATCATTTATATCAAAAGTCTACATTTCTGGGTGATTAACACCTCCTCTGCCTATTATAATAGACCTCTATCTCCTGTCAATAGCCTACATTTCTGGGTGATTAACACCAAAGGCAGGTGCGAAGTCTGTGGCTAATGACCTGTCACTAGCCTACATTTCTGGGTGATTAACACCCAACTTGAGGGCGTGGATACCAACTTCTACCCTGTCACTAGCCTACATTTCTGGGTGATTAACACCTTCTCGAGTCAGTACGACTGGCATGACGCTCCTGTCACTAGCCTACATTTCTGGGTGATTAACACCGACTACGTGGTGGGGCTTGCGCTGTGCCGCCTGTCACTAGCCTACATTTCTGGGTGATTAACACCCTATGGCACTTAATCACCTGGAAATCAATAAAATAGGCCATGATTTGCATACTCAGGGACTTGCTCTATACTCCCATTCCCGAAGGAACTGACTGTTATTTTTGCATTCCATCATTCTGCAAAATCGTTTGTCGCACCAGCCGCCCACTGGCATTAGCTTAACGTGCGCAAGGCCTGACAACACCTTTATGAGTGCAAAAGTACGAATAAAGTTTGGAATGACAAAGGTTTTGCAAAAGAAAACCGTAAAACGTGATGTGTTTTAATAAAAAATGTGTATATTTGCAGGTGAAAAAGAATTTAATATAATGGTCTACGACAAACATATAGACAAGACTGAAGATGCGCTCTGTGAACTGAGAGAGGTTTACAGCAGCAATGAGGTGGACCGTTTTATTGATGGATTGGAATCGGGGAGAATCAATAGTGAAGAGAAAGTCATTAAATTCACAAATTTCATCCGCTCGAGCGACGGTCTCACACAATTGGAATTTACCCGTTTGAAACGGCTTCAGGATGAAGGTTTCATTGAGAAGTTTGCCACTAACTACAACAAGCGGTACAGCACCTGCCACATGCTTATGGACAAGATGCGTAGCGGAATCAGCCGTGGAATACAAATGCTTGAGAAATTGTGTGATAAGACGCGTTCGCGCAGACAATCCAAGCCGAAAAGGAAGGTGATTGACAATTCCAAAATGGGTAATAGTCCATATAATAGTACGCTATGGGGGTTGGAATATTACATAGAATCTGTTCATGTTTTGTATAGCGAAATCCTTGACTACAAGACCCACTTGAGCGAATGTATAGATTTATGTCTTTACATCATTGAGCAGGTTGCATACATCAGGAGTCATCCTGAGGCGGCCCACGAAAAGCACCGGAAAAGCCGTCAGGAGGTTTTGCTGAACAGTCGTTCGGTCGTTAAACGTCTTGTAGATATGAATGTTGAGATGGAGAACGATCTCATGAAGAAAGTAGAAGCTTGGAAGCAGGAGAAGAAGAGCATAGAAGAAATCAGTGCCTTACTTTATCATGAGTTAGATGAAAACGAATACAACGACTGGGTTATCAGCGAAGAGGTGATGGCGGCACGTAGGCAGGGCATCACCAATCAGGAGCGTGCCCTTTGGGGTGATGACAAACAGCAGGTGATGCGTTGCAGAACGGCTTATTCGCATATTGACGAATTGAAACCAGAGGGGCAGAAGGACCACATTGGAGGTAAGTTTCTTGCTTTGCTGCATAACTGGTCAAAGGTGCAAACATCGCGTGGTGTGGAGTACTGGCTAACTTATTTTACCGAATTCTACAAGGCGAGTGGTGGCGAGTTGACGCCTGTCAAACTGGGTGCTGTGAAGAAGGGTTTGACACAAATTGTCAAGGCAGAAGTCACGAAAGAAGAGGTGGATCAGTTCAATCTCGAATTAGATTCTCTTGTCAAAAAACACATGAAAAACGAGTCAGAATCATAAAAACGTACGAAAAGTGCTGTCAACTTTTGACTTTTTTCATACCAATACGTATGATGGGGTTGGTTCTTATGGGAACTGACCCCATTTCTTTTGACCGAAATTTGACTCTGTTTGGTCAAAAGTTTGCCGGTTTTTGACGCTTCATGGTTTCTCTTAGTCAAAAGTTTCTCCGGCTTTATCTCATCGTCTCTCATCGTTCGTTACTTTTTGTGTCTGTTATGGGTAAAACCCTCTGCAAATCAGTCAATTAACTGCATTTTTCGAAGTCACTTTTTTTCTTTGCAGGTTGATGTATAATGCCTAACTTTGCAGCACCAAACGACGGGGAAAAGGGTCAAGCGTTGGACCGTAGGCCAGTCTCACTTCCTCGGTTGGGCGGAAGGACCTCTCGTGTGAGACCGAGAGTACTCCGGAAAGAAATATATTTATGTCTAAAACTAATAAACAAAAATTTGGGGCAGGTTTAGAAGGCTTGAACGAACCTCGCCTCGACGGTTGGAACCCCAACACAGAGTTGGACGTAAATCTGAAAACTATCCTGCGTAGCGATCGTCGCATGCAGACCAGTAAGGACTATCAGGGCGTTCTGCGTCGCGACTCGGATGCCGATGTCGATGAATTCCTCTGCCGTGATGCTCACTACACGTTCATCGAGACAGTACCTCAGAAGTCTTGCAAGCGCAATCCGC
Source organism: uncultured Bacteroidales bacterium (assembly GCA_902787555.1). Classification (GTDB taxonomy): domain Bacteria; phylum Bacteroidota; class Bacteroidia; order Bacteroidales; family Bacteroidaceae; genus Colivivens. The sequence goes on from CADAGO010000025.1 coordinate 105,103, forward strand.
GTGTGTTCGACGGACAGTACCTCACCATCACCCGCCGTAGCGACGGCAGCCTGTGGCCTAACTTCAAACCGATGAAGACCGGTAAGGGTTTCAGCATCGAGCGCTATGCTTTCGGAGTGTATCGTGAACTTTTAATGGCTCTTAAAGGCCTTATAGAGAGATAAGTGTTAACCTTGACCAAACGTTCCAAATGTTCCAGTTCCAAATGTTCCAATTAAAAAATTGGATACAAACATCCCTTTTAAGAGTTGTATAACTAATTGATATATAAGTAGTTATATATAAAAAAGGGAGTGAATGGAATACCTAAAAAAATTATTGGAACAACTGGAATTGGAACGCAAGGTCATTCAAATTTCATCTAAAAAGCTGTAATACAATGAGATACGATATTTCAAAATCAATTGCGCCTAAGATGCCATACCTTGGCAAAGGGACAGAATGTATTAAAATCCTGCTTTCTCAGGCGTCAAAAGACATGCATGAGCCTCTGGTTCCTATGCTTTTCCCTATACTTGGCGCACATATCAGTGGTTCTGAATTTCAGTACCCCGACCTCAGTTGGAAGGAATTATGTGGCATGATGGCAAATCTTGTGGCCGATTCGGGCTGTAATAAGGGTCAATTGTCCAATCTTGTGGAGGCTATTTGCCGTGATTTTCGTCAGCACGATGATGCAGAACTGAAGAAACTTGTGGAATGGTCGAAGCAGGTGAAGAGCAGAGGGGCTAATAAAGAGAAGCCCGTCCGACCGGAAGTTGCCATCTGGTTTCCACCAAGCGACATCACTAACGCGGCTTACATTCAGAACTCTATGGCTTGCGAAACTCTTGGTGGCCGAACTCAGTACCTCAATATGCCCGAGGTGGAGATGGCCGACAAACTGTGTGGTGGGCATAAACAAGTGACACAGATGCTCCGCAATATCTACGACCGCCAGCGGGCAGGTGCATTGCGTGCCACAGCTGATGGTGTGACGGGCAATCCGATTCTGCGTACCAACCTGACCATCTCGTCTACGCCCTACGCTACACGCAAGTTCTATAAGAACGAACTCTTCAACGGCATGTTTGGCCGCATGGTCTTCTCCTACAAGGCTCGCACCAACCGCGACGGCCGTATACCGCGACAGGGCAGGTACAAGGAAGAATTCTATCAGAAGCTGGACGAGTATCTGACACGTCTCAGTACCTGCAAAGGCCGCTACATCATCCGTCCGTTGAACATGCTCACGGACAAGCTGGCACAAGACATGGCTTCGTTGGCCGATTTGGCTGATGATGATATTCTCTGGGATGTTTCAAAACGTGCTTTGGTGTCTGCGTGGAAGGCTGGATGTGTGATGTGGGTGCTCAATAACCAAACTTGGACGAAGTCGATGGGCGAGGTAGTAGAATGGTTGGTATATCATGACATCTGGAGCAAGATGCAGATATTTGCCGACATGCTTAGCCTCGATGGCGGCCAAGTGAGTGAGGCACAGCGTCGTGGCCCGAAGAATATGCTCGATAGCCTGCCTGACACCTTCAACGAGGCTCAGTTGGAGGCACTCCGCACCAACCTTGGCAAGAGTTCTGAGGGTACCAACGGGCAATTGCGTAAATGGGTGTTCCGCAAGTTCATCACCTATTCGGCAGAGACAGGTCTGTACACGAAAACCAACGAATACTTGAAAGGCAATGGATAGATTCGAACTTCAAAAGCTCCGCGACCTTCCCATTGAGGGGGTCGCAGAGCGGCTCGGACTGCGGGTGGTGCGCCACAAGTGCCTCTGTCCGTTCCACGACGACCACCATGCAAGCATGTCGTTCAAGGTGAGCAAGAACATGTTCCGATGCTTTGTGTGTGGGGCAAGCGGCGGGACGATCGACCTCGTGATGAAATATCTGAGGAAGGACTTCAAGGAGGCGTGCCAATGGCTGGGCGGGGCTGACTTTAGGGTCCTTAAGGACTTTAAGGACTCTAAAGACCTTAAGGTTAAAGCCCCGCCCGCCGCTACTCGCGCTTCTTCGAGCGCCCGTGGCTCTCGCCCGAGGCACGACGGTTTCTTTTCGACGAACGACGGCTCGACCCAAGGGTGGTGCGCTGGTGCCGACTCACCTCATGGCGCGACAAGCAAGGCGTGCCTTGGCTGCAGATACCTTATTATAATCGTGAAGGGCAACTCATCGGCATCCAAAACCGCAACCTCGGCAAGTCCCCCTCGGGGGATTTAGGGGGGCTGCCCCGATTCCGCTTTCCAAGCGGCTCCCGATGCAGCATCTACAACCTGCCCGTGCTGAAGATGCTCAAACCAGGCGAACCGCTCTACATCACCGAAGGCTGCTCCGACTGCTGGGCGATGCTCTCCGCAGGCCACAAGGCAATAGCCATCCCCTCAGCCACCCTGCTCAAGCCAAAAGACCTTGAGCTGCTGAAAAGTCTGAGCACCTCCCCCTCGGGGGAGATGGAGGGGGGCTATTCCTCAGAGGGGTCGGGGAGGGGTCTTTGTTGCCATATGTACCCCGACCGCGACGAGCCAGGCGAACGGCTCTTCCTCCAGCTGAAAGAGGTATTGCCCAACCTCCAGCACCACCAGTTGCCCGTGGGCTGCAAGGACTTCAGCGAATATTACCTAAAAGACAGACCCCCCAACCCCCTTTAGGGGGAGAAGGGGGTCTCAACTCCCCGTCACCAACCTGCCCTTATTCGTCAATAATCCGAGGTTATTTAGCAATAAGGGTGTTCTGCTTTAAAATACAGAAATATTTTCGAAATAGTTTCTAAAATATTTGCATAATTGAAATATTTTTCGTAACTTTGCAGTACCATTTGAGAGATAGTACTGCAATGTGGGCTTCGGCTCAGCAAACTCGAACAAGTTCGGTCTGCATTCGCTCTTGCACCACATTTGTCACCGTAATTCAAGAGTGGGTTACAGCGGGATGCAGCCACCCGGAAGCAGTTGGTTGCGACAATAATTCCAATACCACAAAAAACACAACAGGTATGATTGA
>CADAGO010000026.1 GCA_902787555.1 uncultured Bacteroidales bacterium
TTTCCGTGACTTCCTAGATGATTATGGTAATGTGGGGTTGCCTGACGATGTGAGTCCCCAAATGAAGACAGAACTATCTGACTATGAGATGGGGCAGGGCTATTTCATGTTGTCAGATCTTAGTAATTTCTGTGAGCAGCAAGAGAAGGACTTGCTTGTAAGGCTTCTTCAATCACGTGACTATCAGATTACCAAACAACTGAACCGCATAGAGAGGTTTTTGAAGCAAGAACCTACAACAAAGGATGAATCTGATGGGATTGGTTATGAAGGAATGAGCATCAAGGAAATCTATGAGGACTTCCAGGATGAGTATTGGTATTACCAAAGCCTTCATCTCTCCGTGAGAGGATTCCTGAAAGGAGCCAATAATCATAAAGATGACAAGGATATAAGGATTTTATACGGGATATGGTAACCATTTAAAAAAAGTAACAATGAGAATACAATACATGAGTGACCTGCATATGGAGTTCGCAGAGAACAGCAGGTACATCAAGCATAATGAGTTCCCTGTAAAAGGGGACGTGCTTGTGTTGGCAGGTGATACGTTTTACCTGAACAATACGGTTGCTCCTCTCAGTAAATTCTGGAAGTGGGCATCAGCCAACTACCGTCAGGTGCTGATAGTCCCAGGCAACCATGAGTATTACCAATTTTGTGATGTGATGGAGCGTGGCTTACAATGGAAATGGATGCTCAAAGACAATGTGGGCATCTATCAGAACCAGGTAGTTTGTATTGACAACACCGACTTCATCCTGAGTACGCTGTGGTCAAACATTCCTGCACAGGATGAGTATTTCGTGTGGAAAGGGTTGAATGATTTCCGTCAAACCAAATACAAAGGGAAACTCATTCAGGTGAACGAGTATAACCAACTGCATCAATTCTGTTTGGACTTCATCAGGAAAAGCGTGGTGGAGAGTACGGCTGAAAAGATAGTCGTGGTTACCCACCACTTGCCTACACGGCAGGTGGTGGCACCACAACATTTGGACTCGCTCATCAACAGTGCCTTCGCTACAGAGCTGGGCGATTTCATAGCTAACAGCCGTATCGATGTATGGATATATGGTCATTCCCATACCAATATAGATGCTACCATTGGTAAGACGAAAATCGTCAGCAACCAATTGGGGTATGTCTTCAATGATGAGCATCTAATATATGGTTTTGATGCAGGGAAGTTTATTTCATTAGTTTAGCCTTATGGAAGATTCAAAGGATTACGAAGAATTTCTCGATGGGTTCAAAGTGTTTGCAAAACAAATGGAGGCACTAAATGAGCAGGCATATTATTTATATAAACCACAAGTAGATGATATTTGCCAAAGAGACGCTTCTCAAAAGGAAGTAGGTTGGCTCATGGACTGGCTCCTCCAATATGCAGGAGATGACCGTATGCTTGGGCTATATAAGCAAGTCTGTCGAGCGTATTGGCAAAAATATCCTGAATCCATTGCCTTCTACATCATGGAATATAGAAAAGAATATGACCCAGAAAGCCTCAAAGGCACCAAATGGGAATACCTGCTGAACGAAGATAAGGATTTTGAAGAAGATAAATAAGTGATGACTATGAAACAAATAACAGACAAACCGATATTGTTGATTATACCAGACATACATGGGCGTTTGTTCTGGATATCGGCCACAAAGAAGTATCCTGACTTGCCTGTGATTTTCCTTGGAGACTATCTGGATCCATATACATATTATGAGGAAATCCTGCCAAGTGAGGCTCTTGCGAATTTCAAGGAAATCCTGGATTTCAAGAAAGCCAACATGGAAAGGGTTACTCTGCTTTTGGGTAATCACGACATCCATTACTTTGACAAGGACATGAACAGCAGCCGTAAAGACAAAGGACGCTATGAGGAGATTCATCAGATCTTCAGTGAGAACTTGTCTTTGTTCAAACTGGCTATGACGGTAAAGACAGAAGGAAAGGATTTCCTCTTCACTCATGCCGGGGTCGATTTGGGTTGGCTAAGGTACAGGATGCCTAAGGTTAACGTCAATGATGTGCATGACATCTGCAAATCCCTCAATGACAAATTGATAACGGAAGACAGCCTTTTCGATTTTGTTTTCAATGGTCTGATGGATGTTTCCGCTTCACGTTGGGGGTATGCTAGATACCCATCACCAGTATGGACAGATGAAACGGACCATCAATACATGAGAGAGCGATTGCCCAATGTCTATCAAGTCTTTGGGCATACCCAACAGGAATCGGAACCTGTCATCACAGAACAATATGCTTGCTTGGATTGTCGCAGAGCCTTCCTGCTAACAAGCAAGGGCAATATTATAGAAGCATGAAGCTATAGGCTTGTTCCTACAAAAGAAATATACTGAAGAATATCATTACTCGCGTAAAAATCTTTGCGCGAGTTTTTGAATTCTTGAAGCAACTGTTTAAGTCTCAATACAAGAGGCCAAAGTATAAAAAACACCTTATCAATAAAAATATTTCAATATAATAGCTTATTATTAAACTATTATTTGTATCTTTGCAGCACAAAAGTTTATTATAGAGCTATTATGGATGATATATACATGCTTGCAGACGCCATTATCCTTAACAGGATAGGCAGTCACTTGAAAGCTGTCCGGCTGAGACAGAATATCACCCAGCAGAGTCTTGCAGATGCTGCTGGGGTGTCTCTTTTGCTAAGAGTACTGCGTACCTTGGGCAAACTTGACGTACTTCAGCCTTTGGTGGATGAAGAACAACTGAGTCCAAGCGAATACTATAATCTCGTTCAATCCAATACAGCCAAGCACCAACGCCAGCGAGCAGCTGGACAGCTTAACAAAACAAACAAGGAGGAGTCAGAATGGTAGATGTTGCGAAAGTCAGTATGTTCGGCATACCTGTCGGTATCTTTAATTGGGATGACAGGTATGGAGTCGCCCGATTTGAGTATGACCAAAGTTTTATAGGCCGTGGCTTGGAGCCATCACCGTTGATGATGCCAGTTCGGGAAGGATGGGTCTATTCCTTTGCCAATTTGGGAAGGGACACCTTTCAGGGCCTACCTGGTATGTTGGCGGATTCTCTGCCAGACACTTATGGACGTGCGCTGTTCGACAGATGGCTGTCTCTGACGGGTCGCACAAGTGGCAACCCCATTGAATCGCTCTGTTTCTTAGGAAAACGATGCATGGGGGCGTTGGAGTTTGAACCTGCAATTGAAGTTTCCTATAACCAAGAAGCCAAGTTTGAGATTGACAAGTTGGTTGAGGTGGCCAAAGAAGCGCTTTCGGAGAAATCATCTTTTGCTACAAATCTGGAAGATGACAAGAAAGCTGCTATTGCAGAGATTCTGCGCCTTGGCACCTCTGCTGGTGGCCAACGGGCTAAAGCCATCATTGCTTATAATAAAGAAACAGGTGAAGTACGTTCTGGCCAAGTGGAAGCTCCCGCTGGGTTCGACTACTACCTCATCAAACTTGATGGAGTATCTGCCAAGGCAGGATTCAGAGAGACGGAGAACTATGGACGACTGGAATATTCTTTCTACAAGTTAGCCAAGGATTGTGGCATAGAGATGTCAGAATGTTCTCTCATTGAAGAAAACGGACGTGCCCATTTCCTTACAAAGCGGTTCGATCGAAAAGAAGGGAAGAAGGTACACATGCAGACACTTTGCGGAATTGCCCATTTTGATTATCGACTCCATCGAGCCTATTCATACGAACAAGCCTTCAATGTCATGCGAGCATTACGATTGTCTTACTCGGAAGCCAAGCAAATGTTTCGTCGGATGGTGTTCAATGTCGTAATTCGCAACCAGGACGACCACACCAAGAACATCTCTTTCTTGATGGGAGAGGATGGGAAATGGCGTCTTTCGCCTGCTTACGATATGGGCTATGCCTACAATCCAAATGGTGGCTGGACCGCCACACATCAGATGTCCATCAATGAAAAGTTTGACAATATTACCAGAGAAGACTTGCTGACATTTGCTTCCAAGAACAACATCAAAGATGCAGCATCTGTTATCGATGATGTTTGTGAAGCAGCCTCGCATTGGGAGGGTATAGCGAAAGATTGCGGTGTTCCATCGTCTATGATAGATGCTATTATTCCCAATATGATTTTCGGCTGATAAAAGATTTGTTATTTGATGGGCCACATATAGAATTGTTGCGTAAACAAGAAAAGAATAGTCGGAAGCCTTCTGAAGACCTTACCAAGTATAGTCAGAAGGCCTTGCCGTCTTTTGCCGAAAAAAATCAAAAACGTTATCGGAATAGAAATAACGGATTCTCTATTGGATTGATAAACAGAATGTTCAAAAGGCATTTCTGCGTAAACATTGCGTAAACAATGCGTAAACAAAACGGATTTTTAATGGCAAATTTTGCTTTTTTACCGTCTATGACGTTCTTTAACCATAGTCTGAAGGCCTAAAAATGAGCCTAATTCAACCTAAAAACATGCCAAAACGCCAAATTCTGCGTAAACAATGCGTAAACAAACTATTTCAGTCAGGGGTATTTTGTGAGTTTCTGTGAAAATTACAAAATCACAAGCTACTGATTATCAATGCTTTTGCAAATCATAAACTATCATGAAATATCATTTTTTAGGACTCATAATCTGGAGGTCCCAGGTTCAAGCCCTGGCTGGTCCACTCTGAAAATCAGCAACTTAGAAGAAATTCAAGTTGCTGATTTTTTGTTTTGCGAAAACAATGCGTAAACAGGTCATGAAAAAAGGATTGGGGCAAAAACAAGGGTTACTGCCCCAAAAGTATACCTTTAATATTATTATTGCGACGAGAACTTGTAATTGGCTGCCTTGAGCGCAGGCGACGATGCCTTCACGGTGACGGTTCCTGGCTGCTGCGTTGAGCGCAGAATGAGCAAGAGCTGACCTTTATAGAGATGTTTGGGGTTGACGTTCATCAATTCGTCGGTGTAATGGTTGCCATCATCGATGGCTTGGATAGTCGCAGCGCCCTGAACATCGAGTGTGACTTCGTCAGCAGCCGTAGGCACGCGGTTGCCCTTAGCGTCGACAGCATAGACGTGCACGTAGCGGAGGCTCATGCCGTCTGGGGTAAAGATGCCGTTGTCCTCAGCCTCGATGACAAGTCGTACCGCCTTGCCGGTAGTCTTCAGTTCGTGGCGAGCCACTTCCTTGCCTCCTGTGCGTGCGATGGCGAGTATGGTGCCTCCCGTTCCGTAAGGCACATCGGTCCAGAGCATGCGATTCTTCCCCTTGCCTTGACCGTCGTTTTGCTTCACGCCAAGGGAGCGCCCATTGATCAGTAGTTCAGCCTCATCGGCATTTGTAAATACATACACATTGTGGCGTGAGTCTGCCTTACGGTTCCAGTGCGACGAGATGAAAGTGGTGCCAACAAGGTTGTCGTTCCACATCATCTCTTCCCCCTGACCGTCTTGCACTCCGATACAGCATATGGGCTCTTGCGTCATGGCACTTCGAATGAGCCACGCCTGAGGATAGGGGTCGAGGTTGTGATTGAAGAAGGAGTAGTTCCAACCCTTCTTCGGCCAGCCGTTTGACTCGCCCCAGTACTCGATGGCACCCCAGTATGCCAGGCCTACCATCTTCTCGCGGTCCATGCCTTCCCAGGGTCCGAGCAGGTCGTTTACCGTCGCCTCGCTCTGATAGATGATGAGGTCGGGGTTGTGCTCCAAATAGCCCTTGTAGGCAGGATACTGGTAGTTATAGGCGGCTATATCGGTGACGCACGACAATTCGGGTGGTGTGAAGTTGCCCTCCCACTCGGGGTCATTGCGAATGGCGTTAGCCCGCGCGGGGAACATAGCAACGGTGGTAAGTCGTGTGGGGTCGTATCGTTCAGCAAGAACTTTCATAAGCCGATAGGTGGTGACACCCCAGTCGCCAGTGGGCAGACCTGCCCAACCTTCGTTGACCTGCAGTTCGTTGCCGAAGCTCCATAGGATGACGCTGGGGTGGTTGCGGTCGCGGTGAATCCATTCGGTCTCGACCTGATACCACAATTGGTCGAACGGTAAGTTGGCAACCCAGTTGGGACCACCGTACTGCCATTTGTCGAATAGCTCATCAACAATGAGGATGCCATGCTTGTCGGCAAGGCGGAGGAACGACTCGGAATAGGGGTTGTGTGAGGTGCGGATATGGTTGTAGCCGAACTCTTTGAGGCGCAGCATCAAGCGCTCTTCGGCATCGGGGAATGATGCGGCACCTACGGCGCCGAGGTCATGGTGGTTGGCAATTCCACGGAGGAATACCTTCTTGCCGTTGAGTTTGAAGCCTTCTTCCTTGGTGAACTCGATAGTGCGGATACCAAAAAGATCGTCGACACGGTCGATGATTTCGCCTTCCTTCTTCAGGACAACTTCGGCACGATAGAGGTTGGGCGTCTCGCATGACCAAAGCTGCGGATGTGCGACCGTGAGGAGCGGCATTTTCACCTCATTGATTGCCAACTTGATATACTTCGGCACGTCGCACGAGCCTTGAGCCACTAAGGTGCCGTCGGGTCCATAGATTTTGCCCTCGAGCGTCATATCGAACCGCTGGGCGCGTGCTCCCTCAATCTCGACTTGCAATTGTACCGCAGCCTCACGTTCCGTGATGGTGGGCGTGGTGATGTAGAGACCGTGGCGTGTGACTGAGATGGGATTTTTCGTATAGATATGGACGTTGCGGAAGATGCCGCCACCAGTGTACCATCGTGAGTTTCCTCCATCAGCAAGGATGGAAAGGACGGTGATGACGTTGTCGGCATCGTATTTCAAGTGCTGACTGATGTCGAACTCAGCCCCGAGATAGCCGTAGTTGATTTCGCCGAGTTTATGACCATTAAGCCATACAACTGCACTGGTCATGATGCCTTCGAAGTCGAGCAGCACCTTGCGGCCCTTCCAAGCCTCGTCGGCACAGAAATGTTTCTGGTACACTGCATCGTTAAAGCCCTTGAATCCACGTGCAGGTACCCCACGAGGGTCCCACGGTAGCTCCATCTGATAGTCATGGGGGAGGTTAACGGTACGCCAGTCGGTGTCGTCCATCACACCCGTAACATTAGGTGAAGATCGCTCAAGCAGGAGGAATTTCCACCCGAAGTTGAGCAGTATGCTCGTCCGCTCCTGTGCTGAAGTGGAAGCAGCACAGAGCGCCAAGAGGATTGACAAAAGAAAGATAGCCTTATGTTTCATGTGCAAGAAAAAAGCCCCTCTCCCCTGCCCTCCCAACGACAAGGGAGATGTCTGCAGGACAGAGGGAGCTTGGTTAGAATTGTTTTACTTTACAAGATACTTCTTGCCGCCCTTAATGTACAAGCCCTTAGCAGGCTGGCTCACTACACGGCCCGACAAGTCGTAGATGCGACCGTCGGCTTTCTCGCCTGCAGCAACCGTCTTAACGGCAGCATCGTCGTTTCCGATAGTGATGTTGAACGCATAGTACTTATTGTTGTATTTAACATAGAGTGTGGTTGTATAGACATTGTTCAGGTTGGCGTCATCAACGACCCATGAGCGGATGGCACCATCAACGAAGCCAACAGTAAATACTGCCTGATCGAAGTCGGCGATAGCCTCTCCCTTTTCGTTGAATGCAAATCCATACATGTCGTCGAAGTTGTCGGAAGTGAGTTCGCCTGACGCATCGAATACCATCCAAGTACCCTCGCTCAGCAGGTCGTCCTCGCTACATACGAGTTCCTCGCAGCAGCGATTGAGATTGAGTGCCACTTCGTCGAAGTCATCGCCCTCAGGATTACGTGCATTGAGCACGAGGTCCTCCTCAGCCACAGGCTTGATCTCTACGATCTCCTCGACGAACTTCAGCGTCACGTTCAGCTTCAATGCCTTACCCTCCCAAAGGTTCACGAGGTAGAAGGTACCAGTGCTGTACTCGCCTGGCTGACGGAAGCCAGGAACAGTGAACCAGTGGATGTAGCTCTCGTAGTACCACATAGCGAAGGCACCGTCGCCAGCGTAGCTTGCAGCGTAAGCATAGTGGTTCTCGTCCTCAGGTGACATCCAGAAACCACCGCCTCCGTAAGTCGTTGCCTCTGATACGGTATAATAATCAGTGATGCTTCCATCGGCCGTCACACCATAGAGCGTACCGGCAGTACCGCCCAGCATCATCTCAGCATCCTGCATGAAGGTCGTTCCGATTTCCCAAGCAGATGCCGACGGCACGAGCTTCACGGTCATGTCGTAGTCAATCACCTCACATGTCTCGAAGGTGTACTGAGGACTCATCACCTTCATGTCGACAACCACCTCATAGTAGTGCGTGCCGTCGACCACGAAGTAGAGAGAACCCGAGCAAACCTCGCCGCCCTTGAAGGCATTAGGCTTGTTGCCCAGACCCATCACAGAGTCAGCGTCAAAGTAGTCCACATAGAACACAGCGTTGTCATACGACTGAACAATACCATCTTGTGTCATCCAGAAACCATGAACGTGGTTCTCGTCGCTGTTGTCAGCCGTATACGAGGTAGTGATGCCTCCAGCAGCATTGTTTCCTGTGAGCACGAAGTCGGCAGCCGTCACCTCCTTGCCCATCGCCTCAGTGAAGAGAGCAGCGATAGAGTCAAGGTTGAGGTCTAAGTATTCCAGGTCGAGCCAAGTCTTCCTTGGATCACGATCGTTGACAGTCCAAGTCTGGCTGCCCACCTTCGTCAGGTCAGTAATCGGAGTCATGTTAGGGATGGTGAGCGACAGATGCAGGATGTATGCATTATCACCATAGACAAAGTAGACGTCGCCGTAGCGAGTCTGACCTGGCTTCATGGCATTCAGTGTCTGACCGATACCGCAATACAGCCACTGGCCGTTCTCGTCGTCCACATACTGCATGCCCATGATCCAGAAGATGTTATTATCGCGATACAGACCGTTGCGGCACTCCATGCTCTCCTCTTCCTCGCCCTCGAACTGCACACCTCCACAGAAATAGAATCCAGGAGCAGGTACAGCACCACCATTGTTGGTCAGCTCGCCCCAGTTGTTCGTCTCCTCATTGAAGGTCTTCACGTGAAGCATATCCTTGAACACTTCCCCCATGTACTCGCTGGTCATACCCAGTGCATCAGCCACGCCGTTGAGAGGAATCCAGTAATCGGTTGAGCCCCACTCATCGCTGGCTTGTTTCAACTCCTGCGTAATCTCGTAAGTAGTCTCGCCTACGACATTCAACTTAGAGAGGTCGGTCTGAGGCTCCTTGTCAATCCCATCCGGATAATCCACCGTGAAGGTAAACTCAAAGGTAGCCTTGCCTCCGTTCAGGTTGATAGACACGATACCGTGAGCCGTCACACCTTTCGGGAATGCATTCGAAGGAACCTGACAAACAGTGAACGAAAGGCGGTCCTCAATGATATCCCATTCGTGGATATATACACCCCAGATGGAATTCGCATTGTCCCATGAACAGAAGTCACCATCCTTCGTCATCTCGAAACCACCATACTGCTCACTGTGGAATGTATAAGCCACAGTAGAGGTCTCGAGTTCGAAGAAGCCGTTTGTCTGATAGTCGTTTGAGTTCGTTGCCTTGGCCGCACGTTCGTCCAAAGCATCCACCAACTGACCCGGTGTACACTGCAACTGAGCAGCCACCTCACTTAGTTTGAAATCGACATCGATGCCCTCCGTCCAATTAAAGCGCTGAACATCGTGAACATCAGCCTTAAACTGTGCCTTCATGCCGAGCGACGCCAGCATCATGACACTCAATAGAAACGTAAACATTCTTTTCATAAGCATCTCATTATTAGTGTTAGTTATAAAGATTGATTTTTCGGTGTCAAAGGTACAATTTATTATTGAAACAACCAAATCTTTTTGCCATTATTTCTAATAAGCAGACAAAATGTAACAGAATCGTAACACGTTTTCTTTCCTCAGGTCGGAGATTATGCGTAACTTTGCAGCGCATAAAGAAAAAGTATATGATAGGATTATTTGACTGGATGGACGAAACGACACGACAGACGTTCTTCATCGCATTTACATTGTTAGGCTCGTTAGCCCTGTTGGTTTTTGGTATGAAAATGATGAGCGAGACGCTCCAGAAGATGGCAGGACCAGGATTGCGACATGTTTTGGGACGCATGACCACCAACCGCTTCACAGGCATGCTAACGGGTGTTGTAGTAACCAGCGCAGTGCAAAGTTCAACTGCGACAACCGTGATGACGGTATCGTTTGTCAACGCAGGACTGCTGACCCTTGCTCAGGCCATCAGCATCATCATGGGAGCCAATATCGGCACCACACTCACCGCCTGGATCATGTCGGCAGGATTCTTGTCGTTCAATGTGACCGACTTCGTGTGGCCCGCATTCGTGCTGGCGCTCATCCTGATATACAGGAAACGTCAGGCCAATATCGGATATTTCCTCTTCGGCATCGCATTCATGTTCCTCGGCTTGGGGACACTTCGTCAGACAGGCACCGATATGCGATTGGGCGAACAGCAGGCCGTGCTCGATTTCTTCGCCTCGTTCGATCCCCAAAGCTACCTCACCACCTTATTATTTTTATTGATAGGTGGAGTACTGACCATGTGTGTCCAGTCGTCTGCAGCCGTTATGGCCATTACGATGATTCTATGCTCGAGCGGAGCACTCCCCATCTATCAGGGTATCGCATTGGTGATGGGTGAGAATATCGGCACAACCGTCACCTCAAACCTCGCCGCCCTGACCGCCTCGACCCAGGCACGCCGCGCAGCCTTTGCTCACATGTTCTTCAACCTATTTGGCGTGTGCTGGATGATGATTGTGTTCCATCCGTTCGTCGATATGGTCTGCAACCTTGTGGGCTACGACACAGAACTGACACGCGAGGCAGGCGAGACTTTGTTCCTAGCCAATGCAGCCAAACTGAGCATTGTGCTGGCAGCATTCCACACCTGCTTCAATGTTGCCAATACACTGATTCTCATCGGCTTCATCCCTCAGATTGAAAAGATCGTTTGTGCAGTCATCAAACCCAAGAACGCAGATAAAGGTAAGAGCGAAGACGACGACCCAACCCGTCTGGTTTATATCGAAGGCGGTCTGATGCAAGCACCTGAAATCGCAGTACTGCAGGCACAGAAAGAGGTGGGCCACTATTCCGAGCGCACCACCCGCATGTTTGGCATGATTTCATCGATGCTCGAGCCAATGAACGATGAGCAATTCGAGCAGATGTTTGAGCGAGTGGAGAAATATGAAGGCATTTCCGACCGCATGGAAATCGAGATTGCCAACTATTTGGGGAAAGTAAGCGGTGAGCGACTGAGTGACGACACGAAAGGGAAGATACGCTCTATGATGCGCCAGATAGGCGAGATAGAAAGTATTGGCGACTCGTTCTACAACCTGGCACGTACCCTCAATCGTCAGCGCAAACAGAAAGAGATGTTTACAGAAGGTCAGCTGCAGAACGTCCATCAGATGATGAATCTCGTCGAGGCTGCCATCATACAGATGAACCTTGTGCTGCAAGGCAGGAAAGAAGACTACACTGTGGACGAGACCTATCGCATCGAAAACGAAATCAACCTGATGCGCGACCGACTCAAGGCCGACAACATCAATGCCATCAATGCTCGCGAGTACAGTTATGCTCTCGCAACCCACTATTCTGACTTTATCAGCGAATGTGAACACCTTGGAGACTATATTGTTAACGTTGTAGAGGCGCGATTTGGAAAATAATTCGTACCTTTGCACCCATGAAGCAACGCATCCTGGTAGTCGACGATGAGCACGACTTGTGCGAAATTCTGCGTTTCAACCTCGAAACGGCAGGATACGAAGTTGTTGTGGCATATTCGGCAGAAGAAGTCCAAGCCCATGATGTGACTCGCTTCCAATTGATACTGCTCGACGTCATGATGCCAGGCATATCGGGCTTCGAGCTGGCGAGGCAGCTCAAGTCATCAGAGCGTACAGCCGGCATCCCCATCATCTTCCTCACAGCCAAAGACACAGAAGAAGACACGTTGCACGGCTTCGAACTCGGAGCAGACGACTACGTTGCCAAACCATTTTCCCTGCGCGAAGTTCTGGCTCGTGTCAAGGTGGTGTTGGGACGCAGCATCTCTCATGCAAACGAAATCCGTTTCCACAACCTCTACATGGATGTGCAGTCACGCAGAGTAACTCTCAACGGACAGGACGTAGACCTCACCAAGACAGAATTCAGCATCCTCCACCTCCTGCTGACCCATCAAGGTCATATCTTCACCCGCAGCGAACTGATTGAGCAGGTGTGGCCGGCCGATGTAGTGGTGAGCGAACGAACAGTCGATGTGAATCTCACCCGTCTTCGTAAGAAAATCGGAGAATATGCATCATGCATTTGCAACAAAACCGGCTTTGGCTACTACTTTGAAGGAGTATGAAAAAACGTAAACTGACAGAAGGACGCAAAATGTTTCTGAGCGTGATGGTCATCTTTGCCCTCTACGCCATCTTCTTCATTCTCTTCGAAGACTACGACCGCAGCCATCTGCAGCCTTTCAACGAAGCAAGCGACTGGCACTTGCTGATATTCTCCTTCGTGGTAATGGGAGGGCTTGCCTGGCTCTTGCATCGCTATTCCCACCGTATGGACGAACGTATCAGTCGTGAGCAGACAGAAAAAGAAAACAAAATGCGCCGCGAGCTCACCCACAACATTGCCCACGAACTGAAAACCCCAGTAGCCAGCATTCTGGGCTATACAGAGACCCTGCTTGAGAACCCCGACATTTCACCAGAGATGCAGAAACAGTTTCTGGAGCGTACCCACATTCAAGCCGAACGCCTCACTGCCCTGTTGAAAGACGTTTCGATGCTCAACCGCATGGACTACGCAGCCGAACAGCTGAAATTCATGCGTGTCGATATAGCTGAACTGGTAAAGGAAATCACCCAAGAGGTATCGCTGACCCTAGCAGAAAAACACATGATACTGAAAAACTACATGCCAGAAGATATCACCATCAACGGCAACCCGATGTTGCTATACAGCATTTTCCGCAACCTGTTCGAAAACTCCATGAACTACGCAGGCGAAGGTACCCAAATCGAAATCTATGCTGAGCAGAGAGAAGACCATTGGGCATTCACCTTCAGCGACAACGGGAAAGGAATCGCTCCGCAGCACTTACCTCGCATCTTCGAACGCTTCTACCGCATCGACAAAGGGCGAAGTCGCACACTCGGAGGAACAGGACTCGGACTGGCTATCGTGAAAAATGCTGTAAAAATGCACGAAGGCACTATCGAGGCACGCGAAAGAGAAGGAGGCGGCCTCACGTTCCTCTTCACATTGCATAAATAAGGAGTTAGAGGAGTTAGAGAAGTTAGAGAAGTTAAAGAAGTTAGAGAAGTTAGAGAAGGGAATAGCAAAAGACATCTCCTATCGAATAAAAATGCCTCAATTGACTCATTTTGCATCCAAAAAATATGTTTTTTCAACAAAAAAATCGTATCTTTGCAAAGTAAATGAAAATCCCCTAAAATCATCTTAACCATGTAGGTTTATTTCGAATCTAACAGACAGCAAGAAAGTCTAAGTCAACACTAAGACAACTCTATGTCAACTCTATACCAACTCTATGGTAGCGCATAGGTACCGAAGGGGTATCAAAGGGGTATCAAAGAGGTATCAAAGAGGTTCCTCATATGTCTCTATAATCCCCTCTAAGGTTTCGCTATATGCTCACATATACAATAGGTTAGAGATAAGCATGAGAAGGGTGAGAGGTGATAGTAAGGACGATTGGAGTTAAGTAATAATAACAAACAATACGAATATGGCAAAGAATAAAGGAGAACAGATCAGCGGTGCTATAGGTGATGTCATCTATAGTTCGTGGAAAGGGCGTGCGTATGTGAAGCGTCGGCCCAAATCGGTAGCCAATCCAAGGACAGAGAAACAACAGAGCCATCGCAATGGATTTGGTGCGCTCTCCCGCCTTTCTTCAGCCATGAAGGAAGGTCACAAGATAGGACTTCATGCTTGGGCCTTGAGAGAAAAACTCGACACTTTTAGTGCTTTCAAGAAAATCAATAAAAACTGCTATAGTGCAGATGGAATCGACTATGCTCGCGTTTGCATCAGTCGTGGGTCAGTTGAGCGCTCCTACGTCACCTCTGCAAAAGTAGATAATCAAGGAGTGGTTCATGTCACGTTCCACAGCAATACGACACTAGAAAACCAAAACGACCAGTTCTTTCTCTTTGTCTGCTGTCCCGACCAGCGCGAAGGCCGTTGTGCTGCCCCAGTTGCACGCACAGCAGGCGAAGTACATGCCTCCATCCCAGCAGAATGGATGGGCCACCCACTCCATTTATACGCCTTTATGAAAGCAGAGAAAGGTAATCGCACCTCCGACTCTGACTACGTAGGGCAATTCTGCACAAGCGAGTAAGTGTGGAGCCAAGTAACAATTGACTCCTTCGAAGACCAATTGTGCCTTAGAATGAAAGATTTATTCTATTTTATTTTGCAGTTCGCTTAACTATTGTTATTTTTGCAAACCAAAACTTTATGATGTCATGAAACTATTTCTTCTCACCTCAGTCTTTGCCTTGATGGTATCCGTAGGCACCTATGCCCAGAAAACAGTCGTTTGGGAGAAACCAGTCGTTGGGTATTCTCAGTACAACTATTTTGAGATTCAGAAAGTTGAATTGGCGAAGGACAGGACATCGCTCTACATGTCCGTCACTTACCCGTCAGATGCATGGTTCCGTTTCTCGCCTCAAAGCTATATTGAGGTAGACGGGAAACGCTATGGCATCACAGGGAGTGACAGCATCGAATTGGGCAAAGAGGAATACACCTCACCTCAAACCATGAGGAAAGAGTTTGTGCTTCACTTTAAGCCGATACCTCAAAAGACGAAGATTTTCGACATGCTGGAAAGCACACAGAAGGGCGATTTCACTTTCTTCTACATTCATCCTGATGACTATCAGCTGCCTGAGACGCCTGTGCCTGAAGATTTCCGTGCCGACGATTCTGAAGACGATGTGTTGCCGAAAAAAGTGTTCAGCGAGGAACCTGCAGTTGTCCATTTCAAGGCGCTGAACTATAAGAAAGGTATGGATGCCCAGATTCGAACAGTATTTTTTGACATCACCAATCCAAATTCCTATAATGATTACTATTTCAATTTGGATGATGAAGGCTGTGCCGATTTCAGTTGGAAGGTGTATTACCCCACACGTATGCAGTTTGAAATTCCATCTGCAGAGGGGTCATCTTTTGCCATTCTTATAGTTGCTCCAGGCAAAGAGGTCACCGTCTTGCTGGACATGTTGCGTGATGACCATTATCCAAACTCGAAAGTAGTCGCATACAAAGGCTATATGACAAAGTGGATGAATGGCGAGTATGTGAAAAAGGTTTTGCATCGTATGGGAGACAGAGTTTTGCCCAGTTTTCCCGACTCATACGAGCAGTATAAAACCGTCGACGAACTTGCAATACTCCACGATTCCCTAATGCTTGCCTTCGATCAAAGTTTTGCTAGTGTACAGGAATTCCCCAATGTTGCGAAACGGATGTATTTGAATTGGGAACTAGACTTTTTCAGCGAGGTGGCAGACGAGTGTTCTTCACTATTCAACACGCAGGAGTTCCGCGACTATATCTATCGTACACGCCCCAAATGTTTCTATGGAGACTATTTGCAGAATGATTTCAGCCTCAGAAAATATGTATCTCTTTTTGTCAACACAAAGGAAAAAGGGCATGGTCCCGACCTACTTCGGTTCATTAATGCGATGTCAGAATTAACCAGCGGCATTGTCAATCCCAAGCCGTTGCTCGATGATCCCAACCTCTCACGGCTTTACAACCAGAAACGGCAAGAATTGACTGTCAAAGTCAGCCAACAAAAAGAAGGACTGGCAGAGAATATCCACTATTTGGAACTGACAGAAGTGGCACCAGAGAACACGCTTCAGTTCCTGCTTGACCGCTACAAAGGTAAGACCGTCTTTATCGACCTATGGGCAACCTGGTGTGTACCATGCATCCAAGGACAGAAAGCAATGGAACCCGTGAAGCAGGAACTGAAGGATAAGGACATCGTGTATCTCAATATCACCTATTCCACTTCTCCGTTCGACGACTGGAAAAAGATGGTCCGTGACATCCCTGGCGAGCACTACTATCTCTCACCACAGCAATTCAAGGCATTAGGAGACCTCTATCAGTCGGGAGGTTCTATTCCCACCTACGCCATCTATAACCCCAAAGGCGAACTCGTATACAAATGTGTCGGCTTTGGAGGGGTCGAACCGCTGAAGGAAGGGCTGATGAAAGCTACTTTAAGGTAATCATGAGGTAAAGTAGAGATAAAGGCTTGACTTATTTCACTTTTATCTCGAAAAGTTTTGTTGTCTCAAAAAAACGTCGTATATTTGCAACCATAGATAGTTCGATTCATGGCTAAAACAGATGAGTTAAAGAACAGACAAGAAACAACTAACGCAAAGACCAGCAAATCCAATATAATGGGTGAGATTGGTATTATTGCTCCTGCATTTGGTGTGGTATTTTATACTTTGGTTGGTTTCGATAGCAAACCTCCTATTTCATATATTATGCTATACCTCGGCTTTATTGTTGGGTTTGTATGTTCGATTATCGGGCTTTTTAGGCATCCTCGCATCCTGGGAATTATAGGCATTTTATTATCAACTTTAGGAGGATTATTGTTGTTATTCATCTTCCTATCTATGACCTGCTCATAAAATCAAATCCATTCCTCACTTTTACGTGCTTGGTATCATCATCAGATAGCAGAAAACAGAGATAAATAGGTGTGTGGTTTTTCTCTTTTGAGAAAAAAACAGGCTTTTATTTGGTGGATAGAAATAAAAGATGTATCTTTGTAGCCTCAAACACACGCGCACGCTTGTGCGCGAAGTGAACTATGGAATAAATTTAAGACAATAATATGGAAAGAACTTGGAGATGGTTTGGCAAGAAGGATAAGATTACGCTTGCCATGTTGAGACAAATTGGAGTCGAGGGTATCGTCACAGCTTTGCACGATGTACCGCTTGGCGAAGTATGGACACGTGAGAAGATTCGCGACCTGCGCGAGTATATCGAGAGCTACGGTATGCGCTGGAGTGTTGTAGAGAGCCTTCCTGTGGTTGAGACCATCAAGTACGGAGGTCCTGATCGTGACCACCAGATTGAGGTCTATAAGCAGTCGCTGCGCAACCTCTCGGCAGAAGGCATCCACTGCATCTGCTACAACTTCATGCCCGTATTGGACTGGGCACGCACAGATTTGCTGCATACGAACCCAAACGGCTCGACAAACCTCTATTTCAACTACGCTGAGTTTGCCTATTTCGACATCTATATCCTGAAGCGTCCAGGTGCTCGCGAGGAATGGAGCAAGTTCCAGTTCCCTGCTGGCTGGGGCGAGGGACGAAGTGTCCTTGCAGAGGCAGAAGAACTTGCTAAGACGATGACTCCAGAGAAAGAGCATCAGCTGGTAGAGACCATCATCATCAAGACACAGGGCTTCGTGAGCGGCAACTTCAGTGAGAACGACGAGGCTCCTATTCAGAAGTTCCGCGACTTTCTCGACTTGTACAAGGGTATCGACAAGGCTCAGTTACGCCAGAACATGAAGTACTTCCTCGAGGCCATCATGCCTGTGTGCGAGGAGTGCAACATGAACATGTGTGTACACCCCGACGACCCACCTATCGAGGTGCTGGGTCTGCCACGTATCGTTCGTACAGAGGAGGACATCCAGTGGTTCCTCGATGCTGTGCCCAACAAGCATAACGGTCTGACATTCTGCGCAGGTTCACTGAGTGCAGGTGCCTATAATGACGTAGTTGAGATGGCGAAGAAGTTTGCATCGCGTACCCACTTCGTTCATTTGCGTTCATGCCACATCTTCCCTAACGGAGACTTCACAGAGGCCAGCCATCTGGGTGGACGTGCTGATATCGTAGAATTGTGTCGCATTTTCGAAAAGGAGAATCCACAACTGCCTATGCGTGTGGATCATGGAATGACTTTTACAGACGAACCTGGCGGAATTATGGACGAAAGCAGTCACGGCCACAATGCAGGCTATACGCTTTTGGGACGTATGTTTGCAATGGGACAGGTGCAAGGCATCCTGGCTACAGTGGACAGAGAACTGGGCATCGAATACAAACAGCCTGGATTCTTTGATTAAAAAAAACAGATTACTCAGAATACTCAGATTATTCAGATCATTATGAAGTTAAACGACATATTTAGCGGTCAGTTAAATGCCGCAGAGTGGGAGCAGAAGGGTTATGAGCTCCCAAAGTTTGATATTGCAAAAGTACGCGAGAAGACAGCGAAGGAGCCAACATGGGTACACTTCGGAGGTGGAAACATCTTCCGAGCCTTCCCAGCAGCCATCCTCAATGACGCGTTGAATACAGGCAAATACGATCGTGGTGTGATTGTGGCTGAAACCTTTGACTTCGAGGTCATTGATAAGGCATACGCTCCATATAACAACCTATCGCTCTGCGTGAACCTTTGCTCTGACGGTTCTATCGAGAAGAAGGTTATCGCCAGTGTGACAGAAGCCTTGAAAGCAGACCCACAGTTTGAGGACTGGAATCGCCTGATGGAAATTTTCAAGAACCCATCACTCCAAATGATTTCATTCACTATCACAGAGAAAGGTTATACGTTCAACGAGGCAGACTTAGCCCGTGGGCTGAAGCCCGTATTTGCTATGGGTAAGGTCACAGCCCTGCTTTATGAACGTTTCAAGGCAGGTGAACTGCCTCTCACGGTGCAAAGTATGGACAACTGCTCACACAATGGCGATAAGGTGAAAGCAGGTGTGATGGCCTACGCAGAGCGCTGGGCGAAGGACGGACTGGTACCTGAGGCATTCTTGGTATACCTGAAAGATGAGAAGAAAATCACCTTCCCTTGGTCGATGATCGACAAGATTACCCCTCGCCCACATGTGAAAGTAAAGGAAATGCTCGCAGCAGACGGCTTCGAAGACAACGACTATATCGAGACAGAGAAGCACACCTTCACAGCTCCATTCGTGAATGCTGAGGAAGTGCAGTATCTGGTCATTGAAGACAATTATACCAACGGACGTCCACCACTCGACTTAGGTGGTGCACTCTATACCACACGGGAGACAGTGGACAAGGTAGAAACGATGAAGGTGACCACCTGTCTGAATCCACTCCACACAGCGATGGCTCTCTATGGCTGTATGCTTGGTTATACACTTATCTCGGCAGAGATGGCTGATGAGGATTTGCGTCCATTCATCCAGAAAATCGGCTATATGGAAGCTATGCCAGTAGTGGTAGATCCAGGTGTGTTGAACCCCTACGAATTTATCGGCGCCGTTATCAACCGCCGTCTGCCCAACCCCTTCATGCCTGATGCCCCACAGCGTATTGCATGCGACACCAGCCAGAAGTTGCCTATCCGCTTTGGCGAGACATTGAAGAAATATGTGGCTCGTGGATTGGACAAATCAAACCTCATACTTATTCCTCTCACCCTCGCAGGCTATGCCCGCTATCTGAAAGGCATCAAAGACGATGGTACCCCATTCGAATGTTCACCAGACCCAATGCTCGAGGAAATGCAAGCCATTGTAGCGCCATTGGAAATTGGGAAAGCCGATCAAGACTGGAGTCCTCTGAAACAGCTGTATTCACGTAAGGACGTATTCGGACTCGACCTCTACGAAGCAGGCTTGGGCGAACAGATTGAAGGTATGGTGAAGGAACTCTATGCAGGTCCAGGAGCAGTTCGCAAGACACTACATAAATATGTTTCAGCAAGATAACAGAAAAATGAAGTTTTTTAAGGGTATTATGGGAATTGCGTTGGTGTGTATGCTAATATGTGCATGTGACACCTCGCTCCAGAGGAAACACTTGGTTGGCAAGTGGACACAGGTGAATATCGAAAGCAGAATAGCTGAAGGAGAACCTGAAGAGACTGATGAGACTGCCGTGTGGACCTTTATGAACGACTCGACCTACACCATTGAGGACGAAGAGCAGATAGAAACAGGACGTTGGAGCCTGGAAGACAGCGTGCTGACTTTGTTGGCAATCAATGATGTCGACAGCTTGGTGACCAGCTACGAGATCATCCTCTGTCAGAACGACTCGCTCGTCCACTGTTCAGAAGAAGAGTCGGACTATGGTATCATCACAGAAACAACCACATTAATTAGAAGCGAATGATAGCAGACATTATCAGTCCCCAACTACCGCAATACGCCACCTTTCAGGATTGGCTGCAAGACACAAGTTACATTGAGATGATCGTCAAAGGTCTGCTCATTGGTATCATCGCGTCTGCACCAATGGGACCTGTAGGCATCCTTTGTATCCAACGCACCCTGAACAAAGGGCGCTGGGAAGGGTTTGCTACAGGTGTCGGCGCATCATTATCAGACATTATCTATGCCATCATTACAGGTTTCGGACTGAAATTCGTCATAGATATCATCGAAGACCCAGTCATCGCATTGTGGCTAAAGACGATTGGTGGAATCCTGCTCTTTCTTTTCGGCATCTACACATTTATGTCGAAACCCAAAGAGACAGTGAAGGCTGTGAAACGCAACAAGGGAACCTTGCTACAGAACTTCCTGACAGGCTTTGCTGTCACAGTATCGAACCCGCTGATTATCTTCCTGTTTGTTGCTACTTTCGCCATGTTTACCTTCATCATTGTTGAGAACTTCATTGCCCAAATGGTTGGCTACCTATTCATTGTTGTTGGTGCCCTGCTATGGTGGTATGTGCTGACATGGTTGGTAGACAAGGTGCGCAACAACTACAACATGCGCATCATTTGGATTATCAACAAAACTATTGGCATCGCAGTAATGATAGGTGCAGTCCTCATGATATTATATACTGTTACTGGTCACGCAATTGACTTGAGTGAATTCAGATTCCCTTTCAACGAATAAGTATGAACGAACAAGAAATACAAAAACGCAGAACCTTTGCCATCATCAGCCACCCAGACGCAGGAAAGACTACACTGACAGAAAAGCTGTTGCTATTTGGTGGTCAAATCCAGGTGGCAGGGGCTGTAAAATCTAACAAAATCAAGAAGACAGCCACCTCGGACTGGATGGATATAGAGAAACAACGCGGTATCTCTGTCTCTACGTCTGTGATGGAATTCGACTATAAAAACTACAAGGTCAACATTCTCGACACTCCTGGTCACCAAGACTTTTGCGAGGACACCTTCCGCACACTGACAGCAGTAGATTGTGCCATCATCGTTATCGATGGTGCTAAAGGTGTGGAGGCGCAGACACGCAAGTTGATGACAGTATGCCGTATGCGTAAGACGCCAGTCATTGTGTTCATCAACAAGATGGACCGTGAAGGTCGTGACCCATTCGACTTACTCGACGAAGTGGAGTCGGAGTTACAAATTAAGGTACGTCCTCTCTCATGGCCAATCAACCAAGGACAACGGTTCAAGGGAGTTTATAACATCTATGAGCAGAACTTAAACCTCTTCACGCCCAACAAACAAGTAGTGACAGAAAAGGTAGAGGTGGACATCAACACCCCTGCGCTCGATGAGTATGTAGGTGAAAGCGATGCCACTAAGCTTCGTGAAGATCTCGACCTCATTGAAGGTGTTTATCCCGAATTCGATGTCAACACCTACCTAAGCGGAGAGATAGCTCCTGTATTCTTTGGTTCAGCCCTCAATAACTTTGGTGTACAAGAGTTGCTGGATTGTTTTGTAGAAATAGCCCCAAGTCCTCGTCCCACACAGGCGGAAGAAAGATTGATAGAACCCACAGAACCCAAGTTCACTGGTTTCATTTTCAAGATTACAGCCAACATCGACCCCAACCATCGTTCATGTACCGCTTTCTGTAAGGTATGCTCTGGTAAGTTTGTCAGAAATGCGCCTTACCAGCATATCCGTCAGGGAAAAACGGTGCGATTCTCCTCTCCTACCCAATTCATGGCGCAGAAAAAGAGCACCATCGAGGAAGCATATCCTGGCGATATTGTTGGTCTGCCCGATAATGGAATTTTCAAGATTGGCGACACCCTTACAGAGGGTGAGCAGTTGCATTTCAAAGGACTTCCGAGTTTCTCACCTGAGATGTTCAAATATATCGAGAATGCTGACCCAATGAAAACCAAACAGTTGGCAAAAGGTATCGATCAATTGATGGACGAAGGTGTGGCACAGATGTTTATCAACCAGTTCAATGGCCGCAAACTCATTGGCACTGTAGGACAACTCCAGTTTGAAGTCATTCAGTATCGATTGGAGAATGAGTACAATGCGCAATGTCGTTGGGAACCGGTCAGTCTGTACAAAGCATGCTGGATAGAAAGTGATGACGATGCCGAGTTGGAGGCATTCAAGAAGCGAAAGTACCAATATATGGCAAAAGACAGAGATGGTCGAGATGTATTTTTGGCTGATTCCAACTACGTGCTTCAAATGGCACAGCAGGATTTCAAGCATATAAAATTCCATTTCACCAGCGAGTTTTGAAAGGGTTCTCCCAGTCATTCCAAAATAGGAAGGGAGGATGAAGAATATATAAAAGAAAATGTTACAAGACGAAGTTAAGAAAGCAGTAGAAGTGATGCGACAGGGAGGGGTCATCCTCTACCCTACTGATACTGTGTGGGGTATCGGCTGCGATGCCACCAATCCAGAGGCAGTAAAGCGTGTATATGAAATCAAGCGACGTGACGACAGCAAAGCCCTGATTTGTCTGGTCGATAGCGATGCACGCCTGTCAAGATATGTACGCAATGTGGCGGATGTCACATGGGATATGATTGAGATGGCAGAAAAACCTCTTACCATCATCTTTGACCAAGCTATCGGACTGGCCCCCAATCTTTTGGCAGAAGATGGTAGCATCGGAATGCGAATCACTAAGGAAACATTTTCAAAGGAACTCTGCTTTAGGTTTCAAAAACCTATCGTATCAACTAGCGCCAACATTAGCGGCGAACCTACAGCACGAACATTCGACGAGATATCAGACGAAATCAAGAACGCAGTAGACTACGTTGTGAAATATAATCGTCAATGTAAAGAGAAACATAAACCATCGAGTATCATTAAGATTGATGCAAGTGGAAAGTTCCAAATCATCAGAGAATAAGTTCATACTTAGCATAGCAAAATGAAATACTCACTCATCAGACGAGAAGCAAATATCATCCACAATATCACAGAGTGGATTAAAGGCGATCATACCAATCACCAGATTGTGTTGATGCTCAGTCTGATTGTGGGTCTGTGCTCAGGATTGGCAGCATTCATTTTGAAATATTTGGTAGAGGAAATCAAACATCTGCTTACGAACCAGTTCAACCTTTCTGAAACCAATGGTTTGTACATGCTCTACCCAGCTATTGGTATCTTGATTACAGCATTGTTTGTGAAGTATGTTGTGAAGGACGACATCAGTCACGGTGTCACCAAAATTCTTTATGCCATCTCTCGCAAGCGAGCACGCATTAAGGGTCATAATCGTTGGACCAGTATCGTTGCTAGTTCCATTACTATTGGATTTGGAGGTTCAGTAGGAGCCGAGGCCCCAATTGTACTGACAGGTTCTGCCTTTGGCTCTAATTTAGGGAAACGATTCAACATGCCCCAAAACACGGTCATGTTGTTGGTGGGTTGTGGTGCTGCTGGTGCCGTAGCAGCCATCTTCAAAGCACCTATTGCAGGCGTGATGTTTGTGTTGGAAGTGCTGATGCTCGACTTGAATATGGCATCCCTTCTCCCTCTGCTTGTCACCTGTCTCACCTCTGTTTGTGTGTCATACGCGCTCTATGGCACTGATTCGATGTTCTCATTCAATCTTGACAAGGCATTCACCATCGATATCATCCCTGGCTGTATTCTCTTAGGGATTCTATGCGGATTGGTTTCGCTCTATTTCACTCGCTCGATGAATTGGTTTGAGGGCATCTTTGGCAAACTCGCAAAACCTTGGAAGAAATTCCTTGTAGGAGCAAGCGTATTGGGTGTTCTCATCTTTTTCTTCCCTGCGATGTATGGCGAGGGCTACGATGTGATTTCGCAATTAATCAACAATGCCCATCCTGATACAATCATGCACAACACCTTGTTCTATGGTAGCAATACGCTGTTGCTCTATCTGGGATTGGTATTGCTGCTAAAGGTATTTGCCACGACTGCCACCAATGGTGCAGGAGGTTGTGGAGGTGTATTTGCTCCATCCTTGTTCCTCGGCTGTATTGCAGGATTCATCTTTGCTAACCTTTGGGACCAGACACTTGGCTTGGAATTAGGCAACAATGGATTTTTGTCCTCCAAGAACTGTGCCCTTTATGGTATGGCAGGCTTGATGTCTGGCGTCATGCACGCCCCGCTGACAGGCATCTTCCTTATTGCAGAGCTGACAGGCGGCTATGAACTATTTGTTCCCCTGATGATTGTATCAGTTATGTCCTATCTTACCATCAACACCTTCGAGCCTCACAGCATCTATGCCATGCGGTTGGCACGAAAAGGCCAGTTAATCACTCACGATAAGGATCAAGCCATCCTAACCATCATCAATCTGGAATCACAGATAGAGACTGACTATAAAACATTCACACCTGATATGGATCTCGGAAAGATGGTATCAGTCATATCTAAAGCGCATCGCAATATCTTCCCTGTGATAGATCAAAATGGTGTCTTTCTTGGGGTAGTCACACTCGACTCCATCCGAAAATATATTTTCCGCCCCGAATTGTATCACCAGTTCACTGTCACATCGTTCATGAAAGATCCTCCTGCGCTCTTGAACACGAACGATACCCTGAAGATTGCAACTGAGAAATTCGACGAGACTCAAGCGTGGAACCTTCCTGTAGTCAACGATGAGCATCAATTCCTTGGGTTTGTATCACGATCTGGCCTATTCAATTCGTATCGAGAAGTACTCGTGAACTTCTCTGCAGAATAATCATAACAGGCCAATGGGTCCTATATTATATAATAAGGTGTATGAAGAAAGAAGAACTAAGAATCGTATATATGGGAACTCCCGATTTTGCAGTCGAGAGTCTTAAATGCCTTGTAGAAGGCGGATACAATATTGTAGGTGTCATCACGATGCCTGATAAGCCAATGGGGCGTCACGGAAGTGTACTCCAACCGAGTCCTGTTAAGGCTTATGCTATAGAACATGGTCTGAATGTATTGCAGCCAGCCAAACTCAAGGATGAGGCATTCATTGAAGAGCTACGTTCACTCCATGCCGACCTGCAGATTGTGGTAGCCTTCAGAATGCTGCCAGAAATTGTATGGAACATGCCACGTTTGGGCACCTTCAATCTCCATGCTTCCTTACTACCGCAATATCGTGGTGCTGCCCCACTTAATTGGGCAATTATCAATGGCGAGACAGAGACAGGTATCACTACTTTCTTCCTAAAACATGAAATTGATACAGGAAAGATAATTCAGCAAGTACGCATACCCATCGAAGATAGCGACAACGTAGGCATAATACACGATAAACTTATGGTGTTAGGAGGTAAATTAGTCACAGAGACGGTCAACAACATCCTCGCAGACAACATTCACCCTGTTGAGCAGAGCATGCTAGTTGCTTCTTCTGAAGAACTAAAACCGGCCCCAAAGATATTCCGTGAGACCTGCCGCATCGACTGGCAACAAAAGAACACGAAGCAAATATACGACTTCATTCGAGGTCTCAGTCCCTATCCCTCCGCATGGACAGAACTGCATACAAACGAGAAAACCATAGAAGTAAAAATATACGAAGCCACAAAAGAGACATCTGGCAATTCAGGAAACATCGGGGACCTCATCACAGATGGGAAATCCTACCTCAAAGTCAGGACATCTGATGGCTATATTAGCATCCAAACATTACAACTCTCAGGAAAGAAAAAAATGGCTGTAAGTGATTTCTTAAGAGGGTTTAAATACGAAAACGGGATGCGAATGTGTTAAAAATAAC
Source organism: uncultured Bacteroidales bacterium (assembly GCA_902787555.1). GTDB lineage: Bacteria > Bacteroidota > Bacteroidia > Bacteroidales > Bacteroidaceae > Colivivens. The sequence goes on from CADAGO010000026.1 coordinate 26,024, forward strand.
AGGAAATCAGCATTTTTTATTGTTTTTTCTTGCATATTTGCCAAATCTTGTGTTAATTTGCAATCGATTTTGAGAACTTTCATATAATTACGAACTAAAAAACAAGTATTGCCTATCGAAGAAACATTACGCTAATAACAACCGTCAGTCAATGCAGTGTTGACCACAACGTGTGATGAGACTGACCCTAAACAGAGCATAATGAATAATTTGAAAACACTTACCGATGAAGTATTGGTAAGACTTTACGTAGAAGGCAATCATGAGGCATTCAACGTTTTGTTGAATCGTTATGAAAGTAAGGTATTTTCATATATAGCTTATATTGTACGCAACAACGATGTAGCTGAGGATTTGTTTCAGGATACATTCATGCGTGTAGTAGCTACACTTAAAAATGGCAAATATGCTGAGCAACAGAAGTTCAGCGCATGGCTTATGCGTATCACACACAATATTTTAGTTGATTACTTCCGTCAGCTAAACAATGAAAAGAACATCTCAAATGACGAGAATGAGGTTGACTTGTTCAACGACATCAAACTGGCTGATGAGAATAATGTCGAGAATCAGATTATACAAATGCAGAACCTCAATGGTTTACAGCAAATCATCAAGATGCTGCCCGACAATCAGCAGCAAATCATCGAACTGCGTTTCTACCAAGATATGAGTTTCAAGGAAATTGCTGCCAAACTCAACTGTAGTATTAATACCGCGTTGGGCAGAACACGTTATGCATTAATTAACCTACGAAAACTTGCTGTTGCACACAATGTCAGCTTGGCTTCATAACTCAATCATAATTGCTACACGTTTAAATAATATTTACCCATTCACTGACTTAAAGCGCAATTTTTGACTCTTTTTTGTAAAAAAAACGAGAAGAAATGAAAAAAAAGGTTGTTTGCGATAACAACGTATCGAAAAACGTCGTAACTTTGCAGCGGTTTTAGAAAGCAAATGATTGTTTAACAATTTAAATTACAAAAAAAATGAAGAAGCTTTTAGTTGCATTCGTTGCAGTTGTTGCTGTTTCTTTCGCATCTTGTGTTAATGGTAACACTGAGGCTACCGCTACAGACAGCACTGAAGTTGAGACTGTTGTTGAAGAAGAAGTAGTTGACACTACTGCTTGTGACACTACAGCAAATGATACAATTGCTGAATAATTAACTACACAACGAATTGCATTTAGGTTTTACACCTAATTGAGAGAATTGAAACCTGGAGACATTGTCAACAGGTTTTTTTGTTTTATTTTTAATCTTCCCATGTCCTGCATCTACGTCCACGTACCATTCTGCAAAAGCCGCTGTATCTACTGCGACTTCTTTTCCACCACCCAGTTAGAACTGCGTAATCAATATGTGGATGCAGTATGCAAGGAAATAGCCCTCACACAACAGTATCTGAATGGTGACACGATTCATTCTATCTACTTTGGAGGAGGTACTCCATCACAGTTATCGGCTATGCAAATAAGTCACATACTCGATACCATCTCCCAACACCACCCCGTGACGAATGATTGCGAAATAACCATTGAAATGAACCCCGACGATGTCACACCAACTTATGTGGACGAGTTACGACCCTTACCTATCAACCGCATCAGCCTCGGTATCCAATCATTTCATGATGCTACTTTGCAGTTTATCCATCGAAGACATACTGCCCAAGAAGCCATCAATGCTGTACAACTATTACAAGCCAACGAATATGGTAACATCAGCATCGACCTGATGTTCGGATTCCCTGGAGAAACACTTAACGATTGGCTAAACGACATCAGCCAAGCCTTGCAGCTCAACATACAACATCTTTCTGCTTATTCGCTTATGTATGAGGAAGGCACCCAACTCTATGAATTGCTTACCTCTCACCACATTCAGGAAATCGAAGATGAGTACTCACGCGACATGTACAGCCTGCTCATGAAAAAAATGCAAGATGCAGGATTTGAGCACTATGAGATATCCAATTTTGCTAAACCAAATTACTATTCACGCCATAACTCAAGCTATTGGAACAACACCCATTACTTAGGACTGGGCGCGGGTGCACATTCCTATAACGGCACAAGCAGGCAAAGCAATGTCTGCGACCTCAAAAAATATATCGATGGCATCAACCAAAAGCATCCTGTCATTGATATTGAAATGCTAACCAAAGACCAACAATACAATGAGATGGTGATGACCAGACTACGTACCAGTAAAGGACTTCAGATGGATACCATCAAGCATCTGTTTGGTAATGACTACTACCAACATCTCATTCAGGCAGCTACACCTTATTATAATTTAGGATTGTTAAAAAACACAGATGGCAATCTGATTCTTACCCCTAAAGGGATCTACATTTCAAACGACATCATCGCCTCACTTTTCGTCTAACCATTTACGCAAATTCATCCACATTTCCCCCTCCTTTTCATTACATTTTACCGCTTACTGACACGTTTTTGATAAAAAGTTTGACATTATTCAAAAAATAGTAATGTCAGTTCAGTTTTTTTTCGTAACTTGCAGCTCCAAATTCTGAGCCACCCTCGGAAATTTGGAAAAAACCTAACAAGATAACATACAATCTTAATATTTACAAACATGAAAGTTTATAAGACTAACGAAATCAAAAACATTACCATCTTAGGTAATGACGGTGCAGGTAAAACTACCTTGACCGAGACCTTACTTTTCGAAGCAGGTGCGATCAGTCGCCGCGGACGTATTTCACAGAAAAACACCGTGAGCGACTATTTCCCAGTAGAACAGGAATATGGCTACAGCGTATTCTCAACAGTATTCCACACAGAGTGGAATGGTAAGAAACTCAATTTCATTGACAGTCCAGGTGCTGATGACTTCGCAGGTGCAGCAATGGCAGCTTTATCTGTAACAGACACTGCTGTAATATTGCTCAACGGCGCTGCAGGTGTAGAAGTAGGTACTCAGAACCACTTCCGCTATACAGAGAAACTAGGAAAGCCTTGTATCTTCCTTGTAAACCAACTCGACCATGAGAAGTGTGACTTCCATAGTTGTGTGGAGCAGTTGCAAGACCTCTACGGCAGCAAGGTCGTACAGGTACAGTATCCTTTGAACGAAGGTCCTAACTTCAACGCCCTCATCGACGTATTGCTCATGAAGAAATATTCATGGAAGCCAGAAGGAGGTGCACCAACAATCGAGGACATCCCTGCAGAAGAAATGGACAAGGCTCAAGAATTGCATCGCCAGTTGGTTGAAGCTGCTGCCGAGAACGACGAGAGTCTGATGGAGAAATTCTTTGAAAGCGAAGAACTTACTGAGGACGAATGTCGTGAGGGAATCCGCAAGGGTTTGGCAAGTCGTGGCATGTTCCCTGTATTCTGCGTATGTGCAGCTAAAGATATGGGTGTACGCCGTATGATGGAATTCCTCGGCAATGTCGTACCATTCGTAGATGAAATGCCAGAAGTTGAGGCAACCAACGGAACAGTTGTTAAACCAGATCCAAATGGTCCTACTGCACTCTATTTCTTCAAGACTGCAAATGAGCCACATATCGGTGGTGTACAATATTTCAAGGTACTGAGCGGTTCTGTACATGAAGGTGACGACCTCACCAACTCAGACCGTGGTAGCAAGGAGCGTATTGCACAGTTGTTTGTCTGCGCAGGTTCCAATCGCACAAAAGTTGAAGAACTTGTAGCTGGCGACATCGGCTGTACAACCAAACTTAAGGACGTACGTACAGGCAACACCCTCGTAGGTAAGGATTGCGACTGGAAGTTCAACCTCGTGAAGTATCCAGAGCCTAAGTATATCCGTGCCATCAAGGCAGAAAATGAATCAGATACAGAAAAGATGATTTCTGCTATCCAAAAGATGGCTCAGGAAGATCCGACATGGGTTATCGAGCAGAGCAAGGAACTGAAGCAGACACTCATTAAGGGTCAGGGCGAATTCCACCTTCGCACGCTCAAATGGCGTTTGGAAAACAACGAAAAGATTAAGATCAATTACGGAGAGCAGAAGATTCCTTATCGTGAGACAATCACTAAGGCAGCTCGTGCCGACTATCGTCACAAGAAGCAGTCAGGTGGTGCTGGTCAGTTCGGAGAAGTACACTTGATCGTAGAGCCATACGCTGAAGGAATGCCTGAACCAACTCTCTATAAATTCAATGGTCAGGAATACAAGATGACCATCAAGGGTAAGGAAGAGGTTGACCTCGAATGGGGTGGCAAGTTTGTATTCTACAACTCTGTTGTTGGTGGAGCCATCGATACTCGCTTCCTTCCTGCTATCCAAAAAGGTATCATGGGACGTCTCGAGCAAGGTCCGTTGACTGGTAGCTACGCTCGCGATGTACGTGTAATCGTTTATGATGGAAAGATGCACCCAGTAGATTCCAACGAACTTTCGTTTATGCTTGCAGGACGTAATGCATTCAGCGAAGCATTCAAGAACGCAGGTCCTAAATTGTTGGAGCCTATCTACGAAGTTGAAGTACTCACTCCAAGCGACAAGATGGGTGATGTGATGAGCGACATTCAAGGTCGTCGCGGTATGATTGTTGGTAGCGAAAGTGCTAACGGTTATGACAAGTTGGTTGCTAAGATTCCGTTGAAAGAATTGGCCAGCTATTCTACTACCCTCAGCTCACTCACAGGTGGTCGAGCTTCATTCTCGATGAAGTTCTCTAACTACGAACTTGTACCAACAGATCTGCAGCAGCAACTCATGAAAGAGTTTGAGGCTCAGCAGAAAGACGAGGACTAATAACTTCACAAATTCGAAACTAAAGAGTCGGTGTTTGTTAAACATTGGCTCTTTTTTTATTCTTTTTTCTTAATTTAGGGATTTCATTTAAATGTATTTAGATATTTATTCGTTACTTTGATTGTCAAAACTCAAGAACATGAAGAAAACGACCATTTCAATCCTCGCAGCTGTCATGGGCATCTCTTTTGTCTGCCTGCTCGCTTTGCAGGTGTATTATATAGAAGAGGTGTTGGATTTGCGTCGGCTTCATTTCGTGGAGTCTGTCAATCGTAGTCTGCTTGCTACTGCGCACGAATTGGAGTTGGACGAAGCTACTCGTTATCTCAACCAAGGTTCAGATGCAATCGCAGGCATCGCGATGGCTTCTGATTCTGTCACAGTAACTACCGACTCTGCTTTTATTCAACGCACCCACACCATTACTGCAAAAGATGGTAGTGCATTCTCAACCATCGAGACAACAGCCAACACAAAGTTTTCCGACAAATACTTCACCAAACGCCCTAACGAGAAAACCATGCCACGCTCGCTTGAGTCTATTATGAAAGAGCGTTACGATAACGGGAAGGCACTAATCGAGGAAGTTATCTACAGCATGCTTTATACTGCAAGTGACCGGCCATTGGTTGACCGCATTGACATTAATGTACTCGACCAAACCCTGCGCACTCAGTTAGCGAATAACGGCATAAACATCCCCTATCACTTCTCCGTTTATACCAGTAATGGCAACTTGGTGATGCGCTGTTCCGATTATGAAACTGAAGGCGAAAACAACGCATTCACGACCACTATCTTCCGAAACGACCCTGTACAGAAAATGGGAACTCTCAAGGTACACTTCCCTATGTACTCGCGCTACATTACACAGTCCATATGGTTTCTCATGCCATCCCTGATCTTCACACTCATCCTACTCATTACCTTCATTGTAACCCTCGTACTAGTATTCAGGCAGAAGAAACTGACAGAAGTAAAGAACGACTTCATCAACAATATGACGCATGAGTTCAAAACTCCGATCTCCAGCATCTCCTTAGCTGCACAGATGCTGTGCGACGAATCTGTACCTAAAAGCGAAAAGATGACACGTCGACTGGCCAACACCATTAACGATGAGACCAACCGTCTGCGCTTCCAAGTTGAAAAGGTGCTGCAACTCTCTATGTATGAGAACCAACGTGCGCGTCTCAATCTGCGTGAGGTCGATGCCAATGAACTGATAGCTGGCGTCATACACACATTTACCCTTAAGGTGGAAAAGAATGGAGGAAAAATCATTTCCAATCTGCGCGCAGAAAAACCCGACATCTATGTTGACGAAATGCATTTCACAAATGTCATCTTCAACCTCATGGACAATGCAGTGAAATACCGACGCCAAGATGCACAACTTGAGCTGAAACTTTCCACTTGGAACGAAAACGATCATCTCTGCATCTCCATTCAAGACAATGGGATCGGTATCAAGAAAGACGACATCAAAAAGATCTTCGAGAAATTCTACCGCGTCCATACAGGAAATCTCCACGATGTCAAAGGATTCGGATTAGGGCTCGCCTATGTCAAGAAAATCATCACAGAGCACAAAGGTACAATCACCGCTGAAAGCGAAATCGGCATCGGTACCAAATTCATCATTAAGATGCCGTTAGTATAAAGAATAATTATCAACCACTAAAACAATACGATTATGGAAGAAAAAATGGACAAAGCTCGCATCATGTTATGCGAAGACGACGAAAATCTGGGTATGTTACTCCGTGAATACCTTGAGGCAAAGAACTACAATGTCGACCTATGCGTCGATGGAGAAGAGGGCTTTGAAGCCTTTCAGCAGAAGAAATACGACTTGTGCATCTTAGATGTCATGATGCCAAAGATGGATGGTTTCACACTTGCCTATAAGATTCGTGAGATCAACTCCGACGTACCCTTTATGTTCCTCACTGCCAAAACCCTTAAGGATGATGTCAAACAAGGATTCGAACTCGGAGCCGACGACTATATCACCAAGCCGTTCTCAATGGAAGAAGTAGTATTCCGTATCGAAGCTATCTTGCGCCGTGTCAATGGGAAGAAGAATGCAAACTCGTCGATATTCCAAATTGGTAAGTTCACCTTCGATTCAAAGAAGCAGACTCTTACATTCGACAACGTACAAGAGAAACTTACCACCAAGGAATCCGACCTGCTCAAGCTCCTTGCAAGCAAGCAGAATGAACTACTACAGCGCGACTATGCACTCCGTGCCATCTGGGTCGACAACAACTACTATAACGCACGTTCCATGGATGTATATATCACCAAACTGCGCAAATTACTCAAAGACGACCCAAACGTTGAACTCATCAACGTGCATGGTAAGGGCTATAAGCTCGTAGTAACAGAATAATTACATTTTATTAAGAATTATCAATTGTCGATTGTCAATTAATTTGTATCTTTGCACCCAAATTTACAAAGAAACTATATTATGGCATTAATTACAGTAAATTCGTACGACGAATTCGCCGCCTACTTAGGCAAAGAACTAGGAAAATCCGATTGGCTCTTGATTGACCAAGACCGCATCAATAAGTTTGCAGACGCAACACTCGACCATCAGTGGATACATGTCGACACTGAGCGTGCAAAAACAGACAGCCCTTACCACTCAACCATCGCTCACGGCTACCTCACCCTCTCCCTCCTGCCCCACCTCTATCAGGAAGTCATCGAGGCACGTAACATCAAGATGCTGGTCAACTACGGTATGGACAAGATGAAATTCGGGTTGCCCGTACTTGTAGGCAAACGTGTCCGTCTGTCATGTATGCTATACAACATCGCCAACCTGCGTGGCACAGCTAAAGTGGAGATTAAGTTCACCCTCGAAATCGAAGACGAACGCAAACCTGCACTCGAAGGTATCGCCACTTTCCTATATATGTTCAACAGCTAACATGTTGCACATCACGATAAACGAGTGGAATCAGACAATGGTTCCACTCGTTTTTTTGTGCCTTATTCTGCAATAACCCATGGTTATTCGATGATAACCAAGGGTTATTAGGGAAAAGTATTTATGTCAAAAGGGAAAGTCTGTTATCTAAATCAGGAAGATGAGTTGAATGAGAAGGGATGTTACCTAAAGGCGGACTATCGTTTGCCTAAAGGCATCTTATCATTTGCCTAAAGGCGAACGACCGTCTGCCTTTAGCCGATTACCCTCGAACTTTAATTGCCAGAAAAATATACTATGACGTAAAAGTTATGCAAAGATACACAATTTTTTCCCGTTTTGCAAGTGAAATGTGATAATAAATGGACAAATATGACATAACTTTGCAAAAAAAGCAAGCGGTTCTTTACGTTCGCTGTTCTAATATTTGGAGGAATGATAAATAATATGTACCTTTGCGACACAAAGAATTAGAAGTATGGAGAATTTAAGACGGTTAAACTATATTATTCTACCGAGAAACGACAATAAACTATCGAAAGTATATGATTGGATTATGCTGGTGGCCATCGTTATGGGTATTATCCCATTGATGTTCCGCTCACAGCATCCAATATTTATTTGGTTTGATATTATCTCCTGCATTTGCTTTGTTATTGATTATATACTAAGGTGGATAACGGTTGGCGTTCGCACAAAGAGAAGTCCATGGATAGCCTACCTCACCTATCCGTTCACACCAATGGCCATCATTGACCTGTTGTCCATTTTACCTACTCTCAGCCTGCTTTCTCCAGCATTCAAGATGGCCCGTATATCCCGTCTGCTGAAGATACTGCGAGTGGTCAAGATTATATGGTATTTCAAGTCATTGGAGATTATCCTCTCTGTCATAAAAAAACAGCGGAAAATACTTTATGCAGTACTTTCCGTTGCTATATTCTACACATTTATCACCGCAATGATAATGTTTAACGCAGAAGAGGAAATTAATCCCGAAACAGGAGAATTCTTTTTCTCAGATTTCTTTGATGCATTCTACTGGGCAGCCTGTACTCTAACAACCGTAGGATATGGCGACATCTACCCCATTTCCGACACAGGAAGAGTCATCAGTATTCTGTCCTCGTTTGTTGGAATCGCCATTATCGCCCTACCCTCTGGTATCATCACTGCAGGCTACTTGGAAGAGTTGAGGAACAACAAGGAAAAGACTAAGGACTAGTCATTTCCTCTTCCTTAAACGGACTAATAGTTTTCTCGTCAGGATCGGGAAAGAACATATTCCCGTGACTTACCATCTCAGCAAAAGGCTTGGCCGTTGTCTTGTCGTCAAGATCATCGTGGTCGCCCTTTCTTGTCAAATAATGAGCTGCCATATTATTACAATGTTAATGGTTTGCCTGCTGTGACAGGTATCTCGTATTCATATATGCCGTACTCAGGATAAGTCTTCACCTGTGTACCTTGCTTGATAGGATTAGGCGTACGCAAACGCAAAGTACCCGAATAGGTTGGCTTGATGACTGCATTGGTCAACTTGCCATCCTTCCACGAAATGGCCACTTCATAACCTCCACGGGCTTTAAGACCACTCACACTACCCTCTCCCCATGCTTTTGGCAGAGCTGGGAGCAAGTGCACCGCTCCATCATGACTCTGAAGCAACATCTCTGCCACTCCTGCAGTAGCTCCGAAGTTTCCGTCAATCTGGAATGGTGGGTGTGCGTCAAACAGGTTAGGGAATGTACGTCCGTTAGGATACTGACGCTCCTGTCCTTCGTTTGGAAGAAGGCGCAACATATTGGAGATGATGGTGAAGGCATGATCGCCATCAAGCATACGAGCCCAGAAATTGATTTTCCATCCCAAACTCCATCCTGTTGCCTGGTCGCCACGCTGTTCAAGAGTCTTTCCTGCTGCCTTGAAGAGGTCAGGAGTAGTAAATGGAGAAATCTGAGCCGAAGGATAAAGGCCATAGAGGTGTGAGATGTGACGATGCTGGTCGCGTGGGTCGTCGAGATCATCACGCCATTCCTGCAACTGACCATACTGCCCCACTTTCATTTTTGGCAACATTGCGATGGCACGCTCCAGTTTTTTCTGCAAATCAGCATCTTCGCCCAATACTTTAGCTGCCTGCAATGCCTGATTGAGAGCATCGAAAGCAATCTGATTGTCCATTGTACAACCTGCGGTTACGTTACTTGACTTACCTCGTCCTCCATGTTCTGGGCTGACAGAAGGAACTACGAGCAGTTCTCCGTCACGCTCAACCATATAGTCAAGATAGAAGATCGCTGCATCACGCAAAATTGGGTAGTATTCCTTCAGGAAGTCCTGATCAAGGGTATAGAGATAGTGCTCCCACAAATGAGTAGCCAACCAAGCACCACCATTAGGGAACATTCCCCATGCAGCACCGTCGACAGGACCTGCAACGCGCCATATATCCGTATTATGATGTGCCATCCATCCACGACAGCCATACATCTGACGAGCGGTCACCTTACCAGTCTCGCTCAGGTCTTTTATCATACTGAAAAGAGGTCCATTGGTCTCTGGAATATTACATATTTCTGCAGGCCAGTAGTTCATCTCGGCATTGATATTGATGGTGTACTTACTGTCCCAAGGAGCGTTGAACTTGTCGTTCCATACACCCTGCAGATTCGCAGCCTGACCACCTTCTTGCGAAGAAGAAATCAAGAGATAGCGACCGAAATTGAACAGCAGAGCCACCATTCCCATATCCTTGCTTCCGTAAAATTTATCGAGTCGCTGAGGAGTTGGCAACTTGGCTATCTCAGGGTCGCTTGTGAGTCTGAGGTTCACACGCTTATATTGCTCCTGATATTTTGCCACATGACGCTTCAGCAATTGCGCAAAATTCATGGTTTCAGCTTGTGTCAGCAGTTCTTCGTTCTTTGCGTCAGCATTACCGCTCACATCATGATAGTTGACGAAATTTGTAGCAGCACAAATGTATAAAGTAGCCTCGGAAGCACCCTCAATCATCAAACTAGTGCCTTCAACACGCACCTTACCATCTGTCTTCACATCAGTACGGCAACGAGCAGTCAAAGCAGCCTTGATGCCTTCATGGTCTACACCAGGAATTGTAGCCACAAGACGCTGTCCCTCGGCCTCCACTTTGCTATTTGGCATGCGACAGTCGTGATAGAGTTTGAAACTCATCCCCTTCTTGCTGGCCTTGATATTGACTACTACGACACCATCAGCCATCGAAGCGATGACACGACGAGTATATTTCACGCCATTATATATATAAGAGGTGGTAGCTGTTGCTGTCTGTAAATCCAGTTCACGACAGAAATCCTTCACCTGATCGTGTCCGAAGTCCATCTTCACCGACCCTAGCGTAAGGAATCGCATACCATGAGGACCTGGGATAAACTGCTGGTTGATAATGTTCTCTGCCTCGCGCTCCTTGCCGTCGAAAATCAGGCTACGTACCTCTGTGAGATACTGAAGTGAAGTCTTGCTGTTGTTGTCGTGCGGTCCGCCACTCCAGAAAGTTTCCTCGTTCAGTTGGATTTCCGCCGTTTGCGTGCCTCCATACACCATTGCGCCCATGCGCGAATTTCCTAATGGTACTGCTTCCAGCCAGAAATTAGCAGGTTTGTCATACCATAAACGCTGATCATTATCCGATACAGGAGCTGCCTTCACCGTCAGAACGACAGCAAACAAAAGTAGTGATGTCCACAAGTGTTTCATGATTGTAACTTTGATTTGAATTGTTATTATACTTTGCGATTGCAAAATTAGTAAAAAACCGCCAAAAACTCGCAATTCTTTTGTTAAACTAACAAAAAAACACACATTATTCTATTATTTACGCTAAGTTTTGCGATTCATTCAAGAAAAAACCTTAAATTTGCATCGAATAATACCAATATTATTACAAACAACTTATTTACAAACTTTTAAACAAAAAAGCAAATGAAACATTTTACTAAACTATTCGTAGCAATCGCTATGATGATGGTTGCTATTAGTGCAAATGCAAAAGTAGAGCAGGTACATGCAACGTTCGCTAATCCTGCACCTACGGGCAATGCTTCATGGGACGCAGCAACAAACACATTCGGTTGGTCTGCAACATCTTGGAACCAGCTGAAAGGCATCGGTCTGCCCTCAGGCGACCTGTCTCAGTACAAGAAACTGGTGATTGACTGTAAGATTACTCAAGGTAATCGTTTCCGTGTACTCTTCTATCAAGGTAGTGCAAACAAGACTCTCTATTGCCAAGATGGTCTTAAC
>CADAGO010000027.1 GCA_902787555.1 uncultured Bacteroidales bacterium
CATCTTCATCCAGATAATGCAATGTCTGCCATAACTCGGTTGCTGTTTGATTCGGATCTTTGGATTGCAAAACAGAAGTAATCGATTCTATCTGCTGCTGGATTTCATTGAGACGTTCTATAAGCTCATGCCTTCTACCCTCGATATCGTCTTTAGATGTGAAGTAACCGGGATTATTCACCCCGCCATCAATATGAGCATAAGACACATCTGTATGGTCTTGTGTATATTCCGTTCCTCGACCACCTTTCAGGCTGTAACATCCTGTAAACATGTTTTCACTATCGTCCACAGCAATAGTTGTCCAACCATCACTGACGATAATAGTAGTGAGCGCAGAACAACCTTCAAACATTTGATGCATTGCTGTTACATTAGCTGTGTTAAAGCTACTCAAATCAAGACTTGCCAAGGAAAAACAACCGTCGAACATACCAAACATTGTTGTTACATACGCTGTATTGAAATTGGTCAAATCGAGGGTCGTCAGACTTGAACATTCATTAAACATCTGATGCATGTCTGTCACTTTTGCAGTATTAAACCCGCTCAGGTTAATTGTTGTCAAAGCAGAACAGCCATCGAAAACACTGCTCATTTCTATTACGTTATCAGTGATGAAATTGGATAAGTTGAGACTTGTTAAACTAGAACAATCACGAAACATATAGCCAATGTCTTCAACTTTTGATGTATTGAAACCGCTAACATCGATACTTGAAAGCTTGGAACATCCACTGAACATCGCCCTCATAACCGTCACGTTATCAGTCTTAAAACCACTTACATCCAATGAGGTCAAACCAAAACAGCCAGAGAACATGCCCTCCATATTCTTCACATTATCTGTCTTGAAACCACTTACATCCAATGAGGTCAAACCACGACAGTCAGAGAACATACCGTACATATTTATAACGTTATCTGTGTTGAAACCACTTACGTCCAATGAGGTCAAACCATAACAGCCAGAAAACATGCACCACATATTCGTAACGTTATCTGTGTTGAAGCTACTAACATCCAATGAGGTCAAACCATAACAGCCAGAGAACATAGAATACATATCCGTCACATTCGAAGTATTGAAACTACTTAAATCCAAAGAGGTTAAACCAGAACAATCCTCGAACATGTAGCGCATATTCGTCACGTTATCTGTTTTGAAACCACTTAAGTCCAGAGAGGTCAAACCGGAACAGAAAGAGAACATGTCATCCATATTCGTCACGTTATCTGTTTTGAAACCACTTAAGTCCAGAGAGGTCAAACCGGAACAGAAAGTGAACATACCGTACATATTCGTCACGTTATCTGTATGCAGATTCTCAAGTCCTATTATGGATGCTAGGTTTCTACATCCATAGAACAAATAAGCCGTGCTCGTCAAGGACATACAATCTGCAAACGATGCTTCAAAAACAGCAGAAGTAATACTTTCACTAGCCTCGTTCCATCCTCTTAGGGAAGAATCGCTAAACGGTCCTACACTCATTCCATTCCTTGCTGCCTTCTGGTCATCATAGTAGAATGTCAGCACAGAATTATTATCACTCAGTACAGCATATGGTTCAACCACTGCTACTCCATAGTTCTCTACTTCTTCTCGTAGTTGACTCATTCTATCATTTAGATCCCAAATTTTATTCTCAATGTTATTGAGATCTGCTGCTGTCTGAGCCTCTTCCAATGATAAACTAATCAATACGTCTTCATCCACCAGCTGAATCAGTGTCTCCCATAATTCTGTAGCTGCACGATTCGGGTCTTTTTCTTCTAGCACCGTTTGAATCTGCATCAACTGTCCATAAATATCACCTATCAGCATGTTGAGGTCCTCTTTCCTTGCATCTAAATCTTCCAAATATGTGAGGTAGCCTGGGTAATTCTCCCCTTCGTCGATACGAGCGTACGTTTCATTTATATTTCCTTGATTAAATGTTGTGCCTGCACCACCTTTCAGGTTGAAACAACCATTGAACATTCCTTCTCCATTTTTGACATTAGATATATTCCAGCCATTCCCGACATAGATTGTCGTAAGGTTTTCACAACCAGCAAACATATACATCATATCCGTTACTAACGACGTATTGAACCTACTCAAATCAAGTGAGGTTAAATTCGTACAGCCAGAAAACATCTCTGTCATGTCTGTCACACTATCGGTCTTCAGGTTTTTGATGCCTGTTATGGTGTTCAAAGTCGATAGGCTCGCAAACCAATATGCCGTACTGGTCAATTCTGTATAATCAGCAAATGAAGCATCAAAGATAACTTCTGTAATTGGCTGTTGATTGGCTAACCATGGACATTCATCATAATCAGAAAAGGGACCTATTTCCATTACTGCAGGATAAGCACCTTTATTCGTATCATAGTAGAAGATCAACGTCATCTCATTCGCGTTATTGCCCGTTAATACTGCATATGGCTCCTGTGCCCTCAATTTCAACGGGAACAAGAGTGTAAGTAAGCAAAGAATGCTCAATAGTTTATTCTTCATATTTAGTTTTAGTTTTTGATTCTAATTGTAAATATTAATGGGCAAAGTTACACAAAATAAAAGAAACCACCAAACGATTTTCAAAAAAGTTGATGGTTTCTCTTATATTCGACAATTCTCTATGCTATTCTGCGGTTTAATACTCCTTTTTATCTTCTTTTGCCATCCACATTCGAAAAGAAACAAGGGCTTCATCACGCAAAAGAGGAATAATGGGCACGGTACGTTCATCAAGCGGACGATCCAATTCCTCATAGATGAAGTCGTCAGCAAAGTCAATATCTCGGGCATCCTTTCGGTTGTTGCCATAGAAGATCCGACTGATACGTGCCCAATAGATTGCGCCAAGACACATCGGGCAAGGTTCGCACGATGTGTAAATAGTGGCACCAGTGAGGTCGAAAGTTCCTAACTTCCTGCATGCCTGTCGAATGGTATTCACCTCGGCATGTGCTGTCGGGTCATTGTCAATGGTCACACTGTTGCTGCTGCCAGCTATCACTTCACCATCTTTCACTATGATGGCACCAAACGGACCGCCACCTCGTTCTACGCTCTCATTAGCCAATCGGATGGCCTCACGCATATACTGCTTGTCTTGTTCTGTAATATTATTATCCATTATACCTAGGTATAAAATGTAAAATTTATAGTTATCGTAGCATCAGCGTTTCGTAGCGAAACGACTAAAGTCTAACGTCTAGCGCCTAATGTCTAGCGTCTAGTGCCTAATGTCTAACGTCTAGCGTCTAATGTCTACCGTCTAACGTCTAGCGTCTAGTGCCTAAAGTCTATTCTCTGCGTTTTCCAATCCATCTCTTCTATGACAGCTATCGACTCAAGCCGATAACCTTCTTCTCGTAACAGACGTCCTCCATTTTGTTGACCTTTCTCCACAGCAATACCAATGCCTACAACCTCTCCTCCTGCTTGATGCACAAGGTCGATGAGTGCATGAACAGCCTGTCCATCGGCTAAGAAATCATCTACAATCAGCACACGGTCGGTTGAATTCAGATATGGTTGAGACACAAACACATTGTTCATCTGCTTATGGGTGAACGAATAGGCGTGCGACACATACTTGTCATCTGTACTATTGGCTGTCTCCCCTTTCTTGGCAAACACAACAGGCACATCATATAGATTGCCCACCATAGTAGCAATAGCTATACCACTGGCTTCGATGGTCAGTATTTTGTTCACCTCTACGTCATGAAAACGGTGCTTCAACTCATCAGCTATCTGGCGCATGATACCAATATCAATCTGATGGTTCAGGAAGTTATCAATCTTCAGGATATTTCCCTGCTTAACGGTTCCGTCACTCAGTATTTTCTCTTCAAGGAAGTTCATATACCAATTCGTTTACAATAATCACTTTAACAACACCTTACCGCCGTTAATAATATACAAGCCACGGCTGGGATTACCTGTGATACGTCTCCCTTGAAGATCGTAAACAGAATGTTCAATGGTCAATGGTTCATGTTCAATGTTTTCAATCTTGTCTGCCTGTTCCAATGGATAAACCGGACCACTATAGATTACCTTGAACTTCTCAACTTCCGATGGTTGGACATAGAGTTTGGTCTGAGTACTCATGTTGCTGAATACCGTTCGTGTCATGCAGTTAGGCTGTAAGATTCCTCTGATACATAAGGTATTCATCTTTGTGCCAACAAAAGCTGTGGCAATACGAGTCAAACTTTCTGGCAGATCCAACGTTCTAAGGGACGAGCAATTACGGAATGCATAATTGGATATTGCGGGAACCCCCTCTGGAATCTTTACATCCGTCAAGTTGCTACAATTATCAAACATACCGAAACTCACCATCTTCAAATTCGATGATATCACTACGCTCTTAAGCGACTTGCACCCAGCAAATACGTAAGAATCAGCTTCCTTCACGCTCTCTGGGATGACGACAGAAATCAAACTGCTACATCCGTTAAATGCATCATTGCCAAGATAAGTAACACCATTAGGAATCTCTATCGACTTCAAGCGCTGACAATTGAAAAACAAATTCGAAGCCACACCACGCAGACTTTTTGGCATCTTCACCTCCAATAGATTTTTACAGTCGGTAAATGCACTATACCCCAGACTTGTCACTTCATCGGGCACTATGACCCTTTCCAAATACGGGCTATAGGCAAAAGCCTGACCATAAACACATTTTACCCCGTTTGGAATGGTATAAGAAGTACGAGGTGATCCTATAGGATAACTTAAAACTCCGAGATCGTGCTTTTTAAACAACACACCATCAACGGCGTAAATATCAGGATTGCCCTCTTCTACCTCAATCGATTCCAAGGCTGTGCATCCCATAAAAGGATTTGACCAGAAAGACTTAGCACTAATCGTACGTGGAATGCGGACTTTGGTAAGCTTCGTATTGTCCAAGAATGACCTCATATCCATTTCTGTCACTTCGTAATCTTCACCCATGTAGCTCACAATACCAGGAATAATCACTTCTCCCTCACATGAGCCAGCATCAGCCAAAGCTGCCGTATGCATAGCCTTCAATAGCCTAAAACCTAATCCGTCTATGACGGCATACTCCTTTTTATTCTCCAATACCAACGATTTTCCATCAGTTAGATGAACCACTCCATTAAACCACCAACAATTCAAGTAAAAAGAGTTTGGTTCCAAGTCGCAGACAGTAAACGACACATCATAAGGACAGACGCAATCCATATCGGCATAAACAATAGCACTCACGTACACATTCACCGTACAAGGGTCACCTTCACTAACGTTCGAAGTCACATTGAAGCCTGTCGTACCGCAGTTGCTTTCATAATTGAGCAGTTGTACAGACAACTCACTACCCTCTTTCGTCAGGATTATCGTCGGTACCGTCTCTGTCTCTTCACCACGAGTATCGTTCAGACAACCGCTGTTCTTAATATCCGACACTTTCAGTTCTTGAGCCATTGCTATATTCAGTGCTGCTGTCAACATAAGCAACAACAGCAACATAAGTCCTTTTCTTTGCATAATCGTTTTTTCAACTATTTAGACTCTGCAAATATAATACTAAATTATAAAACCATCACAGAATTAATTAGAAAAAGTGGCAAACTACCTGTTAATTCACTGTAGATTACCACTATTTTGATATGTAAATATAACAATTATAAGACTATCACATCCACGAACTCCTTTGGCAAGATGATATTCTCCACCTCCAGTGCATCTAGGAACAGTGGAGCTATCTCCTCATCACGGAATCCTGCGATACCACAACCAATCCGTGTCACCAGGAACTTGTACCCTATATGTTCTCGTGCAAACTGGATAAATTCATCCACATACGGACGGATGGTCTCTACCCCACCCTGCATCGTTGGGATGCCATAACTTTGCCCCTGCAAACCAACACCCTGACCCCAAATCGCACCAAACTTACGATAGGCCAGCAGTGCAGCCCCACCACCATGAGCACCGGCCAGATTGCTGCCAAACACAAACACTTCATTCGCCTTCAACTCCGTAATCATCTCCGGCGTATAGTCTCTGTCGTATATCTTCATTTCAATTATTATTTAGCCTTTTCCTTGCTGTTTCCTGAACCTCAATGACACGATCACACCATACGTCAAAGTCAGGATCTTCGACCTGCAACTCCTGATGAGCCAGGATATATTCTATACAACGACGCACACCCTCATCAAAACGAGTGGTGGCCATGAACCCAGGTACAGCCCGTTTCAGTTTGGAACAGTCAAAGACCACACTGGCGGCTTTGTCTCCTAACAGATTGCCTCTGAAATCCCATTCCTTAGGACTGGCAACGGCAAGGAAATCAGATGCAACATGATAGGGATTCAACCTCACTCCCAGAGCACAGGCTACTGTCTCATATATCTGGTTCCATGTCAGCTGTTCGTCGCTCATAATCTGGAATACCTCACCGATTGCCTTTGGGTTACCTAGCAGACCTATGAAACCACGGGCAAAGTCCTCATTCCACGTCAGTGTCCATAATGAAGAGCCATCTCCATGTATGATAACAGGCTTGCCTTCCTTCATTCGCTTCAGTACCTGCCAACTACCGTTCAGCCCATGAACACTCAAAGGCACGCCACGCTCGCAATAAGTATGACTCGGGCGAATGATTGTGACAGGGAATCCTTTCTCACGATATTCCTTCATCAGCAGTTCCTCACAGGCTATCTTATTACGTGAATACTCCCAAAACGGATTAGCCAGCGTCGTACCCTCGGTAATTACATGATTAGCAGCAGGCTTATTGTATGCAGAAGCCGACGAAATATAAACATACTGCTTTGTACGCCCTTGGAACAGGCGGATGTCTCGCTCCACCTGACTCGGCACAAAAACAATAAATTCGCAGACGGCATCGAACGTTGTATCACCCAACATGCGTAGCACAGAATCTGTATCATCGATATCTGCAATCACTTGTGTTACACACTGCGGCACCTCGTTCTTACGATTACCACGATTCAGCAACCACAGCTCGTGACCGCTCTCAGCCAACTGTCGGGTGATGGCACTGCTAATTGTTCCTGTACCACCTATTATTAGTATTCTCATCTTATTCTTGTGATTTAGTGATTTACTATTCATCCACCGTTACTTAATCACATATTTCTTTCCTTCTTTTATATAGATGCCTTTTGAAGTTGGTCTATACATGAGGCGGCCATCGGGGTTGTACCAGGATTCATTCCCTTCGCCATAAGAAGACGGGGTATGAGTGAGGTTTACTTTGGTTGTCAATCCTACCTGATAAAGCAGGCGGTCATAGTTGTAGTAGCCTCCGTTAACAAACGGCATAGCTTCAGTGAGCATGTCATTGTTTGTGAAAATAAGTTCCACAGGGGACTTATCAGTAGTCGACGGACCTGTCCAGCGCCATATCTTCCGACCGTTGGCAGTAGTGCCGACCAATGTGCAAAGGTCTCCGTTCTTGGGGTTAAACAGATCGATTGTGGTGTCATCATTCATACGCACCTTACAATAGATAGGGTCATCCCAACAGAAACGAGGCTGTTCGAAGTAAGCATAATAACAGCCGTCAACACTTGTCACACAAGCAGGAGCATCTGCAGGCTGAACATAGTCAGGCACTTCAGGGGTATGCAACGGCTTGGCATCTACGTCAGGAAAGACGGTAAGGCGCAACTCCGTACTGCCGTATGGCACAAGATCGATATATTTCGTCTCATCACTCAGCAAGGTCAAATGGCCTTGTTTAGGTAGTGCTGGTGTGAAACGGTCATCTTCCAGATTCCATGCTATCTGCTTTACTGGAATTCGTAAGTTTATACATGTATAGTCGCGATCAAATGGGATAGTTCCACCTATCTCTTCGATTGCCTGATTGTTCACTTCGATGTCCCGACCATCATCAGCGTATGCATAGTTAAAGTTACCCGTAGGGGTAATGTTCCAACACTTGAAGTCTGGATTCTCTGGTTTCTTGCCGTGCATATTAGCATATTCTTCGGTGTCTTCAATCATCTGCTGTGGGATGGCATAAGCATAAAGCAGCGGACCACGCTGGAAGTAGATGCCCTGACCCTCGAGTGTTTTCTTCTCCACTGCCATCAACAGGTTCAGTGTGATTACATCTCCGCTCTTCACTTCATTGGGTAACTTCACAAACGTACCTGCAGGCAACACTAAGTTAGCAGGAATTCCATTCATGGCAACTGAAGCTGAAGCACACCATGAGGGGATACGCAACGTCAGAGGAATTGTGGCACCCTCTGCACCGCTGATTGTGAAGGTCAGCGTCTCTGTGAAGGGATAATCCGTCTCACACGTGATGGTTACATTTCCCTTATCAGTAGGGAACGTAGCCTGACTCGGTCCATAGATAGCAGCAACCGCCCCACCCTCACTGTCTGTCATCCACATACGACTTACAAAGTTGGGTAGCATACGGTTCACGTTACCCGAACAACATTCCGTCTCATGTGTTGGACGATAGGCCATCCACGTAGAACCATGTTTATAGAGGTTGTGGTTCGATGAACCTGTGGCGATGAACTGGTTAACAGACGAGAAATACTGTAAAGAACGGAAGTCTTTGGTGATAGCACCCATTCCAGCGTTGTAGATAGCCTGCTCTATC
This sequence comes from uncultured Bacteroidales bacterium, assembly GCA_902787555.1. Classification (GTDB taxonomy): domain Bacteria; phylum Bacteroidota; class Bacteroidia; order Bacteroidales; family Bacteroidaceae; genus Colivivens. Next base: position 8,634 of record CADAGO010000027.1, read on the forward strand.
TTGTCTGCCCACTCAGCCTCACCCGTCACTTGCAGGAAGTGGAACAGTGTCCATGTGTAGTCAACGATGACACAAGTCTCGTGACTTACACTAATGTTATTGCCATATAGGAACTCGGCACTCGAAGGCACGCCATCGGGCAGCATCGACTCACGTTCCACCTTGCGGATGGCAGTCATCGCCAAATCCAAATAGTGCTGTTTGCCTGTATATGCATAGAGCAACAACGGCAGTTTTAGCATTTCTGAAAACGTAACGCTATGCATATAGAATGGCTCGTCGCTCAAGATAGCAGTTTCATCCACAGCAAACTTATCTTGGATAGCCCAAGCATCCTCTGCCAACTTCAGCAATTTTGCATTGCCTGTTTTTCCGTATGTCCATAATATGCCTTCAATCGACATGATGTTACGTCCGCCAACGATACCTCCGGCAAGATCCGTAGGCGTGAAGTTCAGGTAGTGTTTCTCTAAAGCAAGAGGAATACGCTCATCGCCATCATGCTCGTACTTCGCCTGCAACACACGGAAGAATACCGACATAGGCCAAGTGATGCCGACCAGCGTAGAATTGCCCAGCACACCGTTCTTGTCGGGATGTGCCAGCGTATATTCGATACCTTCCATCGCTTGACTGACCATCTCTTCGGTATTCAGTTCATAGCCCAGTTTCAATAGTCCCTCTGTGTAATACGCCGTCTGTTCGTAACGCCACCAGTTATCACCATAGCTCTCGTCAGGACGTGATATCTCGCCCGCCCATAGGCAAGAATTATAAGGATACGATAAAGCCTCTGGATGCCCTGTCAAACCATCGTGCTGTCGCTGCAACATTGTCTGCAACCATCCCCTTGGATGCATGTCAGAGACATCCCCCGTTTTAAACGTGCTGTTGCCCTGAGCACAAGTTACAATACTAAAGCAAAGTGAGGCAACAAGTGTCATCAAGCCTCTATTCATTTTCCTGAATCGCTCTGAGCCACTGTCGAAGCAGCATCCTTCTTTTGCCATCTCCGGTCTCTATAAGTTCTCCATTCCTGAGCCAGGAACTGTCCGAATTTCCATAACAGGAAACCGACAATGAGTGCAATGACCACAAACATAATCGTATGGCAAATATGCCATGTAATTCCCCAACCTGCAAAATGATGACCATGAAAGAAATGTCCCACATGTTGACCACCTTTCGCACAACACTTGGCTATCGCTGAGCCTGCCAATAATAACATTGTATTCATATTCTTTTAAGTTTAGTATTATTCGACTGCAAATATACAATGTTTGTTTGAATTAACCAAAACAAATGACGAAAAAGTAAAAATTATAATGATTATTTAAGTTTCGCAAGCTCAACATAGGAAGTTATCGCAGTCTTTGACCGCTTGGAATTTATCACAATGTTCGAAGTTATATGCTTTGCATGTAGTTAACCAGCTTTCGCTCGTGAATGTTATGCCTTGCAGCAGGACGCTACTCAAGCACCTGCCATCTATTGTCTAGCACGAAGTACTTAACTTCCTTTTTAATATCTATAGAAACTAACTGTACGTAGCTAGAAGATGGCGACAGAGATGATGTAACCACAGGAACAGACATTGGGGCAATAATAGTATTTGTCAGCCCAATGAATAGTTTGCGGAATTTAGGGCTTATTAAGAAGTTTTAAGGCTTTCTTGTGTTGCACTCGATACCCCCTCGATTTTGAACCTAAAATGCAAAATCGGGGCTTTTTCGCACGAATTTGGGCGTCTTGACAATATTTAACGCTGAAAATTTTGTGGATATCAAGAAAATGTCTTAACTTTGTAGAAAAATAGGGGAATCCCTATTTGTCACTGCTAAACTAAGATTGAATTTAAACATCGAATAATAAAAAGAAATTAATATGGTGGATCAGCAAGACAGAATTATCAAAGTGGACATCAACGAAACGATGAAGTCTTCATACATCGACTACTCTATGTCGGTGATTGTTGCGCGTGCGTTGCCTGATGTCAGAGATGGATTCAAACCTGTTCATCGTCGTATTCTTTTCGACATGATGGAACAGGGCATTACTTCGGACAAACCAACAAAGAAAAGTGCACGTATCGTGGGTGACGTGCTCGGTAAGTATCACCCACATGGCGACTCTTCAGTATATGGTGCGCTGGTACGTCTGGCTCAGCCTTGGGCGATGCGTTACACACTGGTGGACGGACAAGGTAACTTCGGTTCAGTCGACGGTGACGGTGCAGCAGCCATGCGTTACACTGAGGCACGACTCACTAAGTTGGGCGAGGTGATGATGGACGACCTGTATAAGGACACCGTGGATTTCCAACCGACGTATGACGACTCGAACACAGAGCCTACCGTCCTCTCTACCAAGATACCTAACCTCCTCGTCAATGGTGCCACAGGTATTGCAGTAGGTATGGCCACGAATATTCCGACCCATAACCTCAGCGAGGTAATCGACGGATGTGTGGCATATATCGACAATCCCGACATTGATACCGACGGATTGATGCAGTATGTCAAAGGTCCGGATTTCCCGACAGGTGGTATCATCTGTGGTGTAGATGGCATACGTGAAGCATACGACACAGGTCGTGGACGTATTGTCATCCGTTCGAAGACAGAGTTTGAGACTGATGGACAGCATGAGAAGATTATCGTCAATGAGATACCTTATAATGTAAATAAGTCGGAACTCATCAAGCGTATTGCCGACCTGGTCAACGAGAAGAAGATTGAAGGTATCAGCAACGTAAACGATGAATCGGACCGTGAGGGTATGCGTATCGTGATAGACCTGAAGCGCGATGCCAACTCCAACGTGGTGCTCAACAAGCTCTACAAGATGACAGAACTGCAGAGCAGTTTCAGTGTCAACTGTATTGCCATCGTACGCAAACGTCCAAAGCTTCTGACGCTGAAAGACTGCATCAAAGAGTTCATCGAACATCGTCATGATGTAACCATCCGCCGTACGAAGTTTGACAAGAAAAAAGCTGAAGAGCGTGCACACTTGCTCGAAGCACTTATCATTGCCAGCGATAACATCGACGAGGTGGTACAGATTATCAAGTCGTCGAAGACTCCACAGGAGGCTCAGACCCGCTTGATGGAACGCTTTGGCTTCGATGAGGCTCAGGCTAAGTATGTGGTTGATATGCGTCTCAGCCAACTGACCGGTCTGCAGCAGGAGAAACTCCATGCTGAGTACAACGACCTGTTGAAACTGATCGAATACCTCCAGCAGATTCTCGACGACCCAGAACTCTGCAAGAAGGTGATGAAGGACGAGCTGATCGAAGTAAAAGAGAAATATGGTGACGAGCGTAAGACAGTCATCGACCCACGTGGCAGCCAGAACTTCAACCCAGAAGACTTCTATGCCGACGATGCTTGTGTTGTGACCATCTCACACCTCGGCTATATCAAGCGCACACCACTCACCGAATTCCGCACACAGGCTCGTGGTGGAGTAGGCAGTAAGGGAGGAAGCGCTCGCGATACCGACTTCATAGAGCACATCTACCCTGCTACAGGACACAACACCATGATGTTCTTCACCCAGAAGGGACGTTGCTACTGGATGAAAGTATACGATATTCCAGAAGGAGGAAAGACCTTCAAGGGACGTGCTGTGCAGAATATGCTCAACATCGATTCAGATGATAAGGCAACAGCATTCATCTGTATCAAGAATATTAACGATCAAGAGTTTGTCGATAACCATAACCTGATGTTCTGTACGAAGATGGGTGTTGTAAAGAAGACGGCATTTGCCAACTATGCTCGTCCACGTTCAACAGGTATTATCGCCATCAACCTCAACGAAGGCGATATCGTAAAGGATGTACTCCTTACCAGTGGAACTGACGAGATTATGATTGCCAGCCGCGATGGACGTGCCATCCGATTCGTAGAGAACACCGTTCGCGTCATGGGACGTAGTGCTACAGGTGTACGTGCCCTCAAGCTCAATGGTCCGGAAGACGAAATCGTAGGTATGATTTCCCTCCAGAAGCCAGAAGGCTTTAGCGAAGAGGAAATGGCAAACGACCCAACGATACCTACCGTACTCGTCGTCAGCGAAAACGGTTATGGAAAGCGCAGCTCAATTTTCGACTACCGCATCACCAACCGTAACGGAAAAGGAATCAAGACCCTCAACATCACAGAAAAAACTGGCAAGCTTATTGCTATTAAGAGTGTGACTGACGATGACGACCTCATGATTATCAATCGTAGTGGTATTGCCATTCGTCTGGCACTCAAGACCGTACGCATTCAGGGACGTAACACTCAGGGTGTAACCCTCATCAACCTCAAGAAGCGCAACGATGCTATTTCGAGCGTTTGCAAAGTCGAGCATGAAGAAGTGGAGGGCGATGATGAGAATGCAGTTCCCGATGCTGACGGACAAACCAATATGACGTATAAAGAGAATCCGGAAACGGAAGCTACTGATAACGAAAACGAAAATCAAAACTAAAACCAATTAAATTGAATAGTTATGAAACGAGTATTATTCATCTGCACGATGTTAGCAGCATGCTCAACATTGTTCGCACAAAAGTATGCAGTGATCGATGCCAACAACACCCTCACTGAAGCTTGTCGTGACTCACGTAACATCGACTACAGGCTCGTCAACAAAGCATGGAGTGATATTCAGCAGTGTATGACCAACGAGAAGAGTAAGGATTATTACGACACATGGAGAGTGGCAGCCAAGATCAAGAACATCCTAACCTACAAACTCTATCAGGATGGACAAAAAAGCACTCTCGACACTCTGCAGTATTTCGGAGGATTGAGCGACATCCTTTCGTACTACTCAAATGTTGAGAAATGTCTTACAACACCTAACGAGAAGGGTAAACTGCCCGTGAAGGAAGCTGAATACAAGGAAATCCACCAGGATATCCTGCAGCAGGCAACCTCCATGCGTTCGCAGATTCTTACCGGAGCTTGCGCAATGGTGAACGGACATCCCGACGGAACAATGAAGTTTCTCGACCAGTACTTCCAGACTTTCGACGACCCATTGTTCAAGGAACTGAACCTCAACGAGACCGACACACTTCGCGAAAGTGCCTATCTCTATTACGGTATGGCTATGAAGAACAAGGCCGTTACTTGGGAAGATACAGTGAAGTATCTCGACTGGTACGAGAAAGTACTTGCATCGCCAACCTATGGCAACTACACTTGCGTAGAGCTGATGAACACGTACAAGGATCACGGTGATATGGAGAAGTGGGAAAAGTACTGCCGCTATGCAGCTGAGCACTACAACGATGTACAGTTCCCGAAACTCCTTGTGCAGGAAAAAGTCCGTCAGGACAAGAACGATGAAGCCTTGAAACTTTGCGACGAAATGGCAAAACTCTACCCACAGGAGATTTATTTCGTCGAGACAAAGGCGCTGATGGTATTCAACGACAAGAAATATCGCGAAGCCATCGATATCTTCAAGAAACTCATCGAGATCGACCCGACTTACGGACGTGCATGGACTTCACTCGGCACTTGCTACTATCAGATAGCAATGGAAAACAAGAACAACATTCCAGAGTGTAAGAAATGGCTCAACGAAGCGATTCCTTGCTATAAGAAGTCAGAGGAAGTAGAACCTGATAATCCTGTCCTCTGGGGCAACTATCTCTATCGCTGCTATCATGCGTTGTCCGACAAGGCCAACGAACAGAAGTATGCAAAGTACAAGGATGCATAGTTCATTCCCACAATACATTTCTCTCATAGAAAAAGCGCATGACAAACAATCATGCGTTTTTTTTGTACTTTATCTTTGTCATGTCAAATCTTTATTGTAGCTTTGTAGTCGGAAATTAACTAACAACGAATTATGAGGAAATCATTATTGACACTCGCTTTGGCACTCTCGACTTGTGTTGCCTGGGCACAAAAGGGAACATTTGAAGCCGGTAAGGGAACCTTCTTACTCAACGGAAAGCCTTTCATCGTGAAGGCAGCAGAAGTACACTACCCACGTATTCCACGCCCCTACTGGGAACATCGCATCCAGATGTGCAAGGCTCTTGGTATGAACACTTTGTGTCTGTATGTATTCTGGAACATCCACGAGCAGCGTGAAGATGAGTTCAACTTCACAGACAACAATGATGTAGCTGCTTTCTGTCGTCTGGCACAAAAGAATGGCATGTATGTCATCGTGCGTCCAGGTCCATACGTATGTGCAGAATGGGAAATGGGAGGTCTTCCTTGGTGGCTACTGAAGAAGAAGGACATCAAGCTGCGTGAGCAGGACCCTTATTTCATGGAGCGAGTGAAGATCTTCGAGGAGAAGGTGGGTGAACAGCTCCGTCCACTGACTATTCAGAACGGAGGTCCCATCATCATGATTCAGGTAGAGAACGAATATGGCTCGTATGGTACAGATAAGCCCTACGTAAGTGCCATCCGTGATTGCCTACGTGGCATCTATGGCAAAGAATTGGCGCTCTTCCAGTGCGACTGGAGCAGCAACTTCGAGCAGAATGGTCTGGATGACCTCGTATGGACCATGAACTTCGGTACAGGAGCTAATATCAACGATCAGTTCCGTCGTTTAGGCGAACTTCGTCCTGATGCACCAAAGATGTGTTCTGAGTTCTGGAGCGGTTGGTTCGACAAGTGGGGAGCTCGCCATGAGACCCGTCCTGCAAAAGATATGGTGGACGGGATGGACGAGATGCTCTCGAAAGGTATCAGTTTCTCGCTCTATATGACTCACGGAGGTACTTCATTCGGTCATTGGGCTGGAGCCAACTCTCCTGGCTTTGCACCCGATGTGACCTCTTACGATTACGACGCCCCCATCAACGAATACGGTCTCGCTACACCTAAGTTCTGGGAATTGCGCACCATGATGCAGAAATACTCAGACAAGAAACTCCCCGCTGTTCCCAAGGCTCCGATGCCTATCATCACCATTCCAAAGTTCAAGCTGACGGAGTTTGCACCCCTCATGATTTCGATGGACAATCCTGTCGAGGGAAGTCTGAAGACGTTTGAAGAGATGGACATGGGCTGGGGTACGATGGTTTACAAAACGATGCTGCCAGAAATCACCTCCGAGAGCGTCCTCTCCGGCGAGTTCCACGATTTTGCTCAGGTGTTCATCGACGGAAAGTATATTGGCAAGATTGACCGTGTGAAGAACGAGAAGTCGATTACCATTCCTGCCATTAAGAAGAGATGCAGTTTGACTATCTTTGTCGAGGGTATGGGTCGCATCAACTTTGGACGTGCCATCAAGGACTTCAAGGGTATCGTAGGCGATGTCACGCTGACCACTGAGAACGACGACATGGAGATGGTGCTGACACCAAAGAACTGGACGAATTATGCCATCCCTGACGACTATGAGACTGCCAAGAAAGCCCTCGATTGGTCGAAGAGTGTTAACGACGATATTGCTGCGGGTAAGATGACAGAGCGCGTTCCAGCGCTTGCCCTTATGCATGACTATGAAAAAGTGAAGCAATTTAACGATTACACCATGCCAGGCTACCATCGTGGCTACTTCAACCTCACCAAGGTGGGTGACACCTTCCTGAACTTCGAGACATGGGGAAAAGGACAAGTGTATGTGAATGGGCATCCGATGGGACGCATCTGGTCGATAGGTCCTCAGCAGACACTCTATGTTCCTGGCTGCTGGCTAAAGAAAGGAAAGAACGAAATCATTGTGCTTGATGTAGTAGGTCCTAAAGAAGCTGTAGTATGGGGACAGGCAGAACCCGAACTCAACAAACTGCAGCTGGAGAAGTCGAACAAGCATAATAACATAGGCGACAAGCCCGATCTTAACAGTGATACCCCCGCAGCACAGGGAGAGTTCAAGAGCGGAAACGGATGGCAAACCGTTAAGTTCAACGGTTCAAAAAAAGGATGTCTGCTCTGTCTCGAAGCATCATCGACTCAAGCAGGTGATGACGTAGTGGCTATAGCAGAGATTTATGCTCTCGGTGCAGATGGCAAACGTCTTTCTCGTGAACCTTGGACAACCAAATATGCTGACAGCGAAGACGAGAACGGTAATCATACAGGTGACAAGGTGTTTGACCTGCAGGAGTCTACCTATTGGAAGACCGTCAAAGGTGCAGGATTCCCACACCTGCTCGTTATCGATTTTGGCAGCGAACAGACTATAACAGGATTTGAATATCTTCCTCGTGCAGAACAAGGTGCACCAGGAAGCATCAAGAATTATAAGATTTACGTGAAATGAAAGGAATCGTATTAGCCGGTGGTTCGGGTACACGTCTCTACCCTATCACCAAAGGAATCAGTAAGCAACTGATGCCTATCTATGACAAACCAATGGTGTACTACCCCATCAGCGTGCTGATGTTGGCTGGTATACGCGACATATTGATTATCTCTACCCCATTCGACCTGCCTGGATTCAAACGTTTGCTAGGCGACGGTAGCGATTATGGCGTACACTTCACATACGCTGAGCAGCCATCACCCGACGGCCTTGCTCAGGCATTCACCATCGGAGCCGACTTCATTGGCGATGATTGTGCCTGTCTGGTATTGGGCGACAACATCTTCCAAGGTCCCGGCTTCACTACCCTGCTGAAGGAAGCTGTCCGTACGGCTGAGGAAGAGAAGAAAGCCACTGTATTCGGCTATTGGGTGAAAGACCCTGAGCGCTATGGTGTGGCAGAGTTTGATAAGAACGGAAACTGTCTGAGCATCGAAGAAAAACCTGAACATCCTAAGAGCAACTATGCAGTCGTAGGACTATATTTCTATCCCAACAAAGTGGTTGACGTTGCACGGAAAATCAAGCCTTCCGCACGAGGAGAGTACGAAATCACCACCGTGAACCAATGGTTCCTCAACGATGGGGAGTTGAAGGTGCAGACACTCGGACACGGGTTCGCTTGGCTGGACACAGGCACCCACGACTCACTCTCCGAGGCAAGTACCTATATCGAGGTACTGGAGAAACGTCAAGGGCTGAAGATTGCATGCCTTGAAGGCATTGCATACAGTCAAGGATGGATTACCGCAGAGCGAATGCGCGAATTGGCCAAACCCATGCTAAAGAACCAATATGGCCAGTATTTGCTGAAACTAGTAGAAGATAGTAGTTTAAGGACGGTTAGCAATTAATGGTTAACCCATATTTAGAAACAACAATGAACGTAATCAAGACAAAGATAGAAGGACTATACATCATAGAGCCACGTGTATTCAGTGATACTCGCGGCTATTTCTTCGAGAGCTTCTCACAGAGAGACTTCGACGAGCAAATTGCCATTCCACTGATTGGCAAGCCACTCGTGTTTGTTCAGGACAACGAAAGCATGAGCAGCTACGGAGTGATGCGCGGACTCCATTTCCAACGCCCACCTTTCACCCAAAGCAAGATCGTACGCTGTGTGAGGGGAGCCGTATTGGATGTCGCTGTTGATATCCGGAAGAGAAGTTCTACTTATGGGAAACATGTTGCCGTAGAACTCACAGAAGACAACCACCGCCAGTTCTTCATCTCACGAGGGTTTGCTCACGGATTTGCAGTACTGAGCGATACTGCAGTCTTCCAATACAAGTGCGATGAGTTCTACCACCCCGAAGCCGATGGTGGTATCAGCATTCTCGATGAATCATTATGTATCGATTGGCGCATCCCCACCGAGAAGGCACTGCTAAGTGAGAAAGATACGAAGCACCCCTTACTCTGCGAATTCGAAAGTCCTTTCGATATTCATGTAAATCTATATTAAGAAACAAAGAAAGGTAAATTGTAAATTGTCCAATAGTAAAAAAACGATGAACATATTAGTGACAGGAGCCAACGGTCAGTTGGGCCATGAGATGCGGATTGTTAGCAAACACACAGCCGACAACTTCTGCTTTACAGACGTGGTGGAAGCAGAAGGCGTGGAAACAACGATGCTCGACATCACAAATCTTGATGCCATCCGATCGATTGTAAAGGCCAGGGATGTGAAGGTCATCGTCAACTGTGCTGCCTACACCAATGTGGACGCAGCAGAAAGCAATCAGGAACTAGCTGAAAGGCTCAATGCTGCAGCACCCCACAACCTTGCTGTAGCGATGAAAGAAGCAGGAGGGCTGCTTATTCACATCAGCACAGATTATGTGTTTGGAGGTGACCCATATAATACTCCTTGCCGCGAAGACCAGAAAGGCACCCCGACAGGAGTGTATGGTCTTACAAAGCTACACGGAGAGCAAAACATCATGCAGTCGGGCTGCGAGTATGTCATTATCCGTACAGCTTGGCTCTATTCAGAGTACGGAAAGAACTTCGTCAAGACGATGCTCAACCTCACAGCCACCAAACCACAGCTCAAGGTCGTATTCGACCAAGTAGGCACGCCAACCTATGCATACGACTTAGCTAAAGCTATTGCCACCATCCTCGATGACTACAAGCAGGCCCTCAATACCAAACCTTCAACGCCCCACTACCCGAATAGCGGCATCTACCACTTCTCAAACGAAGGCGTCTGCTCGTGGTACGACTTCACAAAGATGATTGCCGAATACAGCGGTCAGACCTCATGCGACATCCAACCCTGTCACAGCAATGAGTTCCCCTCCCCGGTAACCCGTCCTGCCTTCTCTGTGCTCGACAAGACAAAGATAAAGGACACCTTCGGCATCATAATCCCTTATTGGACAGCATCCTTAAAAACGTGTATAAACAATCTTAAACAATAAGACAGAATGGCTCGTAACATCGTAATCACAGGCGGAGCCGGCTTTATCGGAAGCCACGTAGTGCGCCTGTTTGTGAACAAATACCCAGAATACAACATCATCAACCTCGACAAGTTGACCTATGCAGGCAACTTAGCCAATCTGAAAGATATCGAAGACCGTCCCAATTATAAGTTTGTGAAGATGGACATCTGCGATTTCGATGCCTTCTACAAGCTGATGCACGATGAGAAAATCGACGGCATCATCCACCTGGCAGCAGAAAGTCATGTGGACCGTTCCATCAAAGATCCCTTCACCTTTGCACGCACCAACGTGATGGGCACCCTCTCACTTCTCCAGGCTGCCAAACTCTATTGGGAAAGCCTGCCTGAGAAGTATGAAGGTAAGCGGTTCTATCACATCTCCACCGATGAGGTATATGGCGCACTCGAGATGACACACCCCGAGGGAATCAAGCCTCCTTTCACCACGACCGCCAGCAGCACTGAGCACCATCTGGCATACGGCAAGGATTTCTTCTACGAAACCACGAAATACGACCCACACAGCCCCTATAGTGCCAGCAAGGCATCCAGCGACCATTTCGTACGAGCATTTCACGACACCTACGGTATGCCCACCATCGTCACAAACTGTTCCAACAACTACGGACCCTATCAGTTCCCTGAGAAACTGATACCGCTATTCATCAACAACATACGCCACCGCAAACCCCTGCCCGTATATGGAAAGGGAGAGAACGTGCGCGACTGGCTCTACGTCGAAGATCATGCACGCGCCATCGATACCATCTTCCATCATGGTAAGGTAGCTGAGACCTACAACATCGGAGGTTTCAATGAATGGAAGAACATCGACATCATCCACACCGTCATCCACACTGTCGACCGTCTGCTTGGCAGAGCAGAAGACGAAGACATGAACCTCATCACCTTCGTCACCGACCGCCTTGGACACGATGCCCGCTATGCCATCGACTCCACCAAACTGCAACACGAACTCGGATGGGAGCCCAGCCTCCAGTTTGAGGAAGGCATCGAGCGCACCGTACGTTGGTATCTCGATAACCAAGACTGGATGGACAACGTCACCAGCGGCGATTACCAGAAATACTACGACAACATGTACTCGAACCGGTAACTTAGGTTAGAGATAATGGTTTGAGGAGCATTCCCCTCCCCCTCTAAGAAGAAGCTGTTATTCCCCTTAATGGGAATTATTGTTACCCTTAATGGGAATTGTTGTTCCTATTAAGGGTAACTACTTTTGCTCTTATAGTATATGTGTACTACCCAAGGATTATGGACGTACGACAACCTTGCGTGAAAGGATGGCTCCATCGTCAGTACGAACGACTTCGATGTAGGTACCTGAGGTTGGCTTGATTATCAGTCGCATACCACTAAGGGTATAGTTTTCTACGGATACGGCTGATGGCTGATGGGGCGTTAGCTGGGTAACGGAAGTTGGTGTGGTGCCTCCCATACCTGATGGTGCTTCGGGATTGGTGGTGATGCAGAGCTTGTCAATACAGGCTCCATCTTCACGTCCTCCTATGTAGAGTTTGTGCTGACCTGCCTTGAGGCTGCCGTGATAGAGTTCTTTCCAGTCCCACGATGCTGTTTGCAATCCGTTGACGAAGTTGTTGGTCAGCGGACTGTCGACACTTACATAATAGCTGTCGTCGTCCCATGTGGGGCAAAGTACGCGTGCGTATATATAATAGGTGTCAGCTTTTGATACCGTGAAATTGGCGCCCAGGATATATGCGCTGTCGGTGGGAGCCGAATTGGCAGTCTGCACCATCGTCTTCAAGTATTTTCCTTTCGATGCAGCTGCATCTTCTTCTAACTGGTATGCTGTTCCTACGGTCTTAGTACGGAGATCTTCTGCTTCTATCCACAGGGCCTCGCCATACTCTTCTGCCTCGTCTTCCACATCGGAAACGGGGTCGGCCTTGGTAAACAGACTGAGATCGATGCAACCACCCATCGTCTCATAGCCTTTCGCGTTCAGGTGGAGCCAGTCGTTCTCGAAGAGGAACTGTGACTGCATGGCTTCTGGGTCTTGTGGATTGCGGACAGCCTCATCAAAGTCGATTACGCCATCGAGCATCTTCGTAGTGCGTATCCACTGGTTGATTGTGCTACGTCCCTTTTCGTGATCCGCCGAGTAGTAGTTGTTTCCTTTGAATGGGGTGATGGTAGCTCCGAAGACATAAATGCCTTTAGCATGTGCCTCACGGATAATCTGCTTATAGACATCGATGATGCGTTTGGCGGTCTGCACTCCGTTCTGCGCACCTCCCAAGTCGTTGACTGCCTCAAAGAGGATGATCCACTTCACCCCCTCCTGTCCCAACAGATCACGCTGATAACGGCTCGATGCCGTAGGGCCTAATCCTCCACCAAGCACACAATTACCTCCGATACCCATGTTGAGCACCGCTACTTGAGAAGTTGATTCGTTTGCCAACAGACGGCGTGAGAGCACATCTGCCCAGCGATTCTGCTGATTGGTTGTAGAGCCGCGTCCATCGGTGATGGAGTTACCAAGAACGGCCACAGCACCTGCCTCCTCAGGTGCCTCAACCTCAAGTGCCAGAATGCTGTACCAATGGTCGGTCTTTGTAGCACCACTGAAGTTGGTGGTATTACCTGATTTGAGATACGACGTGGTGCGGGAACCTGGATGTCCGCTTACGCTGGTAGAAGAAGCAGAGCCGTAGTGGATAGTGATGGCTACGTTCTCGCGTGGTCCTATTTTAAAGTCCACTGGGTCAGACACAGCCTTACCTTTTGCAGGCATGGTCACACCAGCCTTTCCATCGAAGGTCAGACTCACTGTCGAACTTTCGTCGATCTCGCTGCTGCTGCCAGCCGTCTTTGCGATGGCGAGTTCAACAGCCTTAATTTGTGTGCTGCCCGTACTGAACTCGTTAGTCAGCTTCAGGCGGACCTTCTCTCCTCCAATAGACACCTGTACAATCTGGCGCAGGGAGTTATTACCTAATCCAGGCGAAGGGGGATTGTTGTTGTTCTCAACCAATTGTGGAGCCGTACCCCACGTTCCTACCCAGTGGCTCTGTGCGAAAACCTCAGTAGCTGCCAACAGGCAAGCAAATACGAATGCTATTTTCTTCATTGTCGTTGATACTTTATGATTTCTGCTGCAAAATTACAACTTATTATTGACTCCACCAAATAGTTTTTAGACTTTAGACATTAGTTGTCATTTTTTAGACATCAGACTTTGGACTTTGGTCCTCTTCGGGCTTATTTTACTTATCCTGAGCCAGTCGAATCAACAACTAAAGTCATAAGCTAAAATACAAAAAACGTCCAAAAATAAAGAGTTTTATCCTTTTTTGTAAAAAATTTATTGTTTTTCGATAATTTTTTATTCTTTTTCTTTGTCAATGTAAAAATAATATTTACCTTTGCACCGAAAATAATTATCGTTTAACAATAAATATTTATTAATTATGAAGAAAAAGCTTAAAATTTACAGCACATTGTTTGTTGTAGCACTTATTGTTTTGTTGGTTGCCCACAAAGTCCGTTTCGAAGGATATACTTGGTATCAAGGAGGAAAGGACACATTAATGTTTGAGGATAATGCACCAGAGTTTTATACGAGCGATACGACCTACCATGAAGGTGGCCAAGGTGTCCATACCATTTATCATCCTACGATGAGCTATAATGTGTATGTGAGGCCAAAAATGCCGAGAGACAATCAGACACTCATTTCAAGATCAAAGTGGTTAGGTTCGGAAAAGCCGGAGATGCAGACGTACAGAGTGACAATGCAAAAAGTGAGGTTGGAAACGCCTGTCAAAGAAGAAGGTTTTTTTATCAACTTCCCGATAATTGAAGCCATCGTCTCTGGCGTTTTAACTGCTGTTGTCACTATCTGGATTCTCTGTCTGGTATTCAAACTCGTTCGCCGCATCCATCGTGGTGAGGTGTTTGTGACACAGGTGTCCAAATACCTTGAAATCACAGGTTACCTTCTTTCTGCTCTCTATCTGATACAATGGATTGGTGATTATGCCTTAACCCAGTATTGTATTCACAATATCCAGTTGGCAGACTATTACATCGTCTACGGGAACGATACGAACAGCATGTACCTCCTTACTGGGTTGACGCTGATGATTATCTCGCAAATCATCCTTATGGGTAAGGAAATAAAAGAAGAACAGGAATTAACGATTTAACTATCCACGCTTTATGAGCATCATAGTAAATGTAGATGTGATGATGGCAAAACGCAAGATGTCATCACAGGAACTGGCTGAGCGGATTGGCATTACCCAGGCCAACCTCTCCATCTTGAAGACAGGCAAAGCAAAGGCCATCCGTTTCTCTACCTTAGAGGCTATCTGCAAAGCTCTCGACTGCCAGCCGGGCGACATCCTGGAGTTTGCACAGGATGATTAGTCGAAGTGTATAGTGAACAAGGGTATCTAACAAAAAAACGCCTCACACACTAGGTGTGGGGCGTTTATTGTTTTTAGAGGTTGGTTTAGAGATCAGGAAGACCGATTTCATCAGTCAACTGCTTCCCGAAGTCCTTATCATCAAGGACAGCCTTTCCGTTTGAGCAACTCTCAGCGATTTTGTTAAACTCGTCCATGAGTGCCTCGACTGGCTCGTACTCACCTGCAAACTTCTCGAGTTCAGCCATCTTCTCTGCAGCGCCTTCTCCGCCAAGTCCGTCAGTGAGTTCAGCCATTTTAACCATCAAAGGCTTAAAAGCGATAGCAGCCTGCTTGAAAACATACTTCCACTGGTCAATTGTCCAGTTTGCACCGTCAGCCTTTGCCTTTGTAACGATGTCGGTCAATACTTCTACTGCAGTTCCATCGGTCTTGATGTCAACTGGAGCATCACTTTTCTGATTGCATGAAACAAATGCAAAACCCATTGCGAGTGCAACGATACTTGCTAAAAAGAATTTCTTCATACGCTTTGAATAATTAAGTTTGTAATAAGGATTGATTAAATCACTGCAAAGTTAACGATATTTAAAGAATTAAAAAATTAAAAAAGAGAAAAATGCAAAAATACAATGATTTTTCGTGTTTTCTTGTCTGTTTTTACTAACTTTGCATACGAAAAAAAGGAAAAACGAGAATTACAATGAAAAAAATGATATTGATGGTTCCCATTGCAATGGTGATGATGGGATGTATGAATTCGAGTACGAACAATGGAAAGGATGTCGCTGAAGACAGTATAACGGACGAGATGACAAAAACCTTAAAAGACGATGAGGCTGACGAGACAGAAGAGATGGGTGTAGCGATGTATCAGCAGGACGAGATGGATGCGTCGGAATTACCCAAAACTGCCAAGTTGATGGATAACCGCAACCAACTGGCTTTATATGTAAACGAAGACCAAGCTCCGACGGAAGACGAACCGAATGCATCATACACGGTGTGGTTGGTAAACGAAGTAACCAATAAAATGTATCGTGTATGCAAAACGAACCCTACAGCAGCTGCTCCTTGGGAGGAGATGAGTGGAGAAAAATCCGATGCGGTGGAGGTACCTATTCACCTGATTGCAACGGCAGAGCAGGCTTATTTCGTTCCAGGCAAGGGTACGAAAATTCTAGTAGAAGGTTGTCCAGACGGACGTAACATCTGGACATACATCATCAATATGGACACCCATACAGCAAATATGTTCCCATCAAATGAAGGGATGAGCCATATAGATTTTGATCATGATGAAATCATACTTGCTACGTATGGCTATTACTCGGAAGGAGGACGCTATACATACCTCAGAGCATATTCACCAAGTGGACATTACTTGCGTAATATGAGCGAGAAGGAAGCAGAATAACTGGTGATCATTTAGCGGAGTTGCGAGTCGATGATATCATAGACTTCCTGCATGAAGACCTTAGTGGGCCGATGCTGATAATAGTCGGGCACGATGGGCTGATGAATGGTGAGTGATAGTGGTGTACGGGTGACAGATCGTGCCTTACGGCTGAATGCCTGGAACGAGCCATTGATGGTGATAGGTACTATGGGCAGTCCTATCTCGTTGGCCAACATAAAAGCACCTCGCTTGAATGGTATCATCTTTCCATCGTAGGTTCGTGTACCTTCTGGGAAAATTGACATCGACATACCTCCCTGCAACGTGGTACGTGCACGTTTCACCGCCTGCTGAATAGAGGTAAGACTATCGCCCACGAAAATCTGACGACTAATTATACAAGCCTGTCCTACGACAGGCATTTTTTTGAGGTATTCCTTCATCATCCACTTGAAACTATGTCCTAGAAATCCATACATCAGTAGGATGTCAAGATAACCTTGGTGGTTGGCAACAAAGATGTACGACTGATGGGGATCGAGCTGTTCACGGCCTTCTACATGAACAGGAAGGAGATAGAGCCAACAGGCAATACGCCCCCACCACATAGGAATGTAACGATGAGGAAGTGCTCGAAGACCACACAATGCGGTGACTGACACCAAGAGACCAATGATGATGGTGACAATGAGGAAGATGGGTGTAGCGATGAAAATGGAATAGAACTTGTACATATGATACGGTTAACAGTTAAGAGTTAGCGGTTATTGCTTTTCTTAGAGCGTAGGGTGAGGACACAGATTTCAGGCCATGCCCCGATGCGGAACGGAACAGGTACGCACCCTACTCCTTCGCTGATGTTGAGATACTGGGTAAGGGATTGCCCGTCAGGGGTGGTTTTCACATTGTCATAAAGACCACTCCACTCGTTATACACCATCTTGACAGGTGACCATCCGAAGACTTTGAACTGTCCGGCATGGGTGTGACCAGAGAGGGTGAGATGGATGTTGGTCTCTGGAAGGATGGTGCGACGCCAATGCGTAGGATCGTGACTGAGCATTACCTGGAAGGAACTGCTATCGACTCCGTTCATAGCCTTCTTCATATCGGCAAAGCGTGGGAAATGCGGTGGTGTCCCATCGTTTTCAACACCAATCACCACGATGGAATCATCCCCACGACGGATAGTAGTGTTTTCGTTGAGCAGGAGGGTCCATCCCATATCACGCTGACGACGATAGAGGTCTTTGATATCGGCTCGACGCTGCGCCTTCGAGAACTTACGCTGGTACATCGCATAGTCGTGGTTACCCATGATGGATATGACACCATCGGGGGCTGACAACTGCGAGAGCTGCTCCATAAAGCCATTCAGTTCGTTGGCCTGTATGGTAACAATGTCGCCTGTGAATACGATGAGGTCACAATGCTGGGCATTAATGAGGTCGACCACCTTCTGTACATCTTCCTCATGTCCACAATGGAAAGAGAAAGCATGGAAGTCAGAGAACTGACAGATGCGATAGCCATCGAAGGCATCAGGCAATTGGTCGAACTCGATGGTCTGTTCGTGCACAACAAAATGGCGGCTACCATAGAAATAGCCTACAGCAAACAAAACCACAATCAGGAGAATCAGACTGACGATGGTGATGAACATAGTTTTCAGTATTTTTATCAGAATTCTTATCATGAATAAACATCTAAATATTTTTTCATTAATTCAGGCGGAAAACCACGCCGACGGGCATAGTCAACCAATTGTTCCTCGCTTACAGGACCGATAGAAAAATAATGCGCATGCGGATGGGACATAATGAATCCACTCACGGAGGCATGCGGTTGCATCATGCCATTTTCTGTCAGACGAATACCTATCTGACTCAAGTCGCATAAGTCGTTGAGCAGAAAGTTAATGGACATGTCAGGAATCATAGGATAGCCCACAGCCGGACGGATGATATGACTGGTGTTCCACCCCACACTAGCTGCCACTTGCTGCTGCAAATACTCAGCAGCTGCCTCTGCAAGACGATCTGACATAGTCTGTAGAAGCAAGCTTGTATAGGGATCATCGTGAGACACATCATACAGACACTCTACCGATGTAGCAAAGACACCTACTCTATCGCCTTGCGGACGCACAAAATCGCTCACACAAAGACAATAGCCTTCGGAGTTAGGCATCTGCTGACGCAGAAAAGGGATTCTGTGATTATCCAGCAAGATATCATCTTCATCGGAACGGGCATCGAACAACTGGTAGAGATAGTGGACATGAAGCTTGTCACTAAGGGTGGCGAGCATCTGTAATGCCTCTTGTTTCAAATGGTCGGCTGCTTCTGTACCTGATTTGACGTTCCAGGTATAGAAGAAATGCTCCCAACTGATGACATCGAGCAATTGGTAAACGCTGTATCGGCTAATCATAAACCAATTCCATTCCTCTGACACCATCGACGACGATACCATCGGAGTAAGCTGTTACTCCATTGACCAATGTACGGACAACCTTCCACTTGAAAGTACGCTCGTCCATAGGCGTCCAACCGCATTTGGTGTAGTAGCGTCCTTCACCAACCTGCCAGTTGGCATTAGGGTCGACCAGCACAAGGTCAGCATAATAGCCCTTGCGGATGAATCCACGCTGACGAATCTTAAACAGACGTGCGGGGTTATGGCTCATCAGTTGTGGGATATGTTCGAGCGGCAGGATACCCTTATCGGCCAACTCCAGCATCGAGACTAACGAGAACTGAATGAGTGGCATACCCGAAACGGCCTTAAGTGCCCCACCAACCTTTTCGTTCAGCAGATGGGGAGCATGGTCGGTCGCTACAACATCTATTTTTCCATTGAGAAGTGCCTCGTAGAGAGCAGCCTGGTCTTCAGGGGTCTTGACAGACGGGTTGCATTTGATGCGTGTACCCAACCAATCGTAGTCTTCGGTGGTAAACATCAGGTGTGCTATACATACTTCGGCCGTAATCTGTTTCTCCTCAAGAGGTTTGGCTTCGAATAGTGACAACTCGTGAGCCGACGATACATGAGCCACATGCAGACGTGCCCCTGTGGCTTTCGCCATTGCTACAGCCTTCGATGAAGCCTCATAGCAAGCCTCCACACTGCGGATACGTGAGTGGTACCGAACAGGGAAGTCGTTTTGTCCCTTATAGCGTTTCTTGAATGCCTTGATGTTGCGTGCAATGACATTGTTGTCCTCACAATGAGCCACGATTCGCAAGGGTGACTTCTCGAATAGCTGACGCATAGCACTATCGTCATCTACCAAAAGGTTTCCCGTACTCGAACCCATAAACACCTTCACACCAGGCACCCGATGTGGATCAAGCTGACGCAAAGCATCCACATTGGTATTGGTGGCGCCGAAGTAGAAGGAATAGTTCACACGACTCTTCTGGCGAGCCAATTCGAACTTCTCGTCCAATAATTCCAGGGTTGTTGTAGGCGGATTGGTATTTGGCATCTCCATATATGACGTAACGCCTCCTGCTGCTGCCGTGCGGCTTTCCGACTCGATATCGGCCTTGTATTCATAGCCTGGTTCACGGAAATGAACATGATCGTCAATCACACCAGGAAAGAGGTAGAGTCCACGTGCATCGATGAAGAGATTGTCGTTGTCGGGATGAAGTATCACTCCCTCCTGAATATCCGCAATCCGCTCATCTTCGATGATGACCGACCCTAAGAACTGGCGTTCTTCATTGACGATAGTAGCTCCACTTATAATTGTAAGCATGCTTCTTAATCTTTTGGTTTAGGATAGGTTTTGAACCATCCGTCGAGACGCAGACGGATAACACCCCATAATGCTTCACTGAAAATACCGCCGCTCATCTTCGAGGTGCCAAGCTCACGGTTGACGAAGATGACGGGAACTTCCTTGATGCGGAATCCGCACTTGTAGGCAGTGAATTTCATCTCTATCTGGAAGGCATATCCCTTGAAGCGTACAGCATCGAGATCAATGGTCTCCAACACGCGACGTTTGTAGCACTTGAAGCCCGCCGTCGTATCACGGATTTCGAAACCTGTTACGAACCGTACGTACATAGAAGCGAAATACGACATCAACACACGCCCCATCGGCCAATTCACGACGTTCACACCAGAGATATAGCGTGAGCCTATCGCCAGGTCATACCCTTCATCAGCACAAGCGGAATAAAGGCGTGGAAGGTCGGTCGGAGCATGCGAGAAGTCGGCATCCATCTCAAAGATATAATCATACTTTCGCTCAATACTCCACTTGAAACCAGCGATATAAGCGGTGCCCAACCCCAGTTTTCCTGAACGCTCAATAATGAACAGGCGGTCACCAAACTCTGTCTCAATCAACCGCTTGACAATATTACCCGTTCCATCGGGCGAACCGTCGTCGATTACAAGAACATGAAAACTCTGCGGCAACGTGAAGATGGCGCGGATGATACTCTCAATATTCTCTTTCTCGTTATACGTAGGTATAATTACAATGCTATCACTTGCATACATATTCAACCAGATATTAATTCATTGAATTGCAAAGATAACACAAAGAATGATAAGTACAAAATAAATTAGGATTTATTTTCAATAAATGTCATTTTTTTATGATTTCTTCCAAAATACTTACTGCCTGACTAACAGAATTGACCTCTTTCACCCATAATGAACGGCGGCCGTCCTGTTCGCGTATCTTGGTATTACGAGGATGCCATGATGCATAGGTAATGATGCGGTCGAATGACTCACTCTCGTAGAAACTGCTATTGAAATCAGAGAGAAGATAGAGAAACATGTTGCTGCTTTTCAGCACAATCTTCTCCACACCGATGGAGGCAGCAAGCCATTTGAGCGGCATCACCTTCAACAGTTCCTCGCCTTCAGATGGAATAGGTCCGAAACGATCGATCAGTCGCTGGCGATATGCGTCAAGCTGTGCCTGCGAAGTCAATGCATCGAGTTCGCGATAAAGGCTGATGCGTTCACCACTACTTGGAACGAACGATTCCGGGAAATGTGCCACGATATCTGATTCCACAACTACATTGTCAAACCATTTACTATTTGACCATTTACCATTTACTATTTGGTTTTCGTCCTTAGCCTTTTCTCCTTCGTCCTTCGACATCACTTCTGCCCTCAGTTCATCCATCGCCTCAGCCAGCACTTTCTGGTAAGTCTCATATCCTAAGTCGGCAATGAAACCGCTCTGTTCAGCTCCTAACAGATTACCGGCTCCACGGATATCGAGGTCCTGCATTGCTATCTGCATTCCGGCTCCTAACCCTGAGAAATTCTCCAAGGCTTGCAGACGCCGGCGTGCATCGTCGTTGAGGGCTGCTAATGGCGGAGCCAAAAGGTAGCAGAACGCTTTCTTGTTGCTGCGCCCTACACGTCCACGCATCTGATGCAGGTCAGAAAGGCCATAATTCTGCGCTCCATTAATGATAATCGTATTAGCATTGGGGATGTCGATACCGTTCTCAACGATAGTGGTCGAGAGCATCACATCATAGTCATAGTTCATGAAGTCGAACACCACCTCCTCCAGTTCCTGAGGATTCATGCGACCATGTCCGATGCATACACGGGCATCGGGTACTTGCTTCTCTATCATGTCCTTCAGGTCCACCAGGTTGTTGATGCGGTTGTTCACGAAGAACACCTGTCCGTTACGACTCATTTCAAAGTTGATCGCTTCTGCCACAATCTCGGGCGAGAAAGTATGTATCTCAGTCTGAATGGGATAGCGATTGGGGGGCGGTGTCTGGATAATACTTAAATCGCGTGCACCCATCAATGAGAATTGCAAAGTACGTGGAATAGGTGTGGCAGTCATCGTGAGGGTATCTACATTGATTTTCATCTGACGCAGTTTCTCTTTCACCGATACTCCGAACTTCTGTTCCTCGTCGATGATAAGCAACCCCAGATCCTTGAACTTCACATCCTTGCCAATCAGTTTGTGGGTACCGATGATAATATCCACCTTTCCTGCCTTCAAATCCTCCAACACCTCTTTGGTTTGCTTTGCGCTACGTGCCCTACTGATGTATTCCACCCTTACCGGGAAGTCCTTCAGACGTTCACAGAATGTCTGATAATGCTGATAAGCAAGGATGGTAGTCGGCACGAGGACAGCTACTTGCTTGTTGTCTGCAGCAGCCTTGAAAGCGGCACGAATGGCTACCTCTGTCTTTCCGAATCCCACATCACCACACACCAGTCGGTCCATCGGCTGCTGACGCTCCATATCTGTCTTCACATCCTGTGTTGCTTTCAGTTGGTCAGGTGTATCTTCATAGATGAAGCTTGCCTCCAACTCATGCTGCATATAGCTGTCGGGACTATAGGCAAAACCCGCCTCCTGCTGACGCTGCGAGTAAAGTCGGATAAGATCGCGGGCGATATCCTTCACCTTCGTCTTCACACGGTCTTTCATCCGCTCCCACGCACCTGTACCCAGTCGGTTCAGTCGTGGAGCCTCACCTTCCCTACCCTTGTATTTCGACACCTTGTTGAGCGCATGAATCGACACATACACGATGTCGTCGTTCTGGTAGATAATCTTGATCATCTCCTGCATCTGCCCATTCGTCGGCACCCTCACCAGTCCGCCGAACTTACCCACACCGTGATCGATATGCACCACGTAGTCACCAATCTCAAACTGCTGAATCTCCTTCAGCGTGAGTGCCACCTTACCTCGACGGGCCTTATCGCTCTTGAGGCTATACTTGTGATATCGGTCGAACAGCTGGTGATCGGTGAAGTAACACTGTTTGGTTTCATGGTCGATAAAACCTCCATGAATGGCAATAGGCACAGGATTGAATACTACGAGAGTACTACCCTTGCGGTTTGCATCAAAGATTTCCTCCAAACGACGTATCTGCTTATCGTTATCGGCAAAGATATTGAGCGTATAGCCATCACCCAGCAACTGTTCAAACGTACTTGTCACCAGTTCGAAATTCTTATGGAACAGCGGTTGCATCTCAGTGTTGAACGACACCTTTATATATTTGTTTCCACCCTTGACTTCGTGAACACCTATCAGCACCTTGCGCTTATCAGCTATCTCACGTTCAAACTCCTCCCGCGACGACAGGAAACTTGTGTCTAACAGCCCACTCGCGTCCTCCCCCTCAGTTCCCTCCCTTGAGGGGAGGGTTAGGGAGAGGCTTGCCTGCTTCGAAAAACCTGTCTCACTAATCACCCCTATCTTATCAGCCACAAAGTCAAGGTTCTTGGCCACAATCAGTGTATCGTCGGGCAAGAATGAAAGGAGTGAGATGTATTGATTCTTTTGTTGTAGCAGGTCGGGCACAATCGAAGCGACATCCATCTTCTCGTCCGACAGCTGACTGACGATATCGAACGTACGGATGCTATCTACTTCATCGCCAAAGAAGTCGATACGATAAGGATTCTCATTACTGAACGAATAGACATCGACAATACTTCCTCGGATGGCAAACTGACCAGGCTCATACACATAGTCGGTACGTACAAACCCCAAGTCCATCAGACGGTCCTCTAACAGTGATAGATCCATCACATCGCCACGCTTCAATGTCACGGAATTGTCCTCAAGATTCTTACGAGATACTACGCGTTCAGCTAATGCATCAGGGTATGTGACGATAAGAATAGCCCCCCTCCCCGCTCCCCCTGAATGGGGAGAGTTTTTACTATCGGTCATTATCATCCCTTGGTGACTACTCCCCTCCATGCAGGGAGGGGAAAGGGGGTGGGTCTGGTTAGTTAGCACTTGTGCTAACGTGTTCGTTCGCAACAGCTCATTGGCATCATCTTTCTGGTTATACTTAATGGCTCGACGATATGAAGAAGGAAAGAATGCCACCTCCCTGTCGCCCAGCATCTGGGTGAGGTCGTGATAGAAATAGCCCGCCTCTTCCTCATCGTCCAAGATGAACAAGAAAGAATTGGCAGACCCTCCCCCTTTAACCCCTCCCTGCAAGGGCGGGGAGTAGTCACTATCAGGGCTAAACATCTCGTGGCATTCACTCCCCTCACTCGCAGGGAGGGGAATGGGGGCGGGTCTTGATATAATAGAGGCAAAATACAAAGCAGCAGACGAACCATTAAGTCCGTCTACCACTACGTCCGACTTACGTCGTTTGATTGCTTCTGCCAGTCGCTTCGCTTCTGACGACGAAGCCAACTGCTTCAGTAATTGTTCTCGTTCCAACGCTAAACTGTACCTCTCTCTTATCTCCCCCAAGGGGAGAGGTTTTTTTTGACTCCCCTCCTTGGGAGGGGGGGTGGGGGAGGTTTTTATTTCGGACCTCTCTCTTATTCTACATTAAATTAACTACCGTTGCCTCGTAATGGCTTGCAAAGAAACGGATAAAACTTAATGTCTCCTCGCTTGCATGCAACATCGGCATGTCCAAAGGGATGGAATCAAAATCAGTGTCTTGTGTAAAATCTCTCATAGGCAATGGGGATAATGAATTGAACTCTTTTACTTATATAACGCAACAATCGTATTTTTATTTTGCAACACTGCATTTTTTTCAAAATGATGAAAATGGGAGGGGGTGTGAAGCCCATGAAAGGGAGGGGGCGAAAAAGGCCCTTTCATGGGGGGGGTGTTTTCAAAAATCACAAATCACAAAAATCACAAATCACAAAAATCACAAATCACCATTTTGCACGAAGTGAAAAATAGTGGCTCATCTGACGGCGCACACTTCTGTTGCCTTCCTGTCGAACTAACAAAAATTTTTTGTGAGTTCGTTCTGGATTTTGTTCACCCTCTTCATAAATCTGATTGATATGATAGCTTACATCCTGTTGTGAAGCATCAAACAATTCCATGATTTGCTCCACAGGCAGCCATACATCATCACCCTCGAATCTTATCATAGTCTATCCACGAGACGCCTTTGTTTGCATCGTAGGAAAGGGCACCATTTGACATATTAATATGTTTTATTTGTTTCAACATATAGAATTTAAAAGAATCTCCATGGAATCCGTGCATCTGTTTGATTCATCTTTTCCAGTTTGATCTGCTTTTCTTTAATAAGTTGTTCGTAGTCTTCCGTTGAATGAAATTCATGTACAACGCAGTCAGTATAGTCTGCATTATCCTTGGTAGGCAATTCAATAATTACAAAGTGAGGCTTACACTCAATTCCCTGCGTACCTTGAGCCACAATGTAAAGTCGATTGTAAAATATAATATAAGGGTCAAAAGCCTCTGCAATAAATGGGCCTTTATCAAAAGAAAATACTTTTGCACCACCAGGGTCTATTTCTGTTATTTTTATCTTTGTATTACCAATATACTTATATTGAGTAATGTCATAACCACCAATCAAACTGGCAAATGCAATCTTTGCAAACACACCGAATGAAAATAGTGATAAGACAACAATCAACGTGGTCTTCAATACCTTTTTTATCTTACTTTCGTTTGCCATATATAGAACTGATATGTGTTACTTAATAATTTACGGCTATATCGATCTTTATTCCAAGATTTAGGGGTAAGATGATACATTAAAGAGCTTAAACTCTTACCGTCTGCCTTCATCACCTTGCGTACGTTGCCCAGATAATCCTTAATGGTGTAGTATGTGGTTGGAGTACCCGATGGAGTCTGATCTACATAACCCTCACCGAAATACCACTTTGTGTTCCTGCCTTGGTCTATCTCCACATCACCTGCTTTCTTATGTTTAGTTCTTATTTTAATAAATATCTTCCTCCGCTCCCCTCCAGCACCTGCATCTGTTGGATGGCAATCTGATTGAGTTTTACCAGCCGTTCGCCTTGAGACATACCATCGTTAATGAGTACGGCATTGATATTCTCCATATTCGAGAGGCATATAAGTTCATTGATCGTGGCATAGTCACGG
>CADAGO010000028.1 GCA_902787555.1 uncultured Bacteroidales bacterium
ACTTTTTTGTACCTTTCAACTTCAGGGCATATTCGTTTCTACCTGTGTTACAGATACTTATAAAGTTCTCAAACACTTCCACATGAATTCTTCACCAATTATTTCCACACTATTAGGAATCACAATAGATGTCAAGCCAGCGTTGGCAAAGGTTTTTGCACCAATACTTGTCACACGATATTCCTTGCCATCGTTCACCACAGAGGCAGGAATAACGATATCTCCCGAATAGGTGGTAGTATAGTCATGCGCAGACCGAGGGTTTGTGACTTCAGCTGTTTTTGTATCTTCGTCAAGATTATAGTAAATATTACCGATCTTGACTTGTGCCCATGCTCCCATCGTAGCACACATGGCAAGGGTTAGAAATGATAATGTCCGTTTCATATGTTATTGTTTTGATGTTATGACACAATTTCCTCATCACTTTTTTTGCAGAATGCAAGCAACTTCGCTGTTGAGTTCTGTTTCGCTGGCAAAGTTACAACATTATTTTCGAATAACCATCTGTTACCCTATGGAAAAATATGAGGGGTATTTCGCGCATAACTCATTGGGAGCCAACGACATAAATATACTACACTTATACCACCCATGGAAATTTTCTCACAACTACATGGAAAACTGTATTTTTTTGGCCCTAAAACTATATTATGGGGCAAAAAAACTCACCAACAAAACATGATTGCTGGTGAGCTAGAAAACACCCTAATTGTTTGAAGAGTGGAAGGTGGGCCAACGGTCGTGCTCTTTCTTCAAGGCGTTCGACTTGAAGTTCAGGGCTACTTCCTCGCTGACTTCCTCACCATCGCAGGTATAGGTATCGACTTCGCCTTCACATGCTGTGTATTCGAGGGTTGCCACTTTCTTGCTGTTCTTCATCGTGATGACCTGCGTGTAGATGCATGGACCGCCACAAGGACCGCTCACGAGGATGGCACCCTGATAGAGGGTTGCCTGTATCTTCGAGTCTGTAGTGCAGAGTACGGTTGGGGTATCCTTGATGGAGAGGATAGCACCGACTTGGGGGTCGTAGCTCTTCAACCAGATTTCGTCTGTTCCGTCTTTATCGATATCGATGTATGCCCAGCAATTGAGGTCGTAGTTCTTATACTCTGGATCGTACTCGACAATGGCCTTTACATACTTCTCCTTATCTTCCTTCCACAGCGGCTTTGCATAGCCTTCGTCGATATTGACATAATAGCACGACTGATCTGCCTTGACGAGTTTGCCATCACGGATATAGATATGGCCTGTGGTACAGCTCTCGGGTGCATGATGGATGTAGCACAGTTCGGGTCCCTCCGGCCCGTCGAACGCCATCGTGATATCGGAAGGCAGATAGATGCCTTCATCATCGACATTCCATGTAGGGCCGTATCCTGGCTCGTAATAGCCTTCGACCGGATAGGAATATACTTTGTCGCCTTCGGTGATGACTTCGAGAGCAAGTGCCTTGTCGTCTTTTGACTTAAACTGTACGGTTCCGTATTTGTAGCGCTCACCCAACAGGGCTGAGATATGCGAACGCTGTGCCTTCATGCCGTACTCTTCTTCCAATTGCTTCACCACCTCTTTAGGGAAGGGCTTATCGCTGCGTGTACTGCTCCAAATGTTGGTCTTCACCGGCATAATCTCACGTGTCTGAAGGTATTCATCGGCAACCAGCAGATAAAGTTCTCCCCATTCTGAGGACTTCAGCTTCTCCTGTGGGTCGGCAAATGTGTAGCGCAGACCTGCTGAAGGCATCGTGGCACAGTGCAGCTGTCCCATACTGTAGAGTTCGCCATCGGGGTTGATATAGCGTTCTTCGAGGAACTTCACATTGATGTATCTATCTCCTGAAACATACATACGGTTGTACTTGTCGGCATTGCGGAGCAACATATCCTGTTCTTTCCAACTACGTAGAGCACCATCGTACCAGTCCTTGTACTCATCGTCGTCAGCTGGCTTCTCAGGAGCATCGTGCAGTGTCCAATAGACCACCTGCATGTTGTCTTTGTTGAAATAGTAGATGAAGGAAGGCATCAGCACTTCAACTTCTTCTGCTTCAACAGCTGTTTCTACAGCCGTTAAGTCGATTTCAGCGGAATCGACATCAGCATCACTGGTTGTCTGTCCACCCTTGCAACCTGTCATCATGGCTGCTACACAAAGTGATAAGATTAAGTATTTCTTCATTAGGCTGTTATTGATTGCGTTTGATATAATCTCTCATGCTACTCATGTAGTCGTAGTTGTATTCATAGTACCCTCCGCCTACGATGAAATTCCGAATGCGCCACTGATCGCTTATCTTCTTCAGTTGCCAGAGAATGGGAATACTGTCGCCCTCTGCTGGTTTCAGGAAGAAATAGAGGTCGGCTGTAGAGTCGTTCGGAAACTCCACTCGCACGACTTCCGTCGAGAAAGGCAGATTGTGTGACCCCATCGTCCATACATTACCTCCTACGGCAAAGAACGCATCATCGGCTTGGCCCTGTTCTAACTTCTGAACTTCTATGGCATGCAACGTGTCGTACATCTGCTGGTATTCCTTCGTGGTATAGAGTTCCTCCATCGAGTTAGCATAGCAGTTTACCTCACTGTCGTTATCCCAGCGTAGATTCACCTCCTGATACACTTCGTCCAGCATCGTTCGCAACGCTGCCTCTTCCTGTTGACTGTCGAAATCAGAGACCACCTCATGAGATTGTTGTTGGCGGGACTGACATCCCACCAACAACAAACCAAAGAGCAAACACAAGAACCCCTCTCTTATCTCCCCCAAGGGGAGAAGATTTGCCCCCCCTCCTTGGGAGGGGCTGGGGGAGGTTTTTCCTTTTCTCATAATCTTCTAAGCCTGTGCAGGTTCATCTTTCTTCTTATTGGCCAGCTCCTTGATTTTGTTCTTGCCGCCAAAAGCAAAAATCCAAACCAACAGACCTGCTATCACAAGCAGCGTTATTCCCAAGACGGGTCGATAGAACAGCCATGCAATAGCGATGACGATCAATGACCATACAACACCTACGATGGTACATACAAGACCTACACCCCATCCTACGATGTTTGCCAGGAATGGAACCACCTTGAGGATAGTTTCGATGAAGGCGAACATCGCCTTAAGACCCCAAATCACAAGCAGTGTACCGAGCAGACGGAACAGCCAAGTGAGGATCGTGTTGACGCTTTTTTCTCCATCGAAAATCTCTTCGATGCTCTTCTTACCTGTCACCAATTTCTGGAAAAGCTCACCGTTGCTTGCCTTGAACGGCTTGAAGGTATCGTCATCAACTACAGAGACGACTGTCACCTTAGCAGGCATCACCTTCTTGAAGGTAACGCGTACGTCGCCCACCTGTGGGGCTGCTGCATTCAGACCGACATAAAGCTGGTTGTCGCTCACATGAATGTAGTGGTAACCGCTATCGGTAGGAAGAACGGCTCTCTGACCATTGAAACGCTCGTAAGCTTCCAACGTGTTCTTTTCCAACTGGCCCATCAACTCATCGCTGAGGTTCAGTTCGAGCGGCTCAGTAGAAGACATGCTGTGAATGAGACTCTCATTCAGGGTATATGCGCCAAAAGTGACGTTCTGTGCCCATTGCTGTTCAGGCTCGACAGTAGTCAACGCATAGTTTGTATGACCCGATTCCTTGAATTCTGCTGAACTGATAGGACTGTCGACCCACTTCTTATCGTAAGTGTAAGTGATGGTTTTCTCTTCCTTTCCACCCAACTTATCTTCAGTCTCTTCATGACGACTCTCTACCCACTGGAAATACTCCACCTCGCGTATCAGCGAGATTGCATTAGCACCAATGCCGAAATCCTTATCGACGAGTGAGTCCTCTGTGGTGGCCATAGCGGTTCCACATACCAGTTCGCCCTCAAGACTCTTTTCTTTCTTGCTTGGGTTTTCCATCACTACACATGCTTTCTGAGCCTCTTCGAGCATGTCGGCAGTACGAACTGCTCTACCTTCATTCCACCACAACAGCACAGTACCACCGATGAAGAGGATGATACCTGCGAGAATTCCCTTGAACGAGCGTCCTACGCGCGTTCCGTAACTTGTTGTTTGTTTTTCTGTATAAGCCATAACTAATGTATAATTAATATTTCAAAAATGTTACATGGTCACATTGTGATATGGGGTTACCATCTGTCCTCTGGATAAAGTTCGTTGTTATAGACAGAACGTGGGCACAACTCCATGTAGTCGAAAGCAAATGATCCATTCGTCGTCTCCAGTTTCTGCTGCACTCTGACCCAATGGTCAGTCTTTCCATCAGAGTGGAAGGTAGTGTATATGCGTCGCATGTCATCACGGATGGTACGCTGAAGTGTTCTGCCTCCTGTTCCGTCAGCTGATGTTGCGCCATACGATGCAGGTCCCTTCATCCATCCGCGGTTGTGAAGTGCCTTGTCGTAGGCACTTATTGCCTCCTCGTCGCCTAACTCGGTATCTGAACGCCAGCCGATTGAAGGGTCGTCCCCATGTTTTCTGAGGTCGACAGGAATGCCGCAAGGTGCTCCGTCGAAATACACTTGGATGATACCTCTGGTGGCAAATCCGATACATACCTGCACACGGAACTCGTAGTCGCCTTCTGGTACAGGCGGAATCTTGAACTGGATATCATACATACCTGTTATCTGTACCTCATCGCCCTGATATGACCAGAAGTCCAAGTAGCGGTTGCGCACATGTATGTGAGTCTTGGTGTCCTCGAACTTGAAGTTCTTGAGCGATCCAGCCTTAAATGCCAGACAGGTATTTGGATTCTGAGCAGGGTCGTAGGAAGTGCTGCGTGCACCATACTGACCCGGATATTCCGGACAGCCTCCTGCGCCCCTCACTCCGTGTCCACGTGCACCACTGGTGATGAAATCGGGCGACAATGTGGTTGCATCGATACGAAGACGTTCGTTGAGCACCTCTTCCTGAGTCTGACGTCCATAGTCGATGATATCATTGAGATAATGGTACACTCCGTTGGTAGCCATCAGATTGATAGACGATTCGGATGGAGAAAGTATCTTCGAACCTGGGATGAATACCCCTCGACTGTCCTTACGGTTCTGCACACCGCGACGGTTGACATATCGTCCGGAAGCCGAGCCTGCAGGGTAGGATATTTTCATGATCGAATGAGGCATCATCGTCTCATACCAGTCTGCCACATCCCAATGACGACGGTCGAAATTGGAATTGAGCAGACGGTTGTCGCAAGTGAGCATGTTGTAGATGATACGTTCGGGCAACAGGTGGTACGACACAAAACGGTTGAGTGAGTTTCGCCTGTCGGTCTCATCTGTCACATTGGCATCTTCGGGATACATCTCGTCGTACACCTGCTTGGCGTAAGCACGAAGGTCGTCTATGTTATTGATTCCATGCTTGGCAAATACTTCGTTCTTTTCCACAAACGCCGTGAAGCAGATATAGCGCGTCTCCATGTACGACACATTATCGACCGTAGAACCTGTGAGATGACACACGCCCTCAGCAAACGAGTCAACAGAGCAATGATAGTTCTCGTCGATATAGTCGCGGAGAGAATCATCCATGTGGGTAAGGAACAACGCCTGAGTGAACAGCGAAATGGTTGAGTCCTGCAGCATAAAGTCAGGCAACATTTCTGTTGTTGCATTGATTACGTGGTCGATGGTGTGAACCACACCGTTCTCTACCGAGTCGTCACGATGAATAATCAGTGCCGAACGGTTGATGTAGTAATTGATTGGCACAGATTCAGTCTCCGTAGTATCCTCCTCACAGGTGATGGTCAGATAACGGTCGAGCATGTTCATCGTAGGTAGCGTTGCATCAGAGAAATTGTATGTGAAGAACGACTGCTCAATGATATGTGTGGCTGCTATCGTATCGCAGTCTTCCACACTCAATTCGTCAACAGAAGTCTTGCCGCGTCCAGCCAGGAAGAGGTCGATAGCCTCATCCGTAGGAGCAAACACCGTATAAGAGCCATAGGTTCCCAACAGGTCGAGACTGACCATGTTTGACTTATTGATGATTTCGACAAACTTGCTGAACGTCTCAGGCCGGTTCAGCAAATACGCATTAGCCATATCACCCTTAGCCGTGTAATAATTCTCTTCGTCAGGGGTGTCGTCACAGCCTGTCAGAACCACAGAAACTGACAAAGCCATCACAAACAGACAGAATAAGTATATTTGTTTCATCTTCTTAGTTATGTTTGATTAGTTATAATCCGTCCACAAAGTTAACAATAAAAAACAAATACACAATCACTTACTATAGAGTTTTGACGTTTTTTTGTGATTTTTGATAATTAACACCAAAAATGTACTGATTTCGCGACTAATCACCTATTTGGGTTGAATGATATCAACTCCAACTTAATCGGAGCTGTCTAACTTGAGGAAGATACCCTTCAGGATGGTCATAGCATCAGCATCGTCGACATCCGTCACATTGATGCCTCCAACCCAGATGAGCGACTTAAAATCGTCATTGAAGGCATAGTATTGCACTTTGTAGTCACCTTCGTCAGCAGTGAACGCCTGCCAAGTCACATTGTTCACCTCGATGTCTTTCGCTTTTGTCTTACCCTCGGTCCACTTCTCTATGCTACCGTTATACTCGTCGCGCACCTTGAACTCCTTGTTGTTACCTTGGCGGGTAATCACAGCCTCCGAATATGCATTATCCACTTCCCAGCCGGCGGGCTCCACAACAGTATATGCTCCACGATCAAACATATCAGGCTCTATCGCCTCTTCCACTTCAGCAGTTGTGCTGTCCGTCTCGTTCCCTTCAGTCGTTCCATTAGGTCCACCACATGCCACCAAACACATCGAAATCGCTGCGATTGCCAAATAAAAAGTCTTCTTCATTGTTTGTTGCTTGATAATATTAAGTAAATGGATTAAGTTACTGGTCATCTCAACTGGTCAACTGTAAATCGCTGCAAATATACACTTTTTTTTACAAAACAGCCAAAAAAAACGAAAAAATATCATATAATTAAGGTTATTTTGGCTTGAATCGTTAGGAAATGTAACATGACTTTCAACAAATAGTTTGTCACAATCCATCCTTTTTTGCTTGTTTCACCCCAAAATATGTAAAGTCGCTTCCTCGATGAAATGGGCATTTTTTATCCTTCTCAAAAAAAGTGTGTACTCTGCGTGTACTCAAAACCACGAAAATATTTGTTCATTTCCAACAAACCACCTATCTTTGCAGCGAAATAATTAGTTGCATAATAACAAAACGTTACGCTTATGAAAGCATTAGTATTTTTATCCGTTTTATTAATTTCTATGGACTCTTATGCACAGAATCATGATTTGAGCGAGATGACAGAAGAAGCTAGGAATGAGTCTTTGGTGAAGAAAGCGAAGGAAGTTGCTTTGGCCTTTGCGCCTGAATGGATGCAATGGGAAGTAACTCCTCAGGTTTCTCCAAAGCAGAAGTATTTCTCTAATAACCAAAGGCAGGATATTCAAAAAAACGTAGGAAGGGAGTACTATGCTGTCACCTTTTATTACAATGACGAGACAAAAGCAAAAATCAAATACGACTATGCAGCAACAGTGCGTATATGGGCAGATAGCGGAGAAGTCGCAGATATTGGTGCAGGGGATTGGGTCAAAGCATTTCTCGATACTTCTTGCGAACAAATGAAAAAAGAAGGCATCAAGCCTGAAGACCAGCTGCATTTCGAGCCGATTGACGGCAAGCTCGCTTTAAGCCAGATGACGGAAGAAGCACGGAACGAGTACTTGTTGAAGAAATCCAAGGAAGTAGTACTGAATTTCGGTCCTGAATGGTATCAGGAGCCTATGACTACCACGATTCGTGGTCCTGTAGCGTATCACGCCATGGATTCACGCTCACAAAAGTATAATGGCAGGCAATGCTATTTCGTGAGTTATTACTACGACAAGTATAAGGATACAGGATTCTCCCGTGCATTCACGGTCTGTATATGGGAGGAGGATGGAGAACCTGAAGGTATTTTATATGGTAACGAACATGGGCAAGCCTTTTTCGGCTCGTACAACAAAAGGGTAAAGGACGGGGTCAAGAAAGAACAGCAAATGTCTTTCTGGAAAGGATATTATGACCATTATAAAGACATAAATACTGATTATTAGAGCTGAAATTTAATCATTTAAACATAGAAAGCTATGAAACGATTTTCATTTTTGATTTATTGTATTGTTACATTGTCTTGTTTACCTTTACTGGCCCAGATTGATTGTTATTGTGACTTGGAAATAGAGGTGGAGGATACTATAAGCCAGTCATCAATTGCTAATGTTGAGTCGCCAGATTCAAATGAAGTGTTTCAAGCGGTCGATGAAATGCCGGAATTTCCTGGCGGAATGGAGAAATTAATACAATTCATCGCTGACAGCATTCACTTGCCGAAGTGTGTGACAGAAGGAAATGTGGAAGGCCGCAGCATCGTAGAATTTGTGGTGAATAAGGACGGCACATTATCTGATTTCAAGATTGCCGTTCCGCTCCACAAAGAGTGTGACGTCGAGGCAATCCGAGTGCTCACATTGATGCCACGCTGGAAACCAGGCAAAGAAGACGGAGAACTTGTTCGTGTGAGGTATGCTATTCCTGTGAGGTTCAGGCGTCCATAAGGAGTGGATCAAGCATAATGTCACACAACGTATGCCGCTCCCAAAACAATCGTTACACAACTTTTTTCGCTTGATAATTTGGTAGTTTAATTCTATTTTTGTATCTTTGCACGCAAAAGCACGGAGATAAAGACGGAGTACCAAAGGAGCATTTCAAGTATTATTCGATTTATTCTCCGTTTGCTCTTCGTTTGTTCTCCGTTTGTTGTCCGTTTAATAATCGAAGAACAAACGAACAACAAATGGAAATGAAACGGATAATAATATGAAGAAGATTAGATGGCTTACGAAGGGGGTTGGGAAATAAATGGGGTTTATGTGTAACTAAAAAAACGGGAGATTGATAAGATGAAAAAGAAAAGTACAGGAAAAGGATTGATGCTGATTGGCAGCATGCGCACAAGGGATGTGACGGTATATTTGAAGCAAGGAAAAATGATTACCCGACCATCACACTCGGAAAAATCGGGCTGCAACACGCGCCCTCAGTTCGTACAACGCCAAAAAATGCGGCACTCTGTGGCATTGTGGAAGATGCTGGCGTTCTGTGAAACGATGTTTACCCAACACCTTACGGCTTACAACAACTTTCTGTCGTTAGCCAACAGGCTGCCTGTGGTGTATGTGCCGAAAGGGGTACAGGAAAAGGCTTCGTTTCTGATGCCAGGCATACCTGTGAGCGACGGCACTTTGCCGGCCCTACAGCTGCAGTTGGGCGAAGTGAACGGCATCCCTGCCCTGCTGACGGATATCAAGACAGACGAACAGGTATTCCACGAAAAGCTGTGGCTCTATACTGCTATGCAGAATATTGAGGGTGGTATGCCGCGAGTGAGGTTCAGTATGCGTGAGGTGTCAAGACTTGAGATGACTACAGTCGATGGACGTTTGGCGCTCACAGGTGAGGAGTTTTCCGACGAAATGAAGGGTTGGGCGCTTGTGCGGGTAATTGATGACCGCTGTTCGCCTCAGACCATCGTGACCCGCTGCACCCTTTACCAGCAATACACGACAGAAGAGGCTCTTCAGGAAGCTGCTAAAAGCTATGGGGGATTGACAGAATAAACTGCTCCACAGTCAATCTGCCAACTCCATTTTGCAATAAGGCTTTGGGAGAATAGACGCTATACGGAATTGCTCCGATTTAACTACCTTAACGTTGTTCCTTCGTGAGAAAGTGCGTATCTTTGCCGTTGAATTAGATTTGATTATACAATGATTACCGAGAAACAAATACAATGGCTTCTCCCTGTCTATCAGGAGGCAAATGCCATATTAGACAGAATTCCTAACTTTGATTCTACTTGTAGAACTCATGGGATAGATGCAAATTATTTCAAAGACAGGATGTTAGTTCGCTGTGATTTTATTTATGATGAAAATAAGGGTTTGTATGAAGAGATGTATGGCGACCACGGTGAGATTCATCAAGACATCTATGGCAAGACAAAGAGAGAAATTCTTCGACATATTGTGAATGCATGCATTTTCGATGAAGCATATGATCACTATGCCTATAAGAAATTCAATGAAGAGTGCTTTAAGAGGAATATCGACCCCAAAGCAGGTACAACCTTTAACTCTCAATATTTTGTATATGCAAAGGAACGAGAGAGCTATTGTCAAAGTATTGTAAATCAGTACATAGACACAATTGAAGATTCTGTTTTTCCTCCTGATTCCACAAATTCCGAAAACGAGAGAAAAAAATCTCTCGAAAAGCAACAGTACTTATCTGTAGTTTCAAAAAACTGCAAATCTATTGTAAAGGTTTATGTGCCCAAAATTAACAAATACTCATATTGTAAGCTTGACATCTATAAAAAAAATGGAGTTCTACTAAAGACTTCTGCCATAAATCAGATGAACTCTGAATATGACATTAGCTCATTCGGTAAAAAAATATATGTATTTCTTAACGTAGATGACACGATATTAGCAAGTTTAGATATTGAGAATATTGAGAAATACTATTAATTAACAATCATCTATTTGATTCAAAACTAAACAATATGAAAATCGGAGACAAGGCGCCTGAGGTATTGGGCAAGGACGAACAGGGACGGGACATCCGTCTGAGTGATTATAAAGGCAGGAAACTGGTATTGTATTTCTACCCAAAGGACAACACAAGTGGCTGCACGGCTGAGGCTTGCAGTCTGAGAGATCGCTACAGCGAGTTGCAAGGGGCGGGCTATGAAGTAGTGGGTGTGAGCAAGGACTCGGCTGCTTCGCACGTGAAGTTCAAGGAGAAGCATCAACTGCCTTTCCCACTCATCGCCGACGTTGACCACACGCTGTTGGAAGCTATGGGAGCCTGGGGCGAGAAGTCGATGTATGGGAAGAAGACGATGGGAACCATCCGCACCACTTTCATCATCAATGAGGAAGGCATCATCGAAGACATCTTTGCTGGAAAGCAGGTGAAGACGAAAGAACATGCGGAACAGATTCTATCGAAAAACTGATTTTTTGGAGATTGAACACCAAACATTTATGCAAAAAATAGGGGTAGATACTTAATAAATCCTAAATTTTGAAGATTTCTCACCTTATTATATACGTCATAAGAATCTTTTTACTTAACTTTGCCGCCGATTTTTAAAATCGTCGGCCAAAATGCTAATGCTCGGCAAAGTTCAAGCAAGCTTGGACTCCGTTCGGCCTGAGCTGAGCTCACGACGAAGGCTGCACTAGCTGAATCGCATTTTTGTCGCCCCAAATTGAAGAATTGAAGATAGAATAATGAAAAATCTTGTGATTGTTGAGTCCCCTGCTAAGGTGAAGAAACTAGAAGAATTCCTTGGCAAGGACTATAAAGTGATGTCGAGTTATGGTCACATACGCGACTTAAAGAAAAAAGACTTTGGAATAGATTTAGAGAACCTGACCCCTGAATACGAAATTCCTGATGACAAGCTAGCGCTGGTGAAGTCTTTGAAGAAAAATGCACACGACGCAGAAACAGTGTGGTTGGCATCGGATGAAGACCGTGAGGGAGAAGCTATCTCCTGGCACTTAGCTCAGGTGTTGGGGTTGGACTTAGAACATACAAAACGAATCGTATTTCACGAAATCACCAAGAACGCCATCTTAGAGGCTATCAAAGCTCCTCGCACTATCGACGAGAACCTGGTGAACGCACAGCAGGCTCGTCGTGTGCTTGACCGCATTGTGGGTTTCAAACTTTCACCCGTGTTGTGGAGAAAACTGAAACCATCACTATCGGCCGGACGTGTGCAATCGGTCTGTGTACGACTGATTGTGGAACGTGAACGTGAAATCGAGCAGTTCAAGGCAGAGTCAAGTTATAAGGTAGAAGCAGAGTTTGAGACGACTGACGAGAAAGGTCAGAAGATCAGTTTCCGTGCCGACCTAAACACACGTTTCAAGACAGAAGAAGATGCTCGCAAGTTCCTCGAATCGATTGAAGGCAAGACCTTCACTGTGGCAGACATCAGCAAGAAGCCGATGAAGAAAACCCCTGCCCCACCATTCACAACCTCTACGCTGCAGCAGGAAGCTGCCCACAAGTTGGGTTTCACAGTATCGCAGACCATGATGGTGGCTCAGCGCCTGTACGAATCGGGATTCATCACCTACATGCGTACTGACTCCGTGAACCTGTCAACCCTGTGTCTGGGAACCAGCAAACAAGAAATCATTGCTCAATGGGGTAAGGAGTACAGCAAAACACGCAACTACCACACCAGTTCGAAAGGTGCTCAGGAGGCTCATGAAGCTATCCGTCCGACCTACATCTCTAACCACGAGATTGCGGGTAACGCCCAAGAGCGCAAGTTGTATGAACTGATTTGGAAACGTACGCTGGCTTCTCAGATGGCTGATGCAGAGACAGAGAAGACAACTATCAAGATATCCCTCGACGGTACTGACTACGATTTCACAGCGAGTGGCGAAATTGTAACTTTCGATGGTTTCCTGCGCCTGTATCACGAATCGGTAGAGGAAGAGGATCAACTCGACGATGAGACTCGCCAGTTGCCAAACCTCAAAATCGG
Source organism: uncultured Bacteroidales bacterium (assembly GCA_902787555.1). Lineage (GTDB taxonomy): Bacteria > Bacteroidota > Bacteroidia > Bacteroidales > Bacteroidaceae > Colivivens. The sequence continues at coordinate 12,660 of CADAGO010000028.1, forward strand.
CACACAGCTGCAACCTGTGACCCTACAAGCAATGGAGCGCCTGTCGCAAGCTCCTGTGAGATACACAGAAGCCAGCTTGGTTCGCAAACTGGAAGAGTTGGGCATTGGACGTCCTTCGACCTATGCGACTTTCATCTCGACCATTCAGCAGCGCGAATATGTGGCAAAGGGCAATAAGCCAGGCGAGAAGTATCAGTTCCATATCCTGAAACTGCAAAAAGGAAAAATCAAAGAATCGACCAAGACTGAGGTTGTGGGACAGGAGAAAGCCAAACTGCTGCCAACCGACATTGGTGTAGTGGTGAACGACTTCCTGATGCAATTCTTCCCAGAGATTATGGATTACCACTTCACAGCCAATGTGGAGAAGGATTTCGATAAAATTGCTGAAGGAAAGACTGACTGGCGAAAGGTCATCAGACACTTCTATCGCGACTTCGAACCGATGGTGGAGAAGACGATGAACGACAAAATGGAGCACAAAATGGGTGAACGTGTGCTGGGGACCGACCCAAAGAGCGGCAAGCCTGTATCTGTGAAAATCGGACGATTCGGCCCTGTGGTACAAATCGGCTCGGCTACTGATAGCGAGAAACCACGATTTGCCCAATTGAAGAAAGACCAGAGCATCCAGACTATCACGTTCGAGGAAGCAATGGACCTGTTCAAACTGCCTCGCACTATTGGTGAATACGAAGGGGCAGAGGTGACAATCGGCACAGGAAGATTCGGGCCATACGTGCTTCACAACAAAACCTACGTGGGTCTGCCTGCCCAATACGACCCAATGGCTATCACGCTCGAAGAAGCAGTCGAACTGCTGAAGCAGAAGCAGCAAAACGAAGAGCAGAAGCACCTGAAGCAGTTTGATGGCGAACCAGAACTTGAAGTACTCAACGGCCGATTCGGGCCATACCTGCGCTACAAGGGGGCCAACTACAAGCTGCCAAAGAGCATTGAGAACATCGACAGCCTCACTGCTGAGAAATGTATGGAAATCATTCATGCGCAAGAAAACAAGGTAGGAAACAGCCGTAGTCATCGAGTAAAAACAGCGAAGAGCTGATGAAGATTGCACTGATAGGATACATGGGAGCCGGCAAAACCACATTGGGGAAAGCGCTGGCTCGACAGATGGGACTTCATTTCTATGACCTGGATTGGTGGATAGAGGAGAAAGCCGGTTGCACCATCGCTCAAATCTTCGCCCAGCAAGGAGAGGATGCATTCAGAGAAATGGAACGTCAGGCTCTCCACGAAGTGATGCAAAAGGACGATATCGTGCTGTCAGTCGGAGGAGGAACCCCCTGTTTCTTCGATAATATCGACTATATGAACAGTCAAGCCAATACGGTGTACCTGAATGCCTCAGTAGAGACTCTCAAAGCACACATCAGGATGGGAGGCTCGAAACGCCCATTAGTGGACGGCAAGAGTGACGAAGAACTGACGGCGTATATCACCACCTCGCTTCAGAAGCGCGAGAGCTATTATCGACAAGCCACCTATCAAGTGCAAATAGCAACGATTACACGTGAGGAACAGATCGAGAACTACGTGGAGGAAATACAGCGGAGAATTAGTTGTTAGACGTTAGAAATAAAAAGATGGAAAAGCTGACAATCATAAAGGTAGGAGGAAAAATCGTGGAAGAACCAGATTCGCTGGCTCAACTCCTCAATGATTTCGCTCGCATCCCAGGCCACAAGATGCTGGTACACGGGGGAGGACGCAGTGCTACACGCATTGCTACCCAATTGGGCATCGAAACCAAGATGGTGGACGGACGACGCATCACAGACAGTGAAATGCTGAACGTAGTAACGATGGTGTATGGAGGATTGGTAAACAAGAACATTGTTGCTAACCTGCAAGCCAGAAACATCAATGCGTTAGGACTGACTGGTGCCGATATGAATGTCATAGAGTCGCATAAGCGGCAACCCAACCCAATTGACTTCGGGTATGTGGGCGATGTAGATAAGGTGGACGGAGGCAGGCTTGCCCAACTAATTGATTCGGGCATTGTACCCGTGATGGCTCCCCTTACCCACAACCGCCAAGGTAACCTGCTCAACACGAATGCAGACACGATTGCAGGTGAAGTTGCCAAAGCAATGACACCTTATTATAATATATCACTCATGTTCTGCTTCGAAAAAGCAGGGGTATTGCAAGACGAAAACGACGAATCGACCGTCATTCCACATATCAACGCTGCCGACTTTAAACGGCTGGTGGATGAAGGCATCATTCAAGGAGGTATGATTCCTAAGATACAGAACGCACTCGAAGCTGTCGACGCTGGTGTGAAAGAAGTTATTATCACCAAAGCAACAGCCATAGACGGTAGCAGAGGCACGAAAATAACAAATAATTAAAAAAAATGCGGATGAGCTGTAACTTTTATACGGCTCATCCGTCTTACTAATAGAGAGATGAAAGAAATCAGTTTCAAGAACGATGTGTTGCCGCTGAAAGACAAGCTCTTCAGGTTGGCCCTTCGCATTACTCTCAACAGAGAAGAAGCCGAGGACATTGTTCAAGACACGCTGATGAAACTTTGGAATCAACGCGATGAATGGAGTGCCATTCAGAATATGGAAACCTACTCGATGACCATCTGCCGGAACCTCTCACTCGATGCTATCGAAAAGAAAGAAAGGCTGAACATATCGCTTGACGAAACGGTTCATGACCGTCCAGACACCTCTCGAACGCAGGATGAGGAGCTGATGAAACAGCAACAGCTGAACACAGTGATGCGCATCATCGGACAACTGCCCGAAAAACAGCGAACCATCATGCAACTTCGCGACATCGAAGGCAAAAGCTATCAGGAGATTGCCGACATCATGAGCATCAATGTATCAGACGTCAAAGTAAACCTCTTCAGAGCACGCCAAAAGGTGTTAGGAAGCGTTAATAAAGAATCATAGAATCGCTTAATGTTATCAAATAAAAGCCGATGAATTATCAATATATAGAACAGCTATTGGATCGCTATTGGAACTGCGAAACCACACTGGAGGAAGAACAGATTCTCCGTTCGTTCTTCAGTCAGGCAGATGTTCCCAACCATCTGAAACAATATGCAGCGTTCTTTGCTTATGAGGCAACTCAAAAAGAAGAGAAGCTCGGCGAGGACTTTGACAAACGCATTTTAGCGATGACGGAAGAAAAGCAAGCAGTAGAAGCAAAAACAGTGAAACTCTCTACTCGCATTGCTCCATTCTTCAAAGCAGCAGCAGTAGTGGCAGTAGTGCTGACGATTGGCAACATCGCAGAACGAGCACTTCAAAACAATGCTGTCAACAGTACAACAGTAAATGTTACTGATACCTACACAAAAAAAGAAGACATCACAGCTAAAATCAAAATCATAGATCACACCCGCTCGGAAGCAATGGCTAAGACCGATTCACTAAAGACTCAGACACCAGCCATCAATCAAGATCCATTGATTATTGAATAGCTGGACAAAGAGATAAAATAACAATCATTTTCTTTTATATGCTTTAACTAAAACCTAAGAAACGAAACTGCGAAGTTTCAATTCTCTCAAAAACCAATTAAGTTTGAACTAAACTTTGAAATAGAGCTGACGGAAGTCGGCTCTTTTCATTTTTAATCGGAGTACCTGTTTTAGAGGTACATAGGCGCAAAATACAAAGCGAAAGGGCAATTCATACCATATTTTTTTGGTTAATACTCGAACTTTGTGTAACTTTGCACACAATTATAAATACCAATAGGAAAAAATCATGTCAGACGAATTGGAAATCAAAGAATTGGAAGAAGTCGTTGTCCGATTCTCAGGTGACTCAGGCGATGGTATGCAGCTCGCCGGAAACATCTTCTCAACAGTATCTGCAACAGTAGGAAACAGCATCAGCACGTTTCCAGATTACCCTGCCGACATACGTGCCCCGCAAGGGTCGCTGACAGGTGTATCAGGCTTTCAAGTTCACATCGGAGCAGGTCAGGTCTACACACCTGGCGACAAATGCGATGTATTAGTAGCAATGAATGCAGCAGCCCTAAAGACACAATATCGATATGCAAAACCGGGGGCAGCTATCATCATCGACACAGACTCTTTTGGTCCTAAGGACCTTGAGAAGGCGGCCTTCAAGACAACTGATTATCTCGGCGAAATGGGTATCGATCCAGATCGAGTGATTGCCTGCCCTATCAGTCAGATGGTGAAAGATTGTCTGGCAGACTCAGGTATGGATGTGAAGGCGATGATGAAATGCCGTAACATGTTTGCGCTAGGTCTGGTATGCTGGTTGTTCGACCGCGACTTGGACGTTGCTTTCAACTACCTCAAGGAAAAGTTTGCAAAGAAAGCAGGAGTGGCTGAGGCAAACATCAAAGTCATCAAGGCTGGATATGACTACGGTCACAATACCCACAGTTCTGTTGCCAACGTCTACAGAATCGAAACCAAAAACAAGGTACCAGGACGATATATGGATATCACTGGTAACAAAGCAACAGCATACGGATTTATCGCTGCAGCAGAGAAAGCGGGATTGAAACTTTATCTTGGTTCCTACCCTATCACCCCAGCTACCGACGTATTGCATGAATTGTCAAAACACAAATCATTAGGAGTAACCACCGTACAATGTGAGGACGAAATCGCAGGCTGTGCATCTGCATTGGGAGCGTCGTTCGCAGGTGCATTGGGCGTCACTTCCACATCAGGTCCGGGTATCTGTCTGAAGAGTGAGGCAATGAACCTTGCTGTTATTATGGAACTTCCGTTGGTAGTACTCGACGTACAGCGTGGTGGTCCTGCAACAGGTCTGCCAACTAAGAGTGAGCAGACCGACTTACTTCAGTGCCTGTTTGGCCGTAATGGCGAGAGTCCAATGCCTGTAATTGCCGCCACTAGTCCTACCGACTGCTTCGATGCCGCATACCAAGCTTCGAAGATGGCCCTTGAACACATGACTCCTGTCATTCTGATGACGGATGCCTATATTGCGAATGGTTCTAGTGCCTTCAAACTGCCTAACCTCGCTGACTATCCTGCCATCAACCCTCCGTACGTTCCTGAGGAACTGAAGGGCAAGTGGGCACCCTATCTGCGCAACGAGGAAACTAAAGTGCGCTATTGGGCCGTTCCTGGTCGTGAAGGATTTGAACACATCCTTGGCGGACTGGAAAAGGACAACCAAACAGGGGCTATCTCAACCAACCCAGAGAACCACGACCTAATGACCCGTCTGCGTAAGGAGAAGGTGGACAAGATTCCTGTTCCTGACCTTGAAGTACTTGGTAACAAGGACGATGCCGACCTGCTGATAGTAGGATTTGGCGGCACATATGGTCATCTGCATGCAGCAATGGATGAAATGCGCGCTTCAGGCAAGAAGGTCGCAATGGCTCACTTCAAGTTCATCAACCCACTCCCCAAAAACACTTCAGAAGTACTTATGAAGTACAAGAAAGTGGTAGTAGCAGAGCAGAACATGGGTCAGCTGGCCTCATGGCTCCGTATGAAGGTGGACGGCTTCGTACCTTATCAGTTCAACCAAGTAAAGGGACAGCCGTTTGTGGTTGAAGAGTTAGTTAATGCTTTCGAGGACATTTTAAAGAAGTAAACAATTATGAGTTATTCAGCACAAGACTATAAAAAAGGACAACCACGTTGGTGTCCAGGATGCGGCGATCACTTTTTTTTGGCATCGCTCCACAAAGCAATGGCAGAAATCGGTGTTGACCCATGGAACACAGCTGTAATATCGGGTATCGGATGTTCAAGCCGTCTGCCTCATTACATGGCCACATACGGTATGAACACTATTCACGGACGTGCTGCAGCAATTGCTACAGGAGCGAAGGTAGCTAATCCTAACCTGACTGTATGGCAGGTCAGCGGTGACGGTGACGGACTGGCTATCGGTGGTAATCATTTCATTCATGCCAACAGACGTAACATCAACCTCAACATGATTCTTTTGAACAACCGCATCTACGGACTGACAAAGGGTCAGTACAGCCCTACCAGCCCTCGCGGTTTCGTTTCGAAATCAAGCCCTTATGGCACCGTAGAAGATCCATTCCGCCCTGCAGAACTCTGCTTTGGCGCTCGCGGTCATTTCTTTGCACGTGCCGTTGCTACTGATGCCCCGGCAACCGTTGAAGTACTCAAGGCTGCTTACCAACATAAAGGTGCAAGCGTATGCGAAATCCTGCAGAACTGTGTTATCTTCAACAACGGTACACATGATAGTGTTTATACCAAAGAAGGTCGTGCTAAAAACGCCATTTATGTGGAACACGGGAAGCCCCTCATCTTTGGAGAGAACAATGAGTTCGGACTTATTCAAGAAGGATTCGGACTGAAAGTTGTGGAAATTGGTAAGGATGGCATTTCAGAAAAAGACATCTTGGTTCATGATGCCCATTGCGAAGATAATACCCTACAGTTAAAGTTGGCATTGATGGGTAATGGTGACGGATTCCCTATTGCATTAGGAGTTATTCGCGATGTGGAAGCTCCGACCTATGACGATAGTGTTACAGCACAGATTGAAGAGGTGAAAGCAGTCAAAAAGTACCATAATTTCTCAGAACTGCTCGAGACCAACGATATCTGGGAAGTGAAATAAATGAACACTGACGAGCGATACATGCAGCGATGCATACAGCTGGCGAAGAACGGCTGTCAGAATGCAGCCCCTAACCCGATGGTGGGGGCTGTCATTGTTGCTGACGGACGTATCATCGGCGAAGGGTATCATGTACGCTGTGGTGAAGGACATGCAGAAGTAAATGCTTTTGCATCAGTTCGCCCTAAAGACGAACCATTGCTGAAGGAAGCAACGATTTATGTCAGTTTGGAACCATGCAGCCACTACGGCAAAACACCGCCTTGTGCCGACCTGATTATCCGTAAAGGAGTGAAGCGGGTGGTTGTAGGATGTGAAGACCCTTTCGCAGAAGTAAGCGGACGAGGCATCCGAAAAATCCAAGCTGCAGGTATCGAAGTTGTAGTAGGCGTATTGAAAGAGGCATGTGAAGAACTGAACAAAGTATTCTTTACCTACCACCGCAAGAAACGTCCGTTCATTACATTGAAATGGGCAGAAAGTAAAGACGGATTCATCGCCAAAATCGATGCTGAAGGTAAGACACAACCCATTCAGATTTCAACCGCGCTGACCCGTATGCATTGTCACAAACTCCGTGCGGAACATCAGGCAATACTTATTGGACGCAGGACTCTCGAAACCGACAATCCTTCGCTTACCACTCGTTACTGGAAGGGCAACAATCCTGTTCGAATTGTTTTAACCCACAACACTCCCGACAAACACCTGAATATCTTCAGTGACGAGGCTCCGACACTTATCATGGGAGGCAATCTTGACGACTTGATGCATACGATACATGCGAAGGGTATTCAATCTGTTTTAGTTGAAGGAGGAAGGGATGTGCTTCAACAATTTATCGACCAAAAACTATGGGACGAAGCATTCGTCGAAAAGGGTGATATCATAATCGGAAAAGGAGTTAAATCACCCATATTCGGCCCGGCAAAAACAACTAATATAAACTGGGAAGGTATCATAAAAATAACCCCTGTTTAGGCGTTTAGGGCATAAAAGAACAAAAAAAACATATAAAAAACATTAAAAGTCTGCCAGATACTTCTCTATAGCAAAAAATGTTCGTACTTTTGCATGTTAAAACGCATACATGAGTATAATGAGAATATATATTACAGTCATAACGTTTGCCATCACATGCCTTTCGCTGATGTTTGTCAGTTCGTGTATCAAGGACGAAGAAGAGGTACATACACCAACTTGTGCGATTACATCCATGTCGGTAAACGATATCACATCCTATTTGACGACCAAAGCATCAGACGGGACTGATAGTATCTATACACGAACCATCAGCGGTCGCTACATCAAATTCAACATCGACCAAGTGAACGGTCGTATCTATTCCATAGATTCACTCCCCAGCTGGGCCAACCTCAAAAGAGTGGTTGCCTCGTTTAGCTACACAGGAGTGCTCTATGCCAAATGGTCGGGTGACGGCAACTATTATCCAATCAGCAATGGCAAGGATTCGTTAGACCTCTCCACCCCATTGGATTTAATGGTAGTAGCTAGTGACGGTGTTTCATCCAAACACTACACAGCGGTGATCTATCGCTACACGGCAAATGCAGACTCTATGTTGTGGGCTGCTCCCATCAACTTAAACATTCAGCCGACATCCTCTCCCAAACTCATTTCAGCAAATGGTCAACTTTACATCTTTACCGATATAGCAGGTAAACCGACCGTAAGCTACGGGATGGCAGACGGTAGCGCATGGTTCACCAAAGCAGAACTTACAACCCCTGCCACACATCTAGACTGTCAGTCTGTTCAATACTTCAACGGCAAGTTTTATGCCCTCGATGTCGATGGAACTATCTATTCATCCACAGACGGAATCACATGGGATGCCGCTTCGACCCTGAAAGTCGTGCGACTGCTGACGGCCGACCGCTTCTATCTCTATGCATTTGATGGCACGCAGATTCTCGCTACAACCGACCTGAATACTTGGACAACGAATGGTACGCGCTACATGAACTTGCTGCCCAGCCAGTTTATCTCATCTGCAGCATACAACACCCATACCAACGATAATCTGCAAGTCGATGTCCTGACAGGTGTATGCAGCCAAGAAAGTAGTCAAGCAGTAGTGTGGTACAAGATTGCAGCCAAAGAGCAATCAAGCAACCAACAATGGGACTGCATGAGCATGACAGCTAATAACCCATATCCACTACCCGCACTCAATAATCTCACCATCTTCCATTACAACGATGCTCTTTATGCCTTAGGAGGTAGCAACAAACAGTTCTACAAATCCGAAGACAATGGTATCACTTGGAAAGAAGTAACTGAGTATCAGTTCCCTCCTTCTGGACTCATACCCGACAAACATGTCAGCGTGGCTGTCAGCAACGAACATGTCATCATGGTTCAGACGAATAGTGAGGGTGGTGTGACAATGTGGAAAGGCAAAATCAATAAGCTGAAATGAGGTTGCACAAGTTCATATTAATGCTGGTATGTGTGCTCGGCACCATCAGCCTGCATGCTCAAGAACTCGAATACAAATACGAGTTGGGTGGCATGTTTGGCACAGGCTTTTATATGGGCGATGCCAACTACTCATCGCTTTACAAGAAAAGTCAGTTGGCAGGCGGACTCCTGTTCCGATACAACATCAACCCACGCATGGCCCTCAAGTTCGACCTTATGTACAGCGGTATTGCAGGTAATGCTCTGGAGTTGAAGAACAAATATCCCAACGTAACGAATCAAGAATGGGACTTCAAAAAATCTGTCTTCGACCTTGGCTGCCAATACGAACTCAACTTCTGGGGCTATGGCACAGGAACGAGTGGATACAAAGGGCATAAACGTCTCGCACCCTATATCCAAATGGGGTTGGGATTCACTTACGGCAATAAGACCGTAACAATGAACATCCCGATAGGATTTGGCGTAAAATATAAGCTAAAGGAAAGAGTCAACGTAGGTTTCGACTGGTGCATGCATTTCAGCATGAGCGACAAGTTGGATGGAATCAGCGACCCCTATTCTATAAAAGGCGGTTTCCTGAAAAACAAAGACTCATACTGTCTCACCAAAGTATATCTGTCGTTTGACTTATGTCCAAGGTACAGAGAGTGTAATAACGATTAATAGAACAATACAAAATATGTCAGTCCAGTTAGATCTCAACAGAATACCTCGCCACATCGCCATAATTATGGATGGCAATGGGAGGTGGGCAAAAGCACGCGGGCAAGAGCGCACCGTTGGCCATCAGCAAGGGGCACAGCAAGTTCATGAAATCATGGAAGAAGCTGTACGTCTGGGTGTTGACTACCTCACACTCTACACGTTTTCCACAGAAAACTGGAACCGTCCCAAGGAAGAGATTACCGCCCTCATGGCATTGTTGTTACAACATCTTGACGAAGACACGTTCATGAAGAACAATGCCCGATTCAAAGTGATTGGGGACGTTCAACGCCTCTCTCCGATTGTACAAGATGCTGTAGCGCATCTGGCAGAGATCACGAAAAACAATACCAACACCTGCATGGTCGTGGCTTTGAGTTACTCATCGAAATGGGAATTGACCAAAGCCATGCAAGATATTGCAGTTGAGGTGGAACAAGGAAAACTGAAAAGTACTGATATCACAGAAGAAACCATCAACCAACATCTGGAAACCAAGGGTATGCCAGAGCCAGAACTGATGATCCGCACAGGTGGAGAATTACGTTTGAGCAATTACCTGCTATGGCAGTGCGCATACTCTGAGTTCTATTTCACAGATGTATATTGGCCAGACTTCACCATCGACGAATTCCGCAAGGCAATTGCCGATTATCAAGGACGTCAAAGACGGTATGGAAAGACTGGCGACCAAATAGTTGAAGAAACGAACAAGTAAGAGGATGAAATCATTGACATACATAAAAAGCCTCATCGTTGCATGCCTTTGTATGGGTCTTGGTTCAACAAATAGTATGATGGCGCAAGACAAGCCAACCATCATCTATGGGCAAGCCCATGACTATGCCATTGGCGGCATTACGGTAGAAGTCACAAATGAGGGGGTACAAAAATACGAAGACTATATTCTGATTTCCATTTCCGGACTGACAGTAGGAGAACACATCACTGTACCTGGTGATGATATCACCGATGCTGTCAAGCGCTATTGGAAGCATGGTTTGTTCTCGGATGTCAGAATAGAGGCATCAGAAGTCCGCGACGATAGTATTTTTCTCAACATCCGGCTGAGCATCCGCCCAAAAGTGTCTGAGGTCAATATTAATGGTGTGAAAAAGAACGAACGCGACGATTTGGCTGATAAGATAGGCATTGTGAAAGGTAACCAAATTAGTCCGAACATGGTCGATCGTGCCAAGATTATCATCAAACGATACTTCGCAGACAAGGGATTCAAGAATGCCGAAGTAGAAATTGTTCAGAAAGACGATATCGCGCACAATGACCAACTGATTGTCGATGTCAATATCAACAAAAACGAGAAGGTCAAAATCAACAAGATATACATCACTGGTAACGAAAATATTCCTCGCAAGAAATTCACAGGAAACTTCTTCTCTGGAGGTCTGCTGAAAAAGACCAACGAGAAAGGATTCAAGAGTTTCCTAAAAGCAAAGAAATTCATTGCAGAAAAATATGAGGAGGACAAAGAGCGTGTGATTGAAAAGTACAACGAGCTGGGCTATCGTGATGCGATTATCGAATCAGACAGCGTCGTAGATTTAGGCAACAACACTGTTGACATCTATCTCAACATCTACGAAGGACAGAAGTATTACCTGCGCGATATCAGTTGGGTAGGTAACACCATCTACAACTCTGCAGCCATGTCAGAGGCGTTAGGTATGAAGCGTGGAGATGTCTACAACCAGAAGAAACTGACAGAACGCCTCAACAGCGATGACAACTCTATCGGCAACCAATACTATAATCACGGTTATGTATTCAGTCGTGTCATGCCAAAAGAAGAGGAGATCGACGGAGACTCTGTCGACTTGGTCATCTATGTGACAGAGGGTAAGCAGGCTACCATTAATAAGATTCAAATTTATGGTAATGAGAAAGTGTACGAGGAAGTTGTTCGCCGCGAATTGAAGTTGAAACCTGGCGATTTGTTCACAATGGATGCATTCAAGACCACCGCCCAGGAAATTGCTCAGATGGGACATTTCGACCCTGAGGCACTTGATCCCAACAAATGGATTAAGGCCGACGAGCAGAATGGAACCCTCGACCTCAGCATCGGTCTGACTCCAAAGCCAAGCGATCAGGTAGAGTTCTCACTGGGTTGGGGACAAACAGGTGTTATCGGACGTGCCGGACTCAAGTTCTCAAACTTCTCCATGCAGAATCTCTTTGGCAAGAACAAGAACCGTCGTGGCATTCTGCCCCAAGGTCATGGACAGCAGTTCGAACTCAGTGCGTCAACTAATGGAAGCTACTATCAGTCGTATAGCGTTTCATTCTCCGACCCATGGTTCGGCGGCAAACGTCCGACTCGCCTATCCGTATCCGCCTTCTATTCCAAGCAGACCGACGTGAACAGCAGCTACTACAACAGCAGTTACTACAATTCCTACTATTCGATGCTGTATGGAATGGGCAACTATAATAGTTCATATTACAACAACTACTCATCATACTACGACCCTGACAAGTATATCCAATTGTTCGGTCTGTCGGTAGGATGGGGAAAACGATTGAACTGGCCTGACAACAATTTCTATCTGAATGCATCACTGGCGTACACACGATATATGCTGAAAGACTGGGAATACTTCCTGATTTCAAATGGAAACTGTAACAATATCAATCTGACTCTCCAATTGATTCGTTCGTCAATCGGTGCAACATTCTTCCCACGTCACGGTTCAGAAATATCACTGTCAGTAAGTGCCACCCCTCCCTATTCGTTATGGGACGGAACCGACTATAGCCAGCTTGCGTCATCGCCAAGCGATGCCAGTTACCGGCACGACCTCCAAAAGAAATACCGCTGGATTGAATATCACAAGTGGAAGTTCAACTCCAAAGTATATGTTCCGTTGTCAAGTGCAAAGAAGAGTTTTGTGCTGATGGCTCGCTTCGATGCAGGCTTCCTCGGACACTACAACAAAGACAAGCGCTCACCATTCGAGACATTCTATGTGGGAGGTGACGGTATGTCGGGCTATTCGACAAGCTACTACTCAGAAACCATTGCCTTGCGTGGTTATGAGAACGGAGCCTTCACCCCAAGCGTAGGAACCGAAGGATACGCCTACACGCGTATGACCATGGAACTCCGCTACCCATTATTGCTCGAAGGCTCTACCAACATCTATGCCTTGGCATTCCTCGAAGGAGGAAACGCCTGGAACGACATCCAGAAGTTCAATCCGTTCGACATGAAGCGCTCGGCAGGTGTCGGCGTCCGTCTCTTCCTCCCGATGGTAGGACTGATGGGTATCGACTATGCATACGGATTTGACAAGGCATTTGGCTCATCAAGTTACGGAGGCGGACACTTCCACTTCGTATTAGGACAAGAATTTTAGAATTTATCAACTCATAAAGAATCAGGTATATGAAGAAACTACTCATCATCGCACTCATAGCACTACCAATGAGTGTATTTGCGCAGAAATATGCGCTGGTCGACATGGAATACATTCTCAAGAATGTGCCTGCCTACGAACGTGCTAACGAGCAGCTGAACCAGATTTCCAAGAAATGGGAAAGCGAAGTAGAGGCTATACTGACAGAAGTGGAGACAATGTACAAGAAATATCAGTCGGAATCAGTATTCCTCTCCGATGCACAGAAACAGAAAACCGAAGAAGCAATCATGGCAAAGGAAAAAGAAGCCAGCGACTTGAAGAAAAAGTACTTCGGCAGTGAAGGTGAACTGTTCAAGAAACGCCAGAGCCTGATGGCTCCTATCCAGGATGAAATCTACAACGCAGTACGCGACATCAGCGACCAGAAAGGCTATCAACTCATCCTCGACCGTGCTTCGGGCGGCAGCATCATTTATGCCTCTCCGAAAATCGACATCAGCGACGAGGTGCTGCAGAAACTCGGCTATTCAAACTAAACGAAATATTCATCAATTAAATTATAACGAAAAATGAAAAAACTGATTATTCTCGCACTCATTATGCTTCCTATGAGTGCATTTGCACAGAAGTTTGCACACGTAAACTCAGCCGTTATCATAAATGCAATGCCTGAATATACCAAGGCACGAACCGATCTTGAAGCGCTTGCAAAGCAGTATGAAGACGAGTTGAAACGTATTCAGGACGAATTCAGAACCAAACTCGAGGACTATCAGAAGAATGGTGAAACGTTGCCTGAAACCATGAAGCAACGTCGTCAGCAGGAGTTGCAAGACCTTGACACCCGCATGACTCAATATCGCCAGACAGCAGAGGAAGACCTGTCAAAGCAAGAGAGCACCAAACTGGCAGAAATCTCCGAGAAAGTAGGCAAGGCAATCAAGGAAATAGGCTCAGCAGGCGGATATGTCTATATCATGGACGTAACCTCTGGCATTCCATTCATCAACGAAACCCTCAGCACAGACGTAACAGACCAAGTCAAAGCCAAACTCGGTATCAAGTAAGCCTTCAAGGTTTGCTGAGCAGTTGTTTTATGTGCGTTTCGAGAATATGGAACGAAGGGTCAACCATCGAGCCATGATCATGTCCCTGTAGCTCATAGAGATATGTTTGCTTGTGACCCACAAGTTTCATCATGCGAGCCAGATACTGGTTCTCGTCATATCGGCCATATAATTCCTGCTCACGATCGCCACAAATAAGGACGAGCGGGGGACAGTCCTTGCGAACCCAATAGATGGGTGCAAACTCATCGATGGTAACCTGTAAGGGTTGGAGACCTCGCATCTTGCGCACATTGTAGTGAGTGACAGCCTGTCCGCTGAATGGCACATAGAGCATCACATCGTCGGCATTGATGTCGTAGGCAGCAAGCCAAGACTTGTTGAGGCAGAGCAGCATAAGGATATAACCACCTGCAGAATGGCCTGTGAGTGTGATTTTCTTCGTGTCGCCTCCGTATTCCGCAATATGGCGGAACACCCAAGCCACTGCTTCTGCAGCGTCATCCATCGTTTCCTTGATGGTCACCTTGGGCAGCAGACGATAGTTCACTCCTACCACCACCCATCCCCGTTGGCGTAGCTGGCGGGGAATTTCTTTGTTACCACCTTCAAGTCCTCCCCCATGAAACCACACGACCACCGGACAGTCCTTTTGTCCCTCAGGATAGTAGATGTCTAATTTCAGTCGTTCCTGTGCATACGCGTCAGTCTTCTTCGTGTACTTGATATCACGCTCCTGCTTATAACTGTTCTGGGCACTGATGGTTAGAGCCAGCAGGCACAAAGCCAATAATGCGATTGTTCTTTTCTTCATAAGAATATCCGTTTTAATGGTATTTGCTGCAAAGATACAAAAAAATCGTCATGCACCATACATAATACACCTTTATTTTATTTTTTCTATGTTTTTACGTTTTTTCGTTTCGATTATTTTGCTAAATTGCAAATAATGTGTATCTTTGCAGTACAAACTAAATAACTTATTTTTAACTTGATAACTATATGAAGAATTCAATCGTAACTTTCCCATGTCCGGCTAATGAGCCGGTAAAGGCATACCTGAACGGTAGTCCTGAACGCATTGCACTCGATGCTGAGTTGAAACGCCAAAGCGAGACGGTGCTCGACATTCCTATCATCATCGGCGGCAAGGAAATCCGTACAGGAAACACAGCAGAGGTTGTGTGTCCACATGATCATAAGCATGTGCTTGCGCGCTATCACAAAGCAGGTGAGAAGGAAATAAAGATGGCTATCGATGCTGCTATGGCTGCTCACAAGCAATGGGCAAACACCGACTGGACCACCCGTGCTGCCATCGTGATGAAGTGTGCAGAATTACTTGCCACGAAATATCGCCCCATCATGAATGCCGCTACGATGCTAGGACAGAGCAAGAACATCTATCAGGCAGAAATCGACTCCGCTTGTGAAACTATCGACTTCTTCCGCTATAATGTGCACTATGCTTCGAAACTCTACAGCATTCAGCCAAAAGACGGGTCAGGCAACATCAACAACACAGAGTATCGCCCGCTCGAAGGATTTGTGCTTGCTGTCACTCCATTCAACTTCACATCTATCGCCTGCAACCTCAACATGACACCTGTGCTGATGGGCAACACTACTATCTGGAAGCCATCATCGACGGCTATCCTGTCGAACTACTACCTGATGCAGTTGTTCAAGGAGGCTGGTGTACCCGACGGTGTCGTGAACTTCGTTCCAAGCAAGGGTTCAGAAATCGGCAAGATATGTTGTGCCAGCAAAGATCTCGCAGGCATTCATTTCACAGGTTCTACTGCTACGTTCCAGACGCTGTGGCGTTCAGTAGGCGAGAATATCGCCAACTACGTAAGTTATCCTCGATTGGTTGGCGAAACTGGCGGTAAGGACTACATCTTCGTTCATCCATCTGCCAACATCGACGCAGTGGCTCATGCTGCCTTCACCGGTGCTTATGAATACCAGGGTCAGAAGTGCTCTGCTGCAAGCCGTATGTACATTCCGAAGAGCCTGTGGGGTCCTGTACTCGACAAGATGAAGGTTTGGGCAAAGGAAATCAAGATGGGCGACGTATGCGACAGCAACAACTTTATCAATGCGGTTATAGATGAGGCTTCGTTCGACAATATCGCATCATATATCGAATATGCCAAGGCTTCGAAGGATGCCAAGATCGTGATGGGCGGAACATGCGACAAGAGCAAGGGTTATTTCGTAGAGCCAACAGTCATCGAAACTACCGACCCACACTTCAAGTCGATGGAAGAAGAAATCTTCGGTCCTGTGCTCACCGTCTATCCTTATGACGATGATAAGGTGGAAGAGGCTGTGAAACTCTGTGATACGACCTCACCTTACGGACTGACAGGTTCTGTATTCGGACAAGACCGTCTGGCTGTTGAAAAGATTGCCGACGAACTGTGCTACACAGCCGGTAACTTCTACATCAACGACCGCCCGACAGGTGCTGTAGTCGGTATGCAGCCATTCGGCGGCAGTCGAGCATCCGGTACGAACGACAAAGCAGGAGGCGAGTTCAACCTCATCCGCTGGGTCCTCCCACGTGTCATCAAGGAGACCCTCGTGTCACCAACCGACTATCGTTATACCTATATGAAGTAAAAAAATAAGCCCCTCTATCTCCTCCTTCGGGAGGAGAAGAGTTCGGGGGTGGAAAGATTAGAGCCATGAAACGATATCTTTTACCAATCTTCTTGTGTGTATTCATTACTGCCGTGGCTCAACGGAATCGCCCGAGCATCGATGAAACAGCAGGAAATTACTATCAGAAGCAGGCATACGCCAGCGGAATCCATATCCTTGCGTCTGACAAAGCACCCGACAGTTGTCTGGTGAGAACAGGCGAACAACTGAACTATCTCATGAGCCGCGTATCGCAAGATGTGCTCGATGCGATGGGCGACGAGCGATGGACTGTTGTAGCGATGGGGCGCTATGAGGGCATCACCCAACTGCCCGAATTCAAGAACTACCCGGGCATAGAGCCCTGGTGGGACATCCACAAGCGCGGTTGGGGTGCTACCAGCGAACTGCCGTTTATGCTTTGTGCCGAGGAAAATGTATTGGCATACCAGATCGACCCCAACTATGCCGAGGACATCCTTGTCAATTCGTTTGCGAAAAGCCTGTTCGAATGCGGCATCAAGAAACTGAATCATTCAGCAGAACAGCGACTGGCTGCGCTACTCTCGCGCGCCAAAGCAGCAGGTAAATGGCAAAACACCATCGCCGGACAGAGTGCGCTCGACTACTGGGCAGAGGGTGTGCAGGACTGGTTTAACGTCAACGCAGAAGCACCGCTACCTAACGGCGAACACAATTGGGTGAATACGGCGGAAGACCTGCAGCGCTACGACCCTGCCCTATTTGAGTTTATCGGGACCTATCTGTTGCCCGACATCCGTCATGAGAGCAAGCATCCCAAGGTCAATCTCTACAAGAAAGACAGCAAAAGCGCATGGGCAAAACTCAACAAAGAGAAGAAACTCAATATCAATGTGCCTGAATGCCGGGTTGAAGCAGTATCAGCCGAATTGGCAAGCCGACTGCATCTCGACACCTCTTTCTATAAAAAATATGTCAATGCGAACGGCATCCATATCCTGTCGTCAGATGCCGTACCCGACATCTGCCTTGTCCAGGCTCATAAAACCGTCTATTGCATGACCAGCATGCTGCCACAAGCCGTGCTTGACGCAATGACACGTGTAGACACCCGAGTAGTGGTGATGGGACGCAAGGAGGTCACCATAGAAGTGCCAGAGCATCGCAACCTGGCACGCGACAGAAGCCTGAACTGGAACCTGCGAGCCCGAGGACTGGGCGGAACCGTACAGGAGCCGATTACATCGTGTGCCGAGGAAAACGTGATGGCATACCCTTGGGACAAATACCACGCAGAGGACATTCTGATACATGAGTTCTCACACTCCATCCATCTGGTAGGTATCGTACAGGTCGACCCCACCATCAACCAGCAACTGAAAGACCTGCTGGCGAAAGCCCGTGCTGAAGGGAAGTGGGAAAACACGTATGCAGGAACCGTGTTCGAGGAATACTGGGCAGAAGGTGTGCAGAACTGGTTTAACGTGAATGCAGAGACACCATATCCCGACACCAAGCACAACCCGGTGAATACTCGCGAGGAACTCAAGCGATACGACCCGGGACTCTATGCCCTGATTGCGAAGTATTTCCCGGAAACCAATGCTCAGATTGGCAAACATAAGAAAGAAAACCTATATCATATCAAATAAACAATGAAACCATTCAGTAAAGAAACCTACATTCAGCGTCGTGCTGAATTGAAAAAAAGAGTCGGGGAAGGCCTCATGCTTTTCCTCGGAAACGGTGAAGTCGGTATGAACTATGCCGACAACGCCTACCGGTTCCGCCAAGACAGTTCATTCCTCTATTATTTCGGGGGCGACTATGCCGGACTGGCTGCTGTGATAGATATCGAGAACGACAAAGAAATCATCTTTGGCAACGAACTGACCATTGACGACATCGTGTGGATGGGCTATCAACCCACTATCAAGGAAAAAAGCGAAGTCGTAGGCATCTATGAGACACGTCCGCTGGGCGACCTCGCCTCATACGTCAAGAATGCCCAAGCCAAGGGTCAGACCATCCATTTCCTCCCCCCTTATCGTGGAGAGCATCAGGTGTGGCTGCAAGAACTGCTGGGCATCAATCCTGCTGAGCAGGCTGCCAAGGCATCAGTGCCGATGATTAAGGCGATTGTCGATATGCGCAATCACAAGACCCCAGAGGAGATAGAACACATCGAAGCAGCCATCGACGTCAGCGTGGATATGCACCTTGCAGCATACAGAGAGGTACGTCCAGGCAAGACAGAAGCACAAATCGCCGCTGCTGTGGAGCTAGCCGTGATGTCACAAGACTGTTTCCGCTCCTTCCCTACTATCGCCACCACGAAGGGCCAGACGCTGCATCAGCATGCCTTTATGAACACATTGCACGAAGGCGACATCTTCTTGCTCGATGCAGGAGCAGAAGACGCTCTGCACTATGCAGGCGACCTCAGTTCGTCGATGCCTGTCAGCGAGAAGTTCACAGAGCAGCAGGCAATGATATACAACCTGCACCTCAAGACCTTCCAGGCAGCAGTCGATACGTTGGCACCAGGCGTTCCGTTCAAGCAGGCACACCTCAATGCGGCAACCGTGCTGTGCGAAGGAATGAAAGAAATCGGACTGATGAAAGGCGACCCCAAAGAAGCCGCCTACACGGGTGCATACGCCATCTTCTTCCCTTGTGGACTTGGTCACATGATGGGCCTTGACGTTCACGACATGGAGAATCTTGGAGAGCAATACGTAGGCTATCCCGAGGGCGTGAAGAAAAGCACTCAGTTTGGCTTCAAGTCACTCCGACTGGCACGTCCGCTTGAGCCGGGATTCGTGTTCACGGTCGAGCCGGGTATCTATTTCATTCCCGAACTCATCGACAAGTGGCAGGCAGAGAAACAGTTCACAGACTTCATCTGCTACGACAAACTCGATGCATGGAAGGGTTTCACAGGCTTGCGCAACGAACTCGACTACCTCATCACAGCAGACGGGGCAAGGGTTCTCGGACACAAGAAGAAACCAATGACCATCGAAGAGGTCTATGCAGCCAAGGGATAGAACGACGAAAGAGGGTGTAAATGTTACACCCTCTTTTTTCATCATACGCTTTTTCAAGCGAGAAGTCTTACAGCATTGCGCGAAGGAACCCTTCTGCACCAGCGGCGTGCATTGCTGCCGATACGCCGAGTGCCGATGCGATGCCTGTGAGTACAGCGATCAATAGCTTGATCCAAAATCCGATGTTCTTGCCGTTATCCGGCCGTTCGTCTGTTCGCATAGTTGGTATGGCTGTTAGTTCTGATCCGTAGTGCTGCCGTCGTTGCCGCCACCGTTGTCATCGCCAGGAGTATCAGGAGTGGTAGGAGTGGTTCCGCCTTGGTTCTGGCCTCCC
>CADAGO010000029.1 GCA_902787555.1 uncultured Bacteroidales bacterium
CATGCCAGAAGAATAGTAATCACGAATGACGGACAACTTGAACTCTTCACTGTACCTTTGATAATTTTTACTCATAATAGATAAACTTTATTGGGTATTTATTGTGTCTATCTATATCAGTATAAGTCAGCACGCTTTTTCGTATGTGCTGTTTCAGTATGACCTCAACAGATGTGTCTGTTTTTTCAGCTAATAAAAGGAAAATGTGTCTAGTGAAATCAGTAAAAGTTAGGATGTATGTTGTTGAAACGTAATATCGTTTGCAGATGATGACTTGCGGGTATAAAGCTACGAATTCTTTTCCAGTGATTGATTGGACTCTGCACCTAATGTGTGAAAGTGTGCGTGTTTTGCAGTTGTGATTTGGCGGAAAGTGGGGTGGGTGTGCAGTTATTTGCACGTAATGGGCGCTAGTTGTGTAGTTTTTTGTAACTTTGCGCCCGTTTTATTAATGAAAGTATAATGAAGAAAAGATTTATTGCTATGAGCTCCATGTGCCTGATGTGTCAGATTTTGACAACAGAAGTGTGGGCAGGAGACTATTTGACAAACACGAATCAGAGTATTGGTTTTTTGAGAAATCCGTCGCGCGATGGTGCTATCGACATCGATGGTGTGTACTATAATCCTGCTGGTGTGGGCTTTCTGGATGAGGGCTGGCACTTGCAGTTCAACTGGCAGAGTCCACATCAGAAGCGTGACTCGCATAGCAGCTATGGGGCTTTGTTCGGGGCGAACTACCTGAATCCCGGTACGCCTCATGCTGATGGTTCTGTAAGTCGATTGTATAAGGGTCGTGTGCATGTGCCTATCCAGCCGTCGCTCTACTTGGCTTACAATAAGAACGATTGGGCTTTCCAGTTTGGTTTCGGCATCGTCGGTGGTGGTGGAACGTGTGAGTTTAAGAAGGGTGTGGGTTCGTTTGAGGCATTAGTAGGTCAGATGGGTATGACGCAGTTGGGTTCTGCCTTTGGAGGTTATAGCATGGATAGCCATCTGAATGGTAAGTCGTATTACTTTGGTACTACGCTGGCTGTGGCTCGCAAGCTGAATGAGAAGTTGAGTGTGAGTCTGGGTGTACGTGCCACGTATGCATGGAATAACTACGACGGGCAGATTGCTAATATCACTTTCCGTACGACGACAGGTAATATCATCAACGTACCAAACAGCTATGTGCTCGACTGTACGCAGACAGGACTGGGTGTGGCTCCGATTATCGGTGTTGACTATAAGGTGAACGACTATGTGAACGTGGCTGCGAAGTATGAGTTCCGCACGCCGATTACCGTGAAGGCTGATGCCAGCAATAATGCCGATTTTAACAATATGGCTGCCAATCGTGCTGCCTTTGCCAACTACCTTGACGGGGCAGAGACGCAGGTGGATATGCCTTCGATGCTGGCAGTGGGTGTGCAGGTAACTCCTATAGAGAAGTTGCGACTGAACGTAGGCTATCACATGTTCATGGATCGTGACACACGCCAGTGGACCAAGGACCTTATGAAAGATACGCATGAGATTACCTTGGGCGCTGCCTACGACCTGACTGACCGCATCGAGGTGAGTGCAGGTTACCAGAAGACAATGTACGACCAGTCGGAGGCCAACTATTCAGACCTTTCGTTCAACCTCAGCAGCTATTCGTTCGGACTGGGAGTTGGTGTGAAGGTGACTGACCAGGTGAAGTTGAATGCCGCTTATTTCCAAACGAACTATAAGGACCATACACAGACAACGGCTGTGAGCAACATTGTCTATCACCGTGAGAACCGCGTGTTTGGTGTGGGTGTGGATATTGATTTCTAAAGACAGTCCCCCCCTGTGCCCCTCCCTGTGAGGGAGGGGAGTATAATGAAGGCAGATGTTAACAATAAGCAGCACCTCAATGAGATGCTGCTTATTAATTCTATCATCCCCCCTGGGGGATAAGATGGGGGCAGTTAGAGGTCTTCCTTTGTTGTTATTTTTATATTCTCTCTGTTGCCTTCGACCAGTGTGATGGTGTGCCCCAATGCTTCGACTACAGAGGCATCGTCGGTAAAAGAGGGCGTGAACTGCTGCTCATAGGCCCGACGGAGCAGGTCGGCTTGGAACACCTGTGGGGTCTGCACCAGTTTATAGTCTTGACGCGGTACGGTGTGACTGCCATCGGGGGTAATGTGGCGCAAAGTTTCGAACACATCGACTACCGGGATGGCTGCACCGTTGGCAGCAGCTGCTTCGTAGCAACGCTGAATGACTTCGGTGGCTACATAGGGCCGCACCCCATCGTGCACACCAATGAGAGAGCAGCGGGGATGGACGCAGGCCAAACCATTCTTCACGGAGTGGAACCGCTCCTTGCCACCATCAGCGATGGTGATGGGAATGTCGAACCCATACTGCTGGCATAGTCCGTTCCAATAGTCGTGTTGGTCTTTTGGCAAGACTACCACCAGCTGTATCGTAGAGTCGAAGTTGTGGAACCGCTCGATTGTATGCATCAGGATGGGTTTGCCATCCACCACTATGAATTGCTTGGGGATGTTGCCTCCCATGCGCAGTCCCTTTCCGCCTGCCACGATGATAACTGCAAGCCCCTTCCGACTCCCCCAAGGGGGAGAGATATTTAATGAGCTCATAATTATGAATTATACATTATGAATTAATAAGGCCACACCATTCCGGCTTTTACTTTTTCACAAGCTTCGGGACCTAAGAGATAGTCCACGATGGCATAGCCGAAGTCGAGGGCTGCACCCGGACCATGTCCTGTGATGAACTGTCCGTCGGTCACAGCTGCCTGGTCGGTGATGATGGCTCCCCACTGTGCGTCCTCGCATCCTGGATAGCATGTGGCTTTGACACCACGAAGGAGTCCCAGACGTCCATAGACGAGTGGAGCG
Organism: uncultured Bacteroidales bacterium; assembly: GCA_902787555.1. GTDB lineage: Bacteria > Bacteroidota > Bacteroidia > Bacteroidales > Bacteroidaceae > Colivivens. The sequence goes on from CADAGO010000029.1 coordinate 2,889, forward strand.
GCGCAGATAGCTGCCAGCGGTGTGCCAGCCTTGTAGTGTTGCATGATGACCTCTTGCAGCGGTGCATACTCGCTGAGGTTGGTGCTTCCTGGCATTCCGCCCGGCATGACCAACATCGCAGCATCGCTGAAGTCAGCTTCTTCAAACAGCATATCAGCCTTGACGGTTACACCCAGTGCACTCTCCACCAACAGATTACCAGTGATGGATACAGTCTTGATGGTCAGTCCTGCCTTGCGGCAAACGGTGACTGGCGCGATTGCCTCGGTTTCCTGGAAACCTGTGGCAAGAAATAGATAGATCGGTTTCATGTTGCAAATATAATCATTTAATTATAAAGTCCGTACGTTTTCTTTCTACCAAATAGCAAATCCATAGGAAATGAATGGTAGGGGCGCAGATTCAGGGGATGTGAAGGTCAACGTAGCATGCAGGGATGAGTTGCAGCAATTACGGCATCGTAGCCGTAGGGATCGGACCAATACTCCACCGCGCCAGACTCAGGATTAGGATAGGCAGTGTAGTAGATGATGTAGAGGGGTAGGGAGGGAGTGACGGTTTGTTGCCTTATCAGACGTAGCGGACGGGGGTCGTCACGATGTTCCTCGAGATACTGCATGCCCTGTTCCGTTATGGGTTTGATGTCCATTGATATTCGCAGTCGGTCTGCGTCCCATTCCTCTAAGTCGGGAAGGGCAAAGAGGGCAAGGTCGAATGGTTTCTGTACTCGTATGCATCCATGAGACAATGCTCGTTGGGCAAGGTCGAATGCTCCACGATTGCTGGTGTCGTGCAGATAGACTGAGAAGTTGTTGGGGAATCGGAATACGATACGTCCCAGGGAGTTGCCGGCACCGCCTCGTTGCCCTACTCGTAATGTGCCCGACTGCAACTGGCTCATGCTGACATGTGCAGGATTGAGCGTGTCGCCCGAATTCAAGTTGACGATGTAGTAGCGGTTGCGGGCAAAATAGGCAGAATCGCCGGCATGAATAGACACTTCGTTCTTGATGATATTGGGCGTGATAATCCAATCGGGATTGACGTCAATGCGTGAGATGCCGCTTGCCAACAGAGGGGTCTTTGTGCTTTTTTTCCCGAAGCAGATGCGCATATTGATGATGGTATCGGGACACATTGCCCATAACTGTTGGGCAGGCAGGTTGACAAGTACTCTCCGTTCGTCGGCTTGTGGCTTTTTGAGCTGCCAACGACAGCGTTCCATATTGATTGCCAGTTTATGTCGTTCTGCAACATCGGTAGATGCTGAAAGTCGGTCTTGCAGCTTCAAATATACGGAATCGTTGGGTGACGACTGACGCAAATAGTCCATTCGTTCGTCGGATGTCAGATGGCGGATGGCCTCTTCGTAATCGGGAGTTTTCACTTCATAATCGAATAGTCGTGTATAACTGTGTAACTCCTCATTGAAATCTAACTGATTCAGTAGCTTGTCAGGATTGACGAACCCATAGCGCTGTCCGATGGCATAGCACACATAGGCCTGCGATAGGTTGTAGTCAAGGCGTGGCAGCAGGGTGTTGATGTCAATGCCGAGTGAATCGAATGCCAGCGTGTGAATGACGTTGAGGTCTTGGGCAATCTCAGCCAGGTGGAACGCAGCTGTGTCGAGACCTGCTAACGGAATCTCATGTCGCAATTGGGTCAGCAATGCATCCGCATCGCTATCTACTCCCATTCGCGTGATCCACAGCATGGGCTGTCCTGTGTCTATTTTCCCTTTGTAGTACTGGTGGACAACTGTTCGTGTGTTATTTTGTAGTTTGTCCTCGTTCAGTATATGGTTGAGTTGTTCGTTCAGTTGCAACGAGTCAATGCGATAAACATACTCTCCAAAGGCTGATAATTCAGCCTCAGTAGGTCCAAAGATGCTCGTACATGCTGAGAGCAGCATGATGGTGAGTGCACCAATGAGGGTGGGGCGTCTTGTTTTTCCTTGTAGATTGGATATCGGCATTGGAGAATTGAAGGATTGAGAATTGAAGGATTGAGAATTGAAGGATTGGAAACTCTTAGGAGATAGCTCCCCAATTGATATTCGTTCGTCGCAGTTCCTGAAGACGTCGCCAGAGGATGTCGTTTTCAGGATTTCGCTCGTCGGGGTCACCATCGAGGATGGTGGTAGCCGCTTCACGTGCAAGAGTAAGGATTTGTCCGTCGGAGCCGAGGTTGGCAATCTTGAGGTCGAAAGCCATACCGCTCTGCTGGGTACCTTCGAGGTCGCCAGGACCACGTAGGCGCAGGTCAGCTTCTGCAATTTCGAACCCGTCAGTGGAATCGACCATAATCTGGATGCGCTTGCGGGTCTCACTGCTTATCTCGTAGTTGGTGACGAGGATGCAGTAGGACTGGTCGGCACCGCGACCCACACGTCCGCGCAGCTGATGTAACTGACTGAGGCCGAACCGTTCGGCATTCTCGATGACCATTACGCTGGCATTAGGTACGTTTACACCCACTTCGATGACAGTGGTGGCGACGAGTATCTGAGTCTCTCCATTGGCAAAACGCTGCATCTCGGCATCTTTCTCGGCAGGCTTCATCTTGCCATGGACCTTTCCCACCTTGTAGTCGGGGAAATGTCGGCATACCTGTACATAGCCATCCTCAAGGTTCTTGAGGTCCATCTTCTCGCTTTCCTGGATGAGGGGATATACGATATAGACCTGACGGCCCTGTTCCATCTCCATCCGTACCTTGCGGTAGATGTTATCGCGATAGCTGTCGTACATGTGGACGGTATAGATGGGTTTGCGACCAGGTGGCAGTTCGTCGATGACGCTGACATCTAGATCACCGTATAGAGTCATCGCTAGGGTACGAGGGATAGGAGTGGCAGTCATGACGAGTACATGTGGAAATAGACCCACCCCCTGTGCCCCTCCCTGCGAGGGCGGGGAGTAGTTACTCGAGGATGTAAACGATTGATGGTGACCACTCCCCTCCATTACAGGGATGGGTATGGGGGTGGGTCCACTTTTATCCCATAATTTCGCACGTTGTGCCACACCAAAGCGGTGCTGTTCATCAATAACAGCCAGACCTAAACGCATAAACACCACATTGTCCTCAATGACGGCATGGGTGCCGACAAGGATGTGTATGCTACCGTTCTTCAAATCGCGAAGGATGGTTTCGCGCTTCTTCCCCTTCACGCTGCCTGTAAGCAGTTCTACACGTATGGGCATATCGCCGAGGAACTGACGGAGTGTTTGCAGGTGTTGCTCTGCGAGGATTTCTGTAGGCGCCATGATACATGCCTGGCAATGGTTGTCGATGGCAATGAGGGCACTCATCAGTGCAACGAGTGTCTTGCCCGATCCAACGTCGCCTTGTAGCAGGCGGTTCATCTGACGCCCCGAGCCCATGTCTTTGCGTATCTCCTTCAGCACCCGCTTCTGTGCACCTGTCAGTTCGAAAGGCAGGTGGTTGTGGTAGAAACCGTTGAAAGCATCACCAATCTTAGGGAATACGATGCCACGATACTTGCGCATACGATCGCGAGCATAGCGCAGGATGTTGAGTTGAACATAGAAGAGTTCCTCGAATTTCAGTCGAACCTGTGCTTTGCGCAGTAGTTCTGCCGACTGGGGGAAATGGATGTTGCGGATAGCTTCATTGTAGGAAATGAGGTGGTAATGCTCTATTAGATAGCGGTTGAGCGTCTCAGGGAATGGCTCGTCGAACAACTCGAGGAGTTTGCTGGTGAGTTTGGCCATCGCCCCTGAGTTCAGTCCCGACCGTTTCATCTTCTCCGATGTATTGTAACTGGGCACATAGCGATTGCGGCTTTCACCGTCGAAAGGACGAGAGGGGTCAACCTTCTCGATTTCCGGATGAGCTATGTTGAGTCTGCCTCCATAGACTGTAGGTTTGCCAAACACAACGTAGGGTACGTTGAAGTCATAGTTCTTGAGTGCATACTTGAAGCCTTGAAACCATACTAGCTCGATGGCACCTGTATCGTCTACCAATCGGGCAACAAGGCGTTTGCCACGCCCTTCGCCCACTACATCGGCTGAAAGAATCTGACCCATGACCTGGACATAAGGCATCGAGGCATTTATCTCGCGAATCTTGTAGATGTGAGTCTTGTCGACATACTTATAGGGATAGTAAGTCAGCAAGTCACCCACTGTGCAAATGCCAAGTTCCTTGTTGAGCAGGTCGGCACGAGCCGGCCCCACTCCTTGTAGATACTTTATGTCCTGTGATCGCTGAATCATTGGAAAATGAAGGTTATAGTGCCTGTGAGAGTGATGGGTGACGAGAGAGGTTGCCACGCTGTGATATAGTTGCTTTCGACAGCCTTACCACCGGTAGCGTTGTTGGTGGCGAGAGTCACATGAGGCATTCGGTTGATACTTGGCACCTTTTTGTTGTTGACTTTCACAGCAAATGCTTTGTCGGAATGTCCATATTCTGTTGCCTGTATGGTATAGGATTTCCCTTCATGGCGTTCTGCCCATCGTTGCAGCTTTGGTGTGATATTAGTGTGGTGGGCAATCGTCATGTGGTGGCAATACACGGTGTTGTCGTTCCAAGGCATGTTATTGCTGGCAAACGCTTTCAAGGTGTTGCTTGAGAGTTCGTCGAGCACCAAGGCAACATACGATAGTTGGCGTTGCTCTACTGCAGTCCATTCACCGGCATAAGAGCAAGCCTGTGCATTGCTGGGATAGACTGTGATATAAGCTTTGTGGTTGGGGTAGGCAGTAATGGTAAAGCGATGGTCAACGATGCCGTGTTTCACACTGAACGTTACTATTGTTGCCTCTCCCTTCTTGTCCTTACTTACTTTCAACTTGTCGTACAGATGTTCGAACCGCAATCCGTCGTAGTTGAACGAAGGTACGTAGGCCTCGCCCAGATATGGCATGCAGACCAACGCAGAATCGTTGCGCAAGGTCAATGAGAAATCGTTAAGTCCATAACTGGCACCATAGGACAAAGGGAACATGTCCTTAACTTCAACATGGAAAGCCTTTGGAGTGAACGCTTTAGGGCTCTGTGCCCATCCCAATGTGATGGACAATGCCCAGATTAGAATGGAATAAACGGCCTGTCTCATAATGTTATTGGTTATTTGTACCTGCAAAGTAACAAAAAATAATCGAAACAACCAAGAAAAACAGCGAGAAGATAAAAAAAGTGTGCCGAGACCAGCTCGACACACTCCCGAATTGTCGTGTTTTAAAACTTATTATTAACCAGATATGAAATCAATCGATTAAACAATACCTTGAGCCATCATAGCTTTGGCAACTTTCATGAAGCCGGCAACATTAGCGCCCTTCACGTAGTTGACATAACCATCAGCCTCAGTACCATACTTCACGCAGTTCTCGTGGATGTTCTCCATAATCCAGAGTAACTTTGCGTCAACCTCTTCTGCAGTCCATGACAGACGCTCAGAGTTCTGAGACATCTCAAGGCCTGATACAGACACACCACCTGCATTGCTTGCCTTACCTGGAGAGTAGAGAATCTTAGCCTCCTGGAATACTCGGATAGCCTCTGGAGTTGTAGGCATGTTAGCACCTTCTGCAACAGCGATAACGCCGTTTGCTACAAGAGCCTTAGCTGCTTCTTCGTTCAACTCGTTCTGAGTAGCACATGGGAGGGCGATGTCTGCCTTCTCGAACCAAGGTTTAGCTCCTGCTACATACTTAGCTGTAGGATACTTGTCGGCATATTCCTTGATACGTCCACGGTAAACCTGCTTCAGCTCCATGATGTAGTCGAGCTTTGCACGGTCGATACCGTCTGGATCGTAGATATAACCATCTGAGTCAGACATAGTCATTGGGATACCACCCAACTGAAGAACCTTCTCTGCAGCGTACTGAGCTACGTTACCTGCACCTGAAATCAGTACTTTCTTACCTTCAACAGTCTCGCCTTTGGTCTTCAACATAGCACGGAGGAAGTAAACGGTACCGTAACCGGTTGCCTCTGGACGGATGAGCGAACCTCCGAATTCAATACCTTTACCAGTCAGCACACCGCTGTACTCACGGGTGAGCTTCTTGTACATACCGAACATGTAACCTACTTCGCGGCCACCTACGCCGATGTCACCAGCTGGAACGTCGATGTCTGGACCGATGTGGCGACCCAACTCCAACATGAATGCCTGGCAGAAACGCATTACTTCAGCGTTGCTCTTACCACGTGGAGAGAAGTCGGAACCACCTTTACCACCACCCATAGGCAGGGTTGTCAATGAGTTCTTGAATGTCTGCTCGAAAGCAAGGAACTTCAAGATACCAAGGTTTACACTACTATGGAAACGGATACCACCTTTGTAAGGGCCAATAGCATTGTTGTGCTGGATACGATAACCCATGTTGGTCTGAATCTGACCCTTATCGTCCATCCATGTAACACGGAATTGATAAACGCGGTCTGGAATGCAGAGACGTTCTATGAGGTTCACCTTGTCGAACTCAGGGTGTTTGTTGTATTCTTCTTCAATAGTACCAAGCACTTCTGCTACAGCCTGATGGTATTCAGGTTCGTTGGGAAAACGCATCTTGAGGTTTTCCAAAACTTTCTTAGAATCCATAATCTTTGTGTTTTGTTGATTAATATTCAGTTTCTTTATATACTATTTTTTTGTTCTACACATTGCAGTAGGATTGTCGATTTTATCCTGTGTCTGTGTTGTGTTTCTAAAATCGGGTGCAAATTTACACATATTCTACGAAACGGCAATAGTGAAATAGCAAAAAAATACCAAAAGCAGCAAAAAAAATGAAATAAGTAAGGCTTTTTGTGTTTTTTGAAGAAAAATGATACCAAAAACAGAGTTGTGTGCGAAAACGAGTTATTTATGAATTGCTTATATATTATTAATAAGGTGTAGGGCTTTATAGGTTTTCCGCCCTCTGACATAATACTGCCATAAGAGTGAGAAATCGGACGTTTCTGATAGCAAGGCGGATGTGGTGCGATGGGCTTGTATCTGCTGGCGGATGGTCGCATATTGGGGTTTCATATGCTTGAATTCTTTATGTGCCTTAAATATCGCCTTCATGTTTTGTGGGTCACCCTTGATGAGGAACTGAAGGGCTGCCACCCAGTCGAGGAGCGTCCGAATTCTAAATACCTGTGTTAGTTGATGGTTGGGAAGATTTTTATAAAGCATTAGCAAGTTGTTGCGGAAGTTAAGGAAGGTTTTGCGTGGGTTACCTTGGTTTAGAGTGGCTCCGCCAAGATGGTAGGCAGTAGATTGTGGAATGCATACAAGTTTATAGCCCATGATTCGCATGCGCCAACAGAGGTCAATTTCCTCCATGTGGGCAAAGAAACGTGCATCGAGGCCGCCTGCTTCCCAGTAGATATTAGCGCGTACCATCATGGCAGCTCCAGTGGTCCACATCACGGATGTAATGTCATCGTATTGACCATTGTCGTCTTCAATGGTGTCAAAAACTCTTCCCCGACAGTAGGGGTAGCCATATTTATCGATGAATCCGCCCGAGGCTCCTGCATATTCGAACAGCCCCCCTCCGTCTCCCCCTCTATGGGGAGCGGAATAGAGCTTTAATAACTTGGGTTGGCAAGCAGCTACTTGTTGATGGTTGTCCATATAATCAATCATAGGGGAAAGCCATCCTTCCTGCCTGATTTCCACATCGCTGTTAAGGAGGAGATAGTACTCGGCATCTACTTGTTTCAATGCACGGTTGTAACCATCGGCGAAGCCATAGTTCTTGTCCAAGCGGATGATGCGTATGCTGGAAAACTCTCTTTGTAACAGCGCGATGGAATCGTCAGTCGACGCATTGTCGGCAACAATTACTTCCACATCTTCTCTTTGAGAGCATTGGATGACGGAAGGCAGGTAGCGGTGCATCATCTCTGCCCCGTTCCAGTTTAATATGACGATAGCAACTTTGCACATAACGCATCTTTTGTTTGGTTGAATTCACCCAGTTCTACTTCAACGATTTGATTGTCTAGTTCGGGTCGGTTGGGCAGTTCCACTCTGATATAGTTTTCTGTGAATCCGTTCATGGGCTTTGTGCGCCGTGAAGTGTGCTCAAGCAGTACACGCGCAGTCTGGCCGATGTAGTGTTGGTAGAAATTGTGGGTTTTCTGGTCTGACAACTCTAACAACCGCTGGGTACGGATATGTTTCTCCTGCGGACTGACCACATGGGGAATCTCCAGTGCTTTCGTTCCTGGTCGTTCGGAATAAGTGAAGACATGTAACTGACTGATGTCGAGACTCTTGATAAAGTCGTATGCCTGTTCGAAATACGTTTCTGTTTCTCCTCGCATACCTGTCATGATATCTACGCCGATGAAACAGTTAGGCATCAATTGCTTTATGTGTTCCACCTTATGTCGGAACAATGTGGTGTCGTAGTGGCGATGCATCAGTCGTAACACTTCGTCGCTTCCACTTTGTAGTGGGATGTGGAAGTGGGGCATGAACCGTTTGGAACCGGCACAGAAGTCGATGATTTCATCGGTCAGTAGGTTGGGCTCAATAGAGGAAATACGATAGCGTTCGATGCCCTCTACTTGATCCAATTCCTTAATCAGGTCGAAGAATGTTTCTTTTGTGGTTCGCCCGAAGTCGCCGATATTCACGCCCGTCAGCACGATTTCCTTCCCGCCTTGTGCTACCACTTGCTTGGCTTGTTCCACCATCGATGCAATCGACCCGTTGCGACTTCGACCACGAGCCATAGGGATGGTGCAGTAGGTGCAGAAATAGTTGCAGCCATCCTGAACTTTAAGAAAGTATCGTGTGCGGTCGCCTTGCGAACAGGAGGGGAAGAAGTGGGCAGGTCCCCTCTGCCCTGCGGGCATCTCCCCCTCTATGGGGAGACTGTATGGCGTGTCCTCAAGAGTCACCCCCGCCATAGAGGGAGGGGGCATGAGTGAGGGGTCGTGTGTTGGGGGAGGGTTTTGTAACCGATAACATATCTGGTCAATAAGGTCGCTGCGCTGTTGTGCTCCCACTACGATACTGACACCTGGGATGTCACTGATGATCTGGGGTTGAAGCTGGGCGTAGCAGCCAGTGACAGCTACAAGCGCTCCGGGATGATCCTTGACGATTTTGTGGATAGCCTGCCGGCATTTGCTGTCAGCCATAGCGGTGACTGTGCAGGTGTTGACGACACAGATGTCAGCCGTCTCGCCTTTTTTGGCTTTCGTTACACCATGTGACATCAGCATCTCGCCGAGTGTGGAAGTCTCGGCAAAGTTGAGCTTGCACCCCAATGTGAAGAATGCCGCCCGTTTCCCATCGAATACGCTGTAGTCAATCATGATGCCATTTAATTTGTATTGGAAAAACTTTGATGCAAGAGTATGCGAGCTTGCTCAATCAGCGTATCTTTCTTCTTTAATACGTCCCCCATATTCATGCTGACTTTTACGTCTGGGTCGATGCCGAATTCTATGTGTTGTTTGTTCCGATCAACGGAAACGACGGCGCTATAACGAACGCTCCATCCGCAGGGAAGCTCTTGCATGAACGGCATGCCCGACCCACCGCCTGTCTTATCGCCCAGCAGGGTTACATTAGGCAGACAATGCATCATCTTTACAAAGTCATTGGTGGCCGAATAGCACTGGCGGTTGGTGATAACGACCACAGGCTTTTGCCAACGTGTTCCTTTGGCTGGTTCCAGATAATCGGCTCTCATGGGTGAGAAGTCGTTGTGTCCTTTACCCGTCTTGTGATAGGTATAACCGACGAGGATTTTCTCGTTGGTAAAGTGTGATGCCAGACAGTCGGCATTGGTGAGACTACCACCGCTGTTGCCGCGTACGTCGATGATCAAGCCGTTGCATGGGGCGAGTATTGACAGCATGCTGCCAACGTTACCATCGCCCAGTCCGGTGTTAAAACTCTCACATCTCACATAGCCGATATTGTCATCCAGAATTCTGTATTTGAGGCTGGCAGCGATGTAGTAGTCATGTCCGAGATAACTGCGTGCTATTGAATCGTAGTAGTTTTCGGGTTCGTCTTCCCAGTAGCTCCAGTTGCGACCGAGGTCGAAGGACGCTCCAAGGTTGACGTGTCCATCTTTCAGTTCGCCGATCATGGCACAGCACACCTCGAACAGTTGGAGGTCGTTCATTTTCGGTGACAGTTTCTTGCGATAACGATCATGTACCTCGTTCCAGTCAACGCCCAGTTCTGCCTGTTTATAATCGAAAAAGCAATAGCGCTCGTCAATGAGTTGCCACAAGGCATCGAGATTGCCCTCTGGTGTATCGGCAGTGGGCAGCTCTTCGTCCACACATGCCGTCATCAATAGTGCGATAGCGGTGTATAATAATGTAATAATACGCTTTTTCATAACTTCCAGCCGATTAAGAGTGAATGACTATAGGAATGATAGCGGAGGCCATTGTATTTTGTCTGGTCCATCACACCATTGTATCCGACATACCACCGTTTACCGAGCAACGGGAAGTTGAGCAGCAATCGATGGCGCAACGAGGGGGTGTTGACGAAATGGGCAAAAACGCAGTTATGGTCGTAGTCGCCCAGCATGAACTGCTCATAATACGACTGTCCGAACTGAGGGGAATATGCAAGTCCTACGCATGGGATGTCGAGCGTGTATTCCAGCTGGAAGTCCTTGTTCCACAGCGAAAAGTCGTAGGTGACTATTGCTGAGAGGTCAGCCATCAATGAGAGACGTGCCTGGGCTGGATTGTTTCCATTGCGGTCGTTATATAGTCCGCCTACATAGAGGTAGCCCATCGGACCTGCATTGACGGTGAAGTCTCCGTTATTCCTGCGCAAAAGATGATAGGCGGATTGTATGTACAAGCCAATGTCGTACTCGCGAACATTCCGCGCCATGTTTTCCATGCTTGAGATATGTAGTCCTATCTCGTCGAGTCCTTTCTTACGGATGCTCTCGCAGATAACATCCAAGCGAGCGTCGTTGTGTTTGTAGGAGTAGGGCGACAGATAGGTATCCATCACATTTGCCGATCCTATACCGATCAGCAAACGACGGTTGCGGGGTGTTGTTGTATCCTCTTGCGCCAAGGCAAAAGAAGACACCGCGATGGACAATATGATAAATATCAGTCGAATCATGTCTTAGAATAATTCAAGTTGGATGGGACTATCGTCATGAGGGGGATTGGTCTTATGATACTCCTCATCGGATATCGGCTCAGGTTCTGGCTCAGGTTCTGGCTCAGGTTCTGGCTCAGGTTCTGGCTCAGGTTCTGGTTGTGGTTCTGGTTGTGGTTCTATCTCTGGCTCTGGCTCGGGTTCAGGTTCCGGTTCTTTTGGAATATCTGGGCTTTCTGGATTTTCTGGACTTTCCGGACTTTCCAGTACTTCCAGAGTTTCCGAAGAATCTGGTTCTTCTGGTGTTTCCTGCTCATTCAGTATCTCAGTCACCTGGTCGAGTGCCCATGTGGTGAGGCGTTTGCCTTTCGCCTTGAATCCTTTCACGGCAATAAACTCCTCCACATCCATCTCTTGTGGACCACGGAAAGTGTCCGGCTCCTTGAAGGTGAGCTCAAGGCGAGGCGATGGGGTGTCGGTAATCAGTATCATAGTCGATGCAGGATTGTCGCCCAAGAAGTTCTGATGTTTCAGAGAAGCGTCTATAGTGAACCGCTTGATGTAAGGCAGTCCCTGATTGTCGGCATCCCACAATACAGCGGTCCAGACTTTCTCGCTGTTGTATTTCTCTATGCGCAGGATGTTTTGCTCGTAGTGATTGTTGATGTCGAAGTTCGTGACGTAGAATTCGCCATTGTTGAGTATCACAAGTATTTGGTCCTCGTTGAAGAACTCGCCGAGGTATACGCCGTGGTTTTCGTAGTTAAGACGCATCACATCGTTGTCGAACCATACGTCGCGGCCACCCAGTGTACTGCCTCCATGCGATTTCAGCCCGATACGCAACACGTCATATTTTGTGAGGATGTTACCTCGTGCACCGCGTCCCTTCACGTCTATCTCACTGAAGTCTTGATCGAACACCAATTTCTTGACTTTTGTCTTCTGCTGTTCTTTCAGTGTCACCTTGATGATTTCTGCTTCACCGTTTGCATTAGCGGTGAAGTAGGTGATACGCGACTTCGGCGTACCCATCGTCACATCGTATTCTCGGTCTCTGTTCAGGGTCGGCACATTGAAACGCTTCATGTAGGTGATGCCGCTCTTTCCGTCCTTGTAGCATACGTTGTAGATGGTACGGGTGTCGTTCTTCTTGAATACAGCCACATGGATGATTTCTGTCTTGCGCTTCTCGTTTTTTGCTTTTTCTGTCTCGCCCACAAACACTTTCTCGGCCACCTTCGTGACTTTATACGTACCATCTTTGTAGAAGATGATAATGTCGTCGAGGTCGCTGCAGTTGCAGATAAACTCGTCTTTCTTCAGGCTCGTACCGATAAAGCCGTCAGTGCGGTTGATATAGAGTTTTTGATTGGCTTCAGCTACGGTTGCTGCTTGGATGGTATCGAAGTTGCGTATTTCAGTGAGGCGTGGATGCTCTTCTCCGTATTTTTTCTGGAGGAATTTGAACCAGTCGGCAGTAACTTCCACTAGATTGTTCAGGTCGCGGGCAATGTCTTCCAGTTCCTTCTTGATTTTGGCAATCAGTTCGTCGGCTTTGTCTTTATTGAATTTCAGGATGCGTTGCATCTTGATTTCCAACAGACGGAGTAGGTCGTCACGTATTATTTCACGCACAAAGTCTTTCTTGAATGGCTCCAATCGCTCGTCGATATACTTAAGGGCTGCATCTGTACTCTCTGCATTTTCGAACGGTTTGCCTTTATAAATACGTTCTTCGATGAAGATTTTCTCCAGTGAGCAGAAGTGCAGTTGCTCTAGGAGTTCATCGCGGCGGATTTCCAATTCACGTCTAATGAGATTCTTGGTATAATCAACAGATCTGCGTAGCACATCGCTCACTGTGAGGAACTGTGGCAGATGGTTATCGATGACGCAGCAGTTCGGACTGATGCTGATTTCACAATCGGTGAAGGCATAGAGGGCATCGATGGTCTTGTCGCTCGACACGCCTGGCATCAGGTGCACCAGTATCTCCACGTTTGCTGCGGTGTTGTCGTCGACCTTACGAGCCTTGATTTTACCTTTGTCGATAGCCTTTAGAATAGAATCGATGAGGGTTGTCGCAGTCTTTCCATACGGTATTTCGCGAATGACGAGTGTCTTTTGGTCCAACTTCTCAATTTTTGCGCGCACTCTTACCATACCGCCTCGCTGTCCGTCGTTGTACTTCGATACATCGATCGAACCTCCCGTCAGGAAGTCTGGGTAGAGTTGGAATGGTTCGTTGTGCAGATAGCTTACGGCAGCCTCGCACAATTCGTTGAAGTTATGCGGTAGAATCTTGGTTGAGAGACCTACGGCGATACCTTCTGCTCCTTGAGCTAACAGCAGCGGGAATTTGACAGGCAGGGTGATAGGCTCCTTGTTTCGTCCGTCATACGACATTTGCCATTCTGTAGTTTTGGGATTGAACACTACATCGTTGGCAAATTTCGACAGGCGTGCTTCAATATATCGCGCAGCTGCTGCATCATCGCCTGTGAGGATGTTTCCCCAGTTTCCCTGACAGTCAATCAATAGTTCTTTCTGTCCCAACTGCACTAACGCGTCCTTGATGGATGCATCACCATGAGGGTGAAACTGCATGGTGTGTCCCACGATATTTGCCACCTTGTTATAGCGCCCATCGTCCATACGTTTCATCGAATGGAGAATTCTGCGCTGCACAGGTTTCAGTCCGTCTTCAATATGTGGAACTGCTCGGTCAAGAATGGTTGACGAGGCGTAATCCAAGAACCAAGTTTGATACATCCCACTCAGATGATGAGTGATACTGTCTTGCATCTTCGTGGGATCATAATCGCTATGGGGAGCGTTCGTTTCGTCGGTGGAAATCTCTTCTATATCGTTGATATTTTCATCCATTTTTATTCAATTTGCAGCAAAGATACGAAATATTTACGATTTACGATTTACGATTTACGATTTTCTTCATTTTTTTTACCTTTTACCTTTTACCTTTTACCTTTTTTTCGTAACTTTGCAAACAATAAATGCTTATTAATATGAAATTTCAAATCGACGGAGTCAAACTACAGTTCAACAAGATTACTTTGCTTCTTTCCATCTCATTTGTCTTGCAGTCCGCTACAGTGTCTGCCAAGAAGCCTACAAAGGATCTTTTTCCCGACGGAACAGAGGTGTCTGCTTGGTTTCGTGATACCACACATGTCGATATTTTGCATTTAGGTCGTCAGTATCGCATCACCGATTATGGAGTGATGATGGATGGTAATATCTACACGCAGCAACTGCAAGGGCTCATTGACCGTATGGCTGCTGACGGGGGTGGGGTGATGGTCATTCCTTCGGGTACATTTATGTCTGGAGCATTGTTTTTCCGTCAAGGCACACACCTCTATCTTGAGAAAGGTGCAGTGCTGAAAGGTTCTACCGATATCAGCGATTTTCCAGTGATGACAACACGTATTGAGGGAGAGACTTGTAAGTACTTCCCCGCACTGGTCAATGCAGACGGGCTGGATGGGTTTACCATCTCAGGCGAAGGAACCATTGACGGGAACGGGTTGCCTTATTGGAAAGCTTTTTGGTTGCGACGTAGTTGGAATCCTCAGTGTACGAATAAGGACGAACAGCGCCCGCGATTGGTTTATATCTCTAATTGCAAGAATGTGCAGATCGAGAACGTCAGTCTGCAGAACTCGCCCTTCTGGACGACCCATTATTATAAGTCCGAGAACGTCAAACTGCTCAATCTACATATTACCTCCCTCTATAAACCTGTACGTGCGCCTTCCACCGATGCTATCGACATCGATGCTTGTAAGAACATGCTGGTGAAGGGATGTTATATGTCAGTTGATGACGACGCAGTAGCTCTCAAGGGCGGTAAAGGCCCATGGGCAGACGATCCTAAAAAGATGCCGGAGAATGGTGGAAATGAAAACATCATTATCGAGGATTGTACTTTCGGATACTGTGCCAGCTGTGTCACTTGCGGCAGCGAGTCTATCTACGATCATAATATCGTTTTGCGGCGTATTAAGGTTGATGAGGCCACTAATCTGCTGTGGCTGAAGATGCGCCCTGATACACCCCAGCACTACGAATACATCACCGTTGAGGATATTACGGGTAATGCGAAGAACTTCCTCTTGGTGCGCCCCTGGACACAGTTCTACGACCTCAAGGACCGTAAAGACACCCCGATGTCGTACAGCAACAATATCACGATGCGGCGTATCAATCTGGACTGCTCCACATTCTTCAATGTCACACCAAGAGAAGACCAGTACCATCTCCGTGACTTCCTCTTTGAGGATTGTACCATTCAGGCTGGTAATGCCGACTTCCATCCTGAGTACATCGAACACCTGATTGTCAAAAACGTCAAAGTAAATGGAACCCTATTAAATAATTAAACATTATTACCTTTTTACAAACAACATTAAAAAAACAACTTTATGAAAACTTTCAAGTTTATGCTCATCGCAGCATTGCTCATGATAGGCGGAGCCTTCGCATGGGCAGCAAAGGTCGATAAGGCCATCAGCATCAAAGTAGGTACAAAGACCCGTAAGTATCGTCTGTATGTGCCTAACAACGTAAAAGAAAACACCGCACTCGTATTCTGTCTGCATGGCACAGGTGGCTCATCCGACAACAAGCAGCCGTCGTTCGATGCTATCGCTAACACAGAAGGTATCATCGTGGTCTATGGTCATGGAGAGAATGTCCGCTTCCCATTCTTCGGCAATATGGAGTTGCCTGGATGGAATTCTACGGGTGAATGGAGCAACGATTGTGACTATCTCCTTGCTGTTATCGAAGATGTAGCTAAAACCTACACGATTGACCGTAAGCGCATCTATTGCTGCGGATTCTCCAATGGTGGTATGATGACCTATACTGTAGCAAACCTTCTTGCTGACAAGTTCGCTGCGTTCGCCTCCATCAGTGGATACCCCATCAATGAGTTCCACCTCCACCATACAGGCTGCCGTCCCGTTCCTTTCCTTCATATTCATGGAAAGAGCGACGATTTCGTGAAGTATTCACTTGTGCCGAATATCATCTATAATATGGTTGCACGCAATGGTGCCAATCCTACGCCTGTCGTAACTACCAAGTCTGGAAAATATAAAAAGAGTGTGTTCGAGGCCACTGAGGGAGGATTCCCGGTCGTCTATTATGAAATCGACGGTATGGGACATAACCCAGATACCAACAACACGGAAGACGGCAACTCCGCAAAGACGATGTGGAACTTCATGAAGCAATACACCCTCGACTCTCCTTGCGACACCACCCTCAAATGGCGTCCCAACCTCGAACAGGAAGGTTGGGAGCCGAAGAAACATGGATGGACGCTTAATAGCGGTCTTACCATCTGTTCTTTTGCCAAAGAGCAGGATACGGGCTCTAATGGTAATGCTAATTCCTACCCATCGCTCCAATTCATCAAGGGCAACTATCGACTCACCTTCAATGCAATCGGCGAAGAGGGTAAGACTGTCAACGTACAGCTCAAGCGACTCTCAGGAAAGAAAGATGTGGTGTTTAAGGAAACTGTAGAAGTGGGCAACAATCGTGCCATCGAGTTCGAAATCCCGGATAAGTGGTGTGAGTTCAGTCTAAGTTTCACCAAGACAGCTTCAGCTGACGATATCAAGATCGAAGCAATCGAAATCCACTCCTACGATCCCAATGCAGTAGGAATTGAGAATCTCACCCCAACCCTCTCCCGAGGCGAGGGAGCAATATACAACCTTCGAGGCCAGCGCATCAATGCGATGCATAAGGGTATCAATATCCTTAATGGTCGCAAAGTACTTGTGAAATAAAAGGTCAAAGGTCAAAAGTCAGATTTACATTCTACATTTACCATTTACCATCAGACCTTAGACCGATTCCCAGAACAGTAAACGACTTAGTCCCTATCTCTTAGTACGGGAAATTTCTCACGGAATCGCTGCAGTTCGTTCATGTCAAGTTCGGCTGCAGCGGTTTCTGCTTTTCCTGGGGTACACTGAGCGATGATGTGTCCGTAAGCATCATGAATTACGGAGTCACCTACGTATTCCCCCTGCTTGTCGTGAGCCTGTCGAATGGGTCGAACCGACTTGTCATTCCCAACAATATTCACGCCTATCACAAAGCACTGGTTCTCCAACGCACGTGCTTTGAGTAGTGTCTGCCATACCTCTCGCCGTTTCTGAGGCCAGTTGGCTACGTAGATGATAGCATCATAGTCATCTCTATTGCGACTGAACACGGGGAAGCGCAAGTCGTAGCATACCTGTAATAGGAAACGCACACCTCGCCACTCTACAACCACTCGCCGTTCACCTGCTGCATACGTCTCCTGCTCACCCGCATAGCTGAACAGATGCCGCTTGTCGTAATACTCATAACTGCCATCAGGACGAACAAAATATAGACGGTTTCTTAAAAGTTGTTCGCTTCTTGAATGTGGTAAGTCCGTCCCTTGAGGGAAGGATTTAGGAAAGGCCGCTACACTTCCTGCAATCGCAGCGTTCCGACTTCGTGCCTGCTCCTGCATCCAATTCAGGATTCGCAGTCCATGTTCCTCAGCCCCCTCAGTCATGAATCCAGTTGCAAACATTTCTGGCAGCACATATAGGTCTGCCCCTGTCTGTCCGTCCATCAAAGCCGTGATATGCTGGAGCGTCCACTCCACATCCTGCTCTCGAATCTCATGTTGTACAATCGCTACCTTCATCTTATGATTCGTTATCGACTTATTGTAGAATCCTATCTAATCTTCCCAAGGGTATCCTGCGCCGAGATAGCTGTAGCGGTTATTGTCAGGATTAACAACCAGTTGTTCTACAACAATTTCAGGGTCTATCATGATAATCTTCAGCTTGTGGGTACCTGGAGTCACATCACTGAAATCGATCTCCAGCCATCGGATGTTGTCGAACACCTCAGAGCGTCGTTGCTGCATCCTCCCGTTTACAACTCCGCTCAACGACAGACGGCTACGTGGAGGCAGGGGCTTCAACACTTTCGATACCGCTAGGTTCTGTGGTGTGTATTCCGAGAAGGTGTCAACCATTCCACGACGCGCATCGATGGTCTGCATCGGTTGGTCATCGAGCTGTACGCCAATCCGCAAACCACGAGCAGGCACCACATCCATCGTAGGCAAGATGCCAATTGCAATCTTTCCTTCTTCCGTCAACACAACTTTATATTCCAATGCTGGACCTTTTCCACTCTCGTCGGATGGGCGCATCACGTTTTGAATACCCATACAGCCCTTTCCACGTCCCAGGCCGGGCAGGAATATCCATCCTTCGTCTTTATGGGAGAATTGATAGGCAGGGATGGAATATTCCTTTGTGTCTTTCGATGCAGAAAGGTCATAGTTCACTCTGAATCCGAGTGTCAGTGGGTTTCGGTTACGATTAGGGATCGACCACTGAGTATAGCCAATATGATTGTCTGACATCATGCCATCCCACTTCCCACCTGCTATTCCTTTATGATAGTGTTCGGTAAGCTGACGGTCTTTCTCCATGAGCAATTCGATGGTAAGACTGTCGCCCATGGTGGCGGCATTATAGATTTCTGCAAGGTTGGCGCTCGCCACAGCGGGGTAGTATACTAATTGATAGAAGGCATCCTGAGCCTCTGCAGGAATGCGCTCTTTCAAGGCTTCACAGCGTAGTACAAGCTGCTTCCACTGTGAGCCGATATGGAGCATTTCCTCGTGGTTGAAGATGCCGGGATATTGTACCTCAGGCTTGCGCATCAGGTTCAGTTTCGAATACTTTGCAATAATGTCGGCACACTCGTTTGCATCCGCTTTCGTGAGACAGGGCAATGTCCGTTGTGTCCATCGCTGAAGCCACGCCTGCTCATCGCCTGGACGAAAATTTGGGGCAGTCCAGGCGTAGTCCATGATGAACGAGATGGGCATCTCCTTGGGCTTCAAGTCGCCCACATTGATAATCCAGATACGGTCGATACCGCTCTGATAAGCTAGGTGTAACTGTTCACGTAGTTTGGACGCTGTGGTGGTGTTTACCCAGCGGTCATTCCACGGACCGCCGTTCATGTCTATATGGTAATACAGACCCAGCCCTCCCTTGCGTTTGCGCTCAGCTTCTGTGCCCTTACGACGGATATAGCCCCAGTTGTTGTCGCAGAGCAACAGCGTTACATCATCGGGCACAGAGAAGCCCGCATCATAGTAGCGTTGCACCTCAGTGAAGATAGCCCATAGCTGAGGAACGGCATCTGGTCGTCCATAGATATCCTTGATAATCTGTCGCTGGTCGTCAATCACGTTGCGCAGTGTTTGCATATTCTCTGCATCATCACCTTTACCCATCGCCACGTCACCGTCGCCGCGCATACCGATAGTTACGATATTGTCGTAATCCTTATTGCGTTCCATCCCTTCGCGGAAGAACTTGCTGACACGTTCCTTGTTCGTGACGTAGTCCCACGGTCCAATCTCGTTCTTGCGTCTTACATATTCCTGATGTGCCCGCATCATCGGCTCATGGTGCGATGTTCCCATCACGATACCCATCTCGTCAGCCAGACGAGGACTTTCGGGGTCGTCTTCATTGAATGCCGAGTCCCACATGGCGGGCCAGAAATAGTTGGCTTTCAGACGCAGCAGCAGTTCGAATATCTTCTCATAGGCTTTTGAGTTTACTCCTCCAAAGTGCTTTTGACACCATGTGCCAAACGAGGGCCACTCGTCGTTGATAAAGATACCACGATATTTCACAAAGGGAAAAGCCATCTCAGAATCATTCACATAATAATTATACCACAATTCATCTTTGTGGACGATAGGCGCATCTGCCATCCAGTACCAAGGTGATACGCCAATATATTCAGAAAGGGTGTAGATGCCGTAGATCGTACCGCGCTTATCGCTACCTGCGATAATCATGTTATCGTCAACGACGGTGATAACGTATGCTTCCCACCGATCCTTTATCTGCTTCACATTAAGTTTTTTCTTCTTAATCAGCTTATCGATGATTTGGCTTTTACCAATTGTCCCGACAATAATGGAAGGTTGGTGTAGGGGAACAGACGTGTCGAACTTGACAGGAGATGCCACACCCGTAACTTTCCTTACATCATCGCTGAGGTTATTTGCTGCATGAAGCACACCCTTCCAGTCGTTCTCGTCTATGACGATGGGGGTAGCCTTACCATCCTTAACAATATCGAATCGCTTTGGATTTATTACTGTTGCCGAGGCAACTATCGATGTCCACAGGAACAATACTGTTACTACTATTCTTGCCATTTCTTTCAGTGTTAACTTTTATCCCTTAACCCTTTACCTTACAAAGACCTTCTTTCCACCGATGATATTCAATCCCTTCTGCGGAACAGCCATCTTCTGTCCTGCAAGGTTATAAATGGCATCTTTTTTAGTCTTATCAACAATCACATTTTCCTTGATGCCGCTTGCGATTCCATTTTCTTCGCCCAGGATGAGCCATCGCTGCTTGGTTTCCGTCTGGTCGTTGTAGAAGCTTGTGCCGCTTACTGCTCCGTTCGTGCTTCCTGTCATCGCTGTTGCAGAGGCTCCGTTGGCTTTCAGCATCCAATAGCCGCGCAGCTTATAGCTCTTTCCGCCGTTCTTCCATGTAGTCTGGTTGCGGCTCGGCATCAGTTGCAGTTTCTCATTGGCTGTTGGGGTCTCGCGCTTCGTAGTGGTGAACTTACTGCCGTTGTATGTGATATACGCACCTGTGCCTACGTTGCGGAATGAATAGTATTGGGTCTTGGGGTCGAACGTGATGGTCCATGCAAAACTTTCATCGCTTCCGAGGCTTTCAGTAGCCACTTCCGTCCATTTCAGTCCTGTGCTTGTGGCCTGCAGGTATGCCTTCTGGAATCCGAATGCTTCGTCTTCGTTCTGGATGTAATACCATTGGTCGTCAGCGTAATCGTAGGTATAAGCAGGTGTGGCGAAGCAGTTGCCTGTAGGCTGTACACCATCCTCGTGCAGACCTTCGATGATAAGTGCGTTTCCATAGTACAACAGGTCTGTACCACTATCTTCCTGTGCTCCGTTGATGCCGTATGGCCACATGTGCTGCGAGTCGCCATGCAGCTTGGATGAGTTGTTGTTGTCCCAGAACTGGAGCACCTCATTAGCTCTCACACCAGTCCACACACCGTCTATCAGCATGCTCCACCAGCCTCCGATGGTACCTACACCCACACCGTGAGCAGCCTCGTGCATGATGGTACCGGTACGCTGATAGGCAGAGTTAGGTCCTACTCGCATGCTGCCGCCGTAGCTGCAGTCGGCTGTTGGGGTACCTGCTCCATACGACACGCTGAGGTTCACAC
The DNA here is from genome assembly GCA_902787555.1 of uncultured Bacteroidales bacterium. Lineage (GTDB taxonomy): Bacteria > Bacteroidota > Bacteroidia > Bacteroidales > Bacteroidaceae > Colivivens. The sequence goes on from CADAGO010000029.1 coordinate 24,325, forward strand.
CCTGAATGTTCATCAGGTCGTTCCATATCCTTGTGCCGTTCTTCAGGGCATAGCTGATGCGGTCGTTCTCCTCCGTGCTTCCACCGTTATTATACCAATAGGTCATAGTTCCCTTCGGTATGGTGATAATCTTCAGTTCGTCGCCGTATACCACCTGGTATCCTTCGGTCATCACATACGGACGTGCGTAGTAAACGGTTGCCGGTTTCAGGTTCTCCATCACGTAGATGAGGCCGTTGTTCGAAAGTGTACGGGTTGACTTCTCGTCAAAGAAGGTAGGGTTGTGCTCCGTGCTGTAGCAGAAACCTGCCTGTTTCAGTTTTGCACCATTCAGTTTATATGTGAATCGTCCGAATGCCATCGTAGCACCGCGAGCGTGGCGCTTGTCGGTCGTGATGGTCGGAACGGCTCCAGTAGGCGATTGCATCATAAACAGCATCTTGGCATCGTCCAGACGGTCGATTGCTGCATACAAGTCTTCGTTTTTGTTCGTTTCACTTTTGTAGGTCGCACGTGCTGCTTCGATGGCGGTGCTGTAATCGTCCGAACCAGGTGCGCTTCCGTCGCCCAGCGTTGTTACGGCCTCGTTGATAGCAGCCCCTAATGCTGCGTAAGCCTCGACCGACAGTCGTGCTTCTTCTGTGATAAGACGAAGTTGGGTAGACACGTTGGTGATCTCACTGATGCGTTTGAATTCTTTTACCTCCCATGCTGCATCAAGGTAAATCGCCAGCGCATTCTTTATACTACAGTGCATTTTCAAGTTGAGGTATTGCCCACCATTATCCATATAGCGTTGCAGAGCATTGTATAAGTCCTCATCCGTACTGCCGATATAATACAAACGGAAGTTGTCGCATGCCAGCCAGTTGCCTGTAGCCCCTTCGGCAACGAATCCTATCTCCACATCGTTTTCGATGTTGGTGAATGTCAGCGTATATTGCTTGCGGGTAGTCACCTTCTGGCTGTCGATATTCGCCACAATCCATGCACCATTCTGTGCTCTCGACGGAGTATCTTCCTGAATGTTCTGGGCAGCTGCTTTCAGTTGATACTTACCCACAGGCAGGTCCTTCAGTGTCTGAACCACACTTCCGTCGCCCACCTTGCTGCCTTTGCTCACCCAACGTTCCACGTATGTGCTGCCAGCCTTCAACGAGAAGGAACTGTTGCCCTGAGCAACTATTCCATTCACCGTCCAGCCTTCTGTGCCGTCCTCGAAACTCGGGTTGGTTATTCTTGAGGTGCAGTCAATCGGATTCGTCTCTGATGCATTGGCTTGACGATACGAACCGATTTGGTTACTTAGGAGTGAAATGGCCAAATTGAGCATATAAGCATTCGTCGATGGATCGTCATACGTTTCTTGTGCTTCCTCTGTCATGGATTTCAATTCTGCAGCTCCAACACCCGAACCGTCACCATAAAGTTCTGTCGCCGTAGCAATCAACTCGTGGAGCAATTCTTTAAGTTGTTCGATGCCTGTTCCCTTGTAGATGAGGCGCACACCCTGCCAGTTCAGCCATTGTGATGTCGACTTCATCTCCATCTTAATCGTCATCGAAGCATATTGGCCACTCAATGCATTCTTACCTGGCACGAATACATCTTTAGCCCAGGCAACAGCGTCGCCGTGAGCCAAAGCCTGTCCGCACGACTTCATACCGTCGGGCTGGTAGTACTTCGGTCCCTGCTTCCAGTTGTTCTCCGATGCGTTAGTCACGCCGAAATTGATGTCGCTCATCAGCGGTACCGTCGTCTTCACCTCGTTCGAAGCGGTGACAACAAACGTAGGTGCTGCATCCGAACCGTCCTGACGATAAAGCGCTTGGATGCCTACGTCGTAAAGGCCCATCGGCATACCCGTCGTCTGCTCCAGCGTCAATGCAGCATGATAGCGTTCGAACTCTGCCCAGCTGAACGTACCACTCCCTTTGCCCCATCCGTCTGTCGAACCGTTGCCCACCATATCGGCATTCTCGATAAGGAATGTCGCATCGATAGGACTGGTGATATCGGCATACACGTTTAGGAACAACTGCCGGGCAGCTACCCTCAATTCTCCAGGCGTAACGCCGGTTTTCGTATATGTCCTATAGGCACTACCTAGCGCATCTTTGTAAGACTCCGTCTTGCCTGCATCTGCCAGCACCTTATAGATATTAAACAGTTGGCGCTTTGCCTTATAAAGTGCATAGTCGCCATTCGTCACCGAAGTCTCCTTGATGAAAGCCCATCGAGTCATGCCCTGTCCATCTTTCAGTGTAAGCGGACCGCCATAGGTCCAAGCCACATCGAGCGGAGCCTCCAACGAGGTGTTCACCAACGTATATACATGGCTGCCTTCGGCTGTCTCCGTGTAGGTGAACTTCGCGTTTGTAGTGCGGTTTACCACCACATTGTTTGCAGTCGCATTCACACACGATATGTAGGACGAAGCGTTGTTCGCCAAGCGGAATCTAACCGTTCCGTCAGTGCTTACCGATGCCGTACAGCGGTGAGGTGTTGATTCCTTCGTGTCGCCGTTTGTCAGTCGGGTGGCACATGCCTGCACGTTACTTGTCATACCATTCACTACGAAAGCATCTGCCTCTACGTTCAGCAGATAGCCCACCGTCACCGATTTCAGCGTACTGAGATCCTCGGCTGGAACAGCAGGAACTTCCCATACTTGAGCCCACATCATTGTGAAGGCCGACAGCAGCAATCCTGCTGCACTCATGATTATACGTTTTGTTGTCTTCATATATTTCCAATTTTCTAACGTCTAATGTCATTTCGACAGGCTCAAGATGTATCTAAAGCCTAAAGTCTAATTTCCGATTAGTTATTGATTTCACTGCAAAGATACGGCATTTCTTTGAAATAATGAAAAAATAAAGTAAAAAATAGATTGCTGTCCGCTAAAAATTTGAAAAGCAAATCCCCAATTCTTGTTTATCGGTACTGAAGATAGGATTTCTTGGCACTTTTGAACTTTAGCGGACAGCAATAATTCTGAATATCAGAGTCACGACGGTGGTCTAGTCGTAACACGAATGACAGGTTTGGGGTTAGAATGATACATCTTGAGCATATCGAAATGATACATCTTGAGCATGTCGAAATGAGTCAAGCCCCCCAAAAAGAACATTAGGGATTCATACCCACTATTGTGGCATACGAAGGTTTTTTCTCGTGGCTTTCTGTATGGATGAAACCTGCTGCGTCCAACATGTTCTTCAGTTGTTCTGGCGAATAGGCCGTCATGCCCTCCACTACGTTTGTCCACTTGGAATCGTTGTCAACCACCTCTACCATGATGGCAAAGTGACCACCATGTTTCAGTACACGGCGTACTTCTTGCAGACAGTCTGGCAGATGGGGCCAGAAATACACCGTCTCCACTGCTGTCACAAGGTCAAACTTCTCGTTCTCGTATGGTAACTTCTCGGCACTTCCTTGACAGACAAACACCTGCTTGTCAAGCACCTTTGCATTGACTTTCTTTGCTTTTGCCACACTCTCTTCCGAAATGTCAATTCCATATACCATACCATTTTCACTCCGTTTCAGAAGACGCTGCAACGTGGCTCCCCCGCCACAGCCTATGTCGAGCATTGTCCATCCGTCCTTAATCTGTACGAACGACAAACCCCAATTGGTCAGCGGTGCATGGCACCAATTCATAAACTTGAGCATCGCACGCCCCATTCCTCCTTTCGGATGAGCGCAATTGGTGAAAAATTTACTGAGTAATCCCATAATACTAATACTTTTTTATCTGTTGATTAAATTGCGCTGCAAAGGTACGGCAAAATAACAACGTGCACAATACTCAAAACAGAGTGTTTTTTACCAGAACAAGGCTTTTATTCCCTCTGTTTTCATCAAAAATAGCCCAAAATGTTGTGATTTCATGAAAAAGTGGTATCTTTGCATGATGAATTGTGGGGCGAAAAGGGTGGTGATGAGAGGAAAGAGGACGGGAAAAAGCATTGTGTGATGTATTAACAGTTAAAAGATGAAACAGATAGAAGTCGTAGCAGCCATCATCCGCAAGGAAGATAAGATTTTCGCCACTCAAAGAGGATATGGCGAATGGAAGGACTGGTGGGAGTTTCCTGGCGGTAAGATGGAGGTGGGTGAGACGCGCGAGGAGGCGCTCGTGAGAGAGATTCGCGAGGAACTTTCGGCAGAGATCCGGGTGGATGAGTTCTTCTGCACTATCGACTACGACTACCCGAAGTTTCACCTGACGATGCACTGCTACCTCTGCTCGCTCACAACGGAGGCGCTCCACCTGAATGAGCACGAGGCGGCACGATGGCTCGCGAAAGATGAACTGGATAGCGTGAAGTGGTTGCCTGCGGATGTGGAGGTGATACAGAAACTGAGGACAGCCCTAATGGCCTTTTTATGTGAAATGTGAAATGTAAAATGATAAAATGGTTTTCATCATGAAGAAGATAGTTTTATTGTTAATGGCGGTCTGTGTGACATGGACGATGAATGCGCAGACAGGTGCGAAGAGGGTGTATGACGAGGAAATCAATCCCTTGGAGCAGATTGACCAGGCGATTGTAAAGGCGAAGGAGAGTGGTAAGTTCGTGATGTGCCAGGTGGGCGGCAACTGGTGCCCGTGGTGCTTGCGATTTGCAGACTTCGTCACGAAAGATGCAACCATCAGTAAGGTGGTGGACGATAACTTCGTGTACATTCACGTGAACTACAACCCTCGGGCATCAGAGGGAGAGGAGAAACTGAAGCGGGCTCAGGCGATGCTGAAACGACTGAACAACCCGGCTCGGTTCGGATTCCCTGTGTTTGTAGTATTGGACGAGCAGGGTAAGGTGCTCCATATTCAGGATTCGAGTTTCCTGGAAGAGGGGCAGGGCTACAATCAGGAGAAGGTGCTCCGTTTCTTCCAGAACTGGACACCTAAAGCAGTAAAGGAATAGGAATAGCGATGGATCACCTCTCTCCACAACAGCGACACACCAACATGGCGGCTATTCGTGGCAAGGACACGAAGCCGGAGATGATTGTGCGCAAAGGACTGTGGAAACGTGGATTCAGATACCGGCTCAACCACAAGCGCCTGCCGGGACATCCCGACTTGGTGCTGCGGAAGTATCGGACGTGCATCTTCGTAAACGGATGTTTCTGGCATGGGCACCACACTCAATGCATAATGCATAATTCACAATTCATAATTGAGAGTTCGGAGTGTTGTAAGATTCCAAAGACCAACCGGGAGTTCTGGGTGACGAAGATTCGCAGAAATAAGGAGCGCGACAAGAGGGAGCAGCAGATGCTCGCAGAGTTAGGTTGGCATTGCATCACGGTGTGGGAGTGTGAACTGAAACCGAAGAGGAGGGAGCAGACGCTCGAGTCGATAGCCTATACATTGAATGAAATATACTTGCAAGACAGAAGGACGAAACCACACAACTACGAATGTGAGGGTGGGGAGTACCTGATGGCTGCAGAAGAATCTTAATGGAAATATGAAAAGAAACGAGATACATAGCTGCCCGGAATTGATGGAACTGATTCTGCAGGTGGGTTTCCTGCCACTACTCGATAGTGGCGTGCGTGGCTATTCGGCAGAGGAATTGGTGGATGACGACTGCCGCTATGTGGTGTTCCCAGATGGAGGATGGGACTGGCCGCTATGGAAGTGGAAGGGCGAAATGATAACGGATGGACATCTGGTGTATGGGAAGTTCTTCGACGGGAAGGCTGGATTCATCAGCCGCGAGTGGTGGCCCGATTTCTGTAATTATCGCCGCAGTGTACATCCTGTACCCGAGGAGGACTCGATTGAAGAGACCATCCTGCTGACGTTGCAGGAGCATAGCAGCCTGATAACACGCGAACTGAGAGCAGCATGTGGCTTCACTGGACCGAAGATGCGAAGCCGGTTCGACAATTATGTGACTCGTCTGCAGATGGCGACAAGGATTGTGACAGAAGATTTTGTGTATCCGCGCGATAAACACAACCGTGAATACGGATGGGGATGGTCGCTGCTCACCACGCCTGAAAGACTCTTGGGACGCGAGGCGTGTATGTGTGACCGTTCGCCGCAGGAATCGCTCGAACGCATTAAGGCACATTTCCATGCTATCCTGCCTGAAGCAACTGATCGGCAAATTGCAAAACTGATAAAATAACCTCTTAACCCCGACAAGCCTTCCTGTATTCGAACCAGAACAACACTCCTGCGGTAGTCAGTCCAAACGGCATACCCCACCACACTCCAGCAGCTCCTTTATCCAATACGAAAGCAAATACATAACTCAGAGGAAGGCTGACCATAATATAGGCAATGAAGGCATAGAGCATCATCCGTTTCACCGCTTCTATCCCTCGTAAAACATTAGCAAATAGAATCTGGGTGCAGTCGCCCAATTGATAGACGATAAAGCACGGCAACATCGTGTACAGCGTGTTGACAACCCCTTCGCTGGTCGTGAATAGCGATGCTAACGGACTGAAGAACACGATGATGAGGGTCGTCATCATTACCGCACAGCATAGAGCCATCACATATGCCGTTTTCACCGTACGTTTCAACCTCATCCAGTCGTTTCGCCCTCGATGTTGACTCACCAGAATCGATGCTGCTCCACCGATACCATACAGCACTTGGAAGCAAAGCGTCGAGATGGTGCACATCACCTGATGGGCGGCAAGCGGAATCGTGCCCAACCATCCCATGAACAGCGCTACAATATTGAACGACGATGCTTCCAAACACAACTGGATGGCAATAGGCAGCCCCAGCATTGTCAGGTGAACCATTCCCAAGCGTGTCAACCCAATCGCCCTTTCTGTCGTTTCGGGCCTGATATATGCCTTATACGAACGGCTCATCAGAATCACACCCATCGCTATCGGCATGAATGCACGCGCTATCAGCGTCGCTATACCGGCACCCAGCAACCCCATCTCAGGACATCCTGCAGCACCGAAAATCATGATGTAGTTCAACACCACGTTCAGCACGTTCGATATCAGCATGATATACATCGGAGTACGAGTACGTCCCAATGCGTCCGAGAATTGCTTCATCGAATTGAATACCGCAAGGAATAGTATCGAAGCCAGTTGAGCCAGGAAATAAGGGCGAATCAGAGGTAGCAACTCTACCGGCTGCCCCAGTTTGTCGATGTTTACATACAGCATTGTAAGCAACAAAGAGACCAATACCCCCGCTGCGATATTCACCAACAAACTTTCACGAAAGACACGGGCAGTTCCGCGATAATTGTTCCGGCTGAACAGCGCTCCCACCACAGGAGTGGTGCCGAATGAGATACCTAACAGGAAGAAAATCGCCAGATTGAAGATGTTGCCTACAAAGCCCGATGCCGACAGCTCCATCGTTCCGTATTGACCCACCATCATCGTGTCGGCAAACGACTGTAGCACCAGTCCCAGTTGTCCAACAATCAACGGGACGCCCAGCTTCGCTATTTTCCACACCAATTCCTTACGTGATTCCACTTCCTTGTTCCTTTTCTCGATTCAGATATCGATACTCCTACACTTGTGCAAACGAAATCCCGCCGTAGTACGCATTGTAAGGAGGCGTGGCGGGAACTCTTGCTGCAAAGGTACAGCTTTTTGTTGAATTGGCAAAATACCATACATCGAAATACACGACTTTTCCCATAATATTACATTTTTTCTGCAATAGATTTGGAAAACACGTAATTATTTTGTATCTTTGCACTATATTTACGCTTCCTATTAACACCCCCAAAATACGTTGGATTTAATTTTGCAACGTCATTTGGCTAAAGGCAAACGACCATTTGCCTAAAGCCAAATGATAAAATGCCTTTAGGCAAACGATAGTGCAAACGATAGTGCGCCTTTAGGCATTATCCCTTCGCAGCCGACTCATCTTCCCGATTGAGTCGGCTTCTTTTCCCTTTTGAATCGGCTGCCCGTCCCTATGCTATTAAGACTTACACTTTAGATACATCTTGAGCCTGTCGAAATGACCTTAGACCTATTAAGCTATTAAGCAACTAAGCTATTAACCTAAAAAATCAATAACCTATAACCCATAATGTTTTTACACGACTCACTTATCTCTAAACTATTAAATATAGGTGTTCAAAACTTGAATCGATTCATTCGATCGATTGAATCGATTCAATTGATGAGTTGAATCGATTCAAATCGATTCAATTGATGAGTTGAATCGATTCAAATTTCTGACAGTATCAATTGCATGACTTTTCCTGATTTCACTAGACTGACTTTTCCTGATTTCACTAGACACTTTTTTCCTTCATTAGCTGAATCTGTAGACACATTTGTTGAAGTCGTACTGAACCAATGGACACCTTCGAAAAAGCTGTACTGTTTTTATTGACACTTCGTGTGTATATCGATTCTAATTGTTTACTTAACCCGTCAATAACCCATAACCTATAACCAATATCCATTACCCCCTACTAAGCAACTAAGCTATTAACCTATTAAGCAATTGGTTCCTAATATTATCGTTTATTTTGTGCTTTTCGATGTTTTCGGAATAAAATTCTCTCCGTAATCGACGTCAGTAAAGTCACCCCTTTTCAAGTTCGTATATAGAACTTGTACACGCATCTGTTACTAATAATTCATGAAAAAGTATAATTTCTAAAATCACAAGGCTTGTGAAACAATTTATTTGCAATTTTTAATAAAAAGATTTGTCTGTTTCAAAGATTTGATTTATATTTGTGGCGTCTTTCCGAATGCTGAAAGCCTTTTGGGTAATCACATAGCGGTGGGACACATACATATTAAAGGCGTTTTCTGAACGCTTTGAGAATTTCATCACCTTAATTAATATCGACAACTAATCTTTTCGAAATGAAGAATCCGCATATATCACAGGCTCTCACTCTAAAGAATGAGGTCGTCAAATTTCTTCCTAAAGGTCTTGAAACTACAGCAGATATGCTGTTGGAATTCATGTCAAAAAGTGATGATGAACATTTGAGGGCATCATATGACTGTATCAATGACTCACCCTATTTTATCGCCCCCCGTCACGAGGAAACACTTTGGGACTCCACCGATGATCTCCGCGAATACGGCTTTATAGATTTCATCTACATCACTAGTGGAGCATATTATGTCTTTCATCGTGATAAAGACGGAATCAGACATGATATTGGCGATTCGGCTGAATATTCCCATACAAAGTGGAAGGGGATTGTCCCATAGCTGGTGTTTAGAAAATAAAAATAAGCAAATCCTACTTTTAAAATAATAATCAATAACACTAATGATTACGATTAAAAAAACATGAACGTATATTCGCTAAATCCAAAATGGCTGAAGGCCAATGTACTTAAGACTATTATAAGTATTCTTAAGGTCAAAAAGGTATATTGCTTTATAGACTCTGATGATTACAATAGTCTAAATAATGTAGAATTGCTCAAATGGGATGGGGGTGGTTTTGAAGGATTCTTAAATAAGTGTGTTTATAATTTCGTTAACATGATTTCCGAACCAATTTTTTATAAAGGCGAATTCACTGGGGAAAGATATGTGAAAGATATGTTTAAAGAAAGTAGGTCCTTGAATCCTATTTTCAATATTGAAAATCTAGACGACCCAAACATCCTTATCATATGGAAACCTGATGAGCAAAAACAGGCAAAACGAGGCGTATTGACAACGTTTAGGGAGTATTCTATGAATATTTTAAATAAATATGGGAATATTGACTACTTAGATAGAATATGCTTTTATTTCTTTGATCGTTATTTATCACTTTCATATATCCTTAACAAGAAAATTAATTATTATGGAAAAATGCAAAGTATACCAGTACCAGCTGTTATAGACAATATCCAAATTAGGAGAGACCCTAAAACGGGGATATTGAAGGAGTTTCATGAAAACTCATATGATCCATTATTAAGCTATTTGTTAGTTAAATCAAATGACCTATTAGAAGGCGATTCTATTCAGGAACGTTTTTTGACGAAAGACGGAATAATCCAGTACGAGAAAGAAACAATAAATTATTACCATGATTGTTTATATGAAGAATGGGCTAAATACGAGCCCGATGATAGCGGATTTGAAAGAGCTTGTGAGGCTGAAGTAGAATATATTATTAATAACGGGGGAGATTGGATTTATGACTAAACTAGTTAGAAGTGACAATACTATTGTGTTTGAGCACAATAATCAATATGGTTTAATGGATCATAATGAAAATATTATTACCAATAATTATTATGATGGCATTTCTTTATTCAGAAATGGATTTGCAGAAGTAATAAATCTGAGAAAAGCAGGTATTATTAATATCGAGGGTGAAATCATCTTGGATTGTGTATATGACGCAATTAGTGAATTCGATGAAAATGGTTTGGCAAGAATAATGAAAGATGGCAAAGAAGGTCTTTTCTCATTAAATAGTTCTTGGATTATCGAACCTCATTTTACCTGCATTCTTCCGTGCTGTAATAATTTATATGTTGCATGTAAAGAGGGGCATAGGAGCAGTTTTTTGTTTGAGCATGATTCTCCGTTCATTTCCATATTAAAGGCTTCTTCGTTTGAAATGGGATCTAGTTATAGAGAGTATGATATACAAATAAAAAGTGAAAACTACACCTTTCCAATATATGATGGGAAATGGGGCGCTATTGATAAAAATGGTTCGACAATAATACCATTTATTTATGATAGCTTGTCTTTTTTTTCTAACGGAATTGCTGGTGCCAAAAAAGGAGATAAATGGGGGGTAATAAACAATAAAGGGAAAGAAATAGTACAGTTTATTTACGAAGTAGGGCCCGATTTTACAAGATCCTCAATAGAGTTTGTGGAAGGTAATAATACTATTACATATAATCTTAAAGGTAAGATAACTAATATTAGGAATAAGTATATTCTACCACGATTTGATAAAGGTTTCTTGCAAGATTCATGGGGAGATTGTTTCCAAGATAAAGATTTAAATCTTGCAGAGCATTTTAATCTGTTTGAATTGATTGGATATTACAACGGGGATTATTAAATACTTGAGAAATGGGGCGATATTATTATCCAAATGCAGAAACTGCTTTAGAAGCGAAGATTCAATTCCTTCGTGAGCATCATTACAAAATTCGTCATTGTTTCATGAATGATGGCGGGAAAGGGTATGTATTGTTTGATACACGAGTCGATGTGAATGAGTGGTACAAAGAAGTGCATGGTAGAGTTTTTTATAAGGACGAACGTGAAAATGTGGTTTAAATTATTACTGACTATGGTAATAGTTTTTTTACACTCTAATGTATAGTTATGGGATTATTAACAATTCTAATTTCATATTGAAGCAAAACATGGATCAGATAGTTAAGAATATACTCAAGCAACAAGGTTTCGACCATATTGGAGTATTTGATAAGGAAAATAACATTTGGATATATACAAAAGACGGGAAAGTTAATTTTTGTAGGAGTGATTTGTCTTCCATTGACAGGAAAACAATTGGATTAGAAGCCGAACTAATTGTTCTGACGGAAGCCGAAGATGCTGTTCGTGTTATAAAAGGAGATGAAACATTTTCTAATTTTCTCGTTATCGACAAAGACAATAAAATTCTTGTGCAAGCGCGCCAAAGTGAAAAAAAATATTATCCAAAAGAATCAAAAGATGCTTTTCTGCTTGAGATAATTAATGAAGATGTCTTTTTTATTTCTTCGAAAGAGAATATAATGTCTCACAGCTTTGACGAACGAGAGAAACCTTCAATATGTAGTCTCTGCTCATGGAATTCATATTCAGCCAAACGTGCTTATTTGTTTTCCGACAATGAATATTTGGAGCATTATGACTTGTGTTCAAGTTATAATGACTTCTTCTTCTTTGAAAAAACGAATGAGAACAAAGTTGCCATTCTTAGGAAAGGGAAGGGATTTGTTTCTGATGAGATTAAATATGGATATTGCAGACCTTATTTATGGATTCATGAGGATGACAATGCACAAATTATTTATGTAGAAAACGACTCGGAAAAAATGGATGTCAGCGATATTCGCAACGGAGAAAATGAAGATGACATTCAGAATGGTATAGTTAAAATTATTGCTTTAAATGCTTGGTATTCACATTTCGACTTTAAAGCATCAGAATATGTTCCACCAATTGAAATACGCGATAACAATACAGAGTTGGATTCTGACTATTTCTCGGAGGAATACAAATTTTTGTATACAAATGAATATGTTGTTTTCCCATTTGCAGGAAAATATGGCGCCTTCGTTATAACGTACGAAGATGATTGGGTCAATGCACATTCGATTATATTTGATAGCTATTCCGAATATTATCGAATAGAATTGAATGATAAAATACTTTATCTTGATCACTCACATACCTATTATGATATTTATGGTAATAAATTGGGAAGTTACGATAATCGTGATAAAGATTACCTAATATATACCGACAAGAGGAGTGTTATAGGTCCAAATTATGATGCAAAAGGAGTGATTAATAGATATTCTAATAAAATTGTTGTTCCACCAATTTTTAAGGAGATAGAGATTATAAATGATGACTATGGACTTTTTGAGGTAACTTACTTGCATTCGGGTCATTTTAAAATGCATGAAACTAAAGGCATCTATTCTGCAAATGAAGGCTTCATAATTCCTTATGGAACAGAGTTCAATTATCCTGATTATTATAACAACGTTTTTAAAGACAAAACATATCTTACTAAGCGTGTAACCAAATTTATAATATATGCTGTTGGCGAGAAAAAAGGCTTAATATACAAAGGTAAGAAAGTTGAAGATCTGTTGTTTGATGACATAACAGGCTACGATTTATTCGAAGATTTTTCAGATGAACCTGACACCCAGTTTTATGTATGGGACGATGATAGTGATATACGTAAAAAGACCGAAGAGTTTGCTCCTCTTTCAGTAATTTTATGGGAACAAGGCAAGGTCGGTATCTTTTATGAAAGAGAGAATGATGGAAGCAAAGACTTTGAGATAATTCAGCCTCAATATGATTATATAGCTCCCATTAAACTATTTAATGAAAATATGTATTTCAAGGTTTATAAAGATAAAAAATGTGGCATTATCAGCGACAATTCATCATTTAACAAACAAAACACTATAGATTATGATCATGTCGAATTTAAAACAATCATTGATGATAATTGCTATTTTATTGTCATGAAAGACGGAAAGGTAGGGGCTATCAGTACAAAAGGATATCATAATGTACCTGTAATATTTGATAAAATTGATAGCATTGTTCGTTCCGGAGTAATCTGCAATAGCATTTTGTACAATAGAGAAGGAAAGGAAATAATGTCCTTGGGAGATAATTGCTATATCAAAACGAAACATTGTGATGTATTTATGGTTGCTGGTTCCGATGAATATATTTTTATAGACTCTCAGGGGAAGCTTTTGGAATGTCAGAAAGATGAAGAAGATGATAATATTATTAATGTTAATGGTATAGGTTCTTTTGACATTGACGAAGAAAATTTCGTAGAAGAGGACAATGATTATTACATTGATTATGGTTCAGATTATTCGCAAGAGGAGTTAGAGGACATGTATCGTGCAGCCTTTGAGGGAGATCCAGAAGCACAATGGAATATAGATTAAAAACGGAGACAATATGGATAAGAAAGCTTTTATAGATTTTGATGACAGAAAGGGGGTTGGCGATTTACTGTTTGTGAATATGAACCATCCAACCCAATATCGATTCTATCGCAGAAGAGACAGCTGGGACGATTGTTATATGGTAGAGTTCTGCTCAAATTCAGAAGAATATCATTTAAATTGGGGACACAACGAACAACAACGAAGAATGATTGATGCTACTGCCATTTTGCTTCCTCCATATCCTGAAGTTGAATGGAAACGAACAAAATTGGAACCATTACTGGCATACAATTTGCCAAAGATTATTGAAGAAGTAGAAAGAAGAATTTCGATTTTTAATATGAGTATAGATGAGAGGAAATAATAGACACTCTGAGTTATGACGGCTCCGCTAATAATCTCTATCTGAACTATAATCTTAAGTTCGACATTGCCTTTGGCTATTCGCTAGGAAGGGTATACGGGAGAGGAGTTATACTTATATTGATCTTTCTAAATACAAATAAATATGGAAAAAGATTTTAGTTTTGTTGAAATTGCAAAGGAAGTCGTATCTGAATTCAAAGCGGAATATGACAATAAAAAAGATTGTGATTTTGTTGGTTATCAACTATACGTTTCAATCTTAGCAGATGGAAATATTCAGACTTCCACTAGACCTAATGTGCTTAGCAAAGGGAAAGAGTGTTTGATTATATTGACCCATAGTGATTTAGCTGTAACGAACTATTATAGATGGTATGTTATAAAATACATAGACGAGAATGGCAATGTTCATAATGGATATTTTTCCAATGGATGGCACATAGAGATTACTTCATGGGGACAGTTCTCAAACCAAATGTTGAGTTTGAGTAAGGATAATGAATCTTTGTTTTCAGAGAGTCAGGGGCCATGGGAAAATCCTTGGGATGAGCCTTTTCATCGTTTATGGGACTTTTACCAGTTGGTTAGTCAGTGCTCTTCGATGGAAGAAGTCAAATTCATAGCGGATAATTACGAGTTAAAGGAAAAAATCAAAAAACAAAACGAGGAAATTTCTGCCTTGGACTTTGTTAAAAAGAAACTGGAAATGGAAAGAGACCAATATCGCTCTCTTTTTAAAGAAATGAAGGAGATGATAAAAGGAGATAATAAATAAAGAAGTAATACAATCAAGGCATGGTTAACAGGTTGTTAAAAGAATATCAAGAAATAACAGAAGCCATTCATTTTTGGGGCTTTGAAAGTTATATGGTCTATTATAATCGAATTAAAGATTGGAATTCATATAGATACGACCATCCAGATTGGTTTAGAAAATGGGATAAATATCACTTTGAGAAGACTCTTTCTGAGATTGTATCATTTTTCGAAAAAAACGAGTGGAAGTATGTTCCGGGATCAATAACTGATATGTCAATAGCAATGTCTGCAATGTTTGACATTTTTACATGTTTGAAGCAAAGCGAAGCCTCGATGCTATGTTATTACTTTAGCTCTTTAGTGGCTAATGATTCCTCTTTGCCATTACAAGAACGTTTAAAAGGCAATCGATACCGTGCTTATATTTTCCTAAAAGATATGGAAGAATGGGCATATAGGTGTGAGTTATTTACAACTCTGTATAAAGATGCCAACAATTATAACGGTCATTTTACTAATGATTTCTATGATTTGTCATTACTCTATGATGTTTATAAAGCATGGCATTTGGGAGGAGCTTTATTGGATAATTTAAAAGAACAAGTGCCAAGAATAATGCTTAAGTATCCAAAGTATTCAAAAGAAAAAATATTATTAGAAGGTGAACTTGCTCACAATGCTTTATTTAAGCATATAAGAGGAGATGTTGAGAATGATAAATAGAATAATCTATCAAAATTCTATAAGTTAAGAGTTTCGTTTGTTTAATCAAAAATCATAAAGAATATGAATGTATATTTTGTAAACCCTACTTATGTTAAACCTGAAGGGTGGGCACCATTGTTGGCTTACTTAAAGGTTAAAGCCGCTTATAGCTTTATACCTAAAGAAGAACTACCGGATAGTTTATATTCAATTATCAAGCCATATCTTAAAGCGTCGTATTCTAATCAAGATATGAAGAAATTCTCTGATAATTGCGCTTTTTGGTTAAGGGCTCATTTTGAGAAACACATTCGCTTGATTACTAATGATTATGAAGATGTTCATGATCTTCCTAAAGAAGAAGCTAAAAAATACAGTTCGTTTTCTGCTTTTAATAACATTAACAATTTAGATGATGATAATTGTTTGATTCTGATGAAGTTGAAATCCTCTTTTAATGAAGAAGGTGTAATTACTGCACCTGAATACAATGTATTTGATTTGCTGGATCACAATTTACCAACTCATATAACACGATATTGTTTAAATATTCTCCATAAGAAATATGACCACAACCAATATCAGTGCCAAAGCGCATTTCTTATATTTGATGAATTTTTCAATAGCGTTTATAGGTTTAGACCAAGATATCAAGACTGGGGGCATTATAATCTTACATTAAGAAATGGTGCCTCAGTTAGTTTCATGAAAGAAGTGTACCGTGGAGTTAAGAATAACGCACCAAATGAATTCCCTATAATTGATGTAGAAGGGAAAAAACGATTTACTCTTCTGAGGACAGTTGAGGGAGAGGAAAAGTTTCAACAATTGATTAAAGATGCAGAAGAAGCGGAAAAGAAATACCAAGAAGAGAACCGTTGGAGAGAATATGATGGGCGAAGTTGGCAAGATGATGTAGATGAGATGAACAGAGCTTTTTGGAGAGAATGCGGAGAAGGAGGTTCAAATTGTGAATCCTGGCCAGGATGGGATTGATTTAGCGAAAGATGGTACGATTTGTATATAGAGGCATAAACAAGAAGAATACATCTACAGTAATCCCAAGTGTTTTTTAATGGTTTGGTGTCAATTTTATATTGCGGAAGATTTGTCAGAGTTCAAACCTCGTTTTAAGGGGGATGATAATATCATGGGCATAGGGAAATTCTTAGGAAGTAAATTTGTAACAATAAAACCTGATACAGGAAACTATTATTATAAAGATAGTAAATCCAAAAGATATAAGGCAATAAACGTTGTTTATGATCACGAGTTATCTAGATCATTAGGATATGAATGTTATCATGTACAACTACTGAGAGATTGGAATTACAACAGATAGAGTTTTCTAAAACAATGCAAATATCTACTGCTCATTTCAAACAAGAATTAACTTTGTAAATAATGAAGAAATGAGAAAACAGAGTTTATTATTATTGGCAGCCATGATGATGTTGGTTATTGGCTGTAAACAAACTTCGAATAAGGAGGCGGTGGTAAATAGTGAGTACAGATTCGGGGATGTCAATAAGACTCATCTTCAAGCAGCACAGAAGAATGGAATCAAGCCAGTTGCTAATAGAAAACAACTAAATACGAAGAGTTTGATCAAAATAGAGAGCTGCGACACTTACATGGTAGAGTCTCTCACACATTCTGTGGCTTATTTGACTCCAGCATCGGCTAATCTTTTGGAAGAGATTGGCAACCGTTTTCAAAAGGAACTGAAGGAGCAGGGTCTTGAGAAGCATCGTATTATTGTTACTTCCGTGCTTCGTACCGGAGAAGACGTAAAGCGTTTGCAAAAAACAAATAGTAATGCTACAACAAATTCGGCTCACCAATATGCCACGACTTTTGATATTACATATATTCGCTTTGACCGTCAATCAATATTTGGCAACTCTCCAGAAACCGACCTATTGGCGAATGCACTAGGGAAGGTATTAAAGCAACTGAGGGATGAAGGCCGTTGCTATATCAAATACGAGCAGAACCAGCACTGTTTCCACATTACCTCGAAATCTTAACGCTGACATAGGAATAGGTACAATAGGTGTTGGTATGAAAAGAAAAAGAATTATTAAAGTTGCATT
>CADAGO010000030.1 GCA_902787555.1 uncultured Bacteroidales bacterium
GAGCATGGGAAGAGGTGGACGTTCGAGCGTGATGAGACGTTGGAGGATGCAGGCGAGCCTGGGCAGTGGAACGAGGGTAAGACCCTGAGCTATTAAACAAGAGATGCGAACCGTTTCAGTTCGCATCTCTTGCTTGTAAATTGGTATTATCCATAAGTCCTTCCATGTTCCCTCCCTCGGGAGGGTTAGTGTGGGTGCTTTTATCCTTAACCATTATCAATTAACCTACTAAGCCATTAACCTATAACCGATAACCATTACCCCCTATTAAGCTATTAAGCTTTGTCATTTTGGCAGAGACGCAATATTGGCATGGTGTTTGCAAAATACCCCCATAAAGGAAAACCTCCCCCCACCCCTCCCAAGGAGGGGAGAAAGGAGGGCGGTATCCTCTCCCCTTGGGGGAGATAAGAGAGAGGTTTAATAAAACGACATAATTATGAAAGGAAACATTGGGGTTACAACCGAGAACATATTCCCCGTTATCAAAAAGTTCTTGTATAGTGATCATGACATCTTTATCCGTGAAATCGTCAGCAATGCAGTTGATGCTACTCAGAAGCTTCGTACGATTGCCCAGAAGGGTGAGCTGAAGGGTGAAGCCGGCGACCTGACCGTCCGTGTGAGCATTGACAAAGCGGCAGGCACGCTGACGGTGAGCGACCGTGGTATCGGTATGACCGAGGAGGAGATTGACAAGTATATCAACCAGATTGCTTTCTCATCGGCAAACGACTTCCTGGACAAATACAAGGAGGATGCGAATGCCATTATCGGTCATTTCGGACTGGGATTCTACAGTGCCTTTATGGTGAGCAAGAAGGTGGAGATTGTGACAAAGAGTTGGCAGGAAGGCAGCAAGGCTGTCAAATGGTCATGTGACGGCAGTCCCGAATACACCATCGAGGATGCAGACAAAGAAGACCGCGGAACAGATATCATCATGTATATCGATGATGACTGCAAGGAATTTCTTGAGGACAGCCGTATCGAGACTCTGCTGAAGAAGTACTGCCACTTCCTGCCTATCAGCATCGCTTTCGGCAAAAAGAAAGACTGGAAGGACGGAAAGCAGGTGGATACCGACGAGGACAATATCATCAACGATACTACCCCACTCTGGACAAAGAAGCCTGCCGACTTGAAGGACGAGGACTACAAGGCGTTCTATCGTGAGCTGTACCCGATGAGCGACGAACCGCTGTTCTGGATTCACCTGAATGTGGACTTCCCATTCAACTTGACTGGTGTGCTCTACTTCCCAAAGGTGAAGAACAGCATAGAGCTGCAGAAGAACAAAATACAGTTGTATTGTAATCAGGTATTTGTCACAGACAGCGTGGAGGGTATCGTGCCTCAGTTCCTGACGCTGCTGCATGGTGTGATTGACTCGCCCGACATCCCATTGAACGTGAGCCGTAGTTACCTGCAGAGCGACAGCAACGTGAAGAAGATTTCATCGTACATCACCAAGAAGGTGAGTGACCGTCTGCAAAGCATCTTCAAGAGCGACCGCAAGGAATTTGAGCAGAAATGGGATGACCTGAAGATTTTCATCAGCTATGGTATGCTGACCGAACAAGACTATTTCGACAAGGCAAAAGCATACGCTCTGCTGAAAGATACTGAAGGCAAATACTTCACATACGACGAATACCAGACCCTCATCAAGGACAATCAGACCGACAAGGACGGCACACTCGTCTATCTCTATGCACAGAACACGGAAGCACAATACGCATATATCGAAGCAGCAAAGAAAAAAGGATATAGTGTGCTCGTGATGGACGGCGAACTCGATGCTGCCATGCTCGGACTCCTTGAAGAGAAGATGGAGAAAAGCCGTTTCGTGCGCGTTGACTCAGACGTCATAGACCGTCTCATCAATAAGAATGCTGACGACAAGTACAACGACAACGACGAAACGCTGCTCTGCGACATGTTCAAGACCCAGCTGCCAAAACTCGATAAGATAGAGTTTAACGTACAAGAACAGGCTATGGGTGCAGAGGCATCACCAATCGTTATCACACAGAGTGAATATATGCGTCGTATGAAAGACATGGCACGTTTCCAGCAAGGCATGAACTTCTATGGCGAGATGCCCGACATGATGAACGTTGTGGTCAATACCGATCATCCACTCATCAAGCGAGTTACGGAAGACGGTGAGGCTGCAACCGCAGAGGCCATCAAGCCTATCGAAGCAGAAATCAAGGGACTGACAGCTCGCAAAGATGCCATCAACCAAAGCAATAAGGATAAGAAATACGACGAGATAACGCAGGAAAGCAAGGACGAACTGCAGAAGGTGAACAAAGACATCGAAGCAGAGCGCCAGAAGAAGACAGGAGTGATTGGCGACTACGCCAAAGACAACCCAATCGTTCACCAGCTCATAGACCTCGCCCTGTTGCAGAACGGACTCCTGCGTGGTGAAGCCCTCACAAACTTTGTTCGCCGTAGCTTGGAGTTGATAAAGTAATCGGTCGACATCCCACGATCTTAGCAGGTATGACATCCATTGCGATGCTCGTACCTGTTTTTATGTTCAGCCGCACCATCATGCATTGACGCGTCTGCGGTGGATGCTGGTCGAACACGAAATTGCCCAAGCTATAACATACAAGTGAATGACCAATGGTGTCGATGGGTTGAACGACATGCGGATGATGCCCTATAATCGCATCCGCTCCTGCATCTGCTAACTGACGTGCCAGAAAACGCTGGTTCATCGACGGGAATGTATTGAATTCGACACCCCAATGCAAAACCGTCACGATACGAGTATCGGGATGCTGCTGGTGATAATCGGCAATGGTGCTCACAAGGCTATCGGAGGCAGGTTGACACACCCCAGGCTTCCCATCAAGATAATGCCAGTTCTCCAATGCCATCATCACTGCGTTGAACACCGCAACACGTACATGCCCCTTAGAAATAATGACGGGTGAAGACTGCTGCTCATAGTCAGAACCGTAACCGAGAGGGATGATGCCCGCATCGGTAAGATGCTGATATGTTGCCTGTAAGCCTCGACGACCTTGGTCGTTGGTATGATTGTTCGCTAGTGCCGCATGTGTGATGCCGACCTTCTGCAAATCCATCGCCCACTCAGCATTCGCACGGAAGATGTAGCGCTTATTGACCGGTGAAACGGTATCGGTCAACGGACATTCGAGATTGATAATCACTGCATCTGACTGCCGGAACTCCGTCTGCACACTATCGAAGAGGTAAGCCACCCCTCGACGTTCGGCAATCGGTCGCACTCCCCTATCCAGCAACACATCTCCAGTGAAGAGAATAGAAAGTTGTTCCTCCTCTCCCTCTCCATTGGAGAAGTGAGAGGAGGAGCGACTGCGTTTTTGTCCCCCCTCAGCCCCTAAAGTGGCTCTGTCCCCCGTTGGGGGATGACTGGAACTCGGAGAAGAGGAACACGCATAAATCATCGAAAGACTAACAGCCAGTACTATAGTAAATTTCTTCATTGACCGTCAGCTTTTTCTCGCTGTCGAGGATAAGCGGCAACATCCACTTTGGACGTCCGGGTACATCGCCCTTTTCTAGGCGCTCCTGCCAATCCTCATCGGTGAGACGCTTATCCAGTTCGTTAACGAACTCATAGTAGCTGTATGTAGCTCCACGAGTGAGATAAGTCTTACCGTCAATCTCGACAATCACATAGAGAGCATCGGCATTACCTGTTGCCTCGTAGAGGATTCCACACTTGTCGCAACCCAGTACTACACGTGTGAACACATCGGCAACCTGAGCAATAGAGCGGTCAGCACCTTCTACTTCGCCCCACGAAGAAGGAGAGAGGTCTGGATCGATAACACTGAGCGTAAACCATTCGAGCGAACTGCCGAGGTATTCTATCTCACGATACTCAGACTCGTCGAGCGGTTTGTGGTTCAACTCCTTCTTCGTAATAGCGATGCAGAAGTCGATATAATCCTCCAACTGCTCGGTCTTTTCACGCAGGTCATCGTTCATCAACTGATTCTTGTCAAGCAACTTGTGTGTCATGGAGAGCATTTCGCGCATCTTGTTCCAAAACTTCAGATTGGGTTCGACATAGCCTACGAGAAGCGGTTCAGGCATCTCTTCTCCACCACCACATTCTGCACAAATAGGCTGCTCAGCATACAGGATTGCATCGTGCTTCAGTTCTGCCCACGAAGCCAGCGCTGTGTTCAGGTTCTTGCGAGCCCATGCATTTGTGTTCATATAGTCAGGATAGCTCTTGTCGCTGTTCTGCAGCGTAACCAGACACTCGAACCACTTGTTGTACATCGACAAGTCCCATTCGTCGAACTTCGAGAACTTTTCCTTCATCTCTTTCGACTGCTTGTCATAGTCGCTCCATAATGAAGGATAATCATATACATCTTTTATAATATTGTCAGCTTCTTCTGCACCGAAAGCAGAGAACACATCCAGTCCTGATGGGAATGGTTTGTCGCTGTTTGGAGTAGAATCGAACATACATGAGAGCACCTCTCCGTCAGGTGTATAGCGCTGTGGCATGAAGTTGATCTTATCTTCACAACCATCTTCGGAAATCTTCGACTTCACATGGTTACGCTCCTTGAACAGGTTCACCAGGAATGTATCAAGTGATTTCAACTTGCCAGCATCTACAAGGTCATTCAAAGAACTATATTTCTGCTTTGTGAAATATTCAGCCATATCGAATACAGAAACATTGTCCACTTCACCCATTAAGAAATTCAGCATTTCGTAGACATCCTGTCCAGGCAGCTTGTCGCCTTTCTTCAGGGAATTCAGCAGGTAAGCCATCATCGAAGCATACTTCACAGATGCCTGATTCTCACGACAGAAGACACAAGTCTGCAACCACATCATCGCACGGAAATATCTCTTCTGTGCCTCCGTGCGGGTGTAATGACCACGAGGCGTGAAGAGGTCGTAGGCAAAGCTCAGTTCCCTATAGTCCATCATCGGCGACTGTGTCTCCTGCAAAGCATCAATGTTTGCAATCTCAGCCTCGACCTTCGACTGGTATGAAGCCGGCACAACAAGATCAGATTTGCCCATGAGCAAACGGTCCCCAATTGCAAAGAATGCTGCGTTATATTCTGCCATATCCTTGATTTCAGCATTAGTAGTCTGGGCAACAACCTCCATCGCACGCTTGTTCATATTCACACATACATTATGAATACGGTCGACAAATTCCTGTCGCTCAACCATCTTCAGCACGTAGCTGAAATACATGTGGAATGCTTGCAGATACACATCCGTCGTCACATAGTTCGGAATGCGGTTATAGTCGTTCTGCTCATAGACATTGAACAATTGCTGGTTTTCTGTCGGAACGATGACGAAGTTGTTCTGATTCAATTTTGCATAGAACTGCTGGTCAAACTCGTCAAGCACAAACATATTCACCGTCAAGGCAGGATTCAGCAGTTTCAGCCCGCTGCGATCCATCTCACGATGCTTCTCCATCTCAGCCATCCGCTCATCAATTTTCTTCACAAATGCCGTTTCCTCCTGTGTCAACTTCGCATTGCTGAAATCGGTCACATAGGATTCACTCCAGTCGTGCTGCTCCAAAACGTCATAACAGCGGCTAAAATACCAGTCGCACTTCGTACAGAAGAAAGAATTGATTTCTGCCTCCATAAACCACACACCCTTCGTGGCGTATACATAGTTCTTCAGCAAACGCAGTTCCTGATAGGTCATGTTCGAGATATCCACACTAAGATCTACCTTATCAGGCAGCGAGTCTGCAGTCATTAGAAACGAATGAGGATTGAACTCCTCACACTCCACATTCTCTTCAGCGAGTGTATCGCCTGTCGGCTTACCAGTGTTGTTACATGCGCACAACACCAGCAACATCGACAATGATAAAAGTACTTTTTTCATAATCTCATTTACCATTAGACTATTTACTACTTATTATTTCGATCTATTGAATTATTTTCTATTGTGAAATTCCGAAACGTATTTCAGTCCGAATCCCTGTTGCCAATAAACACGTTCCACCGTTGTTCCGTCTGTGTCACGCTCCCACGTATGTATCATCGCAGGCACAGAATCTCGCTCTACTTTGAAGTCCTTCAGCGGTAATCCCAAGCGAGAGCCTAGCCATAGTGGGCGTATCTTTCTACCCTTGTAGAGATGGAAGATGAACAATCGTTTATCCTGTTCATGCCGATAGCGTGTTGCCTTGATGACTCCCACCAGTATCTCGGGAATTCCGTCACCTGTCAGGTCTCCACAGTCGAACTGATAGACAGGATGGAGCAAGGTCCACACATCGAGCAGTTTCTCTTCCGAATAGTGTCGTATCTCCCATGTAGAATCAACTGCAACCAGTTCTATGCGCCCTTTGTTTCCTTTCGACTGATAGGCGAACGATGAGGGCGAGGTCTCGGTAATCACACACCCCTGTTTCCTCTCCTCGTCGCATCCGACCACCGTCAGACACACCGCAAGTATTATCAGCGCTTTTCTCACTTGATTTGCAAGCAAACAATCGATGCTTTAGGCATATCCACTACCAATTGACCGTTCGCAATCTTTGCACCGTTGAATGAAGTTGGCTTCACGAGGTTAGGATTCTCAAACGTGTTGTGGTCGGCAATGTTCTTCGAAGTCAGAATCTGTGCATTCTGCACCCTACCCCTGATGTTTCCGAGATCTATCGTTACCTTCGTTGTATTCTTTAAGTCGGCATTTGCAAGGTTGATATTTACTGTTCCGTCTGCCATCTTAGAAGCAGAGCAGCTCACATAAGGAGCCACACGGCGGGCGCTGTTCTTCTGTTCGTTCTCAGCATCGAAATAGTCACACTTCACAGTCAGCGGAATATTTACAGCTTCCATATTGGGCACATACATCTTGAAGACATGATAAGTTGGTGTGAGCAACATCTTGTCGTCCTTTGTTAAAACCATACTCTGCAGCACATTCGCAATCTGAGCGATGTTACACATCTTCAGACGCTTCGTGTACTGATGGAAAGTGTTGAGCGACACAGCTGCTACCATCGCGTCACGCATTGAGTTCTGCTGACGTAGGTGTCCTTCGATACTACCTGGCTCCTTATCCCACCATGTACCCCACTCGTCGAGCAACAGGTCCACCTTCCCTTGTGGATCGTACTGGTCCATTACTGCAATCTGCTTTCTCAGCACCTCTTCCACACCGACTCCACACTTAGCGATTGTCCAGTAATACTGGTCGTCATTAAACTCCGTCGCACTACCCTTGCTGCCACTCCAAGTGTAGCACGTATAGTAGTGGAGCGACAGACCCTTCATGTGGTCGGCACAGCGATCCATCAAGGTAGCAGTCCAGTCGTAGTCGTAGTCGGTAGCACCCGAAGCAACTTTGTAGAGTTTGTTTCCGCTATATTCGCGGCAATAAGTCTGATAGCGACGATATAGGTCACTATAGTATTCTGGACGCATGTTACCACCACATCCCCAACTTTCGTTACCTACACCTATATAATAAACTTTCCAAGGCTTCTCACGTCCGTTCTGCTTTCTCAGTTTGGCCATCGGACCGTCAGCAGCAGTCATATATTCCACCCACTTTGCAGCCTCTTCTACTGAACCGCTACCTACATTCATGCTCACGTAAGGCTCGCAGCCCAGCAGCTCGCAGAGATTCAGAAACTCATGGGTGCCGAAGCTGTTGTCTTCAACCGTTCCTCCCCAGTTGTTGTTTACCATACGAGGACGAGATTCCTTTGGACCAATTCCGTCCATCCAGTGATACTCGTCGGCAAAGCAGCCACCTGGCCAGCGCATCACCGGCACCTTGATATCTTTCAACGCCTGCAACACATCGTTGCGATAACCCTGCGTGTTTGGGATTTTCGACTCAGGACCTACCCACAGACCGCCATAGATACAAGTACCCAGATGCTCGGCAAACTGGCCGTAGATTTCCTTATTGATTTTCTCCTTTGCATCATTCACCTTCAAGGTTACTGATGCCTCTTTCTGTGCAGCTACAGGCAACGCAAGTGCCATAGCTAATGCTAATACTGATTTCTTCATGATTTGATTGGTATTTTTTTATTCTTCCTTTATAAATGTCAAGTCATTTTCCGGCCAATAGACGGATTTACCGCCATCACGTATCTTCAGTCGCGACTCTGATTCGTCACCCCAAGTGATGATAATCTCGTCACCGTCAACAAAGTAGTCGAACGAAGTGAAGTTCAGGCTCCCAATGCGGCCGCTCGAACCTGTGCCGTCCTCATCGAAGCAAAGGCGGTCGTTGTCGTCCGTATCGTAGATACCAGCCATAGACTCTCTTGTGTAGCTTTCAGGTTCAGTAACCACTTCTGTTTCTACGACAGTCTCATCCGTTTCATCCTCCAAAGGGGTAGAAACAGCATCTATTGTTCCCTTGATTTTGATTGAGCTACTATCTGCAGATGTTTCCTTCGTCACCGTTCCGTTCACAGTGATATCACAAGAAACCATCAATGCACATCCCAACAGCAAACCAGCTGCCATATATAGTTGGAAAAAAGGTTTGGTTCTCATAATTCTTATTGGTAAAATACTGTTGTTTATAGATAACGTTGCAAAAGTAGCAAAATTTTACCATTCAACCATTATCTTTTATTTTTTTTCTTGTTTTCCCCTTTATTTTTCACTTTTCACTTTTCACTTTTCACTTTATTATCCATTTTACATTGTACTTTTTATATTATTTCTTACCTTTGCACCATGACAACAAAAAAACGAACCATTATTATCATTATTGCGGCCCTGCTCGCCATCTGCGCAGTCGCCACTCTCATCGTGGTCAATATGTTCAACCACAAGCTCTCCCCCAAGGAGACAACCTATATCTATATTGATGCTGACGACGATATCGACAGCGTACGTACAAAAATCATTGCGACAGATGCTGACGTATCGATGACTGCCTTCAACTGGCTCGTTGCATGGAAGCACTATAACGAACATATTCGTGTGGGCCGCTACGAAGTGTCTGCAAACAAGTCCACGCTCAGTCTCTTCCGCGACCTGCGCAACCACAACTCCCAACCCATCCGTCTCGTCGTGCCCAGTGTGCGCACCATCGACATCATGGCTGGACGGCTCGCACGTCAGCTCATGATTGACTCCATTACCATCGCAGCCAAGTTTCACGATCCATCCACGTGGCAGTCACTCGGTCATACGCAAGAGACCTTCCCTGCCCTCTTCATCCCCAACACCTACGAAATATACTGGGAAACCTCCGTCGATAAACTTGTAGAGCGTCTGCAAAAAGAGAATGATGCCTTCTGGAATGACCAACGCACCGCACTTGCCTCCCAGATTGGCCTCACAAAGAACGAAGTCGTAACCCTCGCCAGCATCGTAGATAGCGAGACAGCTAACGATGGCGAGAAAGCTCGCATTGCAGGACTCTACATGAACCGCTTGCATCGTGGCATCCTCTTGCAGAGCGACCCAACAGTCATCTTTGCTGTGGGCGACTTTAGTATCCGCAGGGTACTCAATGTACACCTGCAGACACCCTCGCCCTACAACACCTACCGCGTAGCCGGACTACCTCCTGGTCCTATACGCATCCCATCCATCGCAGGAATCGATGCCGTACTCCACTACGAGCAGAACGACTACATCTATATGTGTGCCAAGGAAGATTTCTCCGGCACCCACAATTTCGCTGTCAGCTATAGCGAACATCTCGCCAACGCTCGTCGCTACATTAATGCCCTCAATCAGCGAGGAATCAAATAGAGATTGGTTCGTAGTATAAGTTCATACATATAGAAAAAAATAAGAGGTACACCACCATGATGTACCTCTTATTAACTTTTTGATGCTTACCTATTACTTGAGAGAGTAAGTGTAAGGATCCTTCTCGTCACCTGTTTCAGCAACAGCGACCTTGTCTTCGCGGAGCAACCAGCCAAGTCCAAGGTTGAAATCCTTTTCAGCCAACTTGGTAGACTTCTTAATCTGCTTGTAAGTCTGACCATTGTTCTCTGCAAGTGCATTCCAAATTGTACCTGCGATGTTTCCTGCTTTTTCCTGTAACATAATCTTTTCTTTTTACCAAATTAATACATCAAAACCTAAGTGAAAATCTTTTTTCACGCTGCAAAGTTACGTGTTTTTTTTGAATTAACAATCTTTTTCTTAGGAAAACGTGTTATTATTCTCACTTTTTGTGTGCGAACACAGAAAAAGTTGAGGTGTAAATGACAATATGCTATTGCGGAAGGAGGGGGATTGGCTTTTGGCCTATCCCCCTTCCAAGCACTCTCGTGCTATTGCGGAAGGAGGGGGATTGGCTTTTGGCCTATCCCCCTTCTAAGCACTTTCGTGCTATTGCGGAAGGAGGGGGATTCGAACCCCCGAAACGGTCACCCGTTTACCGGTTTTCGAGACCAGCGCGATCGTCCACTCTGCCATCCTTCCAGTCTTCATATATTGCTACCGCGGATTCTATCATCCGCAAGCATGGACGTTTCTTATAATATTCGGTTGTGCGTTCATCGGGCACAGGCACAATTGGTGCATCTTTTCGCAGTCCGAGCAGTTCCGAACACTTGATGCTGCCGTGCTGCTCTCTGAACCGTGCCGCCAATTCCTGCACGATGCGGTAGTTTTTCTGCTTCTGCTGAGGGTCATTTGGTTGGGTCTGCCCTTCCTCCATCCCTACAAGCATCGCCATAGCACATACTGAACCACATGTTTCGCGCATCCGCGCAATGCCTCCTCCAAATGAGGCAGAGAGACGGAGAGCTTGCTTGAATGGGATTCCGTAATCGTCAGCATAGGCACAAAACACAGATTGTGAACAATTGTAACCTTGCAGAAACAGCTCTCGCGCACGGAGTATGCGTTGCTCCTTCGTCATCAGTTGTAGTCTTCAGGTTTGAAAGTAAACGATGTTATCTCCTCCCCTGTCTTGGAGTCGTAGTAGGAGTAAACAATGTCCAATCCTTCAGCCTTTACGTGACGCAGATCGACGGAGTTACGTACGGCACCCAACAATGCGTTATATAGGTCATCGTATTTGTTGACCATTTCAGCCATTGATGTCGAGTCGCCGTGTATGGAATAATAATAGGTGAGAGCATTGCTACCGTCATTAGGACATGCCACACTGTCGAGGATGATAAGGTCTTCCCACTCCACACGTGGACAGTTCTTCTGTGTGAACTCACGAGCTTCACGTTCAAATCGCTCTCGTTTGCTTTCCTGACAGGCAGTCAGCATGAGCAGTGCAGTCATCAACAACAGGGCTGTTCGTTTCATCCGTTCGCTTTGTTTTGGTCAATTCGACGTACAGCTTCAGCAAGCGCAATGGACAACTGGTCTGGGCATGAAGTGTTTTTCATGCCACAGCGGATTCCCTGCAGACGATTGATGACATCTTCGGCTTTTTGTCCGCGCACCAACATGGAGATACCCTGGGTGTTGCCTGAGCATCCTCCAACGAAATTGACATGCTGAACAATGTGATTGTCGTCAACTTCCAGTTCGATGGCTTGCGAACAAGTGCCGTGTGTATGATAGACTGCTTTCACCTTATTATATATTATTTCATATTGGTATATACGTTCTGCACGTCGTCGAATTCCTCAAGACGCTCTACCATCTTGTCGATAGTTTCGCGTTGCTCGTCAGTCACTTCCTTCAGGTCGTTAGGTACGTAAGTAAACTCGGCAGCTGTGATTTCGTACTGATGATCTTCGAGATACTTCTGGATCAGCGAGAAACTCTTTGGGTCACCATAGATGGTGATGAGAGTCTCGTCCTTATCCTCGTCGTACTCTTCATCAAACTCATCATTGACACCCAGGTCGATGAGGTCGAGAATCATCTCATCCATATCAAGGCCTTCGGGCTTCTTGAATGAAAACATAGCATAATGGTCGAACAGATATGCCAGTGAACCCATCGTACCCAGCGTGCCGCTGAACTTATTAAAGATACTACGCACGTCGGCTACGGTACGGGTGGTGTTGTCTGTCAGTGTATCAACGAATACTGCTACACCATGAGGGCCGTATCCTTCATAAGTCATCGACTTCCATGCAGACTTGTCCTTACCGATTGCGTTCTTGATAGCACGGTCGATATTGTCTTTTGGCATGTTTTCGTGGCGACAAGTGGCGATAATAGCACGCAAGTGCGCATTGTTATCTGGATCTGGACCACCTTCTGCTACTGCAATTGCGATTTGCTTACCAAGACGTGTGAATGTCTTTGCCATGTTGCCCCATCTTTTCAGTTTGCGGGCTTTTCTGAATTCAAATGCGCGTCCCATATTCTAATAAACTATTGACAATTAACGTTTTACGGTTGATTCTGATTGTTCTATTCTGATATTTGTTGGTTTCATTACTTACCTCTCACGGTTGCACCAGTAGCCTTGACGATAGCCTGTTCTATCTTGTTCATCACAGCCTCGATTGCCTTATCGTTGAGGGTTTTCTCTTCGCTTTGGAGGGTAAAATTGACTGCATACGACTTCTTGCCTTCCTCAAGGTTCTTGCCTTCATAGACGTCAAACAGACGAACGTCTTTGAGCAGTTTACGTTCTGCACTATAGGCAGCCGACTCAATTGCAGCAAACTCCACGTTCTTGTCGAGCAGAAGTGCGAGGTCACGGCTCACTGCCGGGAACTTAGGAATGTCGTGGAAGCTGACGGTCTTGCCCTTAATGAGCTTCGTGAGGTTATTCCAGTTGATGTCGGCATAGTAAACAGGTGCTTCGATGTCGAACTTCACCAGTTGTTTCTTGCTGACAATACCAAACTGCGCGATGAGTTTACCGCCATGATTCGTAATCTTTGTCGATTTTGCCCATACATCGTTCGACTCTTCAGCAAATACAAGCGAACCGAATGGGGTTCCGAGACGGCGAAGCACGTTGAGTACGTAAGCTTTCATCTCATATACGCTGCTATCTTCATCGGCATGTGCCCAACTGCCTGCAACTCGCTTACCCGTCAGCCATAATCCGAGGTGATAGTCCTCTGAATATGGAGCCAATACAGCCTTCGACGTCTCTGCATTGCTCACAGCAATCTTCTCTTCCGACTTACGTGCAGCGTTGAAATAGTAGCAATTGCCAAACTCGAAAAGACGGAGGTCCGACATACGACGATTGGTGTTGTGACTGATGGTTTCCAGTCCGCCAAAGAGAAGGGTCTGACGCATTACGCCAAGATCCTGACTCAGCGGATTCATCAGCCGAACGAGGTTCTCTGCCTTGAATGCCTCCAAGTCATCATAATAGGATGTCTTGGTGAGCGAGTTGTTGAGGATTTCATTGAATCCACTTCCCACCAACTGTTCAGCTACTAGGTTCTGAAGCTTGTATGATTTATCGAGTTCACCCTTTGTCGTCAGCGATGACTTCAACTGGGTAGGAATCTCCATGTTATTGTAGCCATAGATACGCAACACCTCTTCTACTACGTCGCAAGGACGAGTGACATCCACGCGGTAGGCAGGTATGTCAAGGGTAACGGTCTCAGCCGTCTCGTCCAACACCTTCATTCCCAAATCCACACAGATGGACTTGACGGTCTCTGCAGGAATTTCCTTGCCTGCAAGGTCCCACAGATACTTGTATTCGAGTTTTACAGTTGCGTTCTTAGGCAATGTGTCGTTCTTCACATCCACGATATCCATCGCAATCTCACCACCTGCGAGTTCCTTCGTCATCAGGGCAGCCATCTTCACAGCGTAAATCTGACCTTCAGGGTCGATTCCACGTTCGAAACGGAAGCTGGCATCAGTCTGCAATCCATGACGGCGGGCACTCTTGCGAATCCATGTTGGATGGAAATAAGCCGATTCAAACAACACATCCTTGGTCGTTTCGTACGTACCACTACCCTTTCCGCCAAATACACCGGCAATACACATCGGCTCCTCAGCGTTACAGATAGCAAGGTCACGGTCTGACAACTTGTGCTCTACCCCATCAAGGGTCACAAACGGAGTACCTTCGGGCATCGTCTTCACAACCACCTTCTGACCCTTGATCATGTCGGCATCGAAACAATGCAGCGGCTGTCCATAGGCCATCATGATGTAGTTTGTGATATCGACGATATTATTGATTGGGCGCAGGCCGATAACCGTCAGGCGGTCCTGCAGCCACTTAGGCGATTCCTTTACTTCACAACCCTTCACCGATACAGCCACATAACGGGGACAGGCTTCCTGCTGCTCCACCTCGATAGCAATAGGTAGGTTGTTCGAGTCAACCTTGAAACCATCCACATCAGGACGATGGAGAGCCGTCTGATAACCGTTCTGGCGGAGATATGCATAGAGGTCGCGAGCCACACCCCAATGACTGCATGCGTCAGAGTGGTTGGGGGTGATACCGATTCCTATCACGTAATCGCTCTCCAGATTGTAATACTTCGCTGCCGGAGTACCTACTACGGCATCCTCAGGCAGTTCGATGATACCTGCATGACTGTGTCCGATACCGATTTCGTCTTCTGCACACAACATACCGTTCGACTCCACACCACGCAGTTTCGACTTCTTGATGACAAACTCCTTGTCGCCATCATACAGCTTAGTGCCCAATGTAGCAGCGATGGTCTTCAATCCCTGACGGCAGTTAGGTGCGCCACACACAATCTGCTCCACACGTCCTTCACCTAGGTCAACCGTACATACGTGCATGTGGTCGCTATCAGGATGAGGTTCGCAAGTCAGCACCTGTGCTACGACAAGTCCTGCTAATCCGCCTTTCACCGACTGCACTTCTTCAAGGCTTTCTACTTCCAAACCTACACTGGTCAGTGCTTTCGATACTTCATCAGGAGTCAAGTCGAAATCGACATAATCCTTCAGCCACTTGTAACTTACGTTCATTTTATAAAAAAATAGTCTTGTTTTCGTTTTCGGGATGCAAAGGTACAAAAAAAATGGACATCGGGCATTGAACATTGAACATTTTTTGCAAAAAAAAGTCATTGTCCATTATCCATAGTCCTTTTTTCAATTCTCATAGTGCTTTTTTACCTAATTTTTTTGTTCAAAAGAAAATAAATCTCTACCTTTGCATGCAAGAAACAACAAAACTTTTTACAACTTTTAAAACTTTATGCTTATGAAGCGTTTTCTACCTATTAAGACCATGATGAGCGTATTGCTATTATCGCTCGTTTCTGTGGCAGCACATGCACAGTTGTCAAGCAACCCCGACAAATTCCTTGGTAACATCACTACGCGTTATCAGATAGATGTTCAGGGGATAGAACCGTATTGGAAGATGTGGAACCAGATTACCTGCGAAAACGAATCAAAGTGGGGTTCGGTCGAAGGCAATCGCGGTAGCTTCAACTGGGGATGCGACAATGCAGTCAACTATGCACGAAACCACAATTTCCTATTCAAGTTCCACGCCCTCATCTGGGGTTCGCAGTATCCTAACTGGCTGTCCAACCTCTCCGCATCTGAACGTTTCCAGGCTATCACCAAGTGGATGGATGCCGTCAAGAAGAAGTACCCGAACCTCGAAATGATTGACGTTGTCAACGAGGCTATAGGTATGCACCAGCAGGGTAACCCAATGATGCGTGAGTCATTGGGCGGTAGTGGTAAGACAGGCTACGACTGGCTCATCAAAGCCTTCGAAATGGCATACGAACGCTGGCCGAATGCCATCCTCATCTACAACGACTACAACTCATTAAATCCTAATAATGGAGACGTAGATAATTACATCGATTTGGTAAAGACTTTGCGTGACGCTGGTGCTCCTATTGATGCCTACGGAAATCAGGCACACGATGTGAACAACATCAGTGCTAGCACCTTAAAGACAGTCATGAATAAGCAACAAGATGCACTCAAGATGCCGATGTACATCACAGAGCTTGATATCGACATCGAGGACGACAACCAACAGAAGGCTCAATACCAGAGCATCTTCCCTGTCATGTGGGAGGCTGAATACTGTGCAGGTGTCACCATCTGGGGCTACATTCACGGAGCCACATGGGTCAGCAACTCAGGTATCATCAAGAACAACAAGGACCGTCCGGCTATGACCTGGCTGCGCGATTACATGACGACCGAAAAAGCTAAGACAGCCAAGAGTCCGCTCCCAGGCATGAAGAAGGAAGCATCAGTTTACATCAAACCTCAATCCATCAGTGCTACCCAGGGTGACCCAATGCCAATCACCGTACGTGCAAAACTGAAAACGAAGACCATCGACCATATCGACTTCTACGTAAAGGGCCAGCTCTACAAGACCCTAACTGAAGCTCCATACGAACTGGAATATACTCCAGATGCAATTGGTACGTATGACCTGAAGGCTGTAGTCGTAGCTACCGATGGTAATGAATACGAGCGTTATGGTGCCTTCACTGTTTACAAGCCCCGTGCTCCTTACAAAGAAATGGAACTCCCAGGTATCATTCAGGCAGAAGACTATGACTCAGGTGCCGACGGAATTGCCTTCCACGACAGCGATAACAACAACGAAGGCGATGTGAAGAACTACCGTACCGACGGAGGTGGTGTGGACCTCGTGAAAGGTAATGGCGGAACAGCTATCGGCTACACATCATCAGGAGAATGGCTCGAATACACCGTCAACGTACTCGAAGCAGGAGTTTATATCTATGAGGCAACCGTATCATCTGGAACAACGGGCTCATCATTCAAACTGTCACTCGTTAATGGCGACAAGTACGAAGACCTTACCGATGTTATCTCTGTTCCACAGACTGGTAGTAACGACTGGGGTACCTACCGCACACTCAGCGGGCGTCTGCTCCTACCACTCCCCGAGGGTAAGCAAGTCATCCACCTCGACATCACTGGCAGCAGCTGCAACATCGACAAGATCAACTTTCGTCATGTCGAAATCAACGACGACATCCAGCTCGACATCACAGCCGACCCAGCACCCGCAACCGTAGGCGAACAGACCCTCATCAAGGTGAATGCATCGGCACCCAACAGCACGATTGCATCCATCAAGCTTTCGCTCAACGACAAGGTAGTCAAGACCTTCACTACAGCGCCCTACGAGTACACCTACAAACCGACGTCAACAGGCTCCTACGAGTTCACAGCCGTAGCAGTCGATAGCGAAGGAAAGGAATCCAGCATCGCATCCTACGTGCTTAAGGTCAACAACAAGCGCACCCCGTTCAAGACCGTCAACATCCCAGGCATCATCGAGGCAGAAGACTTCGATAAGGGCGGAGAAGGGTTTACTTTCCACGACTCCGATGAAGAGAAAGAAGGCGACGGAGCATCCTACCGTAGCGACGGAGGTATCGACGTAGTGACAGGTAATGGAGGCTATGCACTCGGCTACACCACATCCGACGAATGGATGGAATACACCGTCAATGTTACCGAGGCAGGCACCTATGCCTACAAGGCAACCGTATCGTCAGGCAACAACTCTTCTGCATTCAGCCTCAGTTTGTCCGATGGTGACAAACTGACCGAACTGGCTCGAATAAGCGTACCACAGACAGGCGACAACAACTGGGACACCTACCGGGTCGTAGAAGGCAAGCTCTCAAAAGAATTGGCTGCAGGCAAGCAGACCTTCCGCATCACCATCACAGGAGCCTACTGTAACATCGACAAGATAGAGCTCATCTGCACATCTACAGGCATTAACGACATCACCAATGTCAGCAACCTACCACGACAGATGTACAACATCGCAGGTCAGCGATTGGGAGGCATGCAGCGAGGCATCAATATCGTCGAAGGTCAAAAGATTCTGGTCAAATAAAACTGCCACACAATCCCAGACAACCACAACAGCCCCTGAAACAATGCTTTCGGGGGCTTTCTTCTTAAGCTCTGTTGCCAAGTATTTTGAGCGCAGCACCCATGTACTTTTCCACTCTGTAAGTGTTCAAAACACATATTTTACCTACTTATTTCTGCTTTTTTTGCCTTTTTCCTAAAAAAAATCACTTTTTTCATTAACATTTTGTACCTTTGTGCGTATAAAGGAAAAGAATGTATAAAACGGAGTGGTACACGGTGAGCCTGTCGAATCTGTACACGGTGAGCCTGTCGAATCCGTACACGGTGAGCCTGTCGAATCTGTACACGGTGAGCCTGTCGAATCTGTACACGGTGAGCCTGTCGAATCTGTACACGGTGAGCCTGTCGAATCCGTACACGGTGAGCCTGTCGAATCTGTACACGGTGAGCCTGTCGAATCCGTACCCGACAACAAGCCTAAAGTCGCTCCGTAGGTGCTCCGTAGGTGCTCCGTAGATGCTCCTTAGGTGCTCGGTAGGTGCTCGTTAGGTGCTCGGTAGGTGCTCGGCACTCTGCGGGATTTACGGCTGTTTTGACGATGTAAAATATGATTATGTCTCTAAAACACAACTAACCATTAAGGGTACACTTTGCAACCATTAAGGGTAACAAAAATTCCCCTTAAGGGGAACAACAGCTCTCTCGAAATCCCCAAGCCACAAATCCTTCAAACTCCTATTCCATTCCTAATCCTCCTCTAACGGTGCAGACTGAGGAAGTTTGGGAAGTGAATGTGCAAAGTTCGTAGGGGAAGGAAAGAAATGGGTGTTTTTTATGTTAAATACATGAGTTTTTTTGTTGATAACAAAATAATTCCTTAACTTTGCAAGAAATTAAGCAAATCCAAATACAATTTATAAACTACTTTTAGTATGAAACGATTATTACCTATCCGAATCATGATGAGCGGTCTGCTACTTTCCCTCATCGCCTTGGCAGCCAATGCACAGCTGTCGAAAAATCCAGACAAGTTTTTAGGAAACATCACGACACGTTACAACGTAGATTACGGTAACGAGAAGTACTACACCTTGTGGAATCAGATTACCTGTGAAAACGAATCGAAGTGGGGTTCGGTCGAAGGAAACCGCGGCAGCTTCAACTGGGGATGCGACAATGCCTTCAACTATGCGAAGAACCACAATTTCCCATTCAAGTTCCACGCCCTTATCTGGGGTGCCCAGTATCCTAACTGGCTTCCTAACCTCTCCCCCTCTGAGCGTTACCAAGCCATCATCAAGTGGCTGGATGCCATCAAGAAGAAGTATCCGAAGTTGGAACTGATTGATGTGGTGAACGAGGCTGTAGGTATGCACCAGCAGGGTAACCCGATGATGAGAGAATCGTTGGGCGGAGAGGGTGTGACTGGCTACGACTGGCTCATCCGCGCCTTCGAGTTGGCTTATGAGCGCTGGCCAGATGCCATCCTCATCTACAACGACTACAACACTTTCCAGTGGGATACGGACAACTATATCAAACTTGTGCAGACCCTGCGTAATGCCGGAGCACCTATCGATGCTTACGGATGTCAGTCGCACGACGTGACGGATATCAGCGCCAGCGGACTAAGGAACGCTATGTCGAAGATTCAGAATGCGCTGAAGATGCCGATGTATATCACAGAGCTGGATATCGACAAGGCTGACGACAACCAGCAGAAGACTCAATACCAAAATATATTCCCGATGATGTGGGAGGCAGACTACTGCGCAGGTGTCACCCTATGGGGGTACATTCACGGAGCCACATGGGTTGACAACTCGGGTCTGATCAAGAACAATCAGGACCGCCCTGCTATGACCTGGCTGCGTGACTATATGAAGACTGAAAAGGCCATCAATGCCAAGAGTCCGTTCCCAGGCATGAAGAAGGAAGCATCGCTCTACGTGAAAGCTGCTGGATGGAACGTGGCACGCAACGACTCCATACCTATTACTATACGCCTGAAGATGCGCACTAAGACGGTTGACCACGTGGACCTCTACGTAAAGAACAAGCTCTATGCCACCCTGACCGAAGAACCTTACGTAGTTTACTACAAACCAACTACTCAGGGCGCATACGACCTCAAGGCTGTCGTTACGACAACTGACAGCTGCACCTACGAGCGTCTGGCACTCTTCAACACGCTGAGCAACACACGCAACCCATACAACAAGAACTTGGTATTGCCAGGCATCATCGAGGCAGAAGACTTCGACATCGGTGCTGATGGACTGACCTATCACGACTCCGACACCCGCAACGATGGTGTTCGCACCTATCGTACCAATGGTGGTGGTGTGGATCTTCTGAAAGTCGATACCGCCTATGTGGTAGGCCATACGGTAGCAGGCGAATGGGTGGAATATACGGTTAATGTAGAAGAGGAAGGTCTTTACAACTTCGACGCCACCGTATCGGCAGGAGCTTTCGGAGCATCGTTCCAGCTGGCACTCAGCAACTACGATCTCCAGACTCCGCTCTCGAACGTCATCCCTGTTCCTTGCTATGAGCTGGGTGACTGGGACACCTTTACCACCGTACGCGGACGTATGCTCCTTCCGCTCGCTGCCGGCAAGCAGAAGATACGTCTTAACATCACAGGCGGACAGTGTCACATCGACAAGATTGCCTTTCACCGTGTTGACGTGAACGAGCAGATAAAGTTCACCGTACGTGCTACTCCTACCAGCCCGACGGTTGACAACAAGGTCACCATCAAGGCATCAACCACCTATACTGGCACTATCGCAGCCGTACACTTCTACGACAACGGTGAGCTGATTCAGACCTGCACAGAGGCACCCTACGACATTGAACTCTATCCTTCCTACCGCGGTTCGCACATCATCACTGCCATCGCTGTAGATGAAGCTGGGCTCGAATCGAAAGAGGCAACTGTCACCATCAACGTCAAAGCCAAGCGAGTACCGTTCAAGGAGGTCAGC
Source organism: uncultured Bacteroidales bacterium (assembly GCA_902787555.1). Classification (GTDB taxonomy): domain Bacteria; phylum Bacteroidota; class Bacteroidia; order Bacteroidales; family Bacteroidaceae; genus Colivivens. Next base: position 20,756 of record CADAGO010000030.1, read on the forward strand.
GTGCCAGGCATCATCGAGGCAGAAGACTTCGATAAGGGCGGCGAAGGATTCACATTCCATGACTCCGACGATAAAGACCAAGGCTCACATAGGTATCGCCTCGACAACGAGGGTCTCGACATCATCACAGGCAACAAGGGTTATGTGGTAGGTAACACAGCTGAAGGAGAATGGATGGACTATAGCGTCACCGTGACCGAAACCGCAAGATTCTCTTTCAAGGCTACCGTAGCATCAGCCGTCGAAACCGCCAAGTTCACCATCAGCATGGTCCGCGGAACGACTTCTTACTTATTGGCAACCGTTACGGTACCAAAGACAGGCAGCACCACCTACAAAGAAATCGAAGGCACCTTCCAGCGTACACTCGCAGCTGGTAACAGCATTCTTCGCATCAGCATCACAGGTGCACAATGCAACATCGACCGCTTCGAGATTATCGGCTCTGATACAGCCATCAATGGTGTAGAAAACGACGATGCAGCCAACCATCAGATATTCAACATCAGAGGTCAGCGTCAGCAGAATCTGCAGCGTGGCATCAATATTGTAAACGGTAAGAAAGTATTTGTAAGATAATCATGCGACTGTTTCACACTTTCATCCTTGGAGCCATAGGTGTCGTGACTGCAAACGCACAGGGAGACCAGCAGCTGAAAACGATAGACCTGAACCCTGTTGTCATTACTGGTACCGGCACCTACCACAAGAGCAACAATTCGCCTGTAGCAGTACAGGTAGTCAGCGCAAAGGAACTAAGAGATGCAAAAGTGAGCAACCTGCAGGAAGCCCTCTCGCGACTCACACCCAACATCACCACCCAGACCAACGGTATGGGTACATTTGTCAACTTCAACGGAGTGAGCGACGACTACGTGCTCATCATGGTGAACGGTAAGCGTGTGAGTGGAGATGACCGCTGGGACCGCATCAGCATCGACAACATCAAGCGTGTGGAAATCCTTCCCGGAGCAGCAAGTGCCCTGTATGGCAGCGATGCAATCGCAGGGGTGGTAAATATCATCACAGACGACTCGAAAGAGGGCGTGAGCCTGACTAACACGACTCGCTTGACCAGCAAAGGCCGCCTGACTGAGGACATTAACATAGATGTGGCAGCAGGACGGCTGTCGAGCCTCACTTCGTACAGCTACAAGCAAGCCGACAACTGGCAGGTGAACCACTATCAGGCATTTGACGAGGACGGCACAGAGGTGCTGAAACTCACAGGACGCCCCATGTCGATGGGATTCAAAAGTCATAATGTCACTGAAAAGGTAGGTTGGACGTTCTCTGACAAGTTCGACATCTATGCCGACGGAGACTATTACACGAATGCGACCTGCCGTCCTCAAGATGCTACCTACTTCACCCAGAAGTCGGCAAAAGACGCAAACGGAGCAAAGACGTTCAGCTACACCAGCAAGAAGGCATATACGTATGACATCCTGCATGAGTCGTACCACTATGGGGCAGGTGCCCGATGGGTGCCGAACTCCAAAACGCACATCTACCTCGACCTCTATAGCGACAACTTCACCTCGAAGTACGACTATTGGCAGACAGCCGACAAGGAAAGCTATGAGGAAGTGCGAAAACGTACACATTATTTTAACGAATCGCTGAAGGGCATCTTCCGCCTGACCGACTGGAACAAGCTGTCAGCAGGCATCGAGATGGAACAATCATCGCTCGACAGTCACAGCGACAACATCGACGGCCGACACACCTCCACCTATAACCTCTTCGCACAAGATGAGATACAGATGGTGAAGGGACTGGAAGGTGTCGTAGGACTTCGCTACACATACAATACGAACTTCCACAGCAATGCAACTCCCAGCTTTGCGCTGTTCTACCACACAGGCGGTCTGCGCATCCGTGCCAGCTATGCGGCAGGATACCGCACCCCTACCCTCTCGCAACTATATGCGAGCGACCAGGCAAAGACCACTTCGAGGTATACCGTTCCCAATCCAGGACTGAAACCCGAGAAGAACCACTTCTGGAACGCAAACGCAGAGTACAGCAACTCATGGGTGAATATCAGCGTAAATGCGTATGTGAACAACATCCGCAACATGATCAACTACCGTACGATGACTGCCGCGGAAATCAGCAGCGACCCACAACTGACAGCCTATTATAACGAAGGATGGACCACTATTCGCCAACGTGACAATATCGACAAGGCGAAAATCAAAGGTATCAACGCTAATGTAAAGTTCATCCTGCCTCTCGGGTTCTCACTCTCGGCAGGCTACACCTATACCGACTCACGGGCAACCTCCGTGACACTCGATACAAAGACACAGCAATACGTCGAGAAAGAGACCCCAGTGGATAAAAGCGTGAGAAATGTAGCCAATGTATCTGCTACTTGGGACCGTATATGGGGCAGCTATCACCTGAATATCAATCTCAACGGACACATCCAGGGTCGCCGCTACAGCAGCACATACGGCTATGCTCCACGCTATCAGCAATGGAACCTCAACACCAGCCACGCTTTCATCATGAGCAGCTATGTGCTGGAACCAAGCATCGGCATCGAGAATATCTTCAACGAAAGAGATACAAGTCCCTGGAATTCCAACTTCTCGACCATCAATCCGGGCAGAGCACTTTATGTGAGCATGAAGGCAAAGTTCTGAAAACAAAAACAAGAATCATTGAAAAGAATCATTTCGACAGGCTCAAGACGTATCATCGTAGCAGGCATAGGACCTGGCAGCCAAGAAGACATCACTCCCGCAGTGATACAAGCCATCAGTGAAAGCGACGTGGTAGTGGGCTATAAGTACTACTTCCAGTTCATTACGCCCCATCTTCGCCCTGATGCAGAATGTATCGACACAGGTATGAAGCATGAACGCGAGCGTGCCGAGCAGGCATTCCAGCTGGCGGAGCAAGACAAAACCGTATGTGTCATTTCGAGTGGTGATGCAGGTATCTACGGAATGGCTCCACTCATCTACGAGATGAAGCAGGAACGAAACTGCGATGTTGAGATAGAGGTGCTCCCAGGAATTTCTGCCTTTCAAAAAGCTGCGTCATTACTTGGTGCGCCTATAGGTCACGACTTATGTGTCATCTCACTCAGCGACCTGATGACTCCTTGGGAGCGAATCGAACGGCGTATCAGGGCAGCTGCCGAAGCCGATTTCGTGACCGCCATCTACAATCCCAAGTCGCACGGTCGCTATTGGCAGCTCTACCGTTTGCAAGAGTTGTTCTTAAAGGAACGTGCAACAGACACACCTGTGGGCTATGTTCGTCAGGCAGGACGTGAGGAGCAGGAAATAACAATCACAACTCTTGGCGCTTTCGATCCTGAAGACGTAGACATGTTTACCGTTATCCTTATAGGCAATTCCTGGTCGTATGTGGCTGATGGTAAGATAATCACACCTCGAGGGTATTATAGAGGTGAGAAACCAGAAGTATCATTTCGACAGGCTCAAGATGTATCATTTCGACAGGCTCAAGATGCAAGAGGTGAGAAGATAGGTCAAGATATCATGATGGAATCGTTCCGCACGATTACATCGGAATTGAAGCGCGACTATCCCCTCGACCACAAGTGGGCATTGCTCCATGCTATTCACACTACCGCAGACTTTGAAATGGAGGATATTCTCATTACGGACAAAGGTGCCGTAGAGACCATATATAATAAGGTAAAGAACGGCGAGCTGAAAACCATCATTACTGATGTAACGATGGTGACGAGCGGTATTCGTAAGGGAGCATTGCAGCGACTGGGCATTGAGGCAAAGTGCTACCTCAGCGACCCTCGTGTAGCAGAGATGGCAGCCTCGATGGGGATTACGAGGACACAAGCAGGCATTCGTCTTGCCGCAGAGGAGCACCCCGATGCGCTATTCGCCTTTGGTAATGCCCCCACAGCCCTGATGGAACTATGCGACCTCATTCGCAAAGACAAAGCCCACCCTGCAGGTATTATCGCCGCACCAGTAGGCTTCGTCCATGTAAAGGAGTCGAAACACATGGTGAAACCTTTCAAGTCTATTCCAAAGATTATCGTCGAGGGGCGTAAGGGCGGCAGTAACCTCGCTGCGACGCTATGTAATGCCATCCTCACCTTCGACGATGCTGAACAACTGAAACCTGGACGCGACCTGTAGAAAATGTAAAAATTATAAAATGATAAAATGTAAAAATTAAAGAATTGAAGTTCATCGTTATAGGCATCACAGACCATCCGCAACCGTTCTTTTCACCCGAGGTCCTGTCGATTATCACGAGTGGGCGGTTCTTCTCAGGCGGCAAACGTCATCATGAGATAATGGCACCGCTCCTGCCTCTTGATGCGGAGTGGATAGATATCACCGTTCCGCTCGACGCCGTCTTCACGCAGTATTCGCTCACCTTTCAACAGTCGCCTATCACCACTATTGTGGTTTTCGCGTCTGGTGATCCACTATTCTATGGTTTTGCAAATACGATTCAGCGCAAGATGCCCGATGCCGAAGTAATCGTCTACCCTACCTTCAACTCACTACAGATGTTAGCCCATCGACTTGTGATGCCCTATCACGACATGCGGATCGTATCACTGACGGGGCGACCTTGGGCAGATTTCGACAAAGCCCTTATCGAACGAGCCTCAAAGATAGGCATCCTCACCGATAAGGAACATACGCCTTCTACTATTGCCCAAAGAATGCAGGAATATGGATACTGCGACTATACGATGCACGTAGGCGAGCATTTAGGCAATCCTGCCAAGGAGAAAGTGACAAGCCTCTCCCTTACTGATGCTGCCATTTCGACTGGCTCAAGATGTACCCAACACACATTCGAGCATCCCAACTGCATCATACTCTCAACCACAAAATCACAACTCCCCCCAAGAGAATACGGTATTCCCGACTCCGACTTTGCCCTGTTGGACGGTCGTGAAAAGATGATTACCAAGATGCCCATCCGGCTATTGACTCTCCAGGCACTAGACCTGCCTCGTCGTCATGTGCTATGGGATATAGGCTTTTGCACAGGCAGCATATCCATCGAAGCCCGATTACATTTCCCCCATCTACAGATTGAAGCATTTGAGATTCGTCCTGAGTGCGAAAGCATCATCAAGCAGAATGCCCGCCGTTTTGGTACTCCAGGCATCAGTATCCATATAGGCGATTTCCTGAAAGCGGATTTATCGCGTCTGCCCCAACCCGATGCTGTATTCATCGGAGGACATGGGGGACAACTCAAAGAAATGATGACGAAGGTGCTTTCCGTTCTTGCACCCTACGGAGTAATTGTGATGAACAGCGTTAAGGCACCACTCGTCAAGACCGACAGCCTTCAGCTATGGAATAAAGCCTGCGAAGAATTAGGACTCAAGCAAGACACCCCAACAAGAATACAACTCAACGAACATCACCCCATAACAATATTGAAATGCAGAAGATAGCCATTATACAAATCGGCGATACAGGCAGCGAGATTACCTCGATACTGAAAAGACAATTAGGCGCTAAAGCCATTCAGCGTACAGAGATTGGCAAACAATGGAAGAAATACGATGCGTTTATCTTCATTGGCGCTATGGGCATCTGTGTGCGAACCATCGCTCCGTATATCAAGGACAAGCATGAAGACCCCGCGGTAGTTTGCATCGACAGTTTGGGCAAGAATGTCATCTCAGTACTCTCAGGTCATATTGGAGGAGCCAACGATTTGACTCTCGAGATAGCCGGACTTATGGGTGCACGTGAGGTGATCACCACTCAAAGTGATAATGCAGGACTATGGGCTCTCGACACATTTGAGAAGCGTTTCGACTGGCCTATAGCAAGTGACATCTACGAAATGAACGAATGCATTTTTGCATTCGTCAACCGTCAGCCAACCGCCCTACTCCTTGAGGCACGTGACGAAGGCACAGACTACCTAGAGGCCACAAAGCCCGATCATGTCACCATCATCAACGATATCCGTGAAGCTGACCCACAAAAATATAAGCTGCTGATAATGGTTACTCCCTATAGCCGTCGGGCACCTGACGGCATGCTTGAACTGCATTTCGTACCGATGGTGGGAACAATCGGTTTCGGATTGGCTCATCATCCCGATGACTATGAAGCCATCTACGACGAAATCGACGAGGCTTTTGCCCAAAGAGGCATTCTGCCTTGTGCCCATCGCTACTGCACGATTGACGTCAAAGAGGACGAGGAATTCTGCTCAATGCTCGAATATGATTACGAAGAAGAGGTAGTGTTCTTCACGGCAGAGCAGTTGGCACAAGTCGAGGTACCCAATCCCAGCGCTACCGTTCAGAAACATGTGGGTACACCTAGCGTCTGCGAGGCAGCAGCCATCCTGGGTTCCAATCATGGCAAACTGATTATTCCAAAGGTAAAAGGCAAAAACTGGACGGCAGCACTTGCAATCGACTATCAACACCTTCGCAATTCCTCTGGACGCCAGATAGATGCAGGACACATTGAGATAGTGGGTGCAGGACCTGGCGACCCCGACTTGGTAAGTGTTCGAGGCAGAAAGATGTTGGAACAAGCCGACCTCATTCTCTATGCTGGTTCGCTGGTACCCAAAGCATTGACAGAGTGCCATAAGCCTGGTGCCATTGTACGCTCCTCCGCAAACATGAACCTTGAAGAACAGTGTGCGCTAATGAAGGAACATTACGATAAGGGCCACTTCATCGTCCGTCTGCATACAGGCGATCCTTGCATTTTTGGCGCCATTCAGGAACAAATGGCATTCTTCGACCAGAACGGAATGAACTATCACATCACGCCAGGTATCTCATCGTTTCTAGCCGCAGCAGCCGAACTCAGAAGCCAATTTACCATCCCAGAGCGTTGTCAGACTATCATCCTGACACGGGGTGAAGGCCGCACACCGATGCCCGAGAAGGAGCAGTTACACCTATTAGCCAAGAGTCAGAGCACGATGTGCATCTTCCTCTCCGCCTCTATCGTTGATGATGTACAACGAGAACTGCTACAGGAATACCCCGAAGACACTCCCGTTGCAGCCTGCTACCATCTCACCTGGCCCGATCAGAAAATCTATCGTGGCACGTTGAAAGATCTGGCGAAAATTGTTCACGACAACAACCTGACACTCACCACCATGCTCGTTGTAGGCGAGGCTATCGACAATCGACAAGGCTTCTCTGAGTTATACAACAAAAACTTCACGCATCTGTTTAGGAAAAGCGAGCAATGATTCTTATATTCGGAGGGACTACGGAAGGACGACGAGCTACAGAGGTGCTAGAGGAGGCAGGCAAACCCTACTGCTACAGCACGAAGACAGGCGAACAAGACATCAGCCTGCATCACGGCCTACGCATCGATGGTGCTATGGATGGCGAGGAAATGTGTGCCTTTTGCCGTAAGCACCAGATATGTCTGATTGTCGATGCTGCCCATCCGTTTGCCTCAAAGCTTCACCAGACAATAGCCAGAGTTGGTACTTTGTTGCAAATGCCCATCATCCGATATGAGCGCATCTATCCACCTCGCGACCCTGACATCGAATGGATTGACGACTATTTGCAGGTTCCTACTAACATTCATACGTTACTTGCCACTACGGGCGTACAGAGCATCAGCATATTAAAGTGGTTGGAGGAAAAAGGTATCAAAGTAATCTATAGAATCCTGAACAGAGAAAGCAGTATTGAGTTGGCTCATCAACAGGGAGCAAGCGACGAACAGTTGTGCTTCTATGAGGATGGAAATACCATCGATGTAGATGCCGATGCTATCTTGCTGAAGGAGAGCGGCATTTCAGGCGGATTTGTGGAGAAAGTGGAGGCTGCAAAAAAACGAGGCATGCGTATCATCGCCCTGAAACGGCCTAGCCTCACCTCTACCCCCTCACCTCTCACCTCTTATACCGTGAATGGTCCTTACGGATTACGGCGCATGGTGGAGAAACTATTGCCCGACTTCTTCCCTATGAAAACGGGACTGACGACGGGTGCATGTGCTACAGCTGCAGTGAAAGCTGCGCTGCTGTCACTAATGGATGAGGAATCCGACGAAGTGACTTTTGCGCTACCCGACGGGGAGACGTTGAGTGTACCAGTCCACGTGGAGCAGATGGGAGTGGCAAGCGTAGTAAAGGACTTCAGTGACGACCCCGACGTGACTCGAGGTTGTACGATTATTGCCAAAGTACGGCTCACAGACACACCCGACATTCACTTTCTTCAAGGCGAGGGTGTAGGTGTCGTCACACTGCCAGGATTGGGATTGCCTGTGGGCGAACCTGCCATCAATCCTACCCCACGCAAGATGATTGAGACAACGATTCGCGAACTGACCGAACGTGGTTGCGACATCACCATCTCAGTAGTGAACGGTGAAGAACTGGCACGAAAGACTTTCAACTCGAGGGTAGGTGTCGTAGGTGGTATTTCGATTATCGGCACATCGGGCATCGTATCTCCTCTGAGCAACGAGGCTTTCATCGAAAGCATACGCCGCGAAATGGAGGTAGCGCGTGCTATCGGATGTATGGAGATAGGATTGGTGTCAGGAAAGACAAGTGAGGATGCACTTCATTTCGATAGGCTCAAGATGTATCGCCGGGAACGTGACATCCGCTGTATTCATTACGGAAACTTCATTGGTGAAGCGCTGAAATCGGCCGCAGAATTGGGATTCCAACATGTCATCGTTGCCATCATGATAGGAAAGGCAGTAAAACTAGCGGAAGGACATCTTGACACCCACAGTCATAAGGTGACGATGAACAAGGAGTTTCTAAAACAGATAGCAGGTCCCGATGCCGACAAGATTGACCATATAACCCTCGCCCGCGAACTATGGGACACGATGCCCCCTACATTCTTTGAGGCGATACAAGACTTATGTTACAAACATTGCCGAAAGGTGTTCCCTGAAGGCGACCTAACAATACGACTCGTATGCGACAAACAACCATCATGACATTGCTCGTGCTGAGCATCCCTGTGTTTGCACTGCTCAACATTACAATGGGTTCGGTTCCCATCCCAATCCGTGAGGTAGCCAACATCCTGCTGCATCCCGACAGCTACGACCCCTCTGACGTGAATATGCTCATTGTAATGAATACCCGTCTGCCCCAGACACTCACAGCACTAGCTTGTGGAGCAGGACTGGCTGTTGCCGGATTGGAGATGCAGACCGTGTTTCACAACCCACTTGCCGGTCCGTCAGTACTGGGTATCAGTAGCGCTGCCAGTCTCGGCGTAGCATTCGTTGTGTTGCTCTCTGGCACTATTGGAGGAGGCATCATGTCGCGCTTCGGCATCTTCGGCAACACAGCACTCACACTGGCCGCTATCGCTGGAGCATTAGCCGTGATGATGCTGATTGTATGGCTTTCACAAAAAGTGCAGGGAAATGTCACATTGCTGATTATCGGTGTAATGATTGGGTATATCGCTTCGGCCATCATCGGTGTGCTGAAGTATTTCTCATCAGAAGAGGACATCCGTGCGTATGTCATTTGGGGACTGGGCAGCTTTGCCCGTGTGACAGGCGGTCAGGTCTATGTATTCACAGGTTTGATGGCCCTGCTCCTCCCCTTCTGCATGTTGTTGGCCAAGCCGCTCAACATGCTCCTGTTGGGCGAACAGTATGCTATCAGCCTAGGACTGAATATCCGTCGTGCTCGCCTGCTCATCATTACGTCGTCAGGCGTGCTCATCGCTATCGTCACAGCCTACTGCGGTCCCATCATGTTCTTGGGATTAGCTGTTCCGCACATTTGTCGCGGACTATTCCGCACAGACGACCACCGTCTGCTTCTGCCTGCCACCCTGCTGTGTGGAGCATCCATCGCACTTGTATGCAACCTCATCGCCCGACTGCCTGGCTTCGAGGGTGCATTGCCTATCAATTCCGTAACGGCACTGATTGGAGCACCTGTAGCGCTTTGGGTGTTGCTAAGGAGGAAATAAGAATTGTGAAGAGTTAAGTCCTCCCTCTTTCATCTCCAAGGGGATCATTTCGACAGGCTCAAGATGGATGAAGGGAGAAGTTCAAGAAGTTTAAGGAGTATTTAGTATAAAGCGAATGGATAGAGTATTAATTGGTGCTGCTACGTCGAACAGTGGGAAGACAACCTTCACCATTGGTCTGCTCCGTGCTTTGCGCGACCGTGGAATGAATGTACAGCCTTATAAGTGTGGACCCGATTATATCGATACAATGTTTCATGCTATTGCTTCGGGACACGAATCGGTAAATTTGGACACGTTTCTCGCATCGCCCCAGCATGTGGAGGAGATATTTCAGCACTACGGAACTGATGCCGATGTGCGAGTGGTGGAAGGTGTGATGGGTCTCTACGACGGATATGACCGTTGGCGGGGATCGAGTGCAGAGATGGCAGAACTGCTCCACTTGCCCGTCGTTCTCGTTGTCAATGCAAAGTCGGCTGCCTACAGCGTTGCACCGCTCATCTACGGCTTCCGACACTTCAGGTCGCCTGGCATCGCGGCTGTGGTATTCAACCAAGTAGCTTCACCCTTGCATTTCGAGTACCTGAAGGAAGCCTGTGAGGATGCCGGTGTGACGTGCCTTGGTTATATGGCACGTAACGAACGCCTCGTGATTCCTGAACGTCACCTTGGGCTCACCATTTCTGCACGTGAGGAGATGGAACGACTCATCGCCCTTGCAGCCGAAGAGGTAAACCTACATGTAGACATAGATAACCTGTTGCGGTTAAGTAATGCAAAAATGCAAAAATCGTAAATGGTAAATGGTAAATAGTAAAATGGTAAATGACCCTATGAACATCCTCATTGCACACGACGAAGCGTTCAACTTCACCTACAGAGCCAACATCGATGCTCTGCGTCGAATGGGTAAAGTGTCGTTCTTCTCACCGCTTCACGACACAACTCCGTTCTCCAACCTCTTACCCGGCGCTCAACGCACAACACAAGACTCTCAACTCCTCATCTACCTTCCTGGCGGCTATCCCGAACTCTTTGCTGAACAACTTTCGGCTAACCGCTCGATGCGCGAAAGCATCAGGGAGTTTGCAGAACAAGGCGGACGAATCTATGCCGAATGTGGCGGATTCATGTATCTCACCCACGACATCGACGGCATGCCTATGTGTGATGTCTTTCCTATCGAAGCTACGATGCACAATGCTCATCTCCATTTAGGCTATCGGCAGATGACTATCGGCAATATGACGGTTCGTGGCCATGAGTTCCATTACTCAGATATCGTACCGCCACAAAAAATGCCCGACGAAATCATCGTCGAGCAAAATCAATGCTCTGCGCGTGGCACCCATGTACCTACCGCCATCTATCGTTACAAGAATGTCGTGGCAGGCTATACCCATTGGTATTGGGCGGAACATCCCTCAACATTCGGGTACATCTTGAGCCCGTCGAAATGATACATCTTGAGCCTGTCGAAATGATACATCTTGAGCCCGTCGAAATGATACATCTTGAGCCTGTCGAAATGATACATCCTCATCGCTAACCCCTAACCGCTATCCGGTAATACTTCGGCGTGTAGTGCGGCAGCAGTTCGGGATGAAAGGCCTTCACAAAGTCTGCCAGCAGGATATGAGGCTCGACTGGTGAGAGTTCACGATAAGGTGTGCGACTCAGATTGCAGAACAGCACTTGCTGCTGCTTGAAGGCTTTCATATGTGCATATCGAGGGTCTTCATTCTCCAACGTGGCAAGTGTATAGTCGCCATCGTAAGCTCCGTCAATCTGCCAGAAGTCAGCATTCACACTCTTGGCAAATACTTCCTCAAAATCGAGCGTCGTACCGCCTGAGTCGTCGTTATCAGCCATCACATAGTCGGCTCCTGCATCTTTGAACAGTTGTGCCAGATAGCTCTGACCGCCTACCACATACCATCCGTCACGCATCTGCCGTCCGCTTGCCACGGTTGGTTTCGCTTTCGCACCCATCATCTCCTTCACCTCTTCCCTCAGCTTCAGATACTTCTTCTCGATATCGGCAAACACCGCATTTGCCCTACGGGTCTCGCCCGTGAGGAGTCCTATCAGCTTGATCCATTCTGCCTGTCCCAGCGGATTGGTTTCCTTGTATCCGTGATGGGTGATGATGGGGATGCCGCATTCAAGCAAGGCTTCGAAACCGCCATGCTTGCTTGCCGACACGAAGATGTATTCTGGACGGGTAGCGATAACGGTCTCAAGGTCGAAGTTTCCCTCCTTGCCTATCTTGACAGTCTTCCCCTCGTCCATCTGCTGACGCATCTTACGGTCGAAGATGTTCTTCAGCGAGTTCATGCCCACGATACGGTCTTCCAGTCCCAGCACCTCGAAATTGCCTAGTTGCAGGGCTGTCGTACAGATGAAGCGCGATGAGGGCTGTGTGATGACCAGTTCCTCAAGCCCCCCTCCGGCTCCCCCTCTATGGGGAGAGAGCGACGGATCGGGATTCGTAATCTGCACATGAACGCCGTCGTTCTGATAGTCCACCTTCAGTCCTTTCGCGTATTTGATGACAATCGTATCGGAGTAGTTGTCAGCCAGCGCAAAAAGCGAATCATGACGCATAAAGAGCGAGTCGGCTGAAATATCAGCCGACTGCTTCATGCTATTCCCACACGACAGCAACATCAGTGGGAGCAGTAAGAGTGATAGTCGTTTTATCACGTTACCTTCCGTTTATTACTCCTCCGGATACATTGAGTGGTAGGCATCCTCCAGGAACTCAGCATTCTTGGTGTGCTGAATCCATACGTTCAGAACGCCTGGAAGCTCCAGCAGACCCTGTGGGTGGTTCTTGACAACAGGTACAACAGGAGTATAATCCTTGTGGCCGAAGAACTCAAACCAGCTGACGTCCTCGCTCTCTGGAGCCATTGGGTTCCAGTACTCGTCGCCTTCACCTGCCATATCGTTGTGAGCGTGGTCGCCTGCAATCGACATCAGGGCGTGCAGGAATACCTTACCGTTGGTGATACCCTTTTCTTCCATACGTTCCATCACATTCTCCTTGTAGTTGTCGGGCATATCAACAGTACCTACGAAATAGTTAGGACTATACTTTTGCAAAGCCTGCTCCAGCTGGGTGTAACGGACGTTAGCCTTGAAGGTGTCGTAGTTGTCGGGGTTACCGTGACCCATGAAAGCAACAGCACCCTCCTTTACCTCATTGGCATAAAGTGCATTCAGCTGCTTGGCAACCTCAGGTACGTCCTCTTCTGGATTGTTAAGCAGAGGCATACCCAGGAAGATAGCTTCATCCTCAGCCAGCTTAGCCAGATATGCGTCGTCCAGGTGAGCAGAAGTAATATAACCGTTGTTCATGAACTTCTTGACAGAAGCCACTACAGCAGCAAATTCCTCGCCAGGGATAACCTGCAGCGACTGCACATAGATCTTGCTGTACTTAGCAGCACCGATAGCATGCAGCAGGTAACGAGGCTCATAGTAGTCGCGCTTCACAATCTTACCATTATCATCCACATTCTCTCCTGCACTTGCACGGTTGATACAGATGTCGCTTGAGAAGCAGATATACACGTCTGCCTCTGGGAAAGCCTTCTCATAAGCTGCCTTGGTGGCATCAAATGCCAGGAATGCATTGTTCCATGTAGAGCCGAATGCAACCAGCAAAACGGCTACGTCTTTCTTCGAAGTAGCCTTCTGCTTTGCTACGATTGAGTCGTTGAAACTGTACTCTGAGACGATGTTGTTAATCGTATTCTGAACGATTGTCTCGTCTTTGTCGTCACATGAAGTGAACACAGGGGCTACCAGACAAACTGCCAGGATAGCCAGCATAAAAGAATTAATCTTCTTCATCGCTTGAATTTTGTTTAGTTGATACTATATTGTTTTTAACACTCTTGCCTCGATTGAATCGTATGCTGAACGATGCATACACCGTCGTGCCTGGCGTATTGTTGCCCAAGTGATAGGGATGCATCGTACGGTCCACATAGTTGAACAGGTTATCTACCCCCAGCTCCACCTTGTAAGCCCATTGTTTCCCCGCCTTGCTGAAGTCGTGCGTGGTATTGATGCGCCATATCTGATAGTGCCTGCCGTTTCGGTTGTTCTGATAGAAACGTGTACTGCTACCACGTGTCGAGAGGTTGACACCCAGTTTATAGCGCGAGCTGAACGCATGACTGAAAATGGCAGATGCACTCCACTTATGGTGAGCCGTACCGTCGATCGTCACTGTGTTCATCCGGTCCTTGCTGGCATCATACAGGTTTGCCTCAGTATCAAGGTAACTATAAGCAGCGTTCAGTGTCAGTTCCTTCATCACCTTGTACGTGAGCGTCACATCCAGCCCACTGGTGCGAGCATCCTCCATATTCTTATACATACGCGCCTGCACGTTACTGCTCCCGTCGCCCAGATAAGCCGTCGTGATACCCGCAGGTATCTCTCCTACAGGCACGTTCACCAGCGCAATCATATTATCCAGCTGATTCAGATAGCCAGTTAGCGATACGGTGAGATTCCTGCCCCTGTATTCTATGTTGGCAGACCAATAGTTGTTGGTTTGAGGATTCAGGCTGCGATTACCGATATTGAAGAACGTACTGCTGCCCATCACGTGCAGGTATCGATAGCTCAGTTCCTTCGTCGTAGGCGATTTGAATCCCTGGCTCCATCCTGCACGCAGTCGCCAGTCGCCTATCGACACCATCGTACTCAACTTAGGTGTGACATGCACCCCGAAGGCATCGTTGTCGATGAGTCGCACACCAGCCGTGATGTTCAACCATCGGAGCGGGTCGAACTCGTCCTGCGCATATAAGGCAGCCGTCCAGTCGTCAGCCGTTCCAGTCTCTGTGCGGTCGGGTGCTTTCAGATAGTCGTAGCGATATTCCGCACCTGCATTCAGCGTGTGTCCCTTAGGCAGGTAGAACACCCCCTTCAACTGTCCCATCATGCGTTGCTGATCGCTTTGCAATTTGCTCTGACCGGGACGCATCAGCACAGGATACCACTCACCGTTCAGGTCGCCATATTCCTCACCCTTCAGCAACACCGTCTCGTAAGTACCAGCCGTATAGTCGTAATAATAGGCATGCCTGTTCCAGTCGATATCGAGCGTCACGACGTCCTTCCCTCGCTTCTCACCGTTCACCTCTGAATTCTTGCTACCTACATACCATTTCCCACCAACCGATGCAGAAGCATTATTGTAGCGCAAATCGTACGTGTACACGTCGCAGCTGGGATGCCTCCCGTTCTGCGGACGAAGGATGTTCTTCTTGTAGTACGACCCGTCGGCATAGAGTTCCAAGCCCTCCGTGGGTGTCCATGTGAGACGTTCCGACAACTGCCAGTTGCGGAACTTGTTCACCGTCTTGTTCCTGCTGTCGGTCAGCACCATACCCTCAGCCCATTCCTCGGCAGTATTCTGCCATCCGTCGTTCTTCTGCAGTTGAAAATTAGTCTGGCTGACAAGCCGTCCGATGTTGAACACCAATGCATCGTGCTGACGCAAGTCGTTGTGCGAGCCATAGCGGGTAGTGTTCTCAACGAGCCACCCCTGAGTGTCGTGCCGGCGAGTGATGATGTTAATCACACCCGCCATCGCATCGCTCCCGTAGAGCGCACTTTGGGCACCCTTTACGATTTCTATGCGTTCGATGTTTTGAGGATCAATCAGTCCCAAGTCGTTCTCACCGCCCACATCGCCATGAATGCGCTTGCCGTCAATCAGAATCAGGATATAGTTGTTGCCCAGCCCGTTCAACTGTGTCTGGCTGCCCATATCCCCCTCGCTGAAAGCAAACGAAGCCGTCAGTCCGCTCAGGATGTCCTCCAGACTCTTGCCGCCATAGCTCTCCAGCATCTTTCGCGAAATCACCTCCGTCTGCACAGGCGCATCCTTCAACAAGTGCTGCGTACCAGTACTGGTAATCACCACCTCCTGCAGCAGCCCGCCCACCACATCATCGTTAGCTGACGTCTTGCTGTCAGTCTGAGCCATCAAACCGACACATGCACCCATCACCATGATGAGCATACACACCAATCTCTTCATTACTTGCGGATTCATACTACAATCAAACCCCTAACCTGAGAGTCTTAATAGTTTCATTTTGCCTCGTTGGTAGGTCTTCTGGCTCACCGGCAAAAGCATGAACGGTCTTCCCAATTTTCTCAGTGACTCGAATGTTCAGCTTTTAGAATGCGGTTTACAGCTGCAGGTACAGCTCAGGATTTTCACCTGATTCCCTTGGCACCAAACGATGCTACGATTCGTAAGCTTTTCGCTTAATCGCGATACAAAGGTAGTCACTTTTTCCGAAACCACCAAACAAAAATGGAAATAATGCAGAAATCATCCCCATTCTTTTCACAACCCCTCTCATTTGTACCTTCCCACTTACCACCTCGCAAAAGTTTTCCGCTTAGTCGCTTAGCGGAGCAGATCCTCTCTGCCCTATGGACATCTCCCCCTCTTCTTCCCTCTGCTACCAAAGTAGTACCGCTCAGCTAACCCAATATTAATGAGGTATCATCGAAGACCCTATTACGCCTCGCCAGGTGCTCGGTGTGTGCTCGGTATGTGCTCGGTGAATGCTCGGCACCCGGACCCTTTTCCCGCTGTTTTGACACTACAAAGGTACGAAATATAAATGAAATATGCAAACATTTTAGCAACTATTTTACATATAAAACAAAAATAATTATATAATCATATCATTTGCAATATTGATATTACAATTATACACTTTAGACATTTTGGACATTTGACATTTGACATTTGACATTTGACATCTTGGTTTTTTATAAAAAATCGAAGGAAGAAAAATTAATATATAATATATATTATAATATATATTATATATTAAAAATAATTATATTACAGCACTCTCTCCTTCTCCATTCCTTACAGAAAAACTGCGAAATTGTAAATGTCAAATGTCAAAATGTCCAAAGTGTCAAAACTGCACCTTTTTTCATTATACATTATACATTATACATTAACAAAATACGCCTCGGAATTGCGCCATCATTCAGCGTTATCCTAAGATGCCAGGTCACCTTAGAACACACAAGGAAATTGCATTTTTTTTCGTTTCTTTTAGCTTTTTATTTTATTAAGGCTGATTTGCCAAGTAGAGTTTACAATAGGCGGGAATTATTGTGTACACGAAATCATACACTTTTGTAGGACTATAATCGATATTCATTATTGTGCAAATGGCCAAAAGAGGACCAGTCCGTTCATAACCAAAAAGGTGCTGTACATATTGCTTTGTACAACACCTTCTCTTTTTGTTCTGTTTTCAAATTAGTCTACTGGCTGAGGACCCCACTTGTTGTCACCTTCCTGCGATTTCATGAACATGAAGATAATTGGTACGATTGGGCAAAGAACCCACCATCCTGAGCGACCTGTGTCGTGAAGACGACGAATGGTAACAAAGAACGAAGGAATTGAACCTATGCAGAAACATCCACATGTAATAAGGTTGAACAGTGCAAACCACCAAAACTCTGAACGTGATGCACGTCCCTGATAAGTTACGAACTTGTTGAAACAAGACTTGACTGACTGACCAAATGTCATGATAATAAAAGTTTTAAATGTTAATAATACAATAATAAACTATAATTCGATGGCAAAGATATAACAAATTGTTAACAATGCCAAACATTTTCTTTAAAAAATTGGCGTTTTCATCTTTTTTCCTTACATTTGTGCTCAAATATCGATGTGTGTTTGACATATAACACTATTCCGTCAGTATGAAGTGGTTCAAGAGCGATAACGAAATCCTGCAGTTTCTCATCAACTTTTTCTTGATTGAGACCATCGGTCAATTGGCGCTCTTCTTCGTGTGCTTCATCTTCAGGTTTTTCGGTATGCCGCAGATCTATTTCTTCATACGCTCCACTCCCCTCGTCCATCACATCGTATTCACCGTGCTTCTTCTCATCGCTATCGGCGTGAGTGTCTATGGCATCATTCGCAAGCAGAAGAAGCAGAAAGGGAGCGAATCGGACGCGCATTAATCGCAAATGACAGATTTGGATTAAATCCGAATGCCGTATTCGTTTTTCACTTCCGACATCACAAAGGTACTCTCCCACGAAGCAAGGCACTCGATGGTGCCGAGGGTGTTGAACACAAAATCCTGATAGCTTTTCATATCGTGCACCTGTATCTTCAGCAGATAGTCGAAACTACCTGAGATATTATAGCACTCGGTGACTTGAGGAATGGCTTCGATCTGGGTGATGAAATCGTTGACGATATCACGGTTGATACGTTTCAACTTCACGTTGCAATAAACGATAAAGCCTTGATTGAGCTTATCGACATCGAGCACGGCGGTGTATTTCTTGATATACCCTTCGCGTTCAAGCCGCTTCATGCGCTCGTAAACGGGCGATGAAGAAAGATGTACTTCGCTGGCCAATTCCTTGATGGTCAGCCTGGCATTCCTTTGCAATACTCGCATGATCTGCAAATCGGTTTCGTCTAATCCAGTCATAATGTTCGTTCTGTCAAATGGGTTATTTTCGGTTGTCGGCAGAAATGTCTTCTGCAATTCGGGCACAAAATTAGTTATTTTTTCTGAACTTTCAAAATTGTTTGGAAAATATCTTCAAACAATCGTAACTTTGCAGCGCAATTAAGAAAAAATCGAATAAAAATAATCAAACAAATTAAAAGAAAGGAGAAACAAATTATGGCAACTAACAATCTACATCTCGAGACCATTGCACTTCATGCAGGACAAGAACAGGCCGACCCGACCACCGATTCACGCGCGGTTCCTATTTATCAGACTACGTCGTATGTGTTCCACAACTCGCAGCATGCAGCCGACCGCTTCGGCCTTCGCGATGCCGGTAATATCTACGGACGTCTGACCAACACGACACAGGATGTGTTCGAACAGCGCATTGCGGCTCTTGAAGGAGGCGTAGCTGCTTTGGCTGTCGCTTCGGGCGCTGCTGCTATCACCTATGCCCTGCAAAACGTATTGCAGAACGGCGATCACCTCATCGCTGCAGACAACCTCTACGGTGGCTCATACAACCTGATTACCCACACACTCTCTACCCAGGGCATCAGTCACACCATTCTGGACGTGAACGACGCAAAGGCGCTTGAGGCTGCGATTCGCCCAAACACTAAGGTGATCTATGCCGAGACATTCGGCAACCCGAACTCTGACGTAGCCGACTTCGACACCATCGCTGAGATTGCTCACCGTCATAACATTCTGTTCATTGTGGACAACACTTTCGCTCCGCTGCTGATTCGTCCAATCGAACATGGAGCCGACATCGTGGTACATTCCGCCACAAAGTTCATCGGCGGACACGGGAGCAGTCTTGGAGGCGTGATTGTAGATGCCGGTAAGTTCGACTTCAAGGCTAATGCCGACAAGTATCCTACCCTTGCAAAGCCCGATCCATCGTATCACGGTGCTGTATTTGCTGACGTAGCCGGAGCTGCTGCTTTCGTTACCCGCATACGTGCCGTCATCTTGAGAGACACGGGTGCTACCATCTCACCCTTCAACGCATGGATACTACTGCAAGGCGTGGAGTCGCTTCCGCTGAGAATCGAACGCCATGTGGAAAATGCGCAGAAAGTCATTGATTACCTGACACTCCACCCAAAGGTTAAGAGCGTCAGCCACCCGACGCTCATCACCCACCGCTCGCACGAGCTGTACAAGAAGTACTTCCCACAGGGCGGAGGGTCAATCTTCACCTTCGAAATCAACGGCACTCAGGAGGACGCATGGCGTTTCATCGACTCGCTCAAGATATTCTCACTGCTGGCTAATGTAGCCGACGTGAAGAGCCTGGTGATTCACCCCTACACCACCACCCACTCACAGCTCAGCGAAGAGGAATTGGCGGAACAGCACATCACCCCATCAACGGTACGCCTGTCTATCGGTGTGGAACATATAGACGACATCATTGCCGACCTCGACCAGGCACTGCAAAAGGTATAAATCCAACAAAACTTAAACCATTCAAACAACCAAACGTCAAATAAGAAATATTGTGTATTATGGGAAAAATTCATAAAAGTCTTGCCGAACTGATCGGCAATACACCTCTGCTCGAGGTATCAAACATAGAAAAGGAAGAAGGCCTGAAAGCCCACTTAGTCGTTAAACCCGAACTGTTCAATCCCGGCGGCAGCGTGAAAGACCGTATCGCCTTGTCGATGATAACCGTTGCTGAGAAGGAGGGCAAACTCACTCCAGGCGCAACCATCATCGAACCTACGAGCGGCAACACAGGTGTAGGCCTGGCATGGGTAAGCGCCATTAAAGGCTACCACCTCATCCTCACAATGCCCGAAACCATGAGTATCGAACGCAGAAAGCTGCTGAAAGCATATGGTGCCGAACTGGTGCTCACTCCAGGAACGGAGGGCATGAAGGGCGCCATCGCAAAAGCTAACGAACTCAATACCAACATACCAGGATCAATCATCCTGCAACAGTTCGACAATCCTGCAAATCCAGCCATCCACCTCTTCTCAACCGCTCAGGAGATATGGGAAGGAACTGACGGAAAGGTCGACATCTTCGTTGCAGGCGTTGGTACAGGAGGTACGGTAAGCGGTACGGGACAAGGACTGAAAGAGCATAACCCGGAAATACAGATCGTGGCTGTCGAACCCGACTCATCACCGGTCCTCTCTGGTGGAAATCCTGGTCCTCATAAGATTCAAGGTATCGGCGCAGGCTTTGTACCCCAAAACTTCCGCAAGGAATATGTCGACAGCATCGTACGTGTAACAAACGAAGATGCCTTCGCAGCTTCACGCCTGCTGGCACAAAAGGAAGGTCTGCTCGTGGGTATCTCATCAGGTGCATCGTTCCATGCAGCGCTCGAGCTGGCTCGCAAGCCTGAGAACGCAGGAAAGACCATCGTTGCCCTGCTACCCGACACAGGCGAACGATACCTCTCAACGCCTCTTTTTGAATAAACCACATAACGATTCCAACACATTGTTCTGACAATGCTGCAGACGGCTCTTCTCCTGCGATAGGGGGAGGGCCGTTTTGCATAAGAGCATAAAAAAACTTGGCAATTTCGAGATCTCGATTTTGCCAAGTCTTCCGTACTCATACGTTAAAAAATTAACATTTTCGTACTTTGTTAAAAATTGTTTAAATTGAGTTAATAATCCTCGTACGCATCACGCGCACATCTTGTTTCTTTTTGGCATTTCATTCAATTCACAATTCACACATCTTAATTACTTCTTGATTGAATTCATTCACCTTTGATTGCACATCTTAATTCCTTCTTGATATATGAATCAGCTTTTGATTGCACATCTTAATTCCTTCTTGGACGATTATGGTTTTGGCTTCGGCGTGCTGAACGCTTCATAGGTTCCATCGTCGAAGAAGATTCTCACCTCGGTAATCTGGCGTTTCTGCTGGCTCATCACTGCAGTCATCGATTCTTTGATAGCATCACGCAACTCGTACCCAAGCATTCGCGGCGAAATATGATTATAACGTCCATTTGCCGAATTGGAACTGTCATCTGACTGAAGACCCGAAAAGAGATCTGGTGTAT
This sequence comes from uncultured Bacteroidales bacterium, assembly GCA_902787555.1. GTDB lineage: Bacteria > Bacteroidota > Bacteroidia > Bacteroidales > Bacteroidaceae > Colivivens. Next base: position 42,321 of record CADAGO010000030.1, read on the forward strand.
CACTCGAACTTTGAGCAGCTGACTCTCCAGCTTCGCCATTCACCTTATTATTTTTATACATCGGACCTGTTCCCAGGAAAACCCATTCTGAATTCAAATCAGGGAAACCGTTCAGTATTCCTTTGAAAACTTGAAGGGTAGGTTTGCTTCGCCCACTGGTGATATGCGATATTGTCGCAGGTGCAACTCCTGTGAGAGCTGAGAACTCTACGTTGGTCAGTCCTTTCTCGTGGATCAGGAATATTATTCGATCTTTATCGTCAAGTACCATAATTTTAGTTATCAATTCTTACTATTCAATGATGATTTACAAAATTGGCGTGAAAAGCTCCATTTTGAAATCGTTTACAAAAGTAGACATTATTTTTGAATCCACCAAATTTTTATACAATAAAATTATAAAAATCAATTAATTTTTGTATTTTGCATCATTTTACAACTATCATTGAGGACAATGAGGCAAAATATTATGTTATACGAGACCTTGAAATATCTGTTTATGTTACATTCTAAAACAAAAGGGGTAATTAGCTGAGATACAATAGCTACATGTGGCTGTGAATTGAATAATTTACATTTGTTCGGTGCTTTATAAAGAAATGCATATATTTATTCATTTTACACTTTAACAACAAAAGTATATTTAGCTGATATTTAGTTAGTTAACAAAACGATTTATGATATGCATATTCTTTTGTTTACAATCCTATTATCGTGATTTTACGAATATCTTTGGCATTGATTCCGTTTGTAATCATCTTTCTATTCTTTAGAACGGTATATCAAAAAGTACCCGGTTTTACAAATATTGTGCGATTTGCTGTTGTATACTCTTTTACGATAGTATTTAAAAATGTATGCTGATGTCGTAACAGTACAAAAAATCCCGGAAAAACCTCATTTTTCGGACAATCGACTGATGGAACATGTATGAGAGCTCCAATTTTGGGGAAAAAGTGCTTTGTAGATATTCTCAGTGGCGGTTATTGACAAAAAATCTTGTATGGGAAAAAGAAGCTAAAAAATCAGCAGCGACCTATATTTACAGTTTTTTGCCATGAAAAAAGGGTAATTTGGAGTTTTTTTCCCTCTCAAACCACCCAGTTTTCACGGTTTTTACATTTTTTAGCCACTTTTTCCCATACAAAAAATTAGCGTTATTAGCTCCTAAATACTAAGATATGGACAGAAAATCAGTGGAGAATAAAGAAAAGCAACTCTCGCATAATCTCTCCATCAGTTGCATTCCCCTTCTCTATTCCCTTTAGTTTTGCATCCGTTTCTCTGATTTTGGCGATGATATCCATCGTCTTTCTTGCAGAATAAAGCTTCATTGTTGCAAGGAGCTCTCTCGCCTGGTACGGACTGATTCCAAGATGGTTCGCCAGTCCGAACTCTGTTTTTTCGGGGGCGTAATATCCTTGCATCATCGAAGCAAACAAACTGAATAAAACAGCCAAAGTCGGAATGGCAGGATTGGCTTTCGGATTCGATTCGAAGTAACTCAGTATTCTATTTGCCTTGAACACATCTTTCACCATGAGGGCATTTCTCAGTTCCCAGTTGTTGAACTCCTTGCTGATACCAACATTCTCTTCTACGAGATCTGCAGTTATCTTGCTCTCCCCTTTCGGCAGCGCAATGACCAATTTGTCGAGTTCGCTTGCCAGTCGGTTAAGGTCTGCTCCAATATGGTCGGCCATCATCATGCTGGCGTTCGTATCGATGGTCTTTTGTTTCGCCTTCAGGTAGTCACTGATAAATATCGGTAATGCTCTTTCATTCAGCTTCTGACTCTCGTACACTACCCCGTTTTTCTGGATGGCAGCTACCAGTTTTTTGCGTTTATCGACAGTTCCATTTTTGTAACAAATCACCAAAATAGTAGAACGTAATGGATTTAACACATAATCTGTCAGTTCATCGATTCTTAACAGATTCTGTGCTTCTTTAACAATTACGACTTGATACTCTGCCATCATCGGATAGCGTTTCGCTGCCGTGATGATATTTGTTACATCTGTTTCGCGCGTACAATACATCACCATCTGATTGAAGCCCTGTTCCTCCTCTGTAAGCACGGTCGCGGCAATCGTATCTGATATCATATCAATGTAATACGACTCCTCTCCCATCAACAGGTAGACAGGAACAAACCGTCGCTGCTCCACCTCTTTGATGATATCCTGATAATTAGGTCCTACTGATTTTGCCATAATCTATTGCGTGGAAATGACATGTTATAAGTTATCGGGCACAAAATTACTGCTTTTCTTTTAAACGACCAAATAAAAAAAGGAAAAAGTTATTTGAAAAATACGCTGATCGAGAAGATTTATTTGGTGGATTCTGCAACTTTTTGTACTTTTGCGGTCGGAAAAAGCAAACAAACAAAAAAGCAATGATGAAGAGAATAATAAATCCTTGGCGCAACCACGCAGGATATAACTGCTTCGGCTGCTGCCCCGACAACCCCATCGGGCTTCATATGGAATTCTATGAGGATGGCGACTCGATCGTTAGCACCTGGCATCCAGAAAAGAACTATCAGGGCTGGATAGACACCATGCATGGCGGCATACTGAGTACACTGATTGATGAAGTGTGCGGATGGGTGGTTACCCGCAAGTTGCAAACGAGCGGCTACACTGTTCAACTGAACGTGAAGTTTAGAAAGGCTGTCCCAACGACCGAACCCCAACTGACCATACGGGCAAAAGTAACAAAGCAAGTTCGAAACCTGGTGTATATCAGTGCAGAAATAACCAATTCCAAGGGAGAAGTCTGCAACGAGGGCGAAGCAATCTATTTCCTGATGAATCAAGAGAAAGCCAAGGAAATGGGGTTCTTACATTGCGAGGTTGAAGAATAATATATAATAAATAAGGTGTAATAGCAACTGCCAACAGATGAACAACCCGGCAACCATCAGATTACTTAACCAACAGCTTGTGGCTCCTCAGTTCAGCGACCCAGCTGAGTTGGTTGGCTATATGGGTGCTATGCAGGCACAAGAATACCGCATGATGCGCTGGGCTGTTGCTATGCGGACACAGAAACCTTCTGCAAAGGCTTTCAAACAAGCTTTTGACAACGGACGTATCATCCGTCTGCACCTGATGCGTGGTACTTGGCAGTTAGTGGCGGCAGAGGACTACTGGATGATGATTGATCTCTGTGCAAACAAAGCCATTGCTGTCACGAAGGGATGGATGAGCAGCAACAAGATATCCATCCCCGACGAAGAACTGACGAAAGTGAGGGACATCCTCGCCCAGACAGCAGCTGACTTAGGAAGCGCGACAAAGGAGGATTTTGTAAGTGCGTTGGCTGAAAAGGATATCAGGATGGACGACCATCGATTGTCGTACCATATTCGCATGGCAGAGATGTCTGGCACACTCTGTAGCGGAAATTTGCTGCCTATGAAAGCCACCTATGCACTTACAGCCAACAAAGTAAAAACAAAAGAGAAGACAGACAGAGATGAAGCCTTGATGCTTTTCACACGCAAATACTTCCAAAGCCGCCAACCTGCCACATTGGAGGATTTCCTGTGGTGGTCGGGATTGAACATCAGCGACTGCCGTAAGGGTATTGCACTTCTGGGCAACAGCATCCGTGTAGAAAGATGGCGCGGCAGGGACTTCTATCTGACAGAAACATGCCGCATACGAGGTTTCAGAAAGGGTAAGTTTCTCTTGATTCCTCCCTACGACGAATACCTCATCAGCTACAAGTCACGCGACATCGTGCTCCCTCCAGAACACAAGCATCACGCCCACAATAACAGCGGAATTTTTCAACCTGTTATTGCTTACGGCGGCACGATCTGCGGCAATTGGTCACCCTTTAAGGATGACTGCCAGACTTCGTTCTTCTCTGATGATTTTCATACCGAAGACATCAAGGATGCATGGCAAGCATACAAGTCTTTTCGAAACAACCCAGATGATGCACTATAACTCGAGCCTTTCTCGCAGATGTTATAATGTGTAGTTTGGTAAAAAAAACACTGAAGGAGGACGCTAAAATGTTAGTTTCCTCCTTTTTGCTTTGTCATTACAAATAATAATTGTATCTTTGTGCTTGAAAACTAACTAACATAAAAATGATTGCATTCAACAAAACCACCTACATCAGCCGTCGAGCCGAACTCAAGCAGCGAATCGGCAACGGACTGATTCTTATCTTCGGGCACAACCAAGCGCCCGCAAACTATCCGGCAAATGCTTATACATTCCGTCAGGACAGCTCGTTTCTCTACTACTTCGGACAGCAACAAGAAGGACTGGTTGGAGTTATCGACGTAGATAACGATCAAGAATACCTGCTTGGTAACGATATCGACATTGAGGACATCATCTGGACAGGATTTGTCCCCTCCATTCACGACTTAGCAGAAGAAGTGGGTATCACCAACTCAGCACCACTTGCACAACTCCAGCAGATGGTGAACACAGCCAAGGCAAAAGGCCAGGAAATTCTTTTCCTCCCCCCTTGCCGTCACGACTTGATGATTCAGATAGGCGACCTGCTCGGCATCCATCCGCTTAAGGTACGCGAAGCTGCTTCCGTAAGGCTCATCAAAGCAGTTGTCGACATGCGGGCAGTAAAGACAGACGAGGAAATTGCAGAAATCCAGCGTGCAATGGCTATCGGCTACGAAATGCATACCGCAGCCATGAAAGCCTGCCGTCCTGGCGTTACAGAAAAAGAGATTGCCGGCATCATGGAAGGTATCGTAGCCAGCAAAGGCAGCAAGGTGTCGTTCCTCTCCATCGTCACCATGCATGGAGAAATATTCCACGGCGACCCATCGCTCCGTCCACTTGAAGCAGGCCGGCTGTTACTTTGCGACGCAGGTGCCGAGACCATCAATAACTATTGTTCCGACAACACACGTGTGACCCCCATCAACGGAAAGTTCACACAGAAACAGCGCGACATCTACAGTATCGTTGAAGCATGTCACGACCTCGTCATCGAGAAAGCACGCCCAGGCATCAAGTGGATGGACATGCATCTCGACGTATGCCGACTCATGACCGATCGCCTTAAAGACCTCGGACTGATGAAAGGTAACACCGAAGATGCCGTACAGGCAGGAGCACATGCAATGTTCCTCCAACATGGACTTGGTCACATGATGGGTATGGATGTTCACGATATGGAAGGACTGGGACAAGTTTACGTAGGTTTCGATGACGAAGTACGTCCTTCTACCCAGTTCGGTACCAACTGCCTTCGTTGCGGACGTCGCATCCAACCTGGATGGGTACTTACCGATGAACCAGGCATCTACTTCATCCCTGCCCTCATCGACAAATGGAAGGCAGAAGGACTCCATCGCGACTTCATCAACTACGACCTTCTCGATACCTACCGCGACTTCGGAGGCATTCGTCTTGAGGACGATATCCTCATCACAGAAACCGGCTGTAAGGTACTCGGTGAGAAAACGATTCCATATCACATCGACGATGTCGAGGCATTCATCAATAGCTAAACCCTAAAACAAATAACATAACAATGAGAAAAATCATTCTTTTTGGAGCATTCGTTGCTCTCAGCTCATCGCTCTTCGCACAGATTGCAGAGCGTCAAGCACCCAAGAAACCCGAGTTCACCGTCATCAAGGAGATTCCAATCACCAGCGTGAAGAACCAAGCACGTTCTGGTACCTGTTGGAACTACTCTACCCTCTCGTTCTTCGAGTCAGAAATCCTGAAGAAATCAGGCAAGACTTACGACCTTTGCGAGATGTTTGTCTGCAACAAGAACTACATGGATCGTGCCATCTGTAAGGTTCGTATGCATGGAGATGCACAGTTCTCACAAGGCGGATCAGCCTACGACGTACTCTATGTTCTCAAATACTACGGCATCTGTCCAGAAGAAGCTATGCCTCTTCCAGGCACTCTCTATGGAGATACACTTAACAACTTCAATGAATTTTTCGAAGTGATGGAACCATACGTTGATGCTGTAGCAAAATCAAAAGCTAAAACGATTGGCACCACATGGAGGAACGGTCTGCAAGGTATCCTTGATGCCTATCTCGGCAAGTGTCCAGAGGAGTTCACCTACGAAGGAAAGAAGTACACACCAAAAACATTCGCAGCAAGCCTCGGACTGAATTGGGATGACTACGTATCCATCACCTCATATACTCATCATCCATTCTATGAGGAATTCCCTGTAGAAGTACAGGACAACTGGCGCCAGCCAGGTTCATGGAACCTTCCTATCGACGAAATGGCTCGTGTTATTGAGAACGCCATTATGAACGGCTACACCGTAGCTTGGGGTGGAGATGTCTCTGAAGATGGATTTACTCGCAACGGCCTAGCAATCCTCTACGACGAAAACCCAGAGCAAGGACTCGAAGGTTCCGATATGGCACGTTGGTTAGGACTCTCAACTGCTCAGCGCCGTAGCGAAGTAATCGGAAAAGGCTTTGAAGCACCCGAGATGACCCCAACACAGGAACAGCGTCAGAAAGAGTTCGACAACTGGGAACTCACAGATGACCACGGAATGCTCATCTATGGAATCGCAAAAGATCAGAACGGACGCAAGTGGTATATGGTAAAGAACTCATGGGGTGTAACTGGCGAATACAAAGGAACATGGTACATGACCGAAAACTTCATCGTTGCCAAATGTATGGACTTCCTCGTCAACAAGAATGCCATTCCTAAAGACATCCTCAAGAAACTCAATATAAAATAACTGCAATACATATGAACCAAAAAGGCTAGCTTCATTGCTAGCCTTTTTTCTTTGTCCTCTTAAATACTCACATTACTACTGTCCGCTAAAACCATTTAACCCAAATCGGTCATTAGCGTTATGAGATAATAGTTTTTAATTTTTGAATAGATGTTTTGCTGATTTGAGGGCGCAATGGGGTTCCATTGTAACC
>CADAGO010000031.1 GCA_902787555.1 uncultured Bacteroidales bacterium
TAAAGGTACAAAAAAATCTGCACATAGCCAAATTTTTTAGTGACTATGTGCAGAGATGAAGTGTCAAAAAGAAGCTAACGGGACTTTTTCAGTGCCCTCGGACTTCGGTCCCGGCTTTTTTTTGCTTTCTTGCGTTGTGACGTCATTGCGTCATAACGAAATATGAAGCAGCCCTGAGATCCGCCGATGGGGTGAACACGATGCGCATCGACATGAAATAATGTCTTGCAAGTACGTTCCTGATGTTTGTACAATAAATTAGGTTTCTCCATAGTCAGGGGGATTTTTTTCCTGACTATGCCGTCAATTCCGCTGAATACCTACGGTTATATTGTGATGGCCTCTCGCGCTGGGGCGATACGGCTCGTTATAAAGAGTGAAAAGGTACATTGTATTCCCTCTAAGGGGAAATTTTGTTACCACAAAGTGCTGCAATCACGCCTGATTCGCAATGGGATTTCGAGTGAAACTCGTGCAGAGAAGATGCAATCTTACTCTGCTTAAGACCGCTGTCTTAATCACATAGCAAAGATACGAATTAATTGCGACATAACCAAATAACAAGGCAAAAAAATCAGCTATTGAATATATTTTTGTAAACAAATATTTCGTTCTGTAAAGTATGGATGTCAATTTCGACTTTATTTGTTTACACCTATAAAAAGTGGTCACGATGGTCATTTGGTCATTTGTCAAAATCGATTTCTGGTAGGGTGAAAATCCGCACTATAATATATAATTTTTAATTATATATTATAGTGAGCCGAATACGGGGTTCTTTTTTCATTTTGACCAAATGACCAAATGACCAAATGACCGCGATGTGGTATGTAGTTAACAATTTGTTCTGATACTATCCCGATGAAATGGGGCAAAATCAGTGATATTTCATGTTTTTTTCATGTTTTTATGAAACTTTTTTGCTTTTTTTACTTGATATTTCCTTTTTGCGTTATAGAGGTAGAAAAGCCGGTGTTTTTTCTGTATTTTTCGTTGGATATGTCATCAAAAATGTGTCATTTGCAAACGAAATTACCTAAAAAATACCTAAACAGGATAGTTATTCGAAAGATGGAGCCAGCATGAGAGAAAACATGTGGGTCGAATTTTCGGCTGACATCGCGAACCATCGTACAGCCTAATGGTGGCACACGCGAAGTACCCTGCTACCAACTGACCAAGACCGAGTGCCTGTGTAAAAGGAGATAGAAGCCTAATAATTCAGCATAATTAAAAAAGTGTATTTTTGCACTTGACTTTTTTGTACTTAGTGCGTTATATGTATATAAAATAGAAAAAAGGAGTACGTTTGGTAACGCAGATGACTCAGTTAGAGTTGAAAATAGGATGCTGGATGGTTCTTTTGATGCTCTCTACACAAAAAAACGTATAGAGTAAGTGGTCGAATCATAAATAATTGCTATCTTTGCAAAGCAATGTTGAAAGTTGATAGTTGAAAAATAGATAATTAAGGAGTAACAGAGGTGAACTTCTGAACAATAGAATTATTAGTTATGCTGACTGAAAAAGAGTGCGAGGTGATGAACTCGTTCAAGAAGGATACTTTGATGGAGGCACTTGGCTTGACGTTCGTGCCCACCGACGATGAGTGCGCAGTTGTGGAGATGCCTATATCGGCGTCGACGCGGCAGCACATGGGTATTGTTCACGGAGGTGCCTATCTGGCGTTGGCAGAGACGGCTGCCGGAGCAGGCTCGCTTCATGTGGCGGGTATGGACGCTAACGTATGTGGCATTCAGGTGAGCGGCAACCACGTGATGATGTCGCCCACGCAGGGAAAGGTGGTCGGCTATGCTACGCTCGTCAGCGCCGGACATACCATCCATGTATGGAACGTGGATGTGAAGGACGAGGAGGGGAACTTGCTGTCGACCGTGAGAGTCGTGAACAGACTTGTCGTGAGCCAGCCGAAATGAAAAAAAATAAAATAAATCTCAGAGAATATGAAACAATTACTTCTCATTTGTGCTTTGCTCATTGCATTCACATCGTGTGTTGATACACCAAAGCCTCAGACTGCGATACAGCAGCCTGACGAAGAGAATCCTCCTATGTTGGTTGCCTTCGGTACGGTGGGCGACGGAACTTCGATGCACTCTCTGGAACTCATTAATCAGAAGGGTGATACGCTGTATTTCGTCTATGAGAACAACGCGGTGGGCGGTTTGGCAGTAGGCGATTCGGTCAATGTGGAATATAAGAACATTGACGGTGAATATAATGCTCTGTATATCGTCAATTTCTCTACACTAAGTCATCGATGGGTAAGTAGCGACGAGGCTGGAGCGGTATCCTTCACGTTCGGTTCCGACGGTTCGTTCTCAAGCGAAGGGTTTGACAAGCACTACTTGTCTTGGCACGTCATTGGCGGCGATATATTCTTCGAGTTGGAAGACCGTACCGACAAATATGCTATAGACCTGCTTACCGACGACGCCCTCTCGCTCCTTTCACTTACCGACGGAACGACCCTGTCGTTCTCGCGTGACGAGTAATCCCGGCAGGCTCACAATAGGTATTGTTTAACAGTCAATATTCACAGGCTCGATGATTAGATTTTTACTCCATATCGTTGCATTGCTGGTCTTCATCCCTGCTTTTGCAGACCAGCCCGACAAGAAGCCGCAGGCAGTGCTGCCTGTGCAGGAGAAGGTGTACCTGCACTTCGACAACAACTGTTACTTCCTTGGCGATACTATTTGGTATAAGGCGTATGTGGTGCTTGCCGACGACAACACGCCGCAGCCGTTGAGTAAGATTCTCTACGTGGAACTGCTGGACGAGCAGGGCTACATCTTGGAACGTCAGCAGCTGGTGGTCGACGACAACGGGCAGGCTAATGGTCAGTTTGCCATTTGCGACACGACGTTCGCCGGATACTACGAAGTCCGTGCCTATACCAAATGGATGCTCAACTTCGGATACGATCACCTCTTCTCCTGGTACTCCAAATCGTGGTATCGCCCTGACACGGAGAATGGTTGGTATCCTGTCGATAACGATGAGCTGCAGGCCCTCGTTCAGCAACAACAGCAGGATGAGGATCCCGACTATATCTACAAAGGTAGCTTGGAAATCTATCTCGACGAGGATGGAAAGGAAATTGAACATAATGAGAAGGAGCAGAAGAAAGTCAAGTCGATTGTCAGGAAGGACAGAGAGTATGATACAGGATTCAACATCGACCGCGACGGCATGGAACGCAACTACCGGCAGAACAGCAACCTTTTCTCGCGCGTCATTCCTGTCTACTCACGTCCCGACTCGGCCGAACACTACATGCGTAAGATTATTCCCACCAAAATTACGATGGGTGACTTCCAAGTCAATTGGCTCACCCCTGAGTTCGAGGTGAAGTTTTATCCTGAAGGAGGTACATTGGTCGAAGGATACCCATGTAAGGTGGCTTGGGAAGCGATGAATCAGGAACAGGAGCGCCTCAACGTTCGTGGCGTACTGTTGGAGGACGGTGAGGAAATCGATTCACTCCGTCCCATCCATGCAGGACGAGGCATGTTCATCTTCACGCCCCAGAAGGGTAAGAACTACAAGGCTCGCTTCGTCTTCGGCGAACATAAATTCAATTTCAATCTTCCCGATGCTGAGCGATACGGCGCACGGCTCGTGGTCGAACAGGACGAACAAGGCGTTTACTTCAACGTAGCGCGTAACTTCAAGGAAGAACGCCGGCTCTCCCTTATGGTGTTGAGTCGCGGACAGCACATCAAGACCTTCAACATCACTGGCAGCGAGGCCGTATGGGAAGATGCAATGTATCAGGAAGACCTGCCCGAAGGCGTATGCCAAGCCGTGCTTGTTGATAGTGAAGGTAACGTGTTTGCCGACCGCCTTTTTTTCGTCAATCGCATCGATGAGGCGCGTGCACATGTGCTGGTTGGCGGTATACCCAACCGTCCATATCGTCCGCTGGAGCATATCCAACTCAACCTCATCGCTACCGACTCCAAAGGGTCGCCTCTGAAGAATCAGACCTTCTCTGTGGCCGTTCGGGATGCCGACCAGCTCGATCCCTCTTTCGCTTCGGGAAACATCCTCACCAACCTGCTCCTTGAGTCTGAAATCAAGGGATTCGTAGAGACGCCCGACTACTATTTCGAGGCAAACGACGAGAAACACCAGCAGGCGCTCGACCTCCTGCTCATGATTCAGGGTTGGCGACGCTACGACTGGCACTATGTCATCTCACCTGAGCAGTTTACCCTCCAGTACCTGCCCGAACAGAAGATGATTATCTATGGCAACGCCATACCACTTCGCAAAAACATCTTTAATAAGGATCAGGGACTCTTCCAGATTACCGCACGACTTTTCAATACGTCCTCCGATCTCAAGGAAGGCGACACATACCTCTTCGAGGGAAATGTCAAGGCCGACACCGCTGGCTATTTCCAGATACCATACGAACCTTTCTATGGTACAGCTCGCCTCTCGCTTCGTGCTAAGTTCGTCAAGAAGCTCGAGAAGAAGAACTACGACAAAGTAGAGCACGACCCGAAGATATTTATCCGCAAACAATACTTCTATCCGCAGGGCATACGGGCATATTCGTGGTACGAGACCCATAGCCCCGACAACTTCAAGGACAGGAAGCTCACATGGGAGGAATTCCAGGAAGACATCTACGCCAGTGAATGGATTCCGCAGGTAAATATCAAGTCGAAACGCCGTCCGCACGCCAAACGTCAGCGCGACAAGTATGTCTATCAGGTTCCTTTTCTCGATTTCGTCAACGATAAGTGGGATCAGGGCTACTACAACGCTTTCTACCTGCTCGACAACACCGAATATCCACTCGGCGAGAACCAAATCCTCCTCGACGGATTCGTACGACATCAGTACGTCACCGATTATAATACCCGAGAGACCCATATAGCGGCCATCGACTGGAGTGCTGGCGATTTTGTGGAACATCCGGAGATATTCTCGTTCATGAACACCTTCTGCAGTATCAACGTGGTGTCCGACGCACCCCGTCGGCCTACACCATACGAGCATTATCACCTCGACCGTCAGGAATCTGGTGATGGTACGGTAGGAATAGATGCATTCCTCAACTACGTTACATACGCAAAGAAGGACAGGCCCGAGCTGAAGGGACGAGAATATATCCTCAAGGGCTTCAACCGCCCTGCTGAGTACTATAATCCTGACTACAGCAAGGCAAAGTTGCCCGAGATAAAGGACTATCGACGCACACTTTACTGGAATCCGAAGGTCACGACTGACAATTACGGACAGGCATCGATTGAGTTCTACAACAACTCTGTCTGCACTACTGTTGATATATCGGCAGAAGGTGTGACGAAGCACGGTGAATGTCTCGTGCAGGACGAGTAGGGGAGTCGCCAAATGGTAAATGGTCAAATGGTAAATGGCTAAATAGTAAATGAGTAAATGGTATGATAGATTATAATAGTGGTGAAATCATCCGTCGAGGCCGCATAGAGGTTATTTGCGGCTCAATGTTCTCGGGTAAGACCGAAGAACTGATCCGTCGTATGAAACGTGCGCAGTTTGCACACCAGAAGGTGGAGATATTCAAGCCCGCCATCGATACTCGCTATTCAGATGACGACGTAGTGACGCACGAAGGTGTTGCTATTCATTCTACGCCTGTCGATAATTCGTCAAGCATCCTGCTTCTCGGTGATGAATGTGACGTGATAGGAATCGACGAGGCGCAGTTTTTCGACGAAAATCTTGTCGCTGTGTGCAATGAGCTGGCTTCGAAGGGAATCAGGGTTATCGTTGCCGGCCTCGATATGGACTTCAAAGGAGTGCCTTTCGGCCCTATGCCTGCCCTTTGTGCGGTAGCCGATGATGTCACGAAAGTGCATGCTATCTGTGTCCGCTGTGGTGCATTAGCGTACGTGTCGCACCGTAAGGTGCAGGAGGAAAAACGTGTGCTGCTCGGCGAAGTCAACGAATACGAGCCACTATGTCGTGTATGCTATCAGAAAGCGTTAGACTCTAGACTTTAGACGCTCATTGTTTGTTTTTTAGACTCTAGACTTTAGAGATGTTATTCGGCCAGCACTTGGCAGATTCTGTCTTGGAAAGCACGGGCTTCTGCCGCAGTGCGATTTCCGTTGTTGATAATAGAGAATGCCAAGAGGTTGCCGTTAGATGCTGTGACATAGCCGGTTAATGCGCTGACTCCCGTTACGGTTCCTGTTTTGGCGCGAACATTATTGCGTGCTGCCCCTGATGTCATGCGTTTCTCTAATGTGCCGTCAATACCCGCTATAGGGAGGGTCTTGTAGAGTGGGGTGAAGATTTCCTCGTGTTGATAGGCGTAACGCAATAGTGCTATGTGGAGCGATGCAGTAACATAGTCGTACAAAGAGAGACCGCAACCGTCGGCAACCTTTACATAGGCTGCGGGGAACCCCGTCTTTTCAATGACACTTTCCACTACTGCGGCACAGTCTTTCCATCCGATTCCTTTCTTTTGGTCGGCTGCTAACTGGAAAAACATAGACTCTGCGTAGAGGTTGTCGCTGTCTTTCATCATCTGCATTAAGATGTCTTCTACCGTATGGACAATCGTGCAGATGAGTTTCGAATTGCCTGTAGGTCGGTAGGTTGCTGTCCCGATGCCGTTTGTGCTGATGTGTTCAGCCTCCAGCTGGCGGCTTAAAGCCTGCAAGAAGTTACGTGCAGGACTGTATCTGTTGATTTTGGTAGGTTTGCATTCGTAGGCATCGCCTCCCAGACTCAAAGGCGTGAGGTAAGGCTGTTCGTCGTCCCAGCACCATCCGTTTCCTAAGCAGAGCGTGTCCTTCATCGACAAGTCGGCATATAAGTTCCCATTGATGCGTCCTATTCCTGCCGCTTTTACTGCTTTTGCAATCTCCTTCAAGTGAGTGACTGCCAGTTTCGGGTCGAAGTCGCCGATGACATAGATGTCGCCATTCAGGGTCTGTACTCCCTTCTCGTCTGCCGCTATCTTTCCGTCTGCATACACTGCTGTGCGGTAGTTGTGTGAGGTTCCCAGTACGTCGAGCGCACTGATGGCAGTCAGGACTTTCTGCGTAGATGCCGGACGCATCATTTTCTGTTGGTTGTAGGCGAAGATGAGTGAGTCACCTGTCAGGTCGTATATGCTGATGCCCGTGTTGTAATAGCTGCGATCGGCCTCTTGGGCAAGAAGGGTCAGTTTTTCGATGACTCTGTCCGACCAACTTTCTACAATCGTGTCAATTACTACAGAGTCAGTATATTCCTGGCCTTTTATGATTTGTACATTCGCTACAACCATCAGGCAGAGAACACCTGACAGAACTTTCCTGATATATTTATTGTCTGGTTTCATGCTTCTTTATTTCCATAAGTTGTTTGATGAATGCCTCTTCGTCCTTCGGCATAACAGCTACCGTTTTGTCCTCACCATAGACGATAAGCAAATAGGTGATGAGGGCTTTCTTTCCTATTCGTATCCGCCGAATCCGTTCGATTCGCTTGATGCTATTCATCGGAATGACCTGACGTTTCGACAGTTTCCCGTAGTTGACCGTCAGACTTTCTTTGCTTAGCTGGTACTCAGTGTGGATTGTCCGCTCGATGATGACCAGCAACAAGAGAAGTGCTCCCGCAATCAGCAAACCGTTCCCCTCCCAAATGAGGTAGATGGTCAGTGCCGATAAAACGGCTATCAGCATCCAGTTGCTGAATTGTACTCGGACGCGATATGTACGGGTGGAAAACATCAGTTCTTGTTTTTTCGCACAAAGATAGTAAATAATTAAGAATTAAGAGTTAAGAGTTCTGAAAAAATGAAATAATTATGAATTATGAATTATGAATTATGAATTATTTTGTATCTTTGCAAATAATTTAGGAACAATATCATTGTTCTCCTACAAAACCATTAGCAAAATAGATAAATAAAAATAGTTATGAAGAGAATTGTATTGATTTTCAGTTGTTGTTTGCTCGCTGTGTTGAGCATCAGCGCGCAAACGTTAGATCAGAAGAAGATTTGTGCTTTAAAATGGACTTTGCAGCAAACGTTTTATAACAAGCCCGAGGGGCAGCAGATCGCTCGCTTGAATGTGACGGAATTCAAGTCGTTTGGAGAGTTCCAACAGAATAAACTGATTAGTGATGCCATCAAGAAGGTAACCAATCCGTCGGACAAGAGCCGTGTGAACAACATCATCGGAGCAACGAACGACAGTAATCTGACATCCTTCGTTCCTGCAGGAGCAAAGAAGGAGTATCAGACAGATCTTGAGAAGGCAAAGACTGCAACTCCAGTAGTTGAGGATGATGAAGTGGTGGAGGAAGAACCAGTTGCCGAAACTGCAGAGGAACCGGTTGAAGCTCCAGCTCCTGATATACAAACTGTGGAGGAAGTTCAAAATGAACAAGCAGATAACGAAGCAGCTGCAGATGATACTCAGGATGGAGCAGCATTTGCTGACGGCGGCGGTATCTCATGGTTGGATGCCGTATTGGTTTCGCTTGGTGTGTATTTAATCCTCTCGCTTTGTGTATGGTTGTTTGTCCGTTCAAGAAAGCATGGTTCGGCTTCAGAGGAAATGGTATCGATGGAACAGTATCGTGCAGAGCGTGTCCGTTTGATGGAACGCATCAAGTCGGTAGAAATCGAAATGGAGAACATAAAGGCACAGAAGCAGAATCATCCTTCATCGAAGGCAAATGTAACTTCTCAAAAACCTGTTGAGCCAGAAGTGAAGCAGCCAGAAGTGAAGCAGCAGCCAGAACCGGCCAAGGTGTTTGACGCTCCAAAGCAGGAAGAACGAGATGAAGCAGCAGAAGAATCACCTTCTCTTTTCCCTGAGGCTGTAGTTGAAACAAAGGAGACAGTTGTAGAACCTGTGGCTTCAATCTTAGATCAGTCTGCGGCGCGTCCCAAGTTTTCTGTGGTGATGTTCTATCCGGTTCCTGAGAATGGCGTGTTTGTAAATGGTACGACAGATATTGAACCAGGAAAATCGTTATATATGATGAAGACGAGCGATAACGTACATGCTACGTTCCAGATTCTGAATACTCCTGAAGCTATCGCTGCTGCTCTGATTTCAATGAACGATATGGTGAAACCAGCTTGTAAGGTGCTGAACACAGTGGCAGATCCTGTTGAAATTCTTGCAGAGAAACTTGGTACTGCAGTTCGTGAGGGAGACGGATGGCGTATTACGAATAAGGCTGTTGTACGTTTGATTTAAGGTTTTTGATAGTTGTTGTACCTCCACCGAGAATCGAACTCGGATCTAATCTTTAGGAGAGATTTGTTCTATCCATTGAACTATGGAGGCATTCGCGACTGCAAAGATACAAAGAAATTAAGAGTTAAGAGTTAAGAATTAAGAGAAAAATAAGGAAATACTATCGTTTTATGACATTTACACAGATTTGTAACCCTATATTCAAGCAAGTCATCAAAGATTATCACCTGTTGGACGATGTTGATCAAGACATCAAGAACCCATACGAATTGGGTACCATTGAGTATGATCTTTATGTTAAGAATTGGATTGATACCGTTCAATGGCATTTGGAGGATATCATCCGTGACCCTCATATCAATCCAGTTGATGCTTTGGCCTTGAAACGAAGAATCGATAAGAGTAATCAGGACCGAACGGACTTAGTGGAGCGGATAGACTCGTATTTTCTCTCTCTATATGGCGGTGTGAAGACGCTTGAGGATGCGACCATTAATACTGAGAGTCCTGCATGGGCGATTGACCGCCTGAGCATTCTTGCTCTAAAGATTTATCACATGCAGGAGCAGGTTCAGCGTGGTGATGCTACAGCCGACCATAAGGCTCTCTGTCAGCAGAAACTCGATGTATTGCTTGAGCAGCAGAAAGACCTTTCGTCTGCTATTGACCAGCTGATTGACGATATTGCAACTGGACGCAAGTATATGAAAGTGTACAAGCAGATGAAGATGTATAATGACCCGAGCACCAATCCAGTTCTTTACGGAAAGAAGTAGCCATATAGGGTCAGGGTATTCCTTATATTTAATTGATGAAGCGATTGCTAATCATACGGTTTTCGGCAATGGGCGATGTGGCAATATCGGTGCCAGTCATTACCTCTTTGGCGCTAAGCAATCCTGGGCTAGAAGTCACGGTTCTTACCCAGCAGCGTATGGTACCTCTGTTCTCTTGGATGCCCTCCAATGTTGAGGTGTTGGGGGTAGACTTACACCTTTATCACGGTATTGGGGGGTTGGGTAAGTTGTTTCATCGTTTGAGGGGCTATCGGTTCGATGCAGTGGCCGATATCCATGATGTGTTGCGAACCAAGTATTTGCGCATGAGGTTTTTGTTGCAAGGAACGAGGGTTTCGGTCATCGATAAGTCGCGTTCAGAACGTAAGGCGTTGTTAGGACATGGATTGGATCACGATGCCTTAATGCCTGTTACAGAGAAATATGCATCAGTATTCCGTAAGTTAGGGTTAAATCTGAATGCATCCTATACTCCGCCTCGTATTCCTAAAGACGAATTAACATTCCCGTTTCCTATCGCATCGCCTGCTATTGGGGTTGCACCCTTCGCTGCCCATTCGGGGAAGATATATCCTTTGGAAATGATGAAGCAGGTGGTCGATTCTTTGGCAGAAAATGGTGTGCAGGTGTTCCTTTTCGGTGCAGGTGACCAAGAGAAGGACATCTTGGAGTCTTGGGAAAGAGCAGGGGTGATATCGATTGTGGGAAAGTTGGGCGGACTGCGAAACGAATTGATACTGATGAGCCGCCTTTCTTTGATGGTTTCTATGGACTCAAGCAACATGCATATGGCTGTGATGATGGGTACTCGCACTTTATCGGTATGGGGTGCCACACATCCTAAGGCAGGCTTTGTGGCTTGGAACCAACCAGAGGACTCGATTATTCAGGTAGATATGCCGTGTCGTCCCTGTTCCATCTATGGCAGTAAGCCTTGCAGTAAGGGTGATTACCCTTGTTTGCGCGAAATCTCTCCGGAGAAGATAGTGAACAAAGTCAAAGAACTATTGTTCAATGGTCAAAGTTCTATGTATAAAGTTCAAGATGAAGCTCAGTAAAGCACAAAATATATTATACTACATCGTACGAACACTGTTCTACATCATTTCGCTCTTGCCGATGCGGGTGCTCTATATTGTCTCCGATATGGTGTGTCCTTTTGTTCGCGCATTCTACCGCCGCAAGTTGGTGCGACAGCAGCTAACGGAGTGCTTCCCGGAAAAGACTTTGCAAGAGATTAAAGCGATTGAGCGTGCTTTTTACCACCAGTTCTGCGACCTCTTCGTTGAAATTGTCAAGCAGTTCTCGATGTCGCGCGAAGAAATGATGCGGCGTATGGTGTTTATCGATTGCAATGAAGCACTTGCGACCTTCAATCCCGATCAGAACATTCTGTTTCTGATGCTTGGACATTATGGCAACTGGGAGTGGATAGCTTCCCTTCAGTACTGGACTCCAGGGGTGCAATGCTCGCAGGTGTACCATCGTCTTGACAACGATATGTTCGACAAACTCTTCCTTGACTTACGCGAGCAATATGGAGGAGAATGTATTCCAATGCGCAAAACGGTGCGACGACTGCTGCAGCTGAATGCTGGCGACAAACCCGTCATCTGTGGCATGATAGCTGATCAGCAGCCCCGATGGGATGCCATCCATCATTTTAGTACTTTTCTTGGTCACGATTCTGCTGTATTCATTGGAACGGAAGAAGTAGCAAAGAAACTGAACTCGTTGGTTTATTACGGAAGTGTCAG
This sequence comes from uncultured Bacteroidales bacterium, assembly GCA_902787555.1. Classification (GTDB taxonomy): domain Bacteria; phylum Bacteroidota; class Bacteroidia; order Bacteroidales; family Bacteroidaceae; genus Colivivens. The sequence continues at coordinate 11,791 of CADAGO010000031.1, forward strand.
TCGTGTGAAGCGCGGTTATTATGAGTGCAAGATCATCCCGATCTGTTTGCATCCGAATGATATGCCCGATTACCAGATAACCGATCGGTATATGGAACTGTTGGAACAAGACATCCGACAGCATCCCGAGTTGTGGCTTTGGACGCATAAGCGATGGACGCGTACTAAAGAAGAATGGGAGGAAAGAGGTAAGCAATAAGAAGTTAGAACAATTATGAATAGCAATTTATTCCAGCTGTTTCTCATTTTTTTGAAGATTGGTGCTTTCACCCTCGGTGGTGGTTATGCTATGGTACCCATTATGGAGCGGGATATCGTGGATCGCCATCAGTGGCTCACTCGCGAAGAGTTCGTAGATGTCCTGATTGTTGCGCAGAGCACTCCCGGACTGTTTGCTATCAACATGGCGAGCCATATCGGCAATAAAATCACAGGATTGATGGGGGGTGTCGTGGCATCTATAGGTGTCGCATTGCCTTCTATTATCAGTATCCTGCTCATTGCTATGTTCTTTCGTGCCTATCAAGATAATGTGTATATCGAAAAAATATTCATGGGTGTACGTCCGGCAGTGGTAGCCTTGATTGCTGCACCATGTTTTTCAATGGCGCGAGTCGCTCATCTTTCTCTCAGTAATCTTTGGATTCCCGTGGTTTCCTGTCTGTTGATTACATTGTTCGGTGTTTCACCCATCTGGATTGTACTGGTAGCGGGTGTTGCTGGATATGTATGGGGACGATTTAAGAGACAAACGCCAGATGACTCTGATGATGAAGAGGACTTTTAGCTAGATATTTAATGTAGAATCATAATATACCCATCCCCTGGGTAAGTCTCTCCCTTGGAGAGTAGAAGGGTCTTTAAACAATGTTGTTTTTGCAGTTATTCATTGTCTTTACAAAGATAGGAGCGTTCAATTTCGGCGGTGGTTACGCCATGCTCTCACTTATTCACAATGAGGTGGTTGAGAAGAATGGTTGGCTCACTTCTGCTGAGTTTACCGATATCGTTGCTATCAGTCAGAGTACGCCTGGTCCTATCGGTATTAATTGCGCGACCTATACGGGCTACACTGCAGTTCTTAACGAGGGCTATCCCGAGTGGATGGCAGTCTTAGGAGCCGTTCTGGCTTCAGTCAGTGTGTTGTGGGTACCGTTCCTGCTTATGCTTACTATCAGTAAACTGTTGCTGAAGTATAGCAAGAATCAGACGATCGGCAACATCTTCTCTGTGCTTCGTCCCGCCATTGTGGGTTTTATTGCAGCAGCTGCAATCCTGCTGATGTCTGCCGATAATTTCGGCAGTCCTTCCAACCAAACATTCCAGTTTGCTGTCAGTATCATACTGTTTCTTTTTTCCTTCATCGGAACTCGCCTGTTCAAGGTTCATCCCATTCTTATGATATTGCTTGCGGGGTTAGCAGGATTAATTATCTACTGATATATTACATATAATAAGGTGTGTGGCTCTCGTTTTTGATGCCTATAGTTTTTCAAAAATCAGTATCTCTGAAACATTTGGCGGCTGTGTGATCGACCTGAACTAAATGGAAGATCCTCCCCTTGCTTCCTAAATCTTAGGGCAAGGGGAGGGTCTTTGCTGATAGAGTGTTGGAATCGTTTGTCTTATATTCCCCACTTCTCGTATTCAACGTCATATCCAGCCATCATGAACCATGCAGCAAGCTGGTTCTCATAGCTGCGCAGTAGGTATAGTGGTGCTTCTACTCGCTCGACGAGGGGTGCTGCGGCAGGTTTTTTCTCCTCGCCTGTCTTTAGGTAGAGGTATGCTGTCAGCAAGTCGGCTTGCGTGATGCCGGCATCGTCGCACATCTCCTCAAGGTCGTCGGTCGTGAGGTCCACTTTCGACAAGTAGCTGTTGATGTCGGGGATGATGTCGAAAAGTGTGTAGTGATCGGGCATCCTGCGTTTAGCAAGGCCGTCGGTATTCAGTTTCAATACCAAAATCTTTTGCGGCAATCCGTCCACGTTGAGAGTAGCAATCGTGAACTGCTCGCTTGCCTCTTGAGCCAAAGCTGTGGTGCCTATGCCGCATACTGAAAGGATGGCACCAATTGCCATCATCCTAATCTTTCTCATTACCTGTTAATAAATTATGATTAATACTATGTTTTTCTAACTTTTTCATCATGTTTCATGTCTTATTTTGCGCTTCAAAATTTAGGTGTAGCCCGAGAGTTCTACACCTAAATAGTATTTGCAATGATAAAGAAGTTGACACAAATGCATCATCTTCATCTATCTTGTTGTGAGCTAGTCGAACTGGTTTGTGGCTTGGCTCATATTTTTGTTCCCCCTAGTGGGAATTTTTGCTACCCCTAAGGGTAACAATTTTTTCCCTTAAGGGTAATTTCTTCCGTAAGTTAAAAACAGAGATTATCTCTGTGTTGTAGACCCACGGGGTTGCACATTTTTATATCGACAAATATAAACGTTTGTGCCAACTGTTATATCATTGCCCTAATATTCAGCAGACCTGCAACAACCAACTAAAAACAGTATGGTCGTTTTGTTACTTCACCATGACTTTTCTGCCATCGATGATGTTGAGTCCTTTCTGAGGTGTTGAGAGCTTTTGACCAGCTACGTTGAAGATGGTTGCATTATGCTCAGTGGTGATGTTGCTGATTGACGATGCATCCACCTCGCGGAAACTGATGAGATTGAGTTGGCAAGCATCTTTGTAGAAACTGCCGGTACCAACCAGTTCGTAGGTCTTGTCTGGCACTAACGATGTTACATCGGCATTCCATTGGTTGTATACAGTGAACGTTAGACCTTCGGGGGATATGAAAGTTAATGACTTGCCATTTTCTGCGGTAAACGTAGCGCATGCAATTTTCACGTAGGCGTTGACGTTCTCAGCCATAGCCTCGGCTGTGATGACCTTTGGCTCGACTGCATTGTTGGATGATACAACCTTGAATTCGATGTCGTTGGCTGTTGTTGCGAATTCCAATAACCCGTTATAGGTTTTCAGAGTACCATAGATGGCACCAATCTTGCCGTTGCCGAGGTCTCCGGAAATCTTGTCGCCCTGTTTAAAACCTAAGTTGGCACCATAGAGCAGCATGTCCTTAGCACCATCATTAATGTATGTATAAGAGCCATTCACATAGGTTACTATCGCTTCATTGCTGATGATGTTCTCGCCAACTGTTGATACCTGCCAGTAGGACCCTAACACGCCAGCTTTCAGTTCGTCGGCATTATTCTCTTCACCATAATCTTCCCACATCGCGTTCAGCGTCATATACCCCTTATAAATGGTGAGCGTATAGGCCTTCTTGCTGGCCTCATAAGAATCGTTGCCTGCAAAGTTAGCTGTGATGGTTGCCTTTCCATATACGTGGTTAGGAATACTGATTTTGTTGCCCTCAATCTTTGCGATAGCTTCATTACTGCTATCCCAAATGACGGTAGCTCCTTCGACAACTTTGTCGCCGGCCTTAACCGTAGCTGTTGGCAGGCTGATTGTCTCGTCTTTACCACAGGTAGCACGTGTTAGATAATCACCAGTAAGGTCGATAGTTGTGGCAGTCTTAGTGCTTGGTGAAACGCTTCCTCCGATGGTTACCACTACAACATTCATACGCACCTGATTGGCAGAGGCGGTCATTGTCAGTGTCGGTGCGTCACCTGTCCATGTACCAGCATTGCCGTCAAACGAATAAGTGCCCGAAGAGGCATCAGTAAAGCAACCAGGACCATATTTTTCGGTGCCTTCTGCGGTGCAACTGAGCTCTACCTTCGTGATGTTGCCTACAGTTGAAGTAATGGTAAATGTGGCATTTTTGTAGCAGCGATACTGGTCTGTAAGGTTCATGGCTCCATTACTTACAGCGATAGTCACTCCATCCTTTGTTACTTGGTCAGCTCCTGCGTTAGAAGCGTCGCAAGTTCCCTTATCGGTCGATGCATCGAACGTAATGATGGTCTGAGCCGTGATTACAGTGCTTATCATAGCCAAGAAGGCTACAAACAAAAAGCGTAAATATTTCTTCATATGCAATTATTATTAGGTGTGCCCGAGGCCTAAACCCCGAGCACATTGTTTATAATGTGAGATTATTACTTCACGAATACTTTCTTGCCACCGATGATGTTGATACCTTTCTGAGGAGCACTCAGCTGCTGACCTGCAGCGTTGAAGATAGCAGGCTTAATGCTAGCAGCATTCACGGAGCTAATAGCTGTCGGAACGCTAGATAAACTGGTTACCCAGAACTGAACATTATTGTAATTACCTACAACACCTTCAATATCAAAAGTGCCTTCTGCCAAAGTGATATTAGCATCCTTAAACTGGTTGTAAAGCTGAAGAACCTTCTCTTCGCCATCCATAATATAGAAATTATTTCCGTCTTTCTTTACAACAGCATTTTCAATTTTGTAAGGACCAGAAAGCAATGGTGCTGCTGCTGCCTCTGCTGCAGTAACAACAGTTGGAGTGATGGTTCCTTCTGTAGCAGTCAGGCTGTTTTCTGTCATGCTAGCAAGTTGCTTATAACCCTTAAATTCTCCTGCTGTACCTGTGATGGTTCCGTTTAGAATCTGTCCAAGAGTATATGTAAGACCTGTATTGTACATGCAAATAGAACCAGAAGCATCTTTCACTATGATATTATTGTTTCCAGCACCAATTACCTGAGCTTCGGTCAAAGTCAATGTCGCCTTTGTTCCCTTTTCGAGAGCATTGAAGGCAGCAATATTTTCAACTACTGGGATTTCCTCAGCAACTGTTGTCCCCTTCTTCCAAACGAGAATCTTTGTAATCTGAGTGTTGTGGGCGCTAGTAACCTTCAATGTATAGATTGTACCAGCAACCTGCTTACCTTCTGCAATTACATATTGGTTCGTAACATCTTTTGCTCCTGTTGTTTCTGTACTAACAGCTTCGTCGCCAACAAAGATATTCTGCTTAACAGAAGCACTTGCACTTGAAGTACCCACTACATCAATACGCTCTACATCGAAACCGAAAGCTGGCAAAGTCAATGTCGCACCCTGTTTGCCTAAAATAATATTGCCAGAGTCATACCAACGGTATCCGTTTCCTGCTGTTCCTTCAAGAATAATGGTATAGCCGCCGTAAGTAAATTCTTTTGCATCTATCAACTTTGTTGTGCCGATTTCCCAGTTGTCCGTCGAACCAGAAAAGTCGATTGTCACTTCCTGTGCTGACACATTGCCAGAAAACATCAGCATTAAGCCGAATAATGTAAGTAAAATTTTCTTCATACGAAATTGTTTTAAATTGTTAATGATATTGGTTGATTAAATTTGTGAGCTATCGCTTAGTTTACGAACTATCTTTTCGGTGGCACAAAAGTACACATTATTCTTATTATAACAAAAACTTTCATGATATTTTTTTGCTGTGCTCGCACACAGAAATGAAATCATGGGGAGAATGTACCTTTTTAATCGTAAATGTTTAAAAAATGTCAATCGACAATGGTCAATTAGCTTTTTTGTCGTATCTTTGCATCTTGAAATAGTTGCAACTAATAAAACGAAAGATATACAATGGGATTAAAAAAGTATTTCAAAGGCAAGACGGGAGTCATCTTCTGGGTCAACGTGGTATTGGCTCTGGGACTGCTATTCTGCATTCCAGTCATTGCCTTCAACACCCTTGATTCGTACACCAATCATGGTGAGAAAATCAGTGTTCCATCGGTGGTGGGCAAGACCTTCCGCGAGGCTCGCACAACACTTGCAAGCAGCGGGTTTGAAGCAGTCATCACCGACTCTACCTACAAGAAGACGGCTAAGCCGGGTGCGGTACTTGAGCAGACACCAAAGTCGGGTACGCTGATTAAGAGCGGACGTATTGTATATCTCACCGTCAATATGTTGGGTGAGCCAATGGTAAAGATGCCCGATTTGGTTGGAAACAGTTCGTTCCGCGAGGCTCAAATCATCCTAAGGTCGTTAGGGTTCAAACTCACGGAACCCCAGTATATCGAAGGTGCCGACAAAGATCAGATACTGAAAATACGTCAAGGTAACCGTGATGTCCATGCAGGTGAAATGATCTCGCGAGAGCGTTCACTTACCCTTTTTGTAGGTGCCGGTGAGATAGAAGAAGATTCTCTGTATTTCGATGATGGTAACGGAGAGTATGATATTGATACAGACATCAGTGAAAGCAATTTTGACGAGCAGTTGTAAGTAGGTGGTTAGCGGTTAGTAGTTAGTGGAATGGCGGACTTAGAGGAATTAGAGGATTTGGATGCGCTCGACATCGAGGAGATGGATGCAGACGATGATGAATCGTCGCAACTGTATGAGCATTATCGCATTGTGGCGGATGCCAAGCAGGGATTGATGCGAGTCGACAAGTTCCTCATTGATCATCTGGCCAACATCTCCCGTAACCGTATTCAGAAGGCGGCAGACGCAGGGTTTATCATGTGTAACGAGCGCCCTATCAAGCGCAGTTACAGGGTCAAGCCTTTTGATGTTATACAGGTGATGCTTGACCGGCCTCTATACAGCAACACTATCAAGCCTGAGGAAATACCGCTCGATATCGTCTATGAGGATAGCGACCTGATGGTGGTGAACAAAGCGGCAGGAATGGTGGTCCATCCTGGTCACGGCAATTGGCACGCTACGCTGTTGCACGCTCTTGCTTGGCACTTAAAGGACAAGCCCCAATACGATATCAACAATCCGGAAATAGGTTTGGTGCACAGAATCGATAAGGATACAAGTGGCTTACTTGTCATAGCTAAGACTCCGGAAGCGAAGACCAGTCTCGGGCTACAGTTTTTCAACAAAACCACCAAGCGCGAATACAATGCACTGGTATGGGGAAATTTTACTGAAGACGAGGGAAGGATAGAAGGTAATATTGCTCGCAATCCCAGGGACAGGATGCAGATGATGACTTTTCCCCCAGACTCAGGTATCGGCAAGCATGCGGTGACTCATTATTATGTGCTCGAGCGCTTTGGTTATACCACGTTGGTGAAATGTATTCTGGAAACGGGACGTACCCATCAGATAAGAGCCCATATGAAGCACATTGGTCACACCTTATTCAACGACGAACGGTATGGAGGTGACCAAATCCTGAAAGGAACGACCTTCGCAAAGTATCATCAGTTTGTGGAGAATTGTTTCAAAATATGCCCGCGACAGGCTCTCCATGCAAAGACGCTGGGGTTTGTTCACCCCAAGACGGGCAAGGAGATGATGTTCTCTTCTGAGTTGCCATCTGATATGGAAGCATTGATCGAGAAGTGGAGGGGAATGAAAGAGAGTTGAGAGAAAAAATCAGTTTATAGATTAGAGTTAATAGATGAAACCAATTATAGCAATCATAGCAGGAGGAGACTCGTCAGAGTATGATGTCTCGCTCCGTAGTGCAGCGGGCATCAGTTCATGGCTCGACCGCGATAAGTTCATTGTATATACCATTGAAGTGAAAGGCCTTGACTGGACGGCTCGTCTGCAGGATGGCTCGACAGCCGAAGTCAATCGCCACGACTTCTCATTCATGGAAGGTGGCGTGAAGGTAAAACCCGACTTTGCCTACATTACCATTCATGGTACACCAGGCGAGAATGGTATTTTGCAGGGGTATTTCGACCTTATGCACATTCCTTATTCAAGTTGTAGCCTGCTTGTAGCAGCACTTACGTTCGACAAGTTCACCCTTAACCAGTATTTGAAAGGATATGGTGTGAAGATTGCCGAATCGATTCTACTGCGTAAGAATCAAGAGATTACCGATGAGGAAGTGATGGATAAAATCGGTCTGCCTTGCTTCATCAAGCCCAATGGTTCCGGTAGCAGCTTTGGTGTCACTCGCTGTGTTCATAAAGAGGATATTCAGAAAGCGATTGAGTTTGCACGCCATGAGAGCGACGACGTGATGATTGAAGCAGAATTGAGGGGAACGGAAATCGCTAATGGTGTTTACAAGAAGAAGAATGGCGAGGCATACGTTCTTCCAATCACAGAAGTGGTTAGCCAAAATGAATTCTTCGACTATGATGCGAAATACAATGGTCAAGTAACAGAGATTACGCCTGCCCGACTGTCGGACGATACCACTCAGCGAGTGAAGGCTCTTACGAAAGCTATTTACACCATACTTGGCGGTAGTGGCATCATGCGAGTGGATTATATCATCACAAAGAACGACGGACAGGATGTCATCAATCTGTTGGAAATCAATGCCACTCCAGGTATGACACAGACATCGTTCATCCCTCAGCAGGCACGTGCTGACGGACTGGAGATGAAAGATATATTGACAGAAATCATCGAAGAGAAACTGGTTGTTAACGAATAAGTATAATACATCATATGACAGATATTCACGAATTTGACGACATACGCCCGTTCCTTCCAGAGGAACTTCCGGCAGCCTATGACCGACTACTGAACGACGAACGATTCAAGGCCATCCTGCCAATCATTTATCCGGGAGTGCCTTTCGAGCAAATAGAGGCAATGGTGCGTAAAGGAAGAACCAATTTGGAGTTTCAGAAAATATGTGTGTACCCAGTTCTCCAGGGTCTGCTTGCTAAAGCAAGTAAAGGCTTGACTGCTGACTTCTCAGCCATCGAAGGAAATGGTTATACGTTTGTTTCCAATCATCGTGACATCGTGCTCGACTCAGCTCTGCTTGATATGGCTTTGGTTGATAAAGAGCGCGATACGGTAGAAATCGCCATTGGTGATAACCTGCTAGTATATCCTTGGATTAAGGACCTTGTGCGTGTCAATCGTTCGTTTATCGTACAGCGAGCCCTGACCATGCGACAGATGTTGATGGCATCTGCCAAGATGTCGAAATACATGCACTACGTTATTGAGGAGAAAGGAGGCAATCTTTGGATTGCACAGCGTGAAGGTCGCGCCAAAGACAGTGATGACCGCACTCAGGATAGTGTGCTGAAGATGATGGCTATTGGTGGCGACAAAGATGTCATAAAGAGCTTGAAGTCACTCAAAATCGTACCGCTTGCCATCTCTTATGAGTTCGACCCCTGCGACTACCTCAAGGCAGAGGAATTCCAAAACAAGCGCGACATAGAAGGATTTAAAAAGAGCCAGCAAGATGACCTCGATAATATGAGCATCGGTATCTTCGGCTATAAAGGGCATATTCACTACCACGCCGCTCCATGTATCAATGACTGGCTTGACACTCTAGATCCTGAGATGCCAAAGTCGGAACTGTTCCCGCTCATTGCTGAGCATATTGACAAAGAAATCCACTCTCATTACCGCCTCTATCCATGCAATCTCGTAGCTGCGGGTATGGAGACTTCAGATGAGGAAGTAGCCAGGTTCAATGCTTACTTGGATGCACAGTTGGGCAAGGTGTCGCTAGCCAATCCAGACATGCCTTTCCTGCGTGAACGGATGATAACCATGTATGCCAATCCTGCTCGTAACCAACAGAAGGCGAAAGGAAATTAAAGATTGTAGAAATGAATAATATGAGCATTTATCATAACAGACAAGTTGCATCAACCATCCTCTTTGTGTTGATGTTGTTCTGTTGGTTTGGATGCAGCACAGATGAGGACGATGCGGTGCCTGCCTACAAGATAGACTTGGTGGAGGCAAATACCGATCACGACGGGAATGTGTCGGTTATTCGGTTTGATAATGGTAAAACATATACTGTCGACCAAACTATTGCAGCTGAGACAGCAGACACTACCTACCGCTGTATGTGCACCTACATGATTAATGCCAACCAAAAGATAAGTGTGTATGGCTTGACACATATCTTCTCGGCGAATCCTCGTCAGAGAGCGGACTTCAAGGCTGTTGCTTTTGACCCGGTGAACCTGACGAGCTGTTGGAAGTCGGGTGGATACTTGAACCTGCATATTGGTTTGCTGACCACCGATGTAGGCTCCCATCGCTTTGGTTTCTGCGAAGATAGTGTGGTGAACAGGAGTGGATGCCAGATGCTGTATCTCACACTCATGCATGGACGTCCTGAAGAAGACGCAGAGTCCTACACCAAGGAGATATTCATGAGTATTCCCCTCAGGCAATACACCTGTGATTCCGTTTGTATTCGCGTACAGACCTATGAGGGATGGAAACAAGTAGTAAGATAGAATATTATACATAATTAAAATCGAAATGAAGACTTACAAGATCATTAACAACGTGACGGGTTGGATTGTCTTTGCAATAGCTGCATTTACCTATTGCTCCACCATCGAACCCACAGCCAGTTTTTGGGATTGTCCGGAATTCATCAGTACAGCAGCAAAGCTGGAAGTTGGACACCCGCCTGGCGCACCATTTTTCATGTTAGTAGGAAACCTGTTTTCACAGTTTGCCAGCGATGCTACCCAGATTGCCAAGATGGTCAATACCATGTCGGCACTTCTGAGTGCCGGATGTATCCTATTCCTGTTCTGGACAGTGACACATCTCGCAAAGAAGTTGATTTGTGAAGATGATGAGCAGCTGACCATCGGCAAGATAATAGCCATTATGGCAAGCGGTATTGGTGGTGCGCTTATCTACACATGGAGCGATACGTTTTGGTTTAGTGCAGTCGAGGGTGAAGTATATGCTTTCTCCTCTTTCCTTACTGCCCTGGTGTTCTGGCTCATCTTGAAGTGGGAGAACAAGGCAGATGAGGCTGGAAGTGATCGTTGGCTGATTCTCATCGCATACCTCGTTGGTTTATCTATTGGTGTGCATCTGCTGAACCTCCTTTGTATCCCTGCGATGGTTTTGGTTTACTACTACAAGCGTTCTAAGAATCCTACTGGTCGCGGTTCCCTCATTGCAGTAGGTATCTCTGTAGTTATCATTGCTGCAGTACTGTATGGAGTGGTGCCTGGCATTATGAAGGTGGGTGGATGGTTCGAACTGTTATTTGTCAACATGCTCGGCATGTCATTCAATACCGGTCTCTACGTCTATCTCATTCTCTTGGTTGCTTGCCTTGTTTGGGCTATTATCGAATCAACGAAGGCTGTAAGTAAGACCCGTATGAACATTGCGTTCCTCCTCAGTGTGGCAATGCTTGGCATCCCGTTCTATAGCTTCGGTTGGCGCAGTGCTCTCATCGGTATTGTCATCCTTGCCATTTTGGCTTGTGTCGTATTCATGTACAAGAAGATTACTTCACAGAGTCTCAACACCATCCTCCTTTGTATGGCGCTGATGGTAGTGGGCTACTCATCGTATGCCCTCATCGTGATTCGCTCGACTGCCAATCCTCCAATGGACCAGAACTCTCCTGAGGATGTGTTCACTCTTGAGGAATACTTAGGCCGTGAGCAGTATGGCGACCGCCCGCTGTTCTATGGTCCTACTTTCCGTTCGAAGGCCGAGATTATCCAGAAGGGCGACAAGTTGATGTACAACACCTCGAAGGGTGCACCGGTTTATCAGCGCAAAGAGAAGGCAAGTGCAGACGAGAAGGATGAATATGAAGTAATCCGTGAGAAGTTCGACTATGTCTATCCTTCCGACCAATGTATGTTCTTCCCTCGCATCTACGAGGAACGTGATGCAGCGAAATACATTTCATGGTTGTCTGACGTTCATTATAAGACGGTCAACTACACCATCCCGGGTCAGGGTTCTCATCAGCTTGAAATACCTACTCAGTACGACAACCTGCGCTACTTCCTGTCCTACCAACTCAATTTCATGTATTGGCGCTATTTCATGTGGAATTTTGCTGGTCGTCAAAACGACCTGCAAGGTCTTGGTGAGACAGAACATGGCAACTGGATTACAGGCTTTAAGTTCCTTGACGACCTTCGCCTCGGCAATCAGGATCTCCTGCCGACCGAACTGAAAGAGAACAAGGGACACAACGTCTTCTATTGCTTGCCACTCCTGCTCGGTATCATTGGTCTGTTATGGCAGGCTTTCCGTGGAAAGAAGGGTATCCAGCAGTTCTGGGTGGTATGCTTCTTGTTCTTTATGACAGGTATCGCAATTGTACTCTATTTGAATCAGACACCGGGACAACCACGTGAACGTGACTATGCGTATGCAGGTTCGTTCTATGCTTTTGCCATCTGGTGCGGACTCGGTGTGATGGCCATCTATGCATGGTTAGAGAAGTTCTTTAATAAGAAAATGCAACCTCGTCTCGGTGCTATTGTGGCATCAGTCATCGCAGTCATTCCTGCGATTGCCGTTCCGTTGCAGATGGTCAGCCAGACCTGGGACGATCACGATCGTAGCGGTCGTTACATGTGTCGTGACTTCGGACTGAACTATCTTGAGACCATTCCTCACGATGGTGTCATCTATACCAATGGTGACAACGATACCTTCCCGCTCTGGTACAACGAAGATACAGAGGGCAACCGCACCGATGTGCGTGTGTGTAACCTCTCATACCTGCAGACCGATTGGTACATCGACCAGATGAAGCGTCCTGCTTTCGAAGGCGACAAACAATCGACACCACTACCGATTTCGTGGACACGTCTGCAATACGTCTCAGGTAAGAATGAGATGACTGAGGTGAATCCACCACTCTTCCTCGGTGGGCGCGAGATTACGATGAAGGAGTTGGTTCAAACCATGTATAGTCAGGATCCTGAGACAGCACGTGCCATCTGGGGTGACGAACCGTTCGAGTTGAAGAATGCCATCAAGAAGTTCCTCCTCAAGGAAGACATCCCTGCACAGTTTGCCGACATGGTGAAAGACCTGCCGTCTTGTTTACCATCCGACACTCTTTACGTTACGGTCAACAAGGAAGCTGTACGTAAGTCGGGTATGATGATTCCAAACGACAGCATCCCCGACAAGATGGTTATCAGTCTTGCCGGTCAGGACCACATCCTCAAGAACTTTACTATGATGCTCGAGATGATTGCTCAAAGCGAGTTCAAGCGTCCGCTCTACGTATCGACCACTGTGGGCCCGCAGAACTACGGTAATCTCTGGCACCATTTCGTACAGGAAGGTTTGGCTTGGCGCATCACACCATTCACCTTTGAGGAGAATATGCCACAGCAGGCTGTGGTTGACTCTGAGAAGATGTTCGACAATATGATGAACAAGTACAGTTACGGTAACTTGAAGCAACCAGACCTCTATCTCGACGAGACCACTATGCGTATGTGCTGGACTCATCGTCGTTGGTTCGCACATCTCATCACTACCTTGCTCGATGAGGGCAAGACGGATAAAGCACTTCAGGCACTCGAGAAGTGTGATGTAGAGATACCTGAATATAACGTGCCTTATAAAGGCGACAACGGTGGTCTGGAGATTGCACAAGGATTTATTGCCTGTGGCAAGATTGACAGGGGAGTGGAATTACTCAATGCGATGGAGAAGACTTCGCGCGAGTACATCACCTTCTATGCATCGCTTGGTAACGCACGCTTCGCTGCAGCATGGCGTGACTGCCGTAGCGAGATCTATGCTATTGCAGAGATACAGCGTTCATTCGAGAAGTTGGGCGATTCACAGGAAGCAGGTTCGAAGGCGTCGATGTATAAGAAGCAAGCTGAAGACCTCATGGCATATCTCAACCATACGTATAGTCTGCTGGCTTCGCGTGCCGAGAGTCTTGGTATCAATCCATAACTTCCTATGATTATCGAGCAACCAAGCACGTGGCTTCGCTGGCTCTATCCCAGTGCCATCTGGCGCATGTCTCATGCGGAACGGGCCGTCTATCTCACTTTTGATGACGGCCCCATCCCCGAGGCAACTCCCTTCATTCTCGATACACTCGACCGTTATGGGGTGAAGGCCACCTTCTTCATGGTGGGCGATAATGTCAGGAAATACCCAGAATTGATGGCAGACATAGAGCAACGTGGACATCGGCTCGGCAACCATACCTTCCATCACATCGGAGGTTTTGGCTATCGGAGTAAAACCTTCTTGCGCGATACATACGAAGCCGACAAACTGATACACTCGCACTTGTTCCGACCTCCCCGTGGTTGGATGCGTTGGACTCAGTATATGCGTCTTCGCCGCAAGTTCACCATTATCATGTGGGATGTTGTCACACGTGACTATAGCCGCTTGCTCACCGCCGATGAAGTGGTCGAAAACGTAAAGCGTTACACACGCAACGGAAGTATTATCACCTTCCACGACTCCCTCAAGAGTATTGATAAACTGCGTACAGCGTTGCCACAATCCATCGAATGGCTCATGGAGCAAGGTTACGAGTTCCGCCTCTTCGATGCCAACCAACCACGAAGCCGACATTTAAAATAATATGACAGGTCATCATGACAATCCTCTCGTTGGAGAGGGTAGGAATAGTGTACTTTCATCCTCTCTCATCAAAGCCGAAGCCGTGCGCCTCGGCTTTGATGCTTGTGGTCTGGCGCGAGTGACGCCTGTCGATACCTCGACTGCCGATGCTTTCAACCGTTGGATTGCTGAAGGTCATCATGGTGACATGGACTACATGAACCGCTATGGTGATGCACGCTTCCATCCCGAGAGTGTGCTGCCTGGTTGTCGCACCATCGTGAGTCTGGCGCTGAGCTATAGGCCCCAAACAACCATCCCTGTCGATCAGCCTCAGATAGCCTATTACGCCTATGGACGTGACTATCACGATGTGATGAAGCAGAAGATTCGGGAATTGGCAGTTGCGTTGGGATTGAATGCTGCTTCCACACAGTCTTCATCCCCGGACGTGGTTGCGGGCGGCTCCTTTCGCGTTGCAGTCGATACTGCCCCCATTCTTGAGCGCTACTGGGCGGTGAAAGCAGGCCTTGGGTGGATAGGCCGAAATCATAATCTCATCATCCCGCATAAAGGCAGTTTCGTAGTCCTTGGCGAACTGTTGCTGACAGCTGAAGTCGATATCTACGACAGCCCAATTACCAACCACTGCGGCTCCTGCCACCGATGCATCGATGCTTGCCCTACATGTGCACTTACCGATGAAGGTATTGATGCCCGTCGTTGTCTTAGTTACCTCACCATTGAGCATCGTGGACCCTTTAGTCCTGAGCAGGCAGACCTCGTCCGCCGCCAGCCGGCACCTCGCTACATCTATGGCTGCGATCGCTGCCAATTGGCTTGTCCGCATAACCGCCTTTCCGACAACTCCGGAGATCCAGGAATACCCCTCAATACTTCCCTTCTCTCTATTACTGCTGCCGATTGGAAGGCCCTCACCCGAGAGCAATACCAACAGCTTTTCCGAGGATCTGCCGTGAAGCGAGCCAAGTATGAAGGGCTGATGAGGAACATACAGACAGTTATTGACAACTAATAATGGTAACTTTGTGAAAAAAGAGGATGAAAAGCGATGCCTCTCGACTATTTTTTATAACTTTGCACTCAAATCACAAAACTAAATAAAAAAGATGATGTATTCTAAAATAAATAAGGTGTTGACGTTTGCTGGTTTACTCAGCATTTCGCTCACAACTCATGCGCAGACTTGGTTAAAGAACATTGTGAACGAGAACCCTGATGTCATCGATTCCATCGTGGTGAATCGTACCGATGTGTATGCTGATAGATTCGGATACTCCAGTTATCATATCTATTACCACCAACCTCTGACTCACGCCAACCCTGATGGCGAGCAGATGCCGTTACGTGCTGTTTTGCTGATACGTAAAGGCGTAAAGTTCGAGAGTGCTTTGACCCAGTGTCATTCTCCTGGTTATAATATCGATGATGTTTGGTGGAACACTCCAAGCCTTTATATGGGCAATGGGTATTATCCAAGCGGTGCGAATGAAATAGCAAAGCACTATAATGGTAATTGGGTATATCTGGAGCATCGCTATTTCGGTCAATCCGTTCCCAAAAACTACTGGAAGCGGGTGGAGTATTGTACCGCCGAAGAGGCAGCCGCCGATTATCATGCCTTGATTACAGCACTCAAGACGTCGTTGAAAGGGAAATGGGTGATGAGTGGAGTGAGCAAGGGAGGTAAGGTCACAGCCTATCAGCATGCATATTATCCTGACGACGTAGATCTCTATATCCCTTATTCAGCACCATTCTGTGATGGGACGAACGATATGAGCATGATGGCTTATTGGACCACATACCCATGGACCGAAGATCTGCGAAACGAAGTCAAGACCTTGCAGCGTCGATTGGTAAAAAGTCAGCAGTCGTATCAGTATTTCAAGTCATGGAGCGAGTCTAACTTCCCTGGCTATTCAGCAAATATGTGGCGCTCATCCTATTTGAAAAACATTGCAATTATGGATTTCGATGCTCATTCCTATTGGAGCCGTCAGGCTTTGATCGACACGCTTGCTATCAACGAAGTCCGCAAGCAGGCACTGATGAAAAAAGGCCTTTCGTCCGACTATTTGGATGCAGTGATGGTGTACTACTGCACTCTTAGCAGTTACGAGGCTTGGAATTTCCTCTCTACCTACGGTGCGAAGCATCGTGTACAGGAAGTCGTTCCTGTCAAGAACTGGATTCATAAGGTTTTCCGACCCGTTTCAATCAGTTTGAGCAAATGGAATGTTTCCACGACCGCTTTCGACTATCAGGCCTTGCACGAAGACGGCTATTTCGGTGTGGATTTCACTTATCTGTTTGATGCCGACGAACAGCAGTTGGCTCAACAATGCAACAAGGAACTGGTGTTAGGCAACCCATACATACTCAGCAATCCATTCAATGAACCGATCACGTACGATAGTACGTTGCGCGACAAGGTGCTTGAATCAACCCGGGCAGCCAAGCGCCCCATCCTCTACATCTATGGAGGTGATGATACCTGGACAGGAGCCGCCATTCCCGATGACTGCATCGACAACCAGATGTCCCACAAGTATATCCTCAGTGCCCAGAATCATGGTGCCTGCATCACAAATACGAAAGGCAGCCTGAATACAAAGCTGTGGAACCTTGTTGACCAACTGCTCAATACGCCAGCAGGAATCGAGGAAAATGTAAAAATTGAAAAATTAAAAAATGAAGGCATTTATGACCTGCGCGGACAACGCCAGCAACAATTGCAGCGAGGAATCAACATTGTCAACGGACGGAAAATCATGGTGAAGTGATACAGTCAATATGCGATTGTGACAATGTCACTTTGTCACATCGCAATATTGTTTGACTTTTCCTGATTTCACTAGACACTTTTTTCCTTCATTAGCTGAATCTGTAGACACATTTGTTGAAGTCGTACTGAATCTGTAGACACAAACGAAA
>CADAGO010000032.1 GCA_902787555.1 uncultured Bacteroidales bacterium
CTCATCCGTAAGGCGTTCGACAATTCGAAGCACGGACAGGAACGTGTGGGGGCTGACTCGGTGAGCGGCATCGCTCCGCTCCGCTGGAACTTCAACGCCTCGACCACACCGCCGAACGCAAGGAAGTTCTTCTGGAAGATGGTGAACGACGGAACGGTGAGCCGACTGGACGTAGCGACCATCATCAGCGCAGACGATGAGGACGACAACGCTCCGATTCAGGGCATCTACGACCATCAGTTTGCACAGGAACTGAAGCCTTATATCGACCGGTTGGAGGCTGCCAGCGGACTGATTGAATGTCCGCAGGCCAAGAAGCTGTCGATGGACATAAGGACTGAGAACCGCGACGCGGCAAGGCTGTACGACTCGGAGGCCTACAGGATTCTCTCGTATCGTGCGAACGTGATTGCGTGGCTGAAAGGGATGGTGCTGTATGTGGCGCACGGGTATAAATGGAGCAAGGAGATTGCGGATTTCGTGCGCTGGAGCGAGCAGTACAACCTGTGGTGCAAGATGCTGTACTTCGGAAAGCAGTTGGAAAAGGAGCTGAGGGAAGAGGTGGAGATGCAGCGCCAGTCGGGACCTCAGAACCTGCTGAGTCTGCTGCCCGATGAGTTCACGAAGGAGCAATACAGGCAGATGCGGCAGAACCAGGGCAGAACGGGTGACGGTGAATCGACACTACGTAGCTGGGTGAAGCGAGGGCATATTGCCTATGATGAAGCTAACGGACGCTACTGTAAGACTGAGGAGTATAAACGTAAATACTGTGTATAAGCGTTGCAGTGTTGCAGTTGTTGCAGTTGATAATTGCCCTTTCTCTCTCACTCTCCCCGATGGGAGGAAGGGAGAAGACACAAAGAGAGTGTGCACTTGCACACTCTCTTTTGTTGGTATATGGGGTTTTATATCAGAAGCGGAAACCGAGGGTACACATCACCTGGCTGCGGTTGTTCTCGATCTCAGTGGGCTTGAGGTCTATGTCGTCGAAGGCATAGAAGTCGCCTTTCTGTCCTGAGTACTGGTAGGCAACATCGATGTAACCTCCTTTGTAGCGATAGCCGAGACCGACCGTGAAGCGGTTGATGCCTTTCCAGTTGGTGTAATCAGTCTCTGTGAACGGGCTATCGTAGGCAATTACCTTGTAAGCATCGTCCTTCATAGGAGCCGACACATAGTTATAACCTGCACGGATGCTGAATTCGTCGGTAGGCTTCACTTCCATACCTACCTTGAAGGTGTTCTGCCCCTTGAGACACTTACTGATCAGGTCGTTATGGGTACGGAAGTATGAAGTCTGATGTCCATCCTCAGAATACTTCAGCGTTGACAGATCCTGATATTCGTACTCTGCACCGATTGCGAAATAGTTGTCGATGGTATAGCCGAGGCTGCACCCCAACTTCCAGGGAGTACGCAAGTCATAGCTGTATGGGTCGTACGTCTTTTCAGAAACGAATGTATCGTTGATATAAAGTGAAGAGCCGTTGATGTCATCCATCCTAAACCACGTAGGCGTGTGGACATTCAGTCCGAAACGGAATGGGGAGTCGTCGATAGGACGGCAGATGAATCCGAGCTTGAGGTCAACACCATCTCCGGTGGTCTTATACCAGTTGTTGAAGTCGTAGAATGCTGTGGTTCCATCAGGCAATGCAAGCAATTCCTCGTAGAAACTCTCGCGGTTGTAGTCGATGTCGTAGAGACCTACAGACAATCCGAAGAAATACTTGTCGAGCGCATTGAGTGAGAGGTTCACGTCGGCCTGCGTAATACCTCCATAGGTTGACTTACGCATATTCGCCTTATCGGCGCCAAAGCCTGTATAACCTAAGAATCGTTCTTCACCTGTGGCAAGAGTCTCAAAGTTCTCGCCTATGAGACCGTATTTGGTCAGATTGCCATTATCGTCGTAGAGAGGGGCTGACATATCGGCCAAAGCGCCGCTCCACACGTCATTATCAAAAGCCAGATTAGCCAAATCTGCAATCTGATAGGTCTGCGAAAGGTTCACAGAACCCACCGTGAGGTTCTCGATCGGAGTGTCCTGGTTGAACAGGAAATTCTTGCTCTTCACGTAGTTGATACCAAAGTTAACATTCCTCACGCTACCTTCGTCGACCGGCAGGGAAATAATAATACCTGCATTGTCGAGCGACATACGTGAACCATCGTGTCCCAAAGTACCTTTAGCGCCGAACACACCGCCTAAGGTGAAGGCTGCGTCGCTCTTGCGGAACAGACCAGTACCTGCCGGATTAGAACCCATCGTCGAGAGCTCTCCTCCGAGAGCACCGAGTGCTCCACCCATACCTACGTAACGTGCGGTTCCGTTGAGGTCCTTGGTTGCGAAGTTTGTTGCTTCGAACATATCTTGTGCCATCATCGTGGTACTTACTGCCACGAATGATGCGAGGATAAACAGTCTTTTCATATTCTTATTTACCATTTAACAATTTACTATTTACTATTGATTCCTATTTGGTCATTCTTTATTTGTCCTAAAGCCTTTTTCCCCTTTAGTTCCCTTCCCTTGAGGGAGGGGCTAGGGGTAGGCTGGGAGCCGCCTATCTTCTGCCGGCTGAAGTACGTGCACCGCCTGAGCTGGCACCTCCGCCTATACTGCCTCCGCCTCCGAAGCTGCTACCAGTGGAGAAGCTGCTACGTGTTGAGCTTGAGCTACCGCTTGAGAAGCTGCTGGTTGCGGCACTGCTACGAGTAGAAGAGGTGGTAGTAGTGGTAGTAGTACGTTGAGGCACACTGACTACAGTACGCTGCTGGTTCTGTGTAGCTGATGTACGCTGCTGTGTGGTTGTGGTAGGAACCGTAACTCGCTGCTGAGTGGCAGAATTAGCAGGAACCTGCGTACGGGTAGTTGTCTGTGTGTTCTGACGGACAGCCGAAGTACGGTTGTTGTCGTTACGATTGACGATCACTACACGAGAGTTGTTGTTTGCATTTCCACTGACGGTATTTCCATTGAAGACCGTACGGGTGTTGCCTGCAGTACTGATGCGGTTGTTGGAAGTTGCCACACTGCTACGAGTGGCAGCATTGGTGCGAGCGGCGCTGGTACGGATTGAGTTCTCTGTACGAGAAGAGAAACTGTTGCGTGTACCGTTGGCTGCAGCAACTGCGCTGGTGCGTCCCACAGTTCCACCTGCATAGCGGTTCTGGCTGAACGTTCCTCGGTTGTAAGAGTTGCTGTAGCGGTTGGTATAGTAGGTTCCACTGTGCCAATAAGGTCCTACACCCCAGTAGTTCCAAGCATAGTAAGGAGAATACCATCCGTAGAATGAGCTATACCAAGGACGCCAACTCCAACCATATCCCCATCCGTAATCCCAATAGAAGGGGTCGTAGAGATCCCAGTAGAATGGGTCGTAGAGATAGTTGTATACACCATATCCATACACCAAATCCCAATAGTACGGGCTGCTGAGCGCAAATCCGAATCGAGGGCTGTGGAAACGGAGCAAACGGCGAGAATAGATGAAATCGGCCTCTGGGTCGTACATATCAGGAGAAGTAACATAGACAGTGTCGACCTGAGCTACGAGGCTATCCTCTGCTCCTCCGCCTGTCTGCCAAGCTCCTGCATAGTTCACGTTACGACGATTATACTCATCCTCGTCTCTGCTATTATTGTTATAGACAGCCAATGCCGGACGGCTGCTTTGAGTAGATGCTGACTGCTGATTCGAACGTACAGAAGTTACAGTCGCATTCATGTCCTGACTCTTTTTCTTCGAAGGAGTGAAGTAAAGGTCATCGTCTTGTGCCTGCATCGACAATGAAGTGATCAGTGCCAAACCTAATGTCCAAAACAGTTTTTTGTTCATACCTTATTCTATTTATAGGGTTATATTTTATTTCACGGTGCAAATTTACGACTAAGATTCTACATACACATCAACATTTTCCTAAAAAAAAATAGGGAATTCCCTATTTTGCCGTAAAAGCATAAAAAAGAGCGGGGAGGAGATGTGATGAAACTCCGAGTAAGTAAGATTTGAGTGCCTATGTTCCTTTGTAATCCACCGACTCGAGGTTACCCCTTTCGGGGCGTGGCCCGCCATTAGAACACAGAACGTTCTCGGTTTTCCAGTTTTAATTGATGAGTATCCCAATCGATCCTATATCCCCGCTGTATTTTTATTGTTTGACTTACGTCTTATTTGATTTCACGTGCAAATATAATACATTCAATTCAATCTACCAAATGTTTTCGCACTTTTTTTGAAAAAACACTTAAAAATTATTGTAAATCTGCAATACATCCTGCGTATCGACCACTCCATCTCCATTTACATCTTGCGGAATAAGCGGTTCGACACTCGTCTGTTTTTGCATGTATTCGTACACTTTCAGTACGTCTTGAGAATCCGCCAGACCGTCGCCATTGACATCTGCAAACAGACAGACGGTAAGGGTAACGGTTCCGTCAGGATGCTCCACGATACCTGTGATAGGCTGATGCATGGATCCTGATGACGTATAAAGGGGTTGGTCTCTAGAAAAGAGGTATGTCACCCCAAGTGAACCAGGAAACAGGTCGGCATCGGCTGACCTTTCCCAATGATTGTAATCTTCCTGTGTCTCGGTATGAGCAAATGAATACGACTCTCCGTCAGCTGGTATAATGGTGAAGCACTGATGGTCTGCTGTCGTATTGACATTATTGTAACTCCACCGGCCGATGGAATAATCGACATGTGATATCATCAACCCATGACGTTGGTGTTCATCGGTTCCACGACCGATATATTTATCCCATCCTATGTTCTGACGATTCTCGACAATATAGTACTCATGTTGGTTCTCAGCACTGAGCATCTTATAGCCTACCCCACCCTTGCTGATTGGCAACAACGTAAGATTGGCAACCTCGTCGCGCTGCAAGAGCACCAGTCTACGCCAACCCATAAAGTCTCTCTCGTAGGCACTCAAGCCGCAAGGGTGATAGCTTGACTGGCAGTAGCAACCGGTATCCATAATGTCCCAATAATCCATTCCGTAGGCTTTCTCAGAGCTATCATACAAATCGGGCATACCCAAGGCATGCATCAATTCATGACACATCACTCCGATACCGTCGGCCACACCTTCGTACACCTCGTTGCAACAGGCATAGGCGCCAAACTTCACTCCTGCAATTGTACGTTGTGAAGTCTGTTCATGCGGCCAAATGGTATTCTCATCGTCAGAACCGTTTTCACCCTCACCGGCATAGATGAAATAAATCATATCGACCACTCCATCTCCGTCGTTATCGAAGGTATTCCAGTCGGTCAGCAACTGCGCTTTTGTTACCGCATCAGTTACAAAAGCATCTCTATTACGGTCCTTACCAGAAGCTGTATTTTTACCATAGTATGCATAAGACCGTTCAAGTGTCACAGGTCCGACAATCTCGAACTCAGGCAGAAACAAGCTGTCGCTTTGCAAAACAAAATAGTCGCGCACAGCTCCATAGCTCCCTGCGCCCTGATACAACACTCCATCGCGTGTACCATTACAATACAAGTCGTAGAACTGGTGTACGGTATCTTTGTCTTTGGCCACGGAGAAAGGCAAATCTGCGAAATCGACCAATACAACAGGCACACGCTGCAACCCTATTGAGTAAAGAGGTGCGTCGAGTTGTGAACCTAAGCGTCGTGATGGAATATTCCAAGGTGCACGGTAGGTCGGAACTGATGCCGCAGCACCAGTCTTGCGGATGCGGGGGGGTACTGTCGCTCTCGCTACCATCCACACACATATCATACCAATTATAATGGTCAAGATTCGTTTCATCTCTCTTTCTCGTCTCACGGTTTCGGCGACAAATTTACAAATAATCTGTGTATTAGACAAACAACAACGCCCTAAAAATCTGTTTTCTATCTCTTTTTTATGTAATAAAACACGTAATCCTATCTAACGATTGAAACTTTTTTTGTAACTTTGCAGGCAGAAATGTGCATAAAGCTAATTAATCATTTTTAAACGTACAAAGTATGAATATCAAAGACTACAACTTTGATGGCAAGAAAGCCATCGTTCGCGTTGACTTCAACGTACCTATTCAGGACGGAAAGATTACTGACATGACCCGTATCAACGGTGCTGCTCCAACACTGAAACTGATTCTTGAGAAAGGCGGAAGCCTCATCATCATGTCACACATGGGAAAGCCAAAAGGCAAGAAGAAACCAGAATTGTCACTGAGTCAGATTGTAGATGCAGTAAGCCAGACTCTGGGTGTTCCTGTTAAGTTTGCTCCCGACTGCGCTGATGCTTCAGAAGCAGCTGCTGCACTGAAGAAGGGCGAGGTATTGCTGCTTGAGAACCTCCGTTACTATCCTGAGGAGGAAGGCAAGCCTGTAGGTATCGAGAAAGACGATCCTGCATACGAGGAAGCAAAGAAAGAAATGAAAGGTCGTCAGAAGGACTTCGCAAAGAAGTTGGCTTCATATGCTGATTGCTATGTAATGGATGCCTTCGGTACTGCTCACCGCAAGCATGCTTCTACAGCTGTTATCGCTGACTACTTCGATGCCGACAACAAGATGCTGGGTCTGCTGATGGAGAAGGAGGTACAGGCTGTTGACAACGTACTTTCAAACATCAAGCGTCCATTCGTTGCCATCATGGGTGGTTCAAAGGTATCAAGCAAGATCGGTATCATTGAGAACCTGCTGGGCAAAGTTGACAAGCTCATCCTCTGTGGTGGTATGACCTATACTTTCTCAAAGGCACATGGTGGTGAGATCGGTAACTCAATCGTAGAACTTGACAAGCTTGACGTAGCACTCAACGTAGAAAAACTGGCAAAGGAGAATGGTGTAGAACTGATTCTCGGTACTGATTCAATCTGCGGTGACAGCTTCTCAAACGATGCAAAGCAGTTGGTATGCCCATCAAACGCAATTCCTGAAGGTTGGGAAGGTCTGGATGCAGGTCCAGAAACTCAAAAGGCATTTGCTAATGCTATCAAGGGCGCAAAGACCATCCTTTGGAACGGTCCTGCTGGTGTATTTGAGTTTGACAACTTCTGTGCCGGCTCTCGCGCTGTAGGTAACGCAGTAGCAGAAGCAACAGCAGAAGGCGCATTCTCACTCATCGGTGGTGGTGACTCTGTAGCATGTGTCAACAAGTTCGGTTTGGCTGACAAAGTGTCTTACATCTCAACTGGTGGTGGTGCTTTGCTCGAAGCTATCGAAGGCAAGGTACTTCCTGGTGTTGCTGCTATTAAAGGATAAAAGACCCACCCCTTACCCCTTCATTTAGGGGAACGGGATGAATGCTGACTATAAGTGAATAAAAAAGCATTTATACTATTTTTTTCTGTCGTACTGAGCATGTTGAATGCATGCCAGTACGGCAGTG
This sequence comes from uncultured Bacteroidales bacterium, assembly GCA_902787555.1. Lineage (GTDB taxonomy): Bacteria > Bacteroidota > Bacteroidia > Bacteroidales > Bacteroidaceae > Colivivens. The sequence continues at coordinate 7,378 of CADAGO010000032.1, forward strand.
TTGATAATGAAACGGGAGCTAAAGATTCAGACTCAGCAGTAATCCACATTGCTGTACTGCCTACAGAGGAATGTCGTCCTTTCTATGTAGCACAGCAGCGTGGGTTGTTCGACTCATTGGGAGTGGAAGTGAGACTTGATACCTTCCTGGCAGCAATGGATGCTGATACAGCCTTTATGAATAATAAGGTACAGTTGCTGGTATCGGACTCGCTGAAAGCACGTTATCTCAATAGCATCGTGAAACGCGATTCCATCCAGACGGTCATCACAGACACATTGCACCTCTCGATGATGACAGGCAAACCTACACGTATCAAAGCCATCAGCAGCCTGAAGGAGAAAATCGTCGCCGTAACACGCAACTCAGCACTCGATTACTTTGCCGACCAAACAATGGATCAAGCAAAAATCAAACGAGAGTATCTGAACCGCCCACAAATCAACAACATTGCGCTTAGAGCAGATATGCTTAACCTGAACCAATACGATGGTGCCATCCTACCCGAACCGTTTGCCACACAATGCGAGGAACAAGGTGCCTATCGTATCAACTCCATCAAGGCGCCTCTAATGCGCGTATTGGTGAAGAAGAGTGTGATGAAGAAACGCAAAGACGATATTGAACGAATCAAAGAAGCGTATTGGATGGTGAAGAGTGGAGAAAAAATGGTAAAGGGTAAATGATTAAACAGTAAATTAAGATCATGCCAAACAAGAATATCTATAGCGAACTACAACAAGGAAACTTGGTCGATGCACTTGTGATGCTGCAAACCAAAGTATCCAGTTTGGGAGACTGGCAACTCCAGCAGGACCTGGAATGGGTGCGAGACACCTACTCCACTATGCTTTCTTATTTGGCTAAAGGTATTGAAGACCCCAAGGCGCAATCCATCCGCACGGACTTGATTCAACAAGCTTACGCTATCAACGACCGCGCCAACCGAGCTATCACCCTGAAGAAATCGCCTTTCAACAAATACTGTCAGGCTTTCACGCAAAGCAAGGCGGAGGCACTCGATATAGCAGCCACACAGATAGCCTTAGAGACCGTAGGCGAAGAAATCAAGCATCTGCTGGCCAACACAAATCAGCGCGAGCGTATTCGTGAGCATGACTTAGAAGCAGCTGTCCGTCAGCACGACACCTTAATAGAAAAACTGTTCAATCACACATGGACATCTGGCATTTGGACGAAGAGTGAAAATACCCTTTATACTCAACTGATGGGAAGTGAACAGCTTCCAGCCGACGACAAGGCCATCATTGTCAGCGCCCTCACACTGGCCTGCTACGAGTTGTTTGATGCTCAGAAACTGATGTTGCTGTTTGATAGCTATCTTCAAAATGACATCGAAGTGAGCCAACGTTCGCTCGTGGGACTGATATTGCTCATCATCCGTTATGACAGTCGCCTAAGCAACTATCCACAGATAAAATCACGCTTTGCCCTCTATTGCGAAAACCGCCAGTTTGTAGAAGACTGTTTCCGGGTCTTGATGCAGCTGCAATACAGCAAGATGACGGACTCAGTGAGTGCAAAGATGACACAAGACATCATGCCTGCCATCCTACGTTCCTCACGTTTCCAAGGCATCGATCTGCGCAATCTCGACAAGGAACTGACAAAGAACGGTGAGAACCCTGAATGGCATCAGAACACCAAAGATGACAAGAATGTGGAGAAGAAACTGAAGCAGATGACTGACATGCAGACAGAGGGAGCAGATGTCTATTGGAGCTCATTTGTCTCACTCAAGGGATTCTCTTTCTTCCAAAAGCTTCATCATTGGGTAGCACCATTTTCGTTTGAATACCCAGAATCATACCAGTTCACGCAATCGATGCGCCCTGAGATACTACAGACGGTAAAAAGCCTTTTCCAATTCGCTCCGTTCTGTAGCAGTGACAAATACTCGTTCATCTTTATGATTGATAGCGTGAAGCAGGCTGGACAAGATATGATTGCGAACCAAATCAATTCACAGCTCAATGAGGAAGGAGGGAGTGACCTATTCGAGCAGGTCAAACCACATACAAAAAAGCCAAAAGAAGTATCTCGCTGCTATATCTTCGACCTCTATCGGGTATTCAAGGCCTACCCCTATCACTCTGAGCTGTTCGATCCCTTTGGGAAACAACTTGTCAACTTCTCTCCCCTCTATTTCGATACGCTCAAGCCTTTGGCCGACAACTATGACGACCTGCTGGGGTTGGCAGAATTCATGATGCGCCGAGGGGCATACCACGATGCTTCGACCATTTTCTTTAAGCTCAATCCTCAAGAGCGTGAGGAAGATAGCGACCTATGGCAGAAAATCGGTTTCTGTTCACAAAAGCAAGGAAATCCAGCATTGGCAATACCTGCCTACCGTATGGCCTACAAGCTCAATCCCAAATCAAAATGGACTGTTCAGCATCTTGCGCAGACAGCATTTGAATTGAAGGAATTCTCGGAAGCACAGCAATACTTCGACCTATTGCTAGAAGACGACGAAGATAACCTGAAATGGCTCTATAAAAAAGCTGAATGCCTGTTCGGACAAGAGAAATACGAAGACTGTCTGCCTACACTCTATAAGCTTGCTTATCTCGATGAGCATAGCGAACATGCTCAGGAGATGCTGGCATGGGGGCTGTTGATGACGGGAAATGACGAGAAAGCCGAAAAGATTCATGTAGAGCTGATGGAACAAAACCCATCAGTACGCAACAATATCAATCTTGCCCATCTCTATCTTCGAAAGGGAGAGATACCGAATGCCTACAACCTCTATGCTGCCGCTTATCAGCTGGCAAAAAGCGAGGAGGAATTTACAAAAGCATTTTGGGAGTGGCGACCATATCTGCAACACATCGGACTCAATGCCAAACGTCTGGAACTGATGCTCGATGCAGTCAGGATGAACAACAACTGATAACAACGTGATTAGCAAGAATCAGATAAAGTATTTCAAGAGTTTAGAACTCAAGAAGTTTCGAGACCAATATGGTGTGTTTGTAGCCGAAGGTCCGAAGGTGGTGAACGACCTCAAAGGACATTTCGAACTTATCGAGCTGCTTGAGGGCGAGGATGCAGATCGAGTCAGTTTCCTCGACACGCCCCAACATGTCTTTGCAGTGTTCAAAAAAGCTGCTGAGACACCTATTCCTTCTCCATACGACGAACTGATGCTTGCACTCGACGACGTACAGAATCCTGGCAATTTAGGCACAATTATCCGTCTGGCTGACTGGTTCGGCATCACGCACATTCTATGCTCTCGCGGTTGTGCAGACATCTATAACCCTAAAGTGGTGCAAGCCACAATGGGAGCATTAGCAAGGGTACAAGTTCACGAGGTGAACCTCGGGACTACTATCCAGCACTTGCTTCAACAATCAGTAGCGGAGTTCCCCGTCTACGGTACTTTTCTAGATGGCAACAACATCTATCAAAGTGCCCTACAACCACATGGTCTCATTGTTATGGGAAACGAAGGACACGGCATCTCAAATGAAATAGCCAATCTTGTCAGCCACCGATTGCTCATCCCCAACTATCCACAAGGACGTGAAACCAGTGAATCACTCAACGTAGCTATTGCTACAGCTATTGTATGCTCAGAATTCAGAAGAAGATAAAACGTAGCACCCTACCCTGTGACTCACAGATGCATTGCATCCTTGTGGTCCTTTTGCTGGCAATCCTGTCGACAAGTTGTTCTGTGGAACGTTTCGTAGGCAACGACGAGCTCTTCTTGAAAGAGACAAAAGTGGTATCGGCCAACCAAAAGGCTACCAAAAGCCTGATGCTCGACGATTACATTCTTCAGACGCCCAACAGCAAGTGGTTTGGCGCGAAGATTCCACTGAAGCTATACTGCCTCGGAGGTGTGGATACGACCAACTGGGCTACTCGCCTGTTTCGCAAAATCGGGCAGGACCCTGTCATCTATAACCCAGAAAAGGCTGAGCGCACCATTCAGGACCTTCGACAGGTACTCTATAACGAGGGGTATATGCACAACGAAATCCAACTTGCCAAGGACATTAAGGGCAAGAAAGTAACGGTCAGTTACCTTGTCGATCCAGGCACCCAGTTCACCATTCGCAACATTGAGCGAAAGGTCGAAGACCCTGTGTTGCGACAGTTGCTGTGTCATGAAGACACGCTGAACTCACTCCTGCAGCACGGAATGCCCTTCAATATCAACCGTTTGAATGAGGAGCGCAGTCGCATCGCTACTCGTCTTCGCAACATTGGCTACTATAAATTCTACAAAGAACTGATTACCTTCGTTGCCGACACTTGCCTAGGGAGTACCGAGGTCGATATTGCTATGAATATCCGCCTACACCTCGACAACGACCGCTCCGACCCCCATCCACATAAACAGTACCGCATCGGCACACTCAACTATTTCGTTGACACGAACGGTATCACTGACACACTAAAGCTGAACAAGGTGGAACACAAGGGTAGCAATATCTATTACGGCGACCGTCTGCGATTTCGTCCGAACCTACTGACTTCAAACACGCTATTCCACACTGGAGACCTCTACAACGAAGAGTATCAGAAACTTACATATCGCTACCTTACACGCCTGCAGGCACTCAGCTATTCTAACATTATCTTCGAGGAGCTTGAGGACAGCATCATCCCTACCCTCAACTGCAACGTTGTGGTCAACCACGCAGCCTCCAAGTCTATCAGTTTTGACCTCGAAGGCACCAACTCGGCAGGCGACCTCGGAATTGCTGCCAGTACGTCGTTCCACCATAAAAACCTATTCCGCGGTTCAGAGTCGCTTACCGTTAAGCTGCGTGGCGCCTATGAGGCTATCACGGGTCTTGAAGGATACGATGGCCACAACTACATCGAATGGGGCGGTGAAGCCACGCTGGGATTCCCTGGGTTCCTATTGCCAATTGTCTCAAAGCGATTCGGAGCCACTCATGGTTCTACCTCAGAAATATCGCTCCAATACAACATGCAGAACCGCCCGGAGTTCAACCGCCGAGTTCTTACTGCCGCCTGGCGCTACAGATGGAATAACCAGAATCAAAAAGCCACTCATCGTTTTGACCTGCTTGAAATTAACTATGTCTATATGCCGTGGATATCGCGAACTTTCAAGGAGCAGTACCTCGATTCGCTCGGCAAAACCAATGCTATTTTGAAATACAACTACGAGAACCTGCTCATCACGAAGCTCGGCTACACCTATGCATACAACTCATTAGGCACAGCGACCACTTCTACTTACGGCAAGAACGCCTTCACGTTGAAATTTAACATCGAAACGGCTGGCAACCTGCTTCAAGGCGTCACAGGGTTGTTTGGCCCGCTGTATACTGACGACGGCAAACGTAAGTTCTGCGGCATTGCCTATGCACAATATATCAAAGGGGACTTCGACTTCTCAAAAAGTTTCCGCATTGACAAGAACAACTCCGTAGCTATTCACGCTGCTTTCGGCATAGCCTACCCGTATGGAAATTCCAACATTCTGCCGTTCGAGAAACGCTACTTCGCTGGAGGTGCCAACAGCGTACGAGGATGGTCTGTACGCTCACTCGGTCCGGGAGAATATGACGGAGCTGACCGCAGCATCAACTTCATCAATCAGTCGGGTGACCTCAAACTCGACCTCAGCATCGAGTATCGTGCCTACCTCTTTTGGAAGTTCAACGGTGCCCTCTTCATTGATGCAGGCAACATCTGGACTATACGCAACTATGCCGATCAACCTGGAGGAGCCTTTCGTCTAAACAACTTCTACCGCCAGATTGCCGTTGCCTACGGACTCGGCTTACGCATGAATCTCGATTTCTTCATCATCCGTTTCGATGCAGGCATGAAGGCCATCAATCCTGCCTACCACGGCCGAGGTCATTATCCCCTCTTCCATCCAGTATTCAGTCGCGATTTTGCCTTCCACTTCGCAGTGGGCCTACCATTCTAAGAAACTGACAGAAAGTTGCAACTATATTACACCCATAAACAACATGAAACCTCTCCTTTTTACATTCATTCTTCTTTTGCAAATCCTCTCGATGACTGCACAAGTCAAGAAACCTCAACCATACGGTCCCCTGCCCAGCCCGAACCAACTCAGATGGCAGGACATGGAGATGTATGCTTTCATTCATTACTCCATGAATACCTATACCGACCAAGAGTGGGGCTTCGGCAATGAAGATCTGAAGCTCTTCAATCCCTCCAGCCTCGACTGCCGACAATGGGCACGTGTGTGCAAGCAAGCAGGCATGAAAGGCATTATCTTCACAGCCAAGCACCATTGCGGCTTCTGCATGTGGCCTTCCAAATATACTGAATACTCTGTCAAGAACACGCCTTGGAAGCAAGGGAAAGGCGATGTGGTACGTGAGTTGGCTGATGCCTGCAAGAAAGAAGGACTGAAGTTTGCCGTCTATCTATCCCCTTGGGACCGCAACCACGCCGAATACGGTCGTCCTGAATACATCACCTACTTCCGCAATCAGCTGCGCGAGTTGCTTACCAATTATGGAGAGATCTTCGAAGTTTGGTTCGACGGAGCCAATGGTGGAGACGGCTGGTATGGAGGAGCCAACGAGACACGTCGCATTAACGGAAAGACCTATTATCAGTGGGAAGAGACTTTCCGCATGATTCGCGAGCTACAACCCAATGCCGTTATATGGAACGACGGCGGCGACCGAGGTGACTTGCGTTGGGTGGGCACAGAGGCAGGAAACGTAGGTGAAACCAACTGGAGCCTGATGCCAAGTACAGGTGACACGCCCTATCAGATGCTGCACTTTGGTGTGGAAAACGGTGACGTGTGGTGCCCAGGCGAAACTAATACCAGTATACGCCCAGGATGGTTCTACCACGAAACAGAAAACAATCATGTGAAGAGTCTCTCAAAACTCATGGACACATATTACAAGTCTGTAGGCCGTAACTCCACCTTGTTGCTCAACTTCCCCATCGCACCCAATGGTCGCATTCATCCTACAGACAGTCTCCGTGGCATTGCTTTCAAGAAGATGATAGACGAAATCTTCAAGAAGAACATCGTCAAAGAGGTAAAGGCCCCCAAGCTTAAAACACTTACGGATGATAGTTCCGCAGTTTCCGCTATGATTGACTTTAAGCGCCCAACGGCCTTCAACCGCTTCCTTGTCGAAGAAGATATTTCCCTAGGTCAGCGAGTGAAGAAATTCACCCTCGAAGCCCTCATTGATGGTCAGTGGCAGCCACTCAAGGACCAGCTCGTGGAACAGGGCGATGGTCTCACTACCATCGGACATCGCCGCATCATCTGCTTCCCCACCATCAAAGCTACCAAACTACGTTTTACTGTAACAGACACCAAGGCAGAACCTGTCATCAAGAAGATAGGACTCTATCTCGCTCCCGACCTCACAGCCGACATCCCCAACTCAGGCGAGAAATACGCATCGAGTCTGCATATTTTCTTCAGCAATCCCAAGCAAATGCTGATTGACTGGGACTCGGAGCAAACCTTTACCTCCTTCCGCTACCTGCCTCCACAGAACACCCGTAACGGCACTATCACCCATTATTCCCTATGGGTTTCGAATGATTGGAACAACTGGACAAAACTCGCCTCAGGCGAATTCTCAAACATCATCAACAACCCCATCTGGCAAACTATCACCTTCCCCGCCACCAAGGGTAGGATTCTCAGATTCGAAGCAGACCGCCTCACTGATGGCGACCGTATGGGGTACGACGACATCGAAGTGGGCACCGAATAAAGAGCGGTAATGTAGCGTTGTGGTAAACCAAGCCAAAAATGTGAAAGTGAGATAGTTAGGTACGTTTTTAGGGTGATGGACGTAAAAAAGAGAAAAGATAGGGTCGGTATATCCCATTTTTTTCGTACCTTTGCACGATTTTAATAGCATTAAGAATGGAAAACAGAAGCATTGTATCAATTGCGGACTACGGGAAAGAAAAGATTCAGTATCTTCTGGATATGGCGGCAGAATTTGAGCGTCAGCCCAACCGCACTATACTGCAGGGAAAGGTGGTAGCAACCTTGTTTTTCGAACCATCGACGCGCACACGTTTGTCGTTCGAAACAGCTGCTAACCGTTTGGGTGCACGTGTCATCGGGTTTACTGACCCGAAGGTGACGAGTTCATCGAAAGGTGAAACGCTGAAGGACACTATTAAAATGGTAAGCAACTATGCCGACGTCATCGTGATGCGCCATCGGCTAGAGGGTGCTGCGCTTTATGCGAGCGAGGTGACGAACGTGCCTATCATCAACGCTGGCGACGGTTCAAATCTACACCCTTCACAGACCATGCTCGACCTCTACAGCATCTATAAGACGCAGGGTACGTTGGAAAACCTGAACATCTACATGGTAGGTGACCTGAAATACGGGCGGACAGTACACTCGCTGCTCATGTCGATGCGGCCCTACAACCCTACTTTCCATTTCATTGCGCCTAAGGAGTTGGAAATGCCTGATGAATACAAGGAGTATTGCAAGATGAACGGTATTAAGTTTATTGAGCAACAGGACTTCACTGAAGACACAATTGCTGATGCCGACATCCTATACATGACACGCGTGCAGCGTGAACGTTTTACTGACTTGATGGAGTACGAGCGCGTAAAGGATGCCTACATCCTGCGTGCCGACATGCTAGGCAAGTGTCGCGAAAACATGAAGATTCTGCACCCGCTACCTCGTGTGAACGAAATTGAACAGGATGTTGACGACAGCCAGCATGCGTACTACTTCCAACAGGCTCAAAACGGGTTGTATGCCCGTGAGGCATTAATTTGCGATGTTTTAGGTATCACTTTAGACGAAATCAGAGATGAAAAATAAAGACTTACTTGTAGCTGCGCTGCAAAACGGTTCGGTAATCGACCATATACCGACAGACAAGTTGTTCACCATTGCACGACTGCTCGAACTAGAAAAGTTCGTGGAACCAGTGACCATCGGCAACAATCTCGAGAGTAGCAAGATGGGAAAGAAAGGACTAATCAAGGTATCGGGCAAGTTTTTCACTGATCAGGAATTGAGCCGCTTGGCAGTAGTGTGCCCCGACATGCAATTGACCGTGATTCGCGACTATGAGGTGGTGGAGAAACGAGAAATTACACTACCTGCCAAACTCATCAATGTAGTGAAGTGTGCCAACCCCGTCTGCATCACGAACAACGAACCGATGAAGACATACTTCGAAGTGGACAAGCTCAAGGGAATGGTGCAGTGCCACTATTGTGGGAAGACACAGAAAATAGGCAAGATTAATTTGATGTAGAAAGAGGAAGATTTTTGGGAAGTTAGAGTAGTTAGAAGTTAAAGGAGTAAAAGAAATATGACAAAATTCAAGGAGCGCACAAAGCTCGATTTATCACAAGTCAACCAAGAAGTATTGAACGAATGGAATGCAGAGGATGTGTTCCACAAGAGTATAACAGAACGTGAAGGGCACCCTGAGTTTATTTTCTTCGAGGGTCCTCCATCAGCCAATGGTCACCCTGGTATCCACCATGTTATGGGCCGTACCATCAAGGATACTTTCCTCCGCTATAAGACTATGCAGGGATTCCAGGTAAAGCGCAAGGCTGGATGGGATACCCACGGATTGCCTGTGGAGCTGAGTGTTGAGAAGAGCCTAGGTATCACGAAAGAGGATATCGGCAAGAAAATCAGCGTGGACGACTACAACCGTGCTTGTCGCGAAAATGTGATGATGTACACCAACGAATGGACAGAACTTACCGACAAGATGGGCTATTGGGTTGACCTTGAGCACCCCTATATCACTTACGACAACAAGTATATCGAGACTTTGTGGTACCTGCTGAAGCAGCTTTACAACAAAGGACTACTCTATAAAGGATATACCATCCAGCCCTATTCCCCTGCAGCAGGTACAGGATTGTCGAGCCACGAACTGAACCAGCCTGGCTGCTATCGTGACGTGAAAGACACAACGGTGACAGCACAGTTTAGGGTACTGGATAATCCAGAAAGTCTGGAGAATCCGGAAAAACTCCCTGTTTACATCCTCGCTTGGACAACCACTCCTTGGACGCTTCCATCAAACACAGCCCTCTGCGTGGGTCCGAAGATCGACTATGTAGCCATCAAAGGCAAGAACCCCTATACGGGCGAAGAAGCCATATACATCATGGCTGAGGCACGTCTTTCAGCTTACTTCCAGCCCGAGAAGGACGAAGAAGGCAACGAGAAGCCCCTTGAGATTCTGTGGAAGGGCAAGGGTACCGACCTATTAGGCATCGAATACGAGCAGCTGTTCCCTTGGGTGAAACCTTGTGCATTGGAGAACGACAAAGTGGTAGACAAGAGTGCCGAAGCATTCCGTGTCATCCCTGGCGACTATGTTACTACCGAGGATGGTACTGGTATTGTGCATATCGCCCCGACCTTCGGTGCCGACGATGCCAAGGTGGCAAAGGATGCCGGCATTCCATCGCTCTTCATCATCGACAAGGCAGGCGACACACGTCCAATGGTGGACTTCACAGGTAAGTACTTCTTAAAGGACGACATGAACGAGGAGTTCATCAGCACCTGTGTGAACGAAAGCTATTGGAAGCACTCAGGCAACTACGTGAAGAATGCCTATGATCCTAAATATAATATAGGTGGGAAGTACGACGAGAAAGCAGCATCCAAGGACATGGACCTCAACGTCATCATGTGTCTGGAGATGAAGGAGGAAGGCACAGCATTCAAGATTGAAAAGCACGTGCACAACTATCCACACTGCTGGCGTACCGACAAACCTGTGCTCTATTACCCTCTCGACTCATGGTTCATCAAGTCAACAGCCAAGAAAGACCGTATGTTCGAACTCAACCAGACCATCAAGTGGAAACCCGAGTCAACAGGTACTGGTCGATTTGGCAAATGGTTGGAGAATCTCAACGACTGGAACCTCTCCCGCTCACGCTATTGGGGCACCCCGCTCCCAATATGGCGCAACCGCGACACCCGCGAGGAAATCTGCATCGGCAGCATAGAAGAGCTGTACAACGAAATTGAGAAGGCAGTAGAAGCTAGCGTGATGCCAAGCAATCCTTTGAAGGAGAAAGGATTCGTTCCGGGCGACATGTCACAAGAAAACTACGACAAGATTGACCTCCACCGTCCTTACGTTGACGATATCAAACTAGTAAGTGAGAGCGGTAACATCCTGACACGCGAACTCGACCTCATCGACGTGTGGTTCGACTCAGGAGCAATGCCTTACGCACAAGTACATTATCCGTTCGAGAACCGCGACCTCATCGACAAAGGCAAGGCATTCCCTGCTGACTTCATCGCAGAAGGCGTGGATCAAACACGCGGATGGTTCTTCACTCTTCATGCTATCGCAACAATGGCATTTGATTCTGTAGCCTTCAAGACCGTCATCTCAAACGGCTTGGTACTCGACAAGAACGGTATCAAGATGTCGAAGCGACTGGGTAATGTCATCAATCCATTTGAGTGCATCGGAACCTATGGAGCAGATGCCGTGCGCTGGTATATGATTACCAACTCATCACCTTGGGACAATCTCTCGTTCGACCCAGAGGGCGTGAAGGAAGTGACCAGCTCATTCTTCATCAAGCTGCAGCAAGCCTATGCATTCTTCACCATGTATGCCAATGTTGACGGATTCGAATATAAGGAAGCTGATATCGCTTACAAAGACCGTCCCGACTTCGATCGTTGGCTGCTCAGCGAGTTGAACGACCTCGTAAAGAACGTGCAGGCTTACCTTGATGACTTCGACCCGACACCTGCAGGTCGTCTCATCCAACGATTTGTCATAGACTTCCTCAGTAACTGGTACATTCGACTCAACAAGCCACGCTTCTGGGCAGGAGAGATGACTGCAGACAAGCTATCAGCTTATCAGACACTCTATACATGTCTAGACACCCTGAGCCGACTCATCGCTCCTATCTCGCCATTCTATGCAGACCAACTGTTCCGCGACCTCAATTCGGTAACAGGCAAAGACACTTCGACAAGTGTACACCTCGCAAAGTTCCCTACCTTCGACGAGGCATATATCGACAGCGAACTTAACGAAGCTATGCAGGCAGCAATGGATGTCACCTCAATGGGTCTTTCCATCCGTAAGAAGGTGAAAATTCCTGTGATTCAGGCACTCCAAGCTATAGCCATCCCCGATACCGACCCATTGTTAAGTGGACGTATAGAGCGCATGAAAGATATCATCACCAAGGAGGTGAACGTGAAGGAACTGCAACTGATGGACGGCGCCAAACTGGTAAAAAACGTGAAGTGTAACTTCCGCGTCATGGGTAAAAAATTCGGCAAGATGATGAAAGCCGTAGCCGATGCTGTCACCAACATGACTCAAGCACAGATATCCGAACTCGAAGCCAAAGGACAAATCACCTTGCAAGCTGATGGCCAAGATGCCTTGATTGAATTGGAAGATGTTGACATCATGTCACAAGACATCCCAGGATGGAGTGTTGCAAACGAAGGAACTATGACTGTTGCGCTTGATATCATCGTCACCCCAGAACTAAAGGTAGAGGGCAACGCACGAAAGATTATCAAGCAGATACAGAATATCCGCAAGTCATCAGGCTTTGAAATCACCGACCGCATCACTGTTCAGATTTCTGACACCCCAGAGGTGCGCGACGTCCTTGCAGGTTTCAAGCAGAACATCTCTTCTCAGGTGCTTGCTAACAGCATCGATATCGCCGACAACGACGGGGAACTAATCCAGTTTGAGGAATTCAAGGCAAATATTAAGGTAGTGAAAGCGTGAACAAGAAGCAAGTCATTATCAGCATCGCCATCATCGTGTTGGTACTCATCATCGATCAAATCATTAAGATCGAGGTGAAAACCAACATGACGTTGGGGCAGCACATCCCCATTACCAGCTGGTTCCAAATTGCCTTTGTCGAGAACAACGGCATGGCGTTCGGTATGTCTATCGGCAGCAAACTGCTCCTAACCACGTTCCGCATCATCACCGTAGGATTTCTCCTGTGGTACATTATGCGGCTCACTCGTCGTCAATTCAAAACAGGCTTCATCGTATGTCTCTCAATGATTGTGGCAGGCGCTATCGGCAACATCGTCGACTGCATCTTCTATGGAGAGGTTTTCACACAATCAACACATATCGACATCGCAAAACTCGTACCCTGGGGAGAAGGCTACGGAAGTGTGCTTGAAGGCAGAGTTGTCGATATGTTCTACTTCCCCCTCATCGAGTGGGACATGCCTGGTTGGATGTGGCTCAATGACATCCCACTTATTCCCAATGCCTACGAACACTGTATCTTCTTCAGTCCCGTGTTCAACTTTGCTGATGCTAACATCAGCGTAGGCGTCGTTGTCCTCGCACTCTTCTACCGTAAGACTTTGAGCAAGTGCTTGAACGCAAAGAAAGAAGAGAGTGAAGCAGTCGAAGAAGTCAAAGAGGCTAGAGAACTAGAAGATGATAGCAAAGAATTAAACCCATAGCCACATATGCCACGTAGAGCTCAACATCAGTTTTCATCCTTTAAAGGTGGAGTAAAAGGGGGCGTCCTTATCATTCTCCTTCTTAGCCTTTTTGCCTGCGAAGAAAAGCCTGACGGTTTATTATCCAAAGGCGAGATGGAAGATGTTCTCTACGACTATCACATCGCACAATACATGGCAGCCAGTATGCCCTATGAGGAGCGCTACAAGTCATACCTCTATGTCGAAGCTGTGTTTGAGAAACACGGCATCACAGAGGCACAGTTCGACTCCTCGCTTGTATACTACAACCGCCACACAGCACAGATACGTGACATCTATCAACACGTGCAACGAAAACTCGAAGACTACGATTCAAAACTCCAACTCGAGAGCGGAAGCAACGAAATACGCGCAAGTTTCACCCTCGGAGGCGATACTGCCGATATATGGTCAGGACACCGCATGATGATACTGCGCAACAATCCCTACCTCAACAAAGAGACCTTCATCATTCATGCCGACACATCATTCTACCTGAATGATCATTTCCGTCTTGCCCTCGATGTCGACTTTATACGTGAGGACCAAAACAACCGCGACAACAACATCACAGCATGCCTATCCGTCCATTTCAAAGACGGAAAAGTCATCAGCAACGTCCGCTCGTCAAACTTCCCCACCCACATCGACCTCGAACTCAAGCCATCCGATATGAAAGAGGTGGACTACCTCTCCGGCTACTATCTCTTCCAAGGAGACAACAATAACCTGCGTGTACTTGGCATTGTTCGCGATATTATGCTCTATCGATACCACACTACTGACATCGCAAACAACCGCACAGCCGACGCAGACTCTCTTAACATTGCTATTGATGACTCCGTCAGAATCGACTCCATCGTTATTGATACTACAGGCGGACTCATTAAGCCAAGAATCCATAGCAAGCGTATTTCGCCAAAAGAACTACGTGAACTGTCAATCGACGAAAAACCAAACACGCAAATCCGCACAGCGCCTGCTGTACGCACACCTAATTCCATCGGTCCAAGCCGTAGGAAAAAGAACAGGAATTAGAGATGGCAGATAAATGGGAAATAGGCCAGAACGGAGAGGAACTCGCTGCCGACTACCTTATGAAACGCGGCTTCCGCATCCTCCATCACAACTGGAATCTCCACAAAGGATGTGAGTTAGACCTCGTGGCAACCAAAGACAACCAAATCCACTTTATCGAAGTCAAGACCCGTAGTCGCGTCACGTCATTCTCAGGAAGGCCGGAACAAGCAATCACTGAAGCAAAACTACGCAACCTCGTACGTGCCATCTACCGTTATCAAAACATGTACCACATCGATATGGAAATGCACATAGATGCCATCGGGGTTGTCTATAGTTCCGAGCAAGACTATACTTTAAACTTCATGCCCGATATCGCCTTCATGCCCTTCAGCCCTACCGCCCGCGCCTATGGGTACAGGAAAAAAAGATAGTAGAAAATAAAAAATGCAAACCATCAGGTTTGCATTTTCTTTGATTGTAGCGCCTACGGGAATCGAACCCGTGTTCCATGCGTGAGAGGCATGTGTCCTAGCCGCTAGACGAAAGCGCCAGATTAAAAGGAGAGTGTGCGGAAGGAGGGGGATTCGAACCCCCGGTACGGTTACCCGCACGGCAGTTTAGCAAACTGCTGGTTTCAGCCACTCACCCATCCTTCCCTAAAGACAAGCATTGTCTGAAATTTGTCTTATAACTTTTTGCTCTCAAAACGCCCTATTTTACGTCGTGTTTCGAAAAGCGAGTGCAAATTTAGACTTTTTTTTCTTATAAACCAAATATTTTCAAAGAAAAATCATATCTTTGCATAAAAATAATCAAAAAACATGGATGTAGTCGACAAATCAGGGCTCCCAGAGTGCGCAAAGTTGATAAAAGTAGGCACTGCGATTGACAAGCGTGGACAACTCTGTTTTACGGAGAATGCTGAGTTGCCTTTCAAGATAGAGCGAGTGTTTTGGATATCAAACATTCCCAAAGGAGAGAGCCGCGGATGCCATGCACACCGAATATGTGCTGAAATCGTTTTTCCTGCCCAAGGGTCGTTTGATATGTTTGTGAGTGACAGCGAAGGCGAACGTACTTACAAGATGGCAGATCCAAGCATAGGTATCTATATAGGGCCGAATGTGTGGTGCGAGCTGAAGAACTTCTCGCAAGATGCTGTATGTGTGGTGTTAGCATCACATAGATATATGACAGAAGGGTATGTGAACGACTATGAAGAGTTCAAACGATTATGATGACAATATGCAGATATCATAAGGAGCTAGCAGATGAGTGGAACGCATTGGTAGCAGAGTCGAAGAACGGTACGTTTCTGCTGAACAGAAACTATATGGACTATCATGCAGACCGCTTTGAAGATGTATCGTTGATGATGTACGACAACCATCATCGGCTATTGGCAGCCTTGCCTGCTAACTACGAGGCAGACATCCGAACCGTTTATTCACACCACGGGCTGACATATGGGGGATTGATCGCATCACGTCGCATCACAACAATAGAAGTAATGGAAGCGATGAAGATGGCATGTCGCTACTATGCTGAGTTAGGAGCAATAAAAATGTACTATCGGCCTATACCTTATATATATAATAAATACCCTTCACAGGAGGAGCTATTCTTCCTCTATCGCAGCCATGCGGTGCTGGAGGCACGGAACTTGTCGCAGACCATCTACATCCCCGATGCCATACAGATGAATGAACTGAGAAGGCGCTGTATAAAAAAATCATTGAACGCCCACCACACCGTCAGTCGCGAATACGATGTGACAGAGTTCTGGAAGATGCTGGACGTGAACCTGAGAGAGCGACACGGAGTGAAACCTGTACACAGCATTGAAGAGTTGCAACTGCTGATGAGCCGTTTCGAGGATGTAATACGCCTGTATGTCATCAGAAATAAAGCAGGACAACTGATTGCAGGTACGATTGTGTATGATATGGGACAGACAGTCCACACGCAATATATCTCGACCAATGCAGAAGGGAAAGCGACGGGAGCCTTCGACCACCTCATCAGCTACCTGCTGAAGAAAGTATATAACGACCGCCTGTATTTCGACTTTGGAGTATCTACCGAGAAAGGAGGCAACTGGTTAAACGAAGGATTGACCTTCCAAAAAGAATCTTTTGGCGGACGAGGTGTATGTTATGACACTTGGTCATTAAACCTTTCCGATTTCGAATAGTCATAAGTGTGAAAACGTAAACAATTAAAATATAAAACAACATGAAACATTTTATTCTATTAGCGAGTGTACTTTTACTTTCACTTAGTATGAATGCTCAAAGAGGCGGCGGAGGCGGCTTCGGCGGTTTCGGCGGAGGCGGTTTCGGCGGCTTCGGCGGAGGCGGTTTCGGCGGTTTCGGTATGCAACAGAGCCAATCACGTATCAGTCAGACCAGAGCAGAGAACTTCCAGCAGGAAGCAAAAACCTTGATCAAGAAATTCAAGCTGAAAAAAGACAAGAAAGACATGTTCGAGGTATTGTACCTGAACTGGCAGAACGAGCGCTTCAATGCCGTCAACCCAACAGGTGGCGACCAAGAGCGTGAAGAAAACTTCCTCGATTATGAGAACATGACTCAGGAAGAGGCTAATCAGGCTGTATCTCAGAGTCTCACTCGTCAGATTCGTCAGATTGAAGTCGACAAGAACTATTTTGAACAGTTCAAGACAATTGTAACACCCCAGCAGTCAGCACAGATTTTCCTCCAGGAGAGCAATAACTTCGCCGGCATGATATCAAGCGCAATGTCTATGATGCGCGGTATGGGCGGAGGCGGCTTCGGCGGAGGTGACTTCGGTGGCGGAGGCGGCTTCGGTGGCGGAGGCGGCTTCGGCGGCGGAGGCGGCTTCGGTGGAGGAGGCGGCTTCGGTGGAGGCTTTGGCGGCTTCTAATTGACAAGTCCTCTCCCCTACTCTCTCCCATCACAAGAATGCTTTAGCGAGAATAGCCAAATCAAACAATAGTAAATAGACAAATCAGAAATAAAATGAAGAAAATTATATTAACACTTTTCGTTGCTCTCATAGCTGTAGCTGGTGTACAGGCTCAGGAAACAACGAAAAAAAGCAAGAAGAACAAAGAGCAGCAATCTGAAATGAATGCTCAGGAAGTGTATAAGCAGCAAGCAGAATCATGGGCAACCACATTTGAACTCGACGATGAAACCAAGGCAAAATTCATCGACCTCTATATGGAATGGCAGAACAACCGCGGTAACATCGTCGACAAGAACGGCTACGAGCAGAAAGCTGGTGCCGACATCAACTTCAAGAAAATCACAGTAGAAGAAGCCGAGAAACTCATTGCTGACGATTTTGCACGCCAGAAGAAACAGGCAGAAACAGACGAGGAATACTATAGAAAATTCCAACAGTATCTCTCGCCAGGTCGCGCAGCACAGATGGTGATTCAACAGCGCAGCACAGCTGCAGGATTCTCTTCTATGTTCCGTGGCATGGGAGGCGGCCGAGGTGGTTTCGGCGGCATGGGAGGTATGATGATGATGTTCTAAGGAGTCATCTTACCACACATATAGCAATGCTACACGAAGAAGGGCCGACCCATAGCAGTCGACCCTTCTTCGTACCTTATTCCTTATTTCGGTCGAAGGGATTCGGTCTAAGGTCACCATTCTACATTTTACAGGCCCCTCTGACTCCCCCTCTATGGGGGGAGGCAGCCCCCTCTAAATCTCCCCCTCTATGGGGAGATATTAGGGAGTTATTAGGTAGATAGTAGGTAGACATTTGGGAGACGGTTGCAGATGCCTCCATATTACCTCCATATTACCTCCATATTATCTCCATATTATCTCCCTTTCCTCTCCCCATAGAGGGGGAGTCGGAGGGGGTCTTTCCTATTACCTCCATATTATCTCCCCCCGTCACCCCCCAGTCCTCCCCATAGAGGGGGAGTTAGAGGGGGTCTGGGCCGTCTCTTTAGTTCTGGTCAACTCCACCGCCGTTGCTTGAAGTAACAACGCTGAGAGTTGCATTAGCTGATGGCATGAGGAAGCTACCTTCCCAGTTGTCGCCGCTCTGGGTCAACTGAACAGACTGTCCGTTGACAGTTGCAGTCGGAGTGACTCCTTCTGCTGGAGTTACGACAAGTTCAACCTCGTCACCTGCAGTCACGGTTGCGCCTGTCTGCACGGTTGCTTGGTTGTGAGTAACCACTACCGAGCCTGTACCGTTCTTCTGAATGGTGAGGACTGGGTCAGTCACTACTGGGTCGCTTGGCGTTGATGGAGTTACGGGAGCAGCACCACCATTGTCGTTGCTTGAAGCATCACCGTTGAGGAAACGCTCCTGACCTACTGGATAGGTCTGAATTGCCTCGCTGTAGCTTGGCAGA
>CADAGO010000033.1 GCA_902787555.1 uncultured Bacteroidales bacterium
GAGCTGGAAGAGATAGCCCGGTTGGCCCTCTCGCTCTCCGCTTCCACGCATTGTTAATTATGCATTATAAATTATGAATTAAAATATGGGTGCCTTCACTATATATGCCATCAAGTCCGCCATCTGCCTGGCGCTGCTGTACTTGCCCTACACATTGCTGATGCGGCGAGAAACCTTTCATGCGTTCAATCGTGTGCTGTTGCTCAGCATCGTGGCACTTTCTTTGGTGCTGCCGCTATTTAACATTCCTGTCATTTCGAATGCCCTTCCCATAGAGGATGTTTCCATTACGAGAGAACAAGATGAAGCTTTTGGCTTAGTCGAGGAGGGTATGTTGATGACAGAAGACGCGTATACAATCACACCAACTCCTGATGTTGAAATAATAGAGAAGTCCTCAATCACATGGGTTATCTCCCTTATCCTAATATATAATAGGTGTGGTGGTATGCATTGCTTGGAAGACTTTCCAACTCGTTCGTTTGTATCGTTACATTCCCTCCAATTGCCTCTGGAAAGATACGATTGACGGCATACAGGTGTATGCCCACTTCGATGACGTAAGCCCATTCAGTTGGATGAATACGATTGTGATTACAGACGAAGACTTCAAGAATAACCCTTCAGTGATGCAGCATGAGCGGGCACATATCCGCCTTCGCCATTCGTGGGACAACCTATTTGTATCCTTTGTTGAGGTGCTTCAGTGGTTCAATCCCTGCATCTGGATGCTCGACTATTCCCTGCGTGAAGTCCACGAGTATGAGGCAGATGTCAGTGTGTTGAGTCACGGAGTCACCCTTCAGAACTATCAGAGCTTATTAATTCGAAAGGCCATGGGTACCAGTTCCTACGCTTTTGCCAATGGTTTCAATCAAATCGATGGAGCAGTACAAAAGCTTTGTATCTACTCCCTGTGGCTGCAATAGCCCTTGCAGCATTCGCCACACTTGAGTTGACAGAAAAGGCTGATACTATCAGCGAAAGCGACTTGGTAACCTCTCTCTTACCTCCCCTAAGGGGAGAAGACTTAGTTCCCTCTCCTTGGGAAAGGATTAGGGAGAGGTCATCCTCTATCTCTCATCCCCTTTGGGTGCTGAATGGTAATATGGTGGATTGGACATACAGTTTCGACGAGAAAGCGATGGAAGGGAAGACTCCTGAAGAGTATATTTCTCAGGTAACCAACATTCCTACTGATGCAATTGAGTCCATATCGATTCTGAAACCCGCAGCGGCCACATGGAAGTGGGGTTGTAAAGGCGAGAATGGTGTGGTTGAGATTGTGGCTGCAGTGAAGAATGGACGTTTCCCTAAGGTGGAAATTGGAGAAATCATCTATGGACATCTGTACGATAACGACGGCCCTGTTCATGCTACCATCTCAGAAGTGAAAGATGACAACAAGACAGTTGTTCAAAGCGTTTCACCAAATGAAATGGGAGAGTTTCAACTGAAAGTCATCAATCCGGACAATAAACTTTTGATAACTTCTCCAAACCATCAGCAAGTTCGTCAACCGATTCGTCGAACTTTCTATAACATCCAAATGTGGAAGCTTGTGCCGATAGAAAGCTTAACTCTTCTCTCTAGATTAGTTGACTTTCGACGGAGAATATACATAAATAGATTTTTTTCTTTCCTCGTACCATCAGAGATGATGGTGCGAGGAGTTTCTGTTTATTAGTCATCAGTTAAAGAATATTAAGATTAATATGCAGCGTGGATGCTCCCACAATTTTTTTGCAATTCATCCGTTATATATTATGAATCCTTAAAAAAGAAGAAAGTATGGAAAGGAAATCATTTTTTACGACATTGAAAGACGTTATTATCAAGTTCTGGTACGTGTTTCCCCTACTGGCAGTAGTGCTGTTATTTATCTTGATATTACTGACAGCCACCTATCCGTCGCTATTTGAAAACATTGTCTTCTGCATACTGCTCTTTACTCTGATTATGCTTCCCGTATCATGGTGTGTGTTGCTTGCCAACAAGAAATGGTGGCGGTGCATCATCTCAGTTGTGGTTTCTATTGTGTTCGTTGGAGTCTTAGGCTTCTATCTCATATTTGCCGCCATGTCAGCTCCTACCACATTCGGCAAGGATCATCCGATACCTGAGGGATTAGCTTACAACCTGCCGCTTCAGAGATATCATTGGGACGATTCTCTTGCGGCATCCGTTTATGTCGACCCTGATTCTGTGGTGGTAGATACACTTAATGCCGATTCTTACTTGCAAATTTGGAATGGCTCGCAAGGGGGAATCTATAACTATGATTTCTATTATGGTCCGCTACCTGCTGGCGAAATCTATCTTAAATGCTTTGAAGTTACTGAGGATATTCCGCTTTCTGATTATCGACTGAAGAAAGCCAGTAAGGTGAAAATCAATGGCACATCTACGTTCTCGAAGTTGGTAGACAAGCAGAGATTCACCATCTACGAAGGTGACTGGTTCGATTACTATGCAGCCCGCATTGAAGTGTGGTTCAAGGACGCAAAGACTGGAGACGAGAAAAAACTATTGGAGAAAGTGTATCGTGTAGAAGGTTGGATGCGATAGACTCGGAATATGCGTTTGTGGTGAAAGTAGTAATATAGAGGGTAATCAAAAGAC
Source organism: uncultured Bacteroidales bacterium (assembly GCA_902787555.1). GTDB lineage: Bacteria > Bacteroidota > Bacteroidia > Bacteroidales > Bacteroidaceae > Colivivens. The sequence continues at coordinate 2,623 of CADAGO010000033.1, forward strand.
ATTTGTTAATTATAGTATCTCTCGTGCTATCCAGGCACATGCTTCGGCATCTGCAAGGGCATGGTGATGGCGGTCTAACCAATAGCCGCACTCAGCTGCAACAGTTTGCAACTGATAGTTGTCGAGATAGGGAAAGGTACGTCGGGCGACACGAAGGGTGTCGAAGAACTCATAGTCAGGATAGTCCATTCGATAGACTCTGAATGCTGCCTTCAGACAGCCCTCGTCGAAAGGGCTGTTATGTGCCACGAGCGGCAGTCCCTCAATCAACGGCTCTATCTGCCTCCATACCTCTGAGAACACGGGTGCCTCGTCTGTGTCTTGACAGCAAAGTCCATGAACCCTACTGCACCAATATGTATAGTAGTTTGGCTCCGGCTGAATAAGCGAATAGAACGAATCAACGAATTCTCCATTGCGCACAACTACCACTCCCACAAAGCATACACTGCTCTGATGGTTGTTTGCCGTTTCAAAATCTATGGCTGCAAAATCTTTCATACCCGTTCTTTTATTGATTAATTCCGGAATCAGGAGGAAGCCTATGCGGGGAGAGTTGAGAGTCTTATATCTCCTATGAACAAGAAAGTGCCCGGACATTGCTATCTGGGCACCTTTTTGTATTTTCTCCTATATGGGAGAGCTGGGAGGGATAATTACTTCACGTAAACCTTTTCACCATTTACGATGTTGAGACCCTTCTGGAGGCTCTTAACCTGCTGGCCAACTACGTTGAAAATAGTCTGAGCCTTTGCAGCCTTAGCTGTGTTGATAGCTGTTGGAACTGGGTTTGCAATTTCTTCAGCAAGTGCCTTCTCGTCTTCAGAAGCCTCTGCCTCATCAATGCAGAACTCAATGTTGTCGAAATAGAACTTCGTAGCAAGAGACTTGTTATCATTGAGGTTGAAAGCAATTGACTGGAATGGACCATTCTGAGCATGTGGAGCAGGAGCAACACCCATAAATTCAAATGTTTGCCATTCTGTTGTTACATTGATGCTACCTGGAGTAAAGTTGCCTATGTAACCACCTGGATATGCATGGGTCTGCATTGAAACACTTGCATTATCTTCTGCACGAACAGAGAATTTCACCTTGTATGGTTCACCTTCTGCAAACTGGTGAACTGAAGTAATGAAGAACTGAGTATCCCATCCCTGACTTGCATTGTCAACAGATGTAATAACAACTGCAGCTGATTCTTTAACACCTTCGCCTGGTGCCTGATAGAAACTATCCTGCGCACCTTTCTCACGGCATACAAGGCTTGAACCGTCTGTACCTTCGCAATCACCATTAACAGCAAGGTTCAACCAGTTTTCAACTGTTTCATATCTTGGTCTCTTTACCCAAAGTTCGATGTCATCGAAATAGAATGTGTTAGCCTGTTTAGTTCCTGTATCAGCAAGGTTGAAGGCAATCGTATGCATTCCTGCTGGAGCAACATTCCAACCAGAACCAACTTTAACAACATTAGAAGTAAAAGTAGCCCATTCTGTTGTGATGGAAATATCACCGACAGCTGTGTTATTCATCCAACTTCCTGGTGCACTATGGGACTGTGAACTAATAGTCTGATTTCTATCAGCCTTCACCTTCATCTTGAGCTGGAACTGAGTTCCATCACCAAATGCCTGATCTTCAGGAACAGTGATAAAGAACTGAGCGTCCCATACTTGTGAAGGGTTGTCGTTTGAGCATACAATGATGCAACGCTCGCCTTTGTCAACAAGGATACGTGCACTTTCTGTTGCATGCTTTGAACCGTCCTCCCAATAGTCGTTAACTACGAAGTTTGCTACGTCAGTTCCACTGAGGTCACCATTATTAATGACGTTTACGAAACCTTCGCCTTGTGCAAATGCACTACCTGCTACGAGTGTAGCTGCAATGAGAGTAAAAAATTTCTTCATACGATTTGATTTTTAATGATTAATGATATTGATATTTAAATACTTTCTTCTCTACTTGATGTTGGTATTTCAAAGGGCAAAGATAGATATTTTTTATTTATATTTAAATAAGGTAGGTAACAAAAATTGTATTTTTTGCGAAAAAAGTGTTAAATACCCCTTTTTTGTCCTCAGCAGGCTGTTTTTTTGGAGTTTGTTTGGTTGTTTGATAAAAAAAGTTTATCTTTGCAAAGAAAACATAAAAGCAACTATTCTGTCCAAAAAGAAACAACAGAACAATTATATAACTAAAGTATTAAACTAAGCAACAGAATTAATTATGTCGAAGAAATTGTGTTCGATCATTGCCCTGCTGACACTTGTGGTTTCAGCAGCAATGGCACAGGTAACCACATCAGGCATGTCTGGTAAGGTTACAAGCAACAATGAAGAAGTCATTGGTGCACACATTCAGGCTGTCCACACACCTTCGGGAACAAGGTATGTGGCTGTCAGCAACGAAAACGGCCGCTACAGCATACAGGGTATGCGTCCGGGCGGGCCTTACGAAGTAACAATTACTTATGTAGGCTACGAGACGAAAACGGAGCGTAACATCACCTTACAACTAGGTGAGACCTACAACCTGAACGCAACCTTGACGGAATCAAGCCGCGCTCTGACCGACGTAGTGGTGACTGGTACCGCATCGAAATTCTCGAACGAGAAGATGGGTAGTGCTACCAACATCTCGAACGAAGAAATGATGAGCGTGCCGACCATTGCACGAAGCATCACCGACATTTCCCGCCTCTCTCCTTACGGGGGTAACGGAATGAAGTTTGCCGGACAGGATGGACGTACCGCCAACTTCACAGTCGACGGTGCTAATTTTAACAACAACTTCGGTCTGAGCGAAGCCCTTCCTGGTGGCGGAAACCCTATTTCAATCGATGCTATCGAGGAAATGCAGGTGGTGATTGCTCCATACGATGTGCGCCAGACGAACTTTATCGGTGGTGCTATCAATGCCATCACGAAATCTGGTACGAACCAATTCAGGGGTACTGCCTACATCTATCATCGCAATGAAAACATGCGTGGTAACAACGTAGCCGGTACCGACATCCCAACTGCCCGTGAGACCGACCGTACGACACTCTACGGTATGACCCTAGGCGGACCAATCATCAAGAACAAGCTGTTCTTCTTTGTCAATGCAGAATACTCGAAGACCCCTACCACAGTCATCAAATGGAGGGCATCGGACGAAAAATACCCACCAAACGCCGACACCCAGACATCGTTTGCCACAGCAGCCGACATGCAGCGCGTGAGTGACTTCGTACGTGAGAAATACGGCTACGAAACAGGCTCGTTCACTGACTTCCCTGCCGACCAAACAAACACGAAGATCCTGACACGTATTGACTGGAACATCAACGACAAGCATAAGCTTGCCGTGCGATATAACTTCACTCATAACCTAGCGTGGAGAGAACCTAACGCCTCATCAATGGACGGAGGCACACGTTCACCGTTCAGCCGTGTATCACTCTACTCTATGGTGTTTGCTAACTCTTTGTATTCAGCAAAAAACGACGTACACTCATTCTCTATCGACTTGAACAGCCGCCTGACAGACGACCTGTTCAACCAGTTCCTGACTACATTCTCAAAGCAGACCGACCCTATCCGCGACTCCAAATCAGCTATGTTCCCGTTCATCGACATCCAAGACGGAACCGGCAGCAACACCCAATACATGTCACTCGGCTATGAGCTGTTTACCTGGAACAATGCAGTGAATAACTCGGTATTCAATATCAAGGACGATATCACCTACTACCTGACTGACCACAAGATTACGGGTGGTGTAAGCTACGAACACCAAATGGCAGACAACCAGTATATGCGTAGTGGTACAGGCTACTATCGTTACCTCAGTGTTGACGATTTCATCAATGGGGCTACTCCGGATGTAGTTGCCCTCACTTATGGCTACGATGGGGAAACTAAACCAGCTTCTCGCGTGACCTACGATAAGGTTGGTGTGTATGCTCAAGACGAATGGAATGTGAACGACAAACTGAAACTGACATACGGCTTCCGTCTCGACGGACTGTTCTTCAACAACAAAGACCTAAAGACCAACAACGCCATTCTTGACCTTGACTATAACGGACGCCACATCGACACAGGAAAATGGCCCGATTCCAACCTCATCTTCTCACCACGTCTGGGATTCTCATACGATGTGTTGGGCGACAAGACCCTGAAGGTACGTGGAGGTACTGGTCTGTTCTCAGGCCGTCTGCCACTTGTATTCTTCACCAACATGCCAGGAGGTTCGGGTATGAATCAGAACCAGGTAGCCCTCAATGCCAGCACAGCTGCTAAGATGGATATCGATATGAGCACCTTCAACGGAGGTCTTGTAACCGATGCTAATGGCAAAGCCACCATCGATGCATTATACCAAAAACTCATCGGTCTGGGCTACCCAACCACTCCTGGCAACGGAACGGTTCCATCATCTATCTCTGCTGTTGACTCTAAGTTCAAGATGCCACAGGTATGGAAGACATCTTTAGCTGTTGACTATGTGGTTCCCGTATCATTCCCATTAACGGTATCGGTTGAAGGTATCTTCAACAAGAACATCAACCAGTCAACCATCTCTGATTGGAGTATCATTCCGGTTGAAGGTTTTGCACGTTGGAACGGCGCTGACGACCGCCCAATCTATCCATCAAACTTCCGCAACGGAACCAAGGCATTCGTTCTTGAGAACACCAGCAAGGGTTACGGATGGTCGGCATCAGTATCAATCACGGCAAAACCTATGAAGTGGCTGAATCTAAGCGCATCGTATACGCATAGCGTGAACAAGGAAATCACAGGTTTGCCAGGCAACAATGCAGAATCTGCATTCACCTATATCTCAACAGTCAATGGTCCTAACTACATAAGCCTGCACAACGGAAGCAACGTGACACCGAACCGTTTCATCGCATCGGCAACTGCCAGCGACCATCTCGGCAACCACTATAGCCTAATCTACGAGAGTTGGAACGGAGGCTATAACTATTCTTATATGTTAGCTAACGATATGAATGGCGACGGCTACACCTACGACGCGCTCTACATCCCAACCGACAAGGAAGTGGCAGACGGGCAGTTCCGTTTCACATCAGCTGACGACCAGAAGCGTTTCATGGACTATGTACATTCAAACGACTACCTAAAGAACCATCAGGGTGAATATGCAGAGGCATACAGTCACTACTCTCCCTGGGTACACCGCATTGATATCAGTTACAAGCACGACTTCAAGGTGAAACTGGCACAGAACGTACACAAGCTGCAGTTCAGCTTTGATGTGAAGAACGTACTCAACTTCTTTAACAACGAATGGGGAGTAAGCAAAATCATGAACCCAGACCTCAACAGCGGACGTATCTTGAAGTACGAAAAGACCGATGCCGACGGTTACCCTGTATTCTCTACGCCCAAGGCCGTAAACGGTGATGTCAAGACCTTCGTGCCAAACAAGGTGATCGGTCAGTGCTGGTATGCAGCCATTGGTGTAAAGTATATGTTTAATTAATGCATAAGTCAAACGAAAGAATCAAATCATTATGAAAATCCAATATAAATATATAATAGGTGTAGTCTTTGCAGCCCTCGCTTTCGCTGCATGTTCGGACGACGACGAAAAGGCAGGTCCTTTGGGCAGCATTGTTCTCGACAAGACCTACCTCACCATTCCTATGACGGGCGGTGACGTGAACCTCACCATCAAGGCTGGCGGTCAATGGGCATTTGAAAAAGCAGTGAAAGTAGGTACTCACAAGGACGATGCAGGGAAGACTGTTAACGATTATGACTATCTGCCTACATGGCTCACTGCATCAGCACTCTTTGGCGGCGCAGGTGAAACGACTATCACGTTCCATGCAGACGCATCGAACAGCGGACGCGAAACAGAACTCTGCATCACTACAGGTAAAGACAAGCAATTCGTCATCGTACGCCAAGGATCGCTCGATGCTTCATCAGCCACCTGCGCTGAAGTGCTCGCAGGTTCTGATGGTAAGACCTACCGCGTGAAAGGTATCTGTACCTCCATCGCCAATACCACCTATGGAAACTGGTATCTCAACGACGGCACAGGTGAAGTATACATCTACGGAACACTCGATGCCAATGGTGCAGAGAGGAACTTCACCAGTCTCGGCATCGAAGTGGGTGACGAAATAACTGTGGAAGGTCCAAGGAGCACTTATGGCACAACGATAGAACTCGTGAATGTCACAGTACTTAAGATTACCAAGTCGCTCATCAAAGTAGTATCAGAGAATCCTACCGTAGGCAAGGACGGCGGTGAATTTGTCGTAAAGGCAGCCTATAAAGGTAACGGAGCATTGGTGAATATCCCGGAGGAGTATGATTGGATCAATATGATGAAGATGGACTATGTGGCTGGCGTGCCGACCAAAATCGAAGCCAACCCATGCGACACAGCTATCATCACCTTTAAAGTAGATGCAAACACAGCAGGCGCACGTACAGGTGTGATAACCATCGGTTCTGCCAACAGCCAGAGCAGTTCGTCTGTTAACGTAACTGTCAGCCAGGAAGGTTCAATCCGTGAAATATCATGCGCCGACTTCAACGCACAACCCGATGGCAGTGCATTGTATAAGGTAACAGGTATTATCACCAAGGTTGCCAACAGCAAGTATGGTAACATCTACATCCGCGATGCATCGGGCGAAATGTATGTCTATGGTACACTGAACGCTGATGGTGAGTCTCAGAAATTCACAGAAATGGGTCTCAAAGTGGGTGATGTCGTAACCCTCGTCGGACCAAAGTCATCATACAAAGACAGTCCTCAGATGGTAAATGGTGTTTACCAATCACACATTGCCGTCAAGGCTCTCAGCCTGGAGGATTTTAAGGATCAGAACGACGACAACAATACCTTCTACCTCATCAGTGGAAAGGTATGTGAACCAACAGAAGAAGAGAAAGCCAACAACATGAAGTGGGACATCACCACTTACGGAAACTTCGTACTTGAGGATGAAGTAGGCACACGTCTCTATATCTATGGTGTTTACATCGGATGGGGAACGACGGACAAGAAACAGTTCGGCAAGATTGGAGAAGTGCATTATGGAGACGAAGCGAAAAATGTGAAAGAAGGCGACAACATCACAATGATTGCCTACAAGACGTCCTACAAGGGACTCATAGAAGGTGTAGGCTACTATATGTCACACGAAACTCCAGAATAGACCATAGCAAATGAAAAAAGCCATACTAATATCTTTGGTTGCGATGCTGCTCATCGCAACCGATGGCCTGGCATGGGGGCAGAAAGGACATGACGTCACCTGCGCTGTCGCAGAGAAACATCTGACCAAACGTGCTAAACGACATATAAAGAAGGTGCTGGAAGGCAAAAGTATCGTGTATTGGGCAAACTGGCTCGACAACGCAAGCCATACCCCAGAATACGAATACACCTTGACCTGGCATTACAAGAACATCAATGCCGACCAGACCTACGATGAGGTACCGCCATTCGAAACAGGCGACATCGTGGTTGCTATCAACGAGCAAATCAGTAAACTGAAATCGGGCACCCTCTCGCACGAAGAAGAAGCATTGGCGCTGAAAATGCTGATTCACTTCCTGGGAGACATACACCAACCTATGCACTTAGGGCGCAAAACTGATTTGGGTGGTAATCAGGTGAACGTATTCTTCTTCAAGAAGGAAACAAACCTGCATTCTGTATGGGATACAGACCTTTTAGAGAGCGGCCACGCATGGTCGCATACCGAATGGGTGAACCAGATTGACCGCCTCAACCGTAAGGAAAGGAAAGCGATTGCACAAGGGAGTGCCGACGACTGGGCACGTGAAACCCATCAATATGCAAAGATTGTGTATGAGGACACACCTGAAGGTACAAAGATATCGTATGACTATATCGCCAAATACACTCCCCTTATAGAGCAACAGCTACTCAAAGGCGGAATCCGATTGGCACATATTCTCAACGAAATCTACTGATTTTAGCATCCTTAAGATACAAAACGGATTGCTAAGTTGCTGTTTTACACGATTTTACGTTGAAAACTTAAAAAAAACTTTCTCGTTTAACCAAAAAATAGTAACTTTGCAGTCCGTTTGCATCATGTGAGCAGTCACATCGATGTGAATATATAGTGAAGATATAACAACAGATTTAAAAGAAATGACAAAATTAGACATTGTTAATGCCATCTCTGAGCAAACAGGATTAGGTACCGAAGAAGTATATGCCGTTGTTGAAGCATTTACTGCAACAGTCAAAGACAACCTTCTTCAAGGAAACGAAATCTTCTTACGTGGTTTCGGTTCGTTCCTGATCAAAACACGCAAAGAACGCACAGGACGTAACATCTTACAGAATACGACCATTTTCATTCCTGAGCGCAAAGTCGTAGTCTTCAAGCCCGCCATCGCATTCGCCAAAGAGATGAAAGGCGAAGCACCAGCCGCTGAAGAGGAATAAACAGACTATTAGTGAATTATTATTATAATATCAACCCTTTAATTTTTCAGAATTATGCCAAACGGTAAGAAGAAAAAAAGACACAAGATTTCTACACACAAGCGTAAGAAAAGACTGAGAAAGAATCGTCATAAGAGCAAATAAATCTCTTAATCAAGGAAATGATAAGTGAACTTATTATCGACTCCCAACCCAAAGTAGTAACGATTGCTCTTCTTGAAGACAAACGATTGGTTGAATTCCAAAAGGAATCACTTGACACACACTACTCAGTGGGCAACATCTATGCCGCCAGAGTCAAAAAAATAATGCCTGGCTTGAACGCATGCTTTGTTGATGTCGGTCATGAGCGCGAAGCATTCCTTCATTACCAAGATTTAGGTTCACATTTTCTTTCGCTCGAAAAGTATGTAAAACAGGTAGCAAGCGACCGCAAGAAACTCCCTACGGTTGAAAAGTTCGGGATGCAACCCGAGCTGCCTAAAGATGGTTCCATCGACAAAGTCCTGGAATTGGGACAGGAGGTAATGGTTCAAATCACAAAAGAACCTATCAACACCAAAGGCCCTCGTCTTACAGGAGAAATATCTATTGCGGGACGCTACCTTGTTTTGCTACCTTTCGCAAACAAAGTCAACGTATCGACGAAAATCAAGAGTTCGGAAGAGCGTGCACGCCTGAAACAACTCATTCAGAGCATTAAGCCACATAACTTCGGTGTAATTGTTCGAACAGTTGCTGAAGGTAAGCGTGTGGCAGAGTTGGACAAAGAACTGACCATCCTGCTCGACAGTTGGAATGAGTGCATCACTAAGGTACAGATGGCACCAAACCTACCATTGCTGGCACACGAAGAGTCAGGACGTACCGTATCACTGCTTCGCGACCTCTTTAATCCTTCCTATGAAGCCATATACGTCAACAACAGCGCAGTCTTCAAGGAAGTTAAGAAATATGTTGGATTGATTGCCCCCGAACGTGAGGAAATCGTGAAACTCTACAAAGGCGACGTACCGATCTTTGACAATTTTGATGTCACCAAACAAGTTAAATCCGGGTTCGGCAGAACAGTAAGCTACAAACGAGGCGCATACCTCATTATCGAACACACAGAAGCACTCCATGTTATCGATGTCAACAGCGGTAACCGTTCAAGGGGAGTCGACGGTCAGGAAGCCAATGCGTTCGAAGTAAATATGGGAGCAGCCGAAGAGATAGCACGCCAATTAAGACTTAGAGATATCGGTGGAATCATCGTGATAGACTTCATCGATATGGGAACAGCCGACCATCGCCAAAAGCTCTACGAGAAGATGTGTGAGCTGATGCGCCCCGACAGAGCAAAACACAACATTTTGCCACTTAGCAAATTTGGGCTGATGCAAATCACCCGTCAAAGAGTCCGTCCTGCTATGGACGTGAACGTTGACGAGACATGCCCCACTTGCCACGGAAAGGGAGTCATCAAATCATCATATCTCTTTACAGACATCATTGAAAGTAAAATCGATTACATCGTCAATATACTTGGAATGAAGAAGTTTCAACTTTTTGTTCATCCTTACGTTTACGCCTACATCAATCAGGGATTCCCTTCCCAACGGGTGAAATGGCACTTAAAGTACGGACTCAGCTTCAAAATTACGCCAAGCCAATCTCTCGCATTCCTGCAATACGAATTCAAAGACAAAGCAGGAAACCTGATTGACATGCAAGAGGAAAATGAGCAAAACAATTAGTGAAACTTTGCAAGCTAAGACACGATTAACAAACTCTCCACAAAGAATGCTCCCAACCGCCGAGTTGAGAGCATTCTTTGTTTGAACTATGGGAACTACAAATTCTATAAAAACTATCGAATCCTCAGTAAGTCACCAGCAACGGGAACATAGTCGGGATCACGGAAGTTGAGTTTGTAGAGATTAGCAATTCTAATGCCATAGAGTTGGGCAATAGAGTACATCGACTCACCTTGACGCACATGGTGCCAATAGTCTTTGCCATAATGCTTATCGCCTTTCTTCTGTTTCTTCTGGAGATAGATATAATCACCTGGATTGATTTCAACCTGTTCGACGGCTTCGTTATACTCCAATAACTTGTACTTAGGAACAGCAAATTCCTTAGCGATGCTATCCCACGTATCTTGTCCATTGGCTTTGATACACATCACTCCGTTGTTCGTCATCAGCGTATGGGTATTCATCACCACATTTACTACAGGACGTTCTGGCTCAGGCACATATACTGCTACTGCCTTGGGGTCACGATCGAGTTTGTTCAGTTCATACAATTCGATAATCTGTATCAATCGGTCAGCATAAGTAGGGCTGGTTGCATAACCACAGGCCTTCAACCCTCTTGCCCATCCTTTATAGTCAAGAATGCTGAGACGAAACAAGCGGGCATAGCGTTCTTTCTTCAGAAACTGCGAATGGTCTTCGTAGCTGGCACGCACATTATCGTAGGCACGGAAACACTCGTTCCGTCCATCATCGAAATGAGTATGAGTGGGACCGAACCAATTGCTTCCACACTTGATACCAAAGTGATTATTGCTTTTCTTTGCCAGCTCACTACTTCCTGCCCCACTCTCCAACAATCCTTGTGCCAAGGTGATGCTGGCAGGGATGCCGTGCAGTTCCATCTGCTCCACAGCGATAGCCTTGTATTTATTGATATATTCCTGAAATGCCGCACTCTTTGTCTGAGCAAAAGTAATATTAGCCACTGATGATAAGACAACGCACAAAAGCAATCTAATTAACGTATTTCGGTTCATAAATGAATATATTATTTGTTTTCAACTGCAAACTTACAAAATAATTCATAATTCATCATGCATAATGCATATTTTTTTGTAAGTTTGCAACGAAAATCAACAAAAAGTACCAATATAATGAAAGAAATAATCAAATCCGTGCATATCACCCTGAAAGAAGAGGGAGAACTGAATGAAGTGGAACAGGAACTGGTTGCAGCCGCCAAAGAAGCAACCTTTAGAAGCTATGCGCCGTATAGTCGGTTCTGCGTAGGAGCTGCCGCTTTGTTGGATAATGGGGAAATCGTCACAGGCAACAATCAAGAGAACTGCGCCTATCCTTCCGGCCTATGTGCAGAGCGCACTACCCTCTTCTACGCTAACTCACGCTATCCCGACGTTCCTGTCCGCACACTTTGCATCGCAGCGAGAGACACTTCCGGCTCATTCACCAAAGAGCCTATCAGTCCTTGTGGTGCATGCCGACAAGTGATGCTCGAGACTGAGCACCGATTTGGGCACCCCATGCAGGTGATGCTCTTCGGTACAAATGGCATCTACTTCATTGATTCTGCCCAAGACCTCCTTCCTGTGGGGTTCGATCAGGACAGTTTGGTTTAGTCCCAAATCTTTTTGCGTAGTTCCTTTATCGGCTCGGATGCAATATACTCATCGTAGGTCATCAACTTATCGATATTGCCTTTCGGACCCAGTTCGATGATGCGGTTTGCTACTGTGTTGATGAACTCATGGTCGTGGCTGGCAAACAGCACATTTCCCTTGAACTGACGCAAGTTGTTGTTGAATGCTTGGATGGATTCCAAGTCGAGATGATTGGTCGGAGTATCAAGTATCAGGCAGTTGGCATTCTTCAATTGCATACGGGCAATCATACAACGCATCTTCTCACCTCCCGACAGCACATTCACTTTCTTCAGCACTTCTTCGCCAGAGAAAAGCATTCGGCCGAGATATCCCTTGAAGAACACTTCGTTGCCCTCACCAAACTGGCTCAGCCACTCTACCAGATTCTTGTCGCTCTGGAAGAATGCAGAATTGTCGAGCGGCAAGTATGCTGTTGTAATGGTCACTCCCCACTTATAAGTTCCTGCCTGTGCCTCACGGTTGCCGTTAATGATCTCGAACAAGGCGGTCATCGCACGAGGATTATGGCTGAGGAATACTACTTTCTCACCTTTTTCCACGTTGAACGTAAGATTGTCGAACAACAGAGTGCCGTCCTCATCTACTGCTTTCAGTCCTTCAACCTCCAGTATCTGATTACCTGCCTCACGCTCCATCGAGAAGATGATACCTGGATACTTACGTGTCGAGGGCTGAATCTCCTCGATATTCAGTTTTTCCAGCATCTTCTTACGGCTGGTGGTTTGCTTACTCTTTGCTGCATTGGCTGAGAATCGGCGGATGAACTCTTCCAGCTCCTTCTTTTTCTCCTCAGCTTTTGCTTTTTGGTTCTGAGCCTGACGTAGGGCCAACTGCGAACTCTCGTACCAGAATGAATAGTTACCTGCAAACAGGTTAATCTTTCCGTAGTCTATATCCACCGTATGAGTTGATACCGCATCAAGGAAGTGACGGTCGTGGCTCACTACGAGCACCGTGTGTTCGAAATTGGCAAGATAGTCTTCCAACCACTCTACGGTATCGAGGTCCAGATCGTTGGTAGGCTCATCGAGCAGCAGGTTGTCAGGATTTCCATAGAGAGCCTGAGCAAGCATCACACGAACTTTCTCCTTTCCCGACAGTTCGGACATCTGGCGATAGTGCAGATCCTCCTTGATGCCAAGTCCGCTCAACAGCATGGCGGCATCGCTCTCTGCATTCCAGCCGCCCAACTCGGCAAACTTCTCTTCCAGCTCTGCGGCTTTCACTCCGTCTTCTTCGCTGAAATCTTCCTTGGCATACAACGCATCTTTTTCCTTCATGATGTTCCACAACACTGTGTGACCCATCATCACCGTGTCCATCACGTTGAAGGCATCAAACTTGTTGTGATTCTGGCTCAACACCGACAGACGCTCGCCTGGACCTAAGGTAATAGAACCTGTAGTGGACTCCAACTCTCCTGTGATTGCTTTTAGCAATGTAGACTTACCTGCGCCGTTTGCACCAATCACACCATATATATTACCATTCGTGAACTTCAGGTTCACATCCTTGTATAATACTCGTTTTCCAAACTGAATGGAAAGATTTGAAACTGTAATCATCTTAACTTAATTTTTTCGGGTGCAAAGTTACGAAAAAAAAACGACACAGAGACTGCTTTCAATGAAAAAATGGAGTACACCCCATCTTTTGTCAGACTGCACTCCAACACATGTGCGAGTACACTCCAACAATTGTCAGACTGTACTCGCGTAAAAAGCCTTAAGCTTATTGCTTTTTTCCGAATAATAAAAATTCTCCTGTATTCACATGGGTAACTTTGCCATTGGTAACTTCTATGCCACCAAGAACAAGAAGGAGCGAATCGTTGCGGTAAACGCAAAGGCGGTTGGGCTGGTTTATCACTTCGGGATGCTGACGAAGGAATGCATTGATTGGATAGCGAAGTAGTTCCGTATCATCTCTTTCGACAATCACGTCTTCTTGGTCATAATAGACTGTAGGTACCGAATCTCTGTTGTAATCACCGCTTGCAATAAGGATATTGTAGTTGCCCAAGTCAATAGGAGCTGTAACACTTACCCACTCAGATACGCCACCCAATCCGATACTATTTCCCTCGTTGAAATTATAGGCATAATACTTCCATTGACCATATTGCTGCTCGAATGCAGCATAACCCATATCGTCGCGAACATATTTGATAATACTTGACAATTCGCGGTATTGAGCACATTTTACACTATCTGCATTAATGGCATCGAGGTCGATTTTTGTCGGCAGTTTGCCAGTCTTTGCATCCATCAGTTTCAGTTCGCTCACCATCTTGTGAAAGCGCTCCAGCTGGCAACGGAATCCGATACTCTTGGCAGAGATGCCGGGAATGTAGGTAAATACCACAATAGCACCCGCAGCAATCAATGCCATCAGTTGGAACTTTCGAGTACGCTTCCATATCAGCATCACGATGAAAAGGGTCATCAGCACACCTGCCACAATCAGGTAGAAGCGGCTCTCTGTAAAACTATACACACTGATGCGATACACGGAGCCAATCCAATACATCACTATCGGAGGAATAGCAATCCAAGGTAAATATTTGTAGAACCAATCGTAATGACGCTTCACCAACACATACTGCATCAGCCTCCCAATTAAGGCGGCAGCGATGAAACCTGTGATGAGCCAAGCTACATTTCCCTTCGGCAAATCCCACTTTGCAACGATTGTAAAGAAGTACAGATAGAGAATCACCGTATAGATGATGACAGCGGGCGAGAGGATGTAATCGAGAACTATTCGGAGAGGTTTTACCGGTTCATTCACCTCATCCTCACCTTGCGTCGTCAAAGTGAAGCATACCTGTGGGGCCAGCACAAACCAGATAAAGAAGAATATATATACATACAGATACCTGGGAGTATCAAGTCCGAAGATATAGAGGAAAGAAGCGACGATAGCCATCACCACCAGATTGAGCAATCCCATGATGGCACAGCCAATAATCATTTGTGTAGCTACATGAAGAGCATGAGCAGCAAAGCCCCGATTGTTCATCCATCGTGTGCCTACGACCAGCAGGATGCCGGCAAGTATGTAGGTGAACACAAATGCTGTGGTCTTGATAAAAGGGTCAAGATAGAGTGTCATCAAAGGCAGGAACAAGAAGCCCGACAGTATATAGGCAACGGTACAGACATTCCTCCATTTCTTTTCTGTCTGTCGTTTTCTCAGCCGATTCAGCCAATACGTCAGTACTGTCAACGGCACAAACAAACTCAGTATTTCTGCATCCACGCCATCAGTTGCAAAACGAAGCCTGTACTCCGTATTTATTACTGCAATTATAAAGAAACAGATTCCCATCACCATTTCTACAGGGAACTCCTTCGGACTACGCAGCATCTGCTGCAAGAATACGTTAATCTTTGCTTTCATAACTTCGGATATTTGAAATTTCAATCGTGATTATCAATAAGGGATACAACAACCTTAGATTTTATCTAATATAACGTAAAAAGGAGGTAATTATTGTAAATACAGAAACTATCACGCACGTTTTTTATGATTCTTTCTTAATTCTTAACGCATATTTCTTAACTATTTTGTAACTTTGCAGTATGAAAACAGTTATTGCATATCTCAACGATTTAAGTCAACATAACAACCGCGAGTGGTTCGTTGCCAACAAGCAGCGATACGTAGAGGCACAAGCGCGATTCAATGCTATCGTGGAAAAGGTGATAATGGGCATCGCTCAGTTCGACCCCTCTGTTGCCAATCTCACAGCTAAGGACTGCACTTATCGCATCTATCGTGACGTGCGGTTCTCAAAAGACAAAAGTCCCTACAAGACCCACATGGGGGCATACATCTGTCCCGGCGGCAAGAAGTCGGGCTTCTCGGGCTACTACTTCCACGTTGGTATCGGAGGTGAAGGATATCCTGCCGCACACATGTTGGCAGCAGGCGATTACATCTGCGACCCGAAAGTGTTGAAAATCCTGCGTGAAGATATCTGCTACGGTGAAGGAGACTTCGCCGACATCTTAAGGAATAAGGTGTCGCCTGAATTCTGGCTCGACGAAAGCAGCGCACTGAAAAAAGTGCCTGCTGGATTCCCAGCCGATTCACCCTACGCCCAATATCTTAAGTTACGCGTATTCTGTTTGTGTTATGAACCCGATACGGATTTCATGACCTCACCCGATATGCCTGAGCGGACAGCAGAACTATTCAAGACCACCTACCCTTTCCTACAATATATCAATCGTGCTATCGAATACACGAAAAGTGAACAATGAAAGAAACTATTGAACGTATCACAGAGATGGAACAGCGGTTCGACAGAGCCACTGAAGCTATCCAGCAGATGGAGAAAGCCCTCAAGGCGTATAAGAAAGCCAAAAAGGATATCCGTCAGCTCACCAAGTATTTCGACAGCCAGCAATGGGAAGA
Organism: uncultured Bacteroidales bacterium; assembly: GCA_902787555.1. Classification (GTDB taxonomy): domain Bacteria; phylum Bacteroidota; class Bacteroidia; order Bacteroidales; family Bacteroidaceae; genus Colivivens. The sequence goes on from CADAGO010000033.1 coordinate 18,938, forward strand.
CGACTTCATCGCCGACGAAGAAGGTCGCCTGCCAAAAGACCTGAAACGCGGTGTAATCTCAGAAGATGGGATTTGGGACCTGCTCAACGACAACCAGGACCTATTGGAAAGTCTGCGGAAGGTGGTTTTCATCTTAGTCTTATGCTTCTTGCCTTTCGCGTTTGCTGAAGCCCAGTCACCGTTACATGTAGTAGCATTGGGCGATTCGAACACGTGGCTGGCGGGCGACAGCTGTACGAATCCCCTCGGATGGATTACTGTATTCAAAGAACAGATGCAGCCGGCATCGTGTCACAGCTATGCACGAAGCGGTGCCACATGGACCCATACTGCCTCAACCAAGTACAACCCAAAGGAGAACATCGAAGTGCTTGGTGATGATAACGTCATCTACAATCAGGTGATGCGACTGCGCGAAGACTGTAAAGAAGGACGACAAGCGCTGCCCGACCTTATCCTCATCTTGGCTGGTACAAACGACACGTGGTTCAGCACCCGGCGTCCCAATGCCTTCGTCCAGACGGCAAAAGAGGTATGTGGAGACAAACAGACAACAATCACCGACCTACAACCTCACGAAGTACAATCATTGGCTGGGGCCATACGCTACAACTGCGAACTGCTACGTGCACTCAATCCTTCCGCCACCATCGTGCTCATCACCCCGATGCAGGCAACAAAAGTAAGTGAGGAAGCGATACGAAAGACAGGCGATGTAATTGCAGAATGCGGTCGCCTGCTACACATACCCGTCATCCGGCTTGACGATGTAGGCATCACCCGAAAACAAGAACTACAACACTCCACCTACACCTCCGACGGTGTCCACACCAACCTCGACGGTGCCCGATTGGTGGGAGAGAATATCAAGTTGAAAGTTGACAGTTTAAAGTTGAAAGTCAGTTTGTAATAAATGGTAAATCGTAAATGGTAAATCGTAAATGATTAAATGGTAAATGATTAAATCGTAAATGATTAAATGGTAAATGGTTAAATCGTAAATGTTCGATGGTATTCTCTGACTTATTCTTTCTTTTCGTCTTTATCCCGGCATTCATCCTTTGCTACATTCTGGGTGGCATCATCGACCGTACGCTACTGAATAAGGATGTGCGGAGAACGCACCAGGCACGCAACATGTCGTTGGTCATCTTCTCCCTCATCTTCTATGCTTGGGGCGAACCCGTCTATGTGTTCCTCATGCTGTGTTGTGTGCTGGCCAACTATATCATAGGACTGCTCATCGACCGTCAGGAACGTCACCGTAAGGCTGCGTTGGTGGTAGGACTGATTATCAATATCGGCATTCTGGGTGTGTTCAAGTATGCCAATTTCTTTGCTGAGACCCTCCAACTGACAGGATTGAACATCAGTTCGCCCAACATTGCCCTACCCATCGGCATCAGTTTCTATACCTTCCAATCCATCTCCTACCTCATCGACGTCTATCGCAAGGAGTCACCTGTGCAGCATCGGTTCATCGACCTGCTGCTCTACATCTCGATGTTCCCACAACTCATTGCCGGACCTATCGTTCGCTACGGAACCATTGCCGACAACATCCACCGTCGTCGTGCGTCGGCATCAGATATCGCCTACGGCATCCAGCGTTTTCTCGTTGGATTAGGTAAGAAAGTCATTCTGGCCAATCAACTGTCCGAGTTGTCCGACCTGTTCCTCAAGAACAACCTCGACTCTCTGTCGGTAGCCGGCTCGTGGATGGGCATCATCGCCTTTACGCTACAGATCTACTTCGACTTCTCCGGCTATTCCGATATGGCCATCGGTATGGGGCGCTGCTTGGGATTCAAGTTCAACGAGAACTTCAACCACCCCTACTGCTGCAACTCCATTACTGACTTCTGGCGTCGCTGGCACATCTCATTAGGCAGTTTCTTCCGCGACTATCTCTACATCCCGTTGGGCGGCAACCGTCATCATCAGGCGTTGAACATCCTCATTGTGTGGTTCCTCACAGGTATGTGGCACGGAGCCAGTTGGAACTTCATCATCTGGGGTCTCTACTTCGGCATCATCGTGATGGTAGAGAAATACACCTTGCTGAAAATACAGAAGTACATCCCATCCATATTCCTCCACCTCTACAGCATGTTGCTCGTCATTGTGGGTTGGGGCATCTTCTACTTTGACGACTTCAGCAGCATGCTGACCTTCTTCAATGCACTTGTGGGCAACACGAAGGAATTGACCGACCTACTGGCCGAGACAACACTGTTCGACCACTTCTGGTTATGGATAGCAGCCATCATCCTCTGCCTGCCGGTCTTCAACGGCCTCTCGTGGCTACTGCGGAAATGTGTGCCAAACACCTCACTCCGTACAGGTATCGCCACCACAGTGCAAGTAGTCTTCTCCATCGCTGTCCTCGTACTCAGTACAGCCCTGCTGGTAGGTGCTACGAACAACGCATTCATTTATACGAGATTTTAAGCTATGAAACATCGGAAATCATCCCTCACATACATCATCCTCATCGCTATCGTGTTCGTAGCCATCAGCGTCGTATTCGACACCTTCCCCCGCAGTCGGATGTCGCAGCTCGAGAAGCGCGAGCTGGCCACCTTCCCGTCCTTCTCGTGGGAAAGCCTGGCTGACGGCTCATTCACCAGCAAGGTCTCATCGTGGTTCAGCGACAGCGAACCTTTCCGCGACGAACTGATGACGCTGAGTATGCAAGTCAAACATCTTATCGGCATCGCGCCCACAGAAGACAACATCAAGTTTCACGCACCCGAACCCGAAAAGCAGGCTTCACGCCCCAAGCGGAAGGGAAAGAACCCGATATACGAGAATGCTGACGACCATAGCGAGACCGATGAAAACACCCTCGAGGAGAATGCCAAGATAGCGAATGCAGGTATCATGGTTGTGGGTAAGGATAAGAACGTACGCGCCCTGATGGCATTCGGAGGGTCGGCTACAGGCTGTACCGACTATGCCGATGTGGCTAATTACTACAAAGCGACCTTCCCCGACGTCAACGTCTACTGTATGGTCATCCCTACCGCCATCGCCTACTATTGTCCGGAGAAAGTGAAGCGCTACACCAACCCCCAACTGCCTACCATCCGCAACGTCTTCGCACACCTCAATCCGGGCGTCAAACCTGTGAACATCTACTTCATCCTCAAGAAACATAAGGACGAAGACATCTTCCTGCGTACCGACCACCATTGGACACCGCTCGGAGGGTTCTATGCCGCACAGACCTTCGCCAAAGTAGCCCGAGTACCCTTCCGCGACCTCAAGTCCTACGAGCAGCACGTAGTACATCGCTACGTAGGCAGCATGTACGGCTACTCTAAAGATATCGCGCTGAAGAACGCACCCGAGGACTTCGTCTACTACGTCCCCACCGATGTGGAATACACCACCACATACATCGACTACACCCTCAACGAGAACTATCGTATCGTCAGCGAAAGCCGTCCACAGGAAGGACCGTTCTTCTACAAATACAAAGACGGCAACGGAGGCGCCTATTGCACCATGATGGGTAGCGACCAACGGCTCACCGTAGTGCGTACATCCACCAAGAACCACCGCCGACTCATCATCCTCAAGGACAGCTTCGGCAACATGCTGCCAGGCTACCTCTTCTATTCGTTCGAAGAGATACACGTCATCGACAACCGCTATTTCACACACGACATCGTGCAGTATGTCCGCGAGCATCACATCACCGATATCCTTTTCGCCAACAACATCTTCAGCGCATACCTCAAATCCACCTGCAACAAGTACAGGAGATTCATCAAAGAGCAGCCCGACTCCATTGCTCCCGAAGCGAAGAGTAATGTGCCGGAAGAAATAACAGAAGTAAAACCAGATAGTATATCCTTATGAAAAATGCGATTAAGAGAGAGCAGAGTCAAGCTCACATGAACTCTGCCGAACGTAGCATTTCGCGCGCAGCGAAAGAAATCAAACGAATCGTACTCACCGGCGGTCCCTGTGCCGGAAAGACCACAGCGCTGGTGAAAGTCATCGAATACTTCACCAACCTCGGCTACAAAGTATTCACCATCCCCGAAGTGCCCACTATGTTCACCCAGGCAGGTATGGACTACCTCACCCAGAACCACGACTTCTTCTACGAAGGCGAGAAAGCCACCCTTGAGATACAACTCGCCCTCGAAGACAAGTTCATGCGTATGGCTGAGACCTGCACCGAACCCTGCGTCATCGTGTGCGATCGCGGCGTGATGGACATCTCAGCCTATATGCGCCCCGAAATGTGGACCGACATTACCAGCCGACTCGGTACCAACAGCGAGGAGCTGCGCAACCGCTACGACGCCGTACTCCACCTCGTATCTGCAGCCGACGGAGCAGAACAGTTCTACACCACCAGCAACAACGCACAGCGACTCGAACAAGCCGACGAAGCCGGGCTGCGTGTAGCACGCGAACTCGACAAGAAAGTCATCCGAGCATGGACAGGACACCCACACCTGCGCGTCATCAACAACAACGTTGATTTCGAACGCAAACTCAACCGAGTCATCAAGGAAATCGCAAAAGTACTCGAACTGCCACAACTCATCGAGACCGAACGCAAGTACATCGTTGAGGTCATCGGCGAACTGCCCGACTGCACCGAAAGCGAAATCACCCAGACCTACCTCGTGGCAGACCCTGGGTGCGAAGTACGTATCCGTCGCCGCAGTTGGAAACAATCCACCGTCAACATCCACACCACACGGCGAACACTATCACCCACAGAAGAACTGCTCACCGAGCGACAAGTCAGCAACAACCTCTACGAATCGCTCCTCCAGCAAGCCGACCCCTATCGTCAGACCATCCACAAACTCCGCAAGAGTTTCATCTGGCAAGGACAGTTCTTCGAACTCGACACCTATCTCTCCCCCATCTCCGACCTCATGATACTCGAGACCAAAGGAATGGCCCGACACGAAGACGTCAAGTTCCCACCCTTCCTACGCGTCAAGGAAGACATCACCGGCAACACCGCCTACTACAACTACAACCTCGCCCTCAAGCGGTGAATCCCCACTCAACTCTAAACTCTAAATCTAAGGGGAGATATTTGGGAGATAATAGGGAGTTAGTAGGGAGTTAGTAGGGAGATATTTGGGAGATATTTGGGAGATATTTGGGAGATGGTTGCAGATGCCTCCTTATTATCTCCTTATTATCTCCCTATTATCTCCCTATTATCTCCCTATTATCTCCATATTACCTCCTTATTACCTCCTTATTACCTCCTTATTACCTCCTTATTACCTCCTTATTACCTCCTTATTACCTCCTTATTACCTCCTTATTACCTCCTTATTACCTTCTTATTATCTCCTTATTACCTTCTTATTACCTCCATATTACCTTCTTATTATCTTCTTATTACCTCCTTATTACCTCCTTATTATCTTCTTATTATCTCCCCCCCCTCCATAGAGGGAGGGGGAATGTGGGTTGATTTGTGGGTCGTGGGGGAGGGTCTTCTTTAGTTCTGATCACTCCCTCCACCTGCTACTGAGCCAGTGAAGACGGTCAGTGTAGCAGCAGCAGAAGGCATAGTGAACGTACCCGTGAAGACGCCGTCGTTCTCAGTCAGGCTGATCGACTGGCCGTTGATCTGTGCGTATGGGTGAGCCGTTGCGTTGGCCGGTTCCTCGAGCTCTACCGATACCTGCGCACCTGCCTCGACCTGAGCTCCGCTCTGGATTTCGCTACCGCCTACGCTGACGGTTGCCACACCCGTACCCGTCTTTGAGATGACGAGTGAGTATGAGCCTGTAGATGGGGTCACAGGGGTCGGGTCGCTCGGTGTGGACGGGTTGGCAGAAGGCTCCACGCTTCCGCTGCCGTTGAGGAATCGAGGCTGACCTACGGGATAGGTGGCGATTGCATCGCCGAACGAAGGAACTGCGCCCGTCACGTCGAACTGAGCCTTGCTGCGATACCACTTGCCGTTCATATAGCGTGAGAGGATGGCTGCCGTGAAGCACGCGTCTGCGTCGGCTCCGTCCTTCCAGTCGAAGGCGGTCTGCACCTCGACAGTGAGGTTTCCGGTTGCATAGTTCATACTTGCGCCCGTGAAGTCGCCGATGACGCCCAGTTCGAACGAGGCTGCCACGTCCTCGCCCTGCTTGTAGGTGAGGCGTACGGCACCGAATCCGTAGCTTCCGTCGCGCTTCGGGTAGATCATCGCGATGGTAGCAATGTCGCCGAAGTTCACCACACCCAGCTCCTCTGCGATTTCAGCCACACTGCGGCCGTAAGCCACATCGATGGTACACTTGCGTGATACGGCATCCACCGAGAGTGCCTGAAGGTTCGGGCAGTTCTGCGGCAGCGTGCCCTCTGCGATGACATAGCTGCCTGCCACCAGTCCCTTCACACCCCACCTGTTGTAGCCGAAGAGCCCGTTGTCGCGCAGGGCGCTCTGACGGAGCAGGGAGTCGTTCACCTTGTGGAAGTGACTCATTGAATCCAAACCTGCCGATACGCCCTCGTAGGAGTGGTCGCATATCGACTTCAGTGCAGCGTAGGCGCTACCGGCGGTAGCGATGATGCAGCGCTGCTTCATCTGTGCCAAGGTACGTGGCTGCTTGCCACCCTCCTGGCGGTCCTTCGTGATCTGCTTGCCGTTCACCACCTGATAGGTGTGCGACTTGGTCGAACCACGACGAAGACCAAAATAACCTGTACTTTTTGCCATAAGATAAAGACTGTCAATTTTTTAA
>CADAGO010000034.1 GCA_902787555.1 uncultured Bacteroidales bacterium
AGTTACAATGGAACCCCATTGCTCCTTCAAAGCGTCAAAAAATCTGCTCAAAAATATAAATTGTCATCATCATAACGCTAATGACCGATTCGGGTTTAAGAGTTTAGAGATAAGTGAGTCATGTAAAAACATTATGGGTTATAGGTTATTGATTTTTTAGGTTAATTGATTAGTAGGTTAGTAGGGGGTAATGGTTATTGGTTATTGGTTATTGAGATTTAGGTTAATAGCTTAATAGCTTAGTAGGTTAATAGCATAGGGACGGTCAGCCGATTCAAAAGGGAAAAGCAGCCGATTCAAAAGGGAAGATGAGCTGGTTGAGAAGGGAAAATGCCTAAAGGCGCACTATCGTTTGCCTAAAGGCATTTTATCATTTGGCTTTAGGCAAATGGTCGTTTGCCTTTAGCCAAATGACGTTGCAAAATTAACGTATATATAGTGCAAAGATACGAAATAATTACGTGTTTTCCAAATCTATTGCAGGAAAAAATGTAATATTATGGGAAAAGTCGTGTTTTTCGCTGTAGGGTATTTTGCTAATTCAATAAAAAGGTGTACCTTTGCAACTGTAAGTTCAAACACTGTTACGACGATACTCATGAAACTGAATTTGCCGCCGATTGAGGCAAGAACGAAGACTGAAGGTGGACGGATTAAGATCTGGGATGCTTTGCGTCGCCGATATGTAGCGCTGACTCCTGAGGAGTGGGTGCGTCAGCACTTTGTGGCGTTCCTCATCGGTGAGAAGGGGTATAGTCCTGCCTTGATGGCAAACGAGGTGCGGATTGAGTTGAACGGGATGAGCAGACGTTGCGATACGGTGGTGTATCAACGTGATTTGAGGCCTCGTGTCATCATCGAGTATAAGCGTCCTGATGTAAAGATTTCGCAGCGGGTATTTGCTCAGATCTGCCGATACAACCTGGTGATGCAGGTTGACTATCTCATCGTGAGCAACGGACTGGAGCATTACTGCTGTAGGATGGATTACGTGCGGCAGACGTATGAGTTCTTAGATGATATTCCCGACTTCAAGGGTTTATAGGAAAAAACACATTAAACTGGTGTTTTTTTCTTATTTATTAAGCTATATATCAAAAAAACTTTGTAATTTTGCAGCGCAATTCAGAAGGATTGCCCGCCAGGGTTCGCTTAACCGCGATTAATTGGGAATGTGAGTGTGAATCTCCGACTGTCCCGCAGCAGTGAACTCCGTTTTACAGAACAAGCCATTACCATTGTCTCCTCGGGGGATGAGAAGGGGTTTGGGATGTGGAGTCAAGTCTGAAGACCAGCCTTAGTGCGGATAATGCCATCGCCCTACGATGTATGGGGTAGATTGTGGCTCAAAGAATGTTTTTTTTTAGATATTTACCAATTAAAAAAAGGTTTATTATGTTCAAGAATTTCAATGGGTACAATCTCATTGAGGCATACCATAGGATGCGTCATGAGAAGAAGTACCAACCCAGTAGGGTTATGAAGAAAGTGGTGGAGGCCATTGTGGTGCTCATTGTGACACTCGTATTATGGAATCTGCCCAGTAGTGTGTTTAGTATGGACGGTCTGACGGTAGTCCAGCAACGAATTATCGCTATTTTCGCGTTTGCCACGCTGATGTGGATTATGGAAGTAGTGCCTTCGTGGGCCACGTCGGTGGGCATCATCGGACTGATGCTGTTGTTCTGTAGCGACTCGGGGGTAAAGCCGCTGTGCAATCCTGACGATGTAGGCGCGTTGCTTTCGTACAAGGGCGTAATGGCTTGTTTTGCGGACCCTGTGATCATGTTGTTTATCGGCGGTTTCATCCTCGCCATCGCTGCGACGAAGACGGGACTGGATGCGCAGCTTGCCAAGGTGTTATTGGTACCGTTTGGGAAGAAGAGCAACATGGTGTTGCTTGGGTTCCTGCTGATTACGGGTCTTTTCTCTATGTTCGTATCGAATACAGCCACTGCTGCTATGATGCTGACATTCCTAACGCCTGTGTTCCGTCAGTTGCCTCCAGAGGGCAAGGGACGCATTGCGCTTGCGCTGTCCATCCCCATTGCCGCCAATCTGGGTGGTATGGGAACTCCTATCGGCACTCCTCCCAACACGATTGCTCTGAAGTATCTGAACGACCCTGAGGGTCTGAATCTTGGTATTGGGTTTGGTCAATGGATGCTCATCATGGTGCCTTTGGTGCTGATACTGCTTTTCATCGCTTGGCTACTGTTGCAGAAGCTGTTCCCCTTCACGCAGAAAACCATCGAACTATCTATCGAGGGCGGCATGAAAAAGGGTGTACATTCGAAGATTGTCATCGTGACCTTCATCGTAACCGTACTCCTGTGGCTGCTTGACTCTGTAACAGGTATCAACAGCTACACGGTCGCGTTGATTCCGTTCTTAGTGTTCTCGATGACGGGGGTCATTACGCGTCAGGATCTGGAGGAAATCAACTGGAGTGTCATCTGGATGGTAGCCGGAGGATTTGCCTTGGGCTACGGTCTGAACCAATCGGGACTTGCCGAGCTTGCTGTAGAGAGCATTCCGTTCGGTGAGTTCTCACCGATACTGGTACTGATTCTCTCAGGTCTCATCTGCTACATCCTTTCTAATTTCATTTCCAATTCAGCCACGGCAGCGTTGCTCATGCCTATTCTCGTAGTCGTTTGCGGGGCGATGGGTGATAAGCTGGATGCTATCGGTGGCACATCGACCATTTTGATTGGAGTGGCTGTCGCTGCAAGTAGTGCGATGGTGCTACCCATCTCCACGCCTCCTAATGCGCTGGCGTATGCTACCAATCTCGTGGAACAGCGTGATATGGCTCGCATAGGCCTCACAGTGGGCATCATCTCGATGGTGATGGGTTATGTTCTGCTATATATGGTTGGTAAGTTTATCGGGGCATAAACCCAAATCGGTCATTAGACTGTTATGCACTAACAAACTTTCTTTTTGTCATCTGTTTCACCGCTTTTCAGTTACAATGGAACCCCATTGCTCCTTCACATCATCATAACGCTAATGACCGATTCGGGTTAAACGATTTCTGTCCATAAAAAAGAAATAGGTGCAAATCGGTTTTGTTTGCACCTATTTTTATTATACTTTTTTTACACTTTCACGACTCGGATACAGCGGTCGAGTTCGCGTGTAATGGCTTTCGTGTCGAGATGTTGTCCGATGAACACAATCTTCTGCATGCGGTCGCCGTAGGTTTCGTCCCAATCTTTGCGAACGGCAGGTTCGGCTTCCATAAGCCGTTGGAGTTCATCGGCAGGCATCGTGGCGTACCATTGTCCGGCTTTACTGACTGACATCTGGCGACCTGCCTGTTCGAAGACATAGCACATCTCGGGTTCATCGCAGAAATAGCAAATGCCTTTTGCCCGGATGACGTTCTTGGGCCAATGCTGGGCGACAAACTCATCGAAGAGCATGAGGTCGAACGGCTGACGGCGATAGTAAACAAAGGTGCCGATTCCGTATTCTTCAGCCTCGCCTTCGTCATCGTGGTGGTGATGATGGTGATGGTGTTCATGATCGTGATGGTGATGATGATCATCATCACCATCGTCATCTTCCTCTTCATGGTCGTGGTCATGATGATCGTCGTCATCATCTTCATCCTCATCATGATGACCTTCGATTTCCTCAATCCATGCTGCTGAGGAAGCCACTTTGTTGAAATCGAAGAGATGGGTGTCAAGCAGCTGGTCGAGGTCGACATCACCATAGTTGCAATCGATGATTTCTGCCTTTGGCTGCAGTGCACGCACGATTTGCCGGATGCGTTCCAATTCATGTGGCTCTACTTCTGCTGCCTTGTTGAGCAGCACGATGTTACAGAACTCTATCTGCTGGATGACCAGATTCTCAATATCTTCCTCGTCGATCTGCTGGCGCATCAAATCGTTTCCGCTTCCAAACTCGTCACGCATACGGAGTGCATCGACCACAGTGACGATACAATCGAGCACTGGGTAGCCGTCCTTACGGTATTTCTCCTCCATATAAGGGATGGAGCAGATGGTTTGAGCGATAGGCGCAGGTTCGCAGATACCGCTTGCCTCGATGACGATGTAGTCGAAGGTACGCATCTTCACGAGGTCGTGCAGTTGTTCAACGAGGTCCATCTTGAGTGTGCAGCAGATACAGCCGTTCTGCAAGGCTACGAGGTTATCGTCTTTCTGCCCCACTACCCCACCTTTCTCGATGAGTGTAGCATCGATATTCACCTCTCCTATATCGTTGACGATAACGGCAAACTTGATGCCGCGGCGGTTGGTGAGGATACGGTTTAATAAGGTAGTCTTGCCACTTCCAAGATATCCGGTAAGCAGCAAGACTGGTACTGTGAGTTTCGTCATAGGGAATTATTCTTCGATGTCGTCAAGAATGTCGTCAACTGGAGACGGTTCAATCACAACGGGAGTTTCAGCCTCAGCAGCTTTGGCTGCACGTGCACGGCGTGTACGACGCTTTGGCTCCTCAACAGGTTTCTCGATCTTCACACCTGCCAATTCTGGGTCGATGAGGATACGTCCGCAATACTCGCAAACGATGATTTTCTTGTGGATGCGAACATCGAGCTGACGCTGAGGGGGAATCTGTGCGAAACATCCGCCACAAGAGTCGCGCTGTACATACACGATACCCAAACCATTGCGGCTGCTCTTACGAATGCGCTTGAATGAACGCAGAAGGTTTGGTTCGATTGCGAGTTCGAGGTTCTTTGCCTTCTCACGCAGCTTCTCTTCGTCGGCTTTTGTCTCTGCTACGATTTCGTCGAGTTCGTTCTTCTTCTCTTCAAGGTCCTGCAAACGCTCGTCGAGCAGATTCTGGCTTGCTACAAGCAGCTCTTCCTTCTGCTTCTCTGCATTAACTGCCTCACGGATCCTCTTGTTGCAAAGTTCTACCTCAAGGGTCTGAAACTCTATTTCCTTGTTGAGGGTGTCGTACTCACGGTTGTTGCGCACATTGTCAAGCTGTTCCTTGTAAGTATTGATCTTACCATTAGCCAGTTCGATGTCGCCCTTGAGTGCGTTGACGGATGAACGAAGCTCTGCAATTTCCTTATGAGTGCGTTCCATACGGGTATGGAGACCCTCTACTTCATCTTCCAGGTCTTCTACTTCGAGTGGCAACTCACCACGGAGGGTGCGGATGCGGTCGATTTCAGAGAGAACTGTCTGCAACTGGTAAAGGAGTTTCAACTTATCCTCTACTGATAATTCTGCGGGTGATAATTTACGTTTCATTTTCTGTTACTATTAATAGTTGATAATTTTACATTTAATCCTTTTTACATTTCCCTTATCGGGTTGGTCTTGACTGCCGTAAAGCTGACGGGGAGTTCAGGAGCTGCTTTTGCCAAAATGTCGCGGAACAGTTCCAGCGTATATTGCTCGCTCTCATAGTGTCCAAGTTCCATCAGCAGGATGCTTTCTTCGTAGCCAAAGAATCTATGGTAGCCTATTTCGCCAGTGATGAAGGCATCAGCCCCTTTGCTTATCGCTTTCGGGATGAGAAATGCACCAGCACCTCCACAGAGTGCCACACGCTTGACCGTCTGACCTGCCCAATCGTTGTAGCGAATGCTGTCGACACGGAAGGTGTCCTTTACCAAACGGACGAACTCTTGTTGCGGCATAGCTGTAGGCAATTCGCCCACAAGTCCGCTTCCGCCTTCCAACGTCTGTTTGGGTTCAAGCCACTCGAGGGAAGCCAGCTGTAACTTCTCTGCCATCTTGTGGTTCACCCCACCTGGAGCGTTGTCGAGATTGGTGTGAGCAGCATAGAGGGTAATCCCTTTTTGGATGGCCTTGATGACTACTCGCTCCACGTAATCCTTGCCCGAGATAGACTTCAACGGATGAAACAGCAACGGATGGTGGCTCACTACCATGTTGCAACCTCGACTGACGGCTTCGTCGATAATCGCCTCAGTCACGTCTAAACACAACAATACCCCTGTAGCATCTACGTCCTGAGGTAATCCAATCTGCAATCCAGCATTGTCGAATCCGTCTTGCAGGGCCAAAGGCGCAAAGTCTTCAAGGGCATCAATAATCTGCCTGATCTTCATAAGTGGTGCAAAGGTACGAATTATTTACCATTTAACCATTTACTATTTACTTTTTTTTGCTAAAAAAGAGAAAAAACTACTTCCTTTTAATTAAAAATAAGGTGTAAAAGCATAAATAATTCGTAATTCATAATGCATAATTCATAATTAAGTCGTAATTTTGTCTTGTAAACAAATATCAACAATCAGAACTATCATGAAACAAATCTTTACAATCTTGGGCATCGTGCTGATGAACATGTCGCTTCATGCCCAGAATTCCCAAACACAGGGAAGTCCCGTATATCTTGATGAGAAACAGCCCATTGAGGCACGTGTGAATGACGCATTAAGTCGTATGACGCTCGAAGAGAAGGTGAAACTATGCCACGCTCAGGGTAAGTTCTACTCGAACGGAGTGCCTCGTCTGGGTATTCCAGGCTTGTGGTCGAGCGACGGCCCTCATGGTGTCCGTTTCGAGATGAACTGGGCCGACTGGGGACATTCGGGATGGGAAATCGACTCATGTACCGCCTTCCCTACCCTCACCTGCCTGGCTGCCACATGGAACGAAGAGTTGGCATACGCTTACGGAAAAGGAGTGGGTGAAGAGGCTCGCTATCGTAATAAGAACGTGATGCTCGGTCCTGGTGTCAACATCTATCGCACCCCGCTCAACGGCCGCAACTTCGAGTATATGGGTGAAGACCCCTGTTTGGCTGCCACACTAGTGGTACCTTATATCAAAGGTGTACAATCGAATGGTGTAGCCAGTTGTGTGAAGCACTTCTGTGTGAACAATCAGGAGACGAACCGCATGAGTGTGAATGTGGAAGTAAGCGAACGTGCCCTGCGTGAAATCTACCTCCCAGCCTTCCGTGCAGCTGTTCAGGATGCAGGTGTATGGGCGCTGATGGGTGCATACAACAAGATTCGCGGTCAGCATGCTTGTCATAACGAATATACGTTGCAGAAGATTCTGAAGGGCGAATGGGGATTCGATGGTGTTGTAATGTCGGACTGGGACGGAACTCACAATGCTAAAGAGGCTGCCTTCAATGGTCTGGATATCGAGATGGGTACATCGAGCCGTCCCGACAAGGGCATCTTCGGACGCAGTTTCCGCTTCGACGAGAGCTACCTCGGCAACGATTTCCTTGTAGGTCTGCGTAATGGTACCTACCCTATGGAACTGGTCAATGATAAAGCACGTCGCGTATTGCGACTCATCTTCCGTACAGCGATGAACCGCCAGGGATTCGGCAAGATGGATTTTGCCGCTCATTCCGAAATCGTGAAGGCTATCGGCAGCGAAGGCGTAGTATTGCTCAAGAACGACCCATTAACCAAGAATAAGGCTCCGTTATTGCCAATAGATATCAGCCAATACAATAAGATACTCATCGTAGGTGATAATGCTACCCGCGTGCTCTCGCATGGTGGTCAGTCGTCAGAGCTGAATCCACAACACGAAACCTCTGTGTTGAAGGCATTCCAAGACCGCTATGGGGATAAGATTATCTATGCTCAAGGCTATGCCGTAGAACGCAATCCCAACGAGCAACTGCGCCAGGAAGCTGTTGAGAAAGCCAAACAAGCCGATATCGTCATCTACGTAGGTGGACTGAACAAGGAATCGGGACAGGACTGCGAAGGTAGCGACCGCCGCTCAATGGGTCTCTCGTTCGGACAGAACGAACTCATCACCGCTCTGCTCAACGCTAATCCTCGTATCGTGTTCGTCATGATGTCGGGCAATGCAATGGAGTTGCCTGAACTGAAACGTATGCCTGCCATTCTCCACGCATGGTATCTCGGCAGCGATGCTGGCGACATTGTGGCTGACATCGTATCGGGCAAGGTATGTCCGAGTGGCAAACTGCCATTCTCCTACCCCGTCAAGTTGGAAGACAACGGAGCGATGTCGTTCGGTGCAGAATCTTATCCAGGTGTCAACGGACAGCAGACCTATAAGGAAGACATCCTCGTGGGCTATCGCTGGCACGACACAAAGGGCATCCCTGCCCTCTTCCCATTCGGATACGGATTGAGCTACACCACCTTCAAGTACGGCAAACCAACCATCAGCGGACGCACAGTCTCTGTTGCCGTTACAAATTCAGGAAAAGTGGCAGGCAAGGAAGTTGTTCAACTTTATGTGGGTGACGACCAGGCAAGCGTACTTCGTCCTGTGAAAGAACTGAAGCACTTCAAGAAGATAAATCTGGCTCCAGGCGAAACCAAGACCGTTGAGTTTACCATCAAGGATGACGACCTTAAGTTCTACGACGAGGCATCAAAGAATTGGAAACTTGAGCCAGGTTCGTTTACCCTTTATATCGGTAGCTCAAGTACAGATATCCGAGGCAAAGTGAAACTGAGTATTTAGTAGGGAGATAGTAGGGAGATAGTAGGGAGATAGTAGGGAGATAATAGGGAGAGATAGGTTTCAAAAATTAAATAACTATTAAACATTAAGTATTATGACAGGAATTGGAATTATTGTTGGCGTCCTTGTAGGACTTGCCCTCATCATCATTGGTTATTTTATCAGCACCCAGCGTTCGCTCGTCAATCTCGACGAAATGTGCAAGAATGCGCTCAGTCAGATTGAAGTTCAGTTGAACTCACGTTGGGATGCACTCTTGGGATTGGCTCAGACTGCGGCTCAATATGCCAAGCACGAGTCAGAGACCCTAATCAATGTCATCAAACAGCGTCGTGGCGAGAGTGTCAATACGCCAGAGGCTGTCAACGAGCAGCAGAGTGCACTCCGCCAAGTAATGGGTCAGCTGTTGGCTATCCGTGAGAGCTATCCAGAACTCAAGGCAGATAACCTTTTCATCGAGGTACAGGACGGAGTGAAGGACTATGAGGAGAATGTGCGCATGTCGCGTATGGTTTACAACGACACTGCAACAAAGATGAACCGCATGGTGCGCCAATGGCCTTCATCCATCGTGGCAAGTATGCTCCATTTCGATGTGAAAGAATACCTCAAGGTCGATGAGGAACAGAAGAAGAGTTACCCAAATCTCAAGGAAGCATTCAACGGATGATGAAGCGTCTGAATATCTGTGGAGTAGCCTTCCTGTTCGTTCTTTCCGCCTTTGCACAGCCATCGCTCAACGACCTCTTCATCCATGTGTCGTTGCAACCGAATGGCGATGCACGCATCACCGAGACACGTAAGATGACGATCACATCCGAAGGTACGGAATGCTACATCGTCATCGGGAACCTTAACGGCAGCACGGTAAGCGACCTCGAGGTGAAGGACGAAACGGGGAAAAAATATGAGAATATCGGGCGCTGGGACATAGACCGCAGCCGTGCCGGAAAAGCAGGCCGATGCGGTCTGGTGACGAAGGCGAACGGCTACGAAGTGTGCTGGGGACTAGGCGATGAAGGCGAACGTACGTACACCACCTCCTACACCGTAACCAACCTTCTGAAGGCGTATGAAGAATCTGATGGCTTCAATTACATGTTCGTAGCTCGTAACGTACGCCCCTATCCTCAGCATGTGATGCTCACGATGTCATGTGCCGACGGTACCGAAATCAATGACTCTGTTGCCAACATCTGGGCATTCGGCTACAAAGGTTCCGTGTGGTTTGAAAACGGATGCATCTATGCAGAAAGCGAAGAACCGTTTGAGAGCGATTACTGCATGATTATCATGGCTGAGTTTAACGACAGCATCTTTCAACCCACGATGTCGGGCGGCGAACCTTTCGAAAGCTTAAAGCAACGTGCGCTGGAGGGTAGCGACTACGGTATGGAGTTCGAGGAGGGCTCGGGGAGCAGCGAAGATTGGTTTGAGAAAATTATCGGCTATCTCGTAGGTGCCGGCATGATATTCTTCGGACTGGTAGGTCTTTTAGCAGCACCCATCACCTATTTCGTCCGTTGGTGGAAATACAAGAGAGGTGTCGATTGGTATCGTGAAATTCCATTCGACGGCAATCTCTCGACAGCTAACGATGTGCTCAACAAGTTGCGCTTCGGTACCGCCGACTATGATAAGCTGCTCTCGGCCTGCGTCATCAAGCTTGTCAATCTCGGCGCACTTGGCATCGAGAACCATCCCAACCGTGAAGGCAAGGTTGTGCCAGCCTTCGTGGTGAAAAAATGGGACAAGAAAGGTGAAGCCCACATCCTGCTACGCAAAATCTACACCATCTTCGAACTGGCCGCAGGCACAGATACCGTGCTCGAACCTTGGGAACTCAAGGCCTACATGAAGGACAAACACAATCAGAGCACCATCGACTCTTTCCTCAACACCCTGCGTGGCGTCAGAACCGTTAACCTCTCATCGAATAAAGACGAGGTTCGCCGACTGATGGGACTAAAGAAATACCTTTCCGAGTTCACGCTCTTGAGCGAGCGCGGCGTCCAAGAGGGCAAACTCTGGAAAGACTATATGGTCTACGCCGCCCTATTCGGCAATGCTAGTCGAGTCATTAAGGAGATGAAGAAAATCAACCCTGAGTACTTCAAGATGGACGACATCGCAGGCCAGATGGCAGAAGGTATGTCCGTGCCGACCATCTACACTGTATTCCAGCGCGGCACAGCTGACGCATACAGCGCTAAGATGTTGCGTGAGCACCCATCGAGCAGCAGGTCCAGCCGCAGTTGGGGCGGTGGTGGCTTCAGCTCGTTCGGAGGAGGAGGAGGCTTCTCTGGCGGAGGTAGCGGAGGTGGAATCAGATAATAAACAGGAGTAAAAAAGCGAAATATTGAATAAAAAACAAAAAAAGACACAAAAACATTTGGCTGTATCTGATTATCTTCGTATTTTTGCAGCGATAATAACTAAAACTTATGTATAACCCCTAAATTAGTAATGACATGAAACTAAACAAGATTCTTTTTGGAACATTCATGATCGCTACCGTAGGTCTGATGTGCGCATGTAGCAGCGACGATGATAATGGCGGTGGCGGTAACAACCCACAGGAACGCGAGAAAGAAGTGAAAGGCGAAATGAAGAAAGCCGAACTTCTCGGATTCGTAAAGGATACCAACGGCAACCCATTGGCTGGCGTAAAGGTAGGTAGCGGAACAACTGTCACAACTACCGATGCATTAGGTGCATTTGCTTTGACAAACATCGAGGTTGTCAAGGGACGTACCGTTGTAGACTTCACCAAAGAAGGCTATTTCGATATCGTTCGTTCATACAACGAAGCAAGTAAGGACAAATGGGAAGTAGTAATGGTCAGCAAGGCCAACAACACGATTTCCACCAATGCAACTTACAATGCATCATCGGCAAAGACACTGAAGACGAATGCCGGCATGGAGGTAAAAATGCCAGCCGACGGTTACAAGAATGCAGAAACTGGTAAGGATTACACAGGAACTGTCAAATCCGAGATGCTGTATCTCAACCCAGACGATGACAACTTCGCTACGATGATGCCAGGTGGTGACCTCGCTGCTGTAGATGCCAGCAACCAGAATGTTCAGCTTATCAGCTATGGTATGACTAAGGTTGAAATGACTGACAACGCAGGCAACAAACTCCAGCTGAAGGATGGCAAGGAAGCACAACTCACCTTCCCAATCCCTGAGAGCCTGAAGGCTAATACCCCTGCTCAGATTCCTCTATGGAGCTTCAATGAGAGCACAGGTCTGTGGGAAGAGGAAGGCATGGCTACCCTCCAGAATGGTGTTTATGTAGGTACCGTGAAGCATTTCTCGTGGGTGAACCTCGACTGGCCAGAGAAGCGTGTCACTTGCATCATTACTGTGAAGACAAAGAAGGGCACACTCGTACCTTGGGTTCCTGTACATGTAAGCCAGACCTCATGTATGACCAACTCCCAGGGCATGGCTCAATGCTTCATTCCTGAGAATACTGACGTGGATATGTGGATTGACCCTGAAGACTGTGGCGGTTACCAAATGACACCCGTTCATGTTGCAGGTCAGCCAGGTGGAACCACCATTACTCAGACTATCACCCTTACCAACCTAACATTTATCAGAGGTAAGATTGTCAACCAGGATGGAAGTAACCTCGCAACTGTTTGGGTTGAATACAACGGTAACGAGACGAAGTACTACATCACCGACTTCGACGGCAAGTTCGAAATCCTGGCACCATCAGGCTATACCGGTCCAGCCACTCTCAAGATTCGTGCTGCCAACGGCGAACTGTACACGAAGAAGTTCGAAATCGTATCAGGCGTAGACACCGAACTTGGCGACATTGAAGTCAATGCCAAGATAGACCCACAAGCTGACAATATCGTCTATGTCAATACCGACAACAAGAAGACCTACCAGCTACCACTCACATTTACAAAAAACAGTCCTATAAACGGAGCCATACTAGTAGATAACTATCTCGAAATCTACAACGAAGGCAGGGGAGAAGGCGGATACGACGAACAATGGATTGATTGGGTAATATCATCCGACCAATACGACCGCGCAAAGGGCACTGCTACCGGAGAATTCTTCTACATGATTGAAGGTTCAAACAGCGGTTGGACTCAAGCAGAAGTAGACCAGGCAAACTACGAAGTCAAGATTAGCGGTAAGCAAGTCATTCTCAATATGAGTGGCAGAGGATTATACTACTCAATGGATATGACCAACGATGATAACTTCGACCCAGATAAGCCTAACGCAACATTCACCGGAACAGGTCTCAAGTTCAACATCGTGGTGACGGGTGAAACCAAGAAGCCGCTGACTAAGGCATACGCACCATCGTTCATGCCATTCCCAAGCGAAGGGCAATACCCAATCGGTGCTGTCTACACAGGTGCTGTATTCAAGTCTGCTGTCGAAGCATATTGTGACGGTGACGAATCAACATTCAATCAGTTCGTTGCAACAGCTGACGCAAACTGCAAGGGCTGGGTTAAGAAAGCAACAACTGACGGTGTTACCTATTACTTAGCAAGCGAAGGCAAATACCTTGAAATCGAATACAATTCGAGCGACAAATGGAATGAAGCAGAAGTCGAAGCCGCAACATCAGCATACGATATCTGGGATACTCCAATCACAGTTTATGCAGCCGAAGGACTTACCGTCGACCCGTCAGTCATTAATGACGAATTAGAGAACCAATATTACAAATCTCCTCGCCGCGCAATCGCCAAGGCAAAGAGCAAGCTGTCACCTTTCTATAGAAAGAAATAATCGACAGACGCATTAAAACGAAAGAGAGGTTCCCCAACGGGAGCCTCTCTTGTTAGTTCCTTTCAGTCATCATAATCCATGAAGTAATTTATCGTAAAAAGCTGTCAACTGCTTAGCTAATACAACATCATCATAGCGTTCACGTGCCAAGGTCCATGCGCTTTCTTTGCATTTGTCATAAAAAGGTTTGTCGGTCAACATTTTTTCTAAGGCATCCGCCAGATGCTCGGCGTCATTGGGTTCGTAAATCAATCCTGCATCACCCACAACCTCGGCAAAGGAGCCTGTGGCTGGCTCCACTGCAGGTCTTCCTGCTGCAAAGGCTTCGCAAAGATACAATCCCACACCTTCCTGAAAACGCAACGGAACTGAAAGCACTGTTATCTTCCTATAGAAGTCAGCATGTTCGTCCATGTCGTACGTTTCTTCTATCACCACATCTGAGGCGTATGGCTTCAACGTGCGTTTCACCTGCTTCACCAGTTTCTTGTCAGGACTCATATATCCCCCTCCTATCCGAAGTTTAAGATGAGGAACCGTGCCTCGCTGCTTCAAAAGCACAAAAGCATTAGCCAATATGTCCAGTCCGTCGAGTTCGTTCATGCGATAAAAGAAACCGATGGTAGGATCTGTTGGATAAACATCCAACCGATACTTGGCCACATCGATGCCGGGATATAATACATCCACATGTCCCAACTGCGGCAATTTGGACTTTACCACCTGCTGATAGTAATAGCTGGTAGTGATGAACCTGTCAACAAACTTGGCATTTGCAACCACACTCTTCCATGCTTTCTGTACATACTCAGGCTTTAGGCTGTCAATCCAAACCTCCTCATCCTGCAAGGAACAGACAATGGGAATATCCATCTCGCTCTTCAGTTCCTTGGCTATACCCAGCAGCAAAGAAGAGGACAACTGTACAACATCTAGCTTCTCCGTTTGCTTTACCCAGTCAATCAGTTCCTTCACATTCTCCTCAAAAGCCATCCCCTCCCCCTCTATCATACTGAGAGTCATACCCTCCATGCCTTCAGCAGAAGTCGTACCCGACATAGAAGAAGCCATGCTGAGCAGGGCATCCGTGCCCAGCAGCCGCTTCATCCACAACGGCATCTTGTGACGGCCAAACATTTTCTGCTCCACATAATAGGTTGTGGCTGGGAAGAACAATGGCGCAGCGCCTCGCATCGAAGCCTGTTTCAAGGGCAAATACAACGGCATGATGACCACCTCGTGACCTGCTTTGCGTAGCGCCATAGCCTGTAGGTTGTCACGAAAACAATTTCCACAATAGAACGAATCACCTGATCCTGGTAATATAAACAGTATTTTCATATCCGATTATTTTTTATGATGCGCGCGATTCATATCACGACGTGATTTGGACTTCGTCACCAACCACACTCCGGAGAAAACGAGAACCACAGCCAGGGCATGCGCAGGTTTCAGCACACCGATGCCCATCAGCAGCGACACAGCTACCGAAACAATAGGCTGCACGTAGTTATATACACTGACCACCGTAGGGCGCAATGTGCGTTGACCTATCATGGTAAGGATATAACAGACAAAGGTACCCACACACACCACATAGGCCACCTCCAACCATGTTCGAGCAGGAATGGGTGCCGTCACCACCTCGGCAACATGAAAGCATGTAAAAGGCAACAGCATGAGCGAGGCCCACATAAACATATACTTATTGATGGTAAACACATTGTAGCGACGAATCAACGGATTGAAGAGCGACAGATAGAGCGCAAACGATAATTGCGCAAACAGGCAAAGCAAGTCGCCACGAATATCACCCACCTCGTTGGAAACACTAGTAGCCGAAGTCAGAATCAGCATCAGTGCTCCACTACATCCCAGCAGCACACCTATCGCCTTCTTTCCCGTTATCGGTTCCTTCAGTATCAAAGCCGACAACAGCATCGCAAAAATAGGCATGGAAGTGGTGACGATTGATGCATTGATAGGCGAAGTGATGCTCAAACCTATAGTATAACAGCACTGATTGCACACCAATCCGAACAAGCCCGCACCGATAAACAGAAGCTTGTCGCGCAAAGGTACATGCTCCTTGGGAGCGAACGACGAAGTCAACCAAAACAGCAGACAGGCACCCACCACACGAAACGTTACCATTGTGATACCATCAAACCCATGCGTCATTGCATCCTTGCCAACGGGAGCCATTAACCCCCATCCAGCACAGGCACCAAACATAGAAAGATGAGCCACTAATGGTTTGTTATTCAAAATGTGCATGTCTGCGTGAATTATGTTTTTTATTTTTCGTAATCAGTGTACAAAGATACATCTTTTATTATTATCGACCAAGAAATCCTAAGAAAAACTAACTAACATTTGAGTTGTCTATCCTAAATACTTCAAATCTATTCACCATGACCTTATAAGTAGTGGTTTAGTTCTACGGCTATGCTATTAGCGTGCGTAACGGAACTGTACAATGCATTCAAGTGCTAATACTTTTGACAGGTTTTGTACTTCATACAAAAAAGGATGCGCTTGCTACGCATCCTTTCGCTTTCTGCTCACATCCTAGCCGTTAGGCTTCGTAGCCTTTCGGATTGTTTTTTTGGAAGTTCCAAGAGTCTCGACACATGTCCTCAATGCCATACTGTGCTTCCCACCCTAGTTCTTCCTTTGCTTTCGCCGGGTTGCAATAGCAGGTTGCAATATCGCCAGGTCGTCGTGGCTTGATGACATACGGCACCTTCAAACCATTGGCTTTTTGGAATGCATTGACCACATCGAGTACGGAGTAGCCATGACCCGTTCCGAGGTTGTAGATAGCGAGTCCGCATTTTCGGTCGATGGCCTGCAGGGCTGCAACGTGTCCAGCAGCAAGATCGCATACGTGGATATAGTCGCGCACGCCCGTTCCGTCGGGTGTGTCGTAGTCATTACCGAATACTCCGAGTTCCTTGCGGATGCCAATTGCTGTCTGCGTAATATACGGCATGAGGTTGTTGGGTATGCCATTGGGATTCTCGCCAATCAAGCCCGACTTGTGTGCACCGATGGGGTTGAAATATCGCAGCAGGACTACGTTCCACTCCGGGTCTGCCTTCTGAACGTCAATCATAACTTCCTCAAGCATTGATTTGGTCTGTCCGTACGGATTCGTGCAATGGCCCTTGGGACAAGCTTCGGTGATTGGAATCTGTGCGGGATCACCGTAGACGGTTGCCGATGATGAGAAGATGATATTCTTGCAGCCGTTCTTACGCATGACGTCGAGCAGGACGAACGTGGCGTTCATGTTGTTCTCGTAGTACTCGAGCGGCTTCTCACAGCTTTCCCCAACGGCTTTTAAGCCTGCAAAATGGATAACAGCATCAATGCTGTAGGTCTTGAATATCTCTTCCATCGCTGCACGGTCTCTCACGTCGGCCTTAACAAAAGGTACGGGCTTCCCAATGATTTTCTCAACACGGCGGATTGCCTCTTCCTTTGAGTTTACAAGGTTGTCGACGACGACAACAGAGTGTCCCGCCTTATCTAATTCAATGATGGTGTGTGAGCCGATATAACCGGCCCCCCCTGTTAACAGTATCTGCATAATTGACTTTATTTTTAATTAACTAACTATTCAATAACGTTACGTCGTTCACGAAATTACGAATCGATTGTAGGTCTCCCTTGCGGCAAATCATGAGTATGTCAGGCGTGTCGATGATAGCGTAGCCGTGAAGATCTTCAATGGTTGCAATCTTTCCCTTTGGCAACTTCACGATGCAGTCGGTCGAGTCATACATTAACGCCCTGCGTTCAACTTCGTTATCGATATCGCTGTCATCACTGATGACCACGTTGTTGCCTTTTGTCTTCGGGAGGATGTTAAACACCTGAGTCCATGTGCCGAGGTCGCTCCATCCGAACCTACACATCATCACATCAACGTTGTCCACCTTCTCCAGCACACCGGTCTCGAGCGGGATATTGGGGCAAATAGCAAATGCCTGCTGAATAAGTCCTGGTACGTCCTCGCCCACACTCAGCATGTCCTTCATGCGCTGCAGGATGTCGGACACTTCGCTCGATACCTGACGGATGGTGTTCAAGAACGTACGGGCTCCCCAAAGGAAGAGACCGGTATTCCAAAGGAACTCACGGCTTTCAATAAACATGCGCGCAAACTGCTCCTCGGGCTTCTCTGTAAACGACTTTACCTGAAAGATGTTTTCAGCCCGCTGACCATTCATCTGTATGTAGCCATACGATGTCTCGGGATGCGTGGGGGTAACGCCCACCGTGAGCAGACGTTCGTTTGCGGCAACATAGTTGAATGCCTGGCGCATATCGGTCTCAAACGTCACCTCGTCTGTAATCAGTTGGTCGGCAGGAGTCACCAGCATCACTGCATCGGAGTTGATGCGTGTCAGGTGAATGGATGCCCACACCACGCTCGGCACCGTGTTTCGGCGCATCGGCTCCAACAGCAGGTTTCCAGCGGGTAATTCTGGCAATTGTGTCTTCGTCAGCTCTTTGTACCGCTCGTTCGACATGACAATAATGTTCTCCTTATTTATAAAGCGCGCATATCTCTTGTATGTCGCTTGCAACAGCGTCTCTCCTGTGCCAAGGATGTCGAGGAACTGCTTTGGCATTTCCTGCCGGCTCGCAGGCCACAGTCGCGTACCGATGCCTCCAGCCAGAATAACGCAGTAATAATTGTTTGGCAATAAATGTTCCATGCTTGATTAGATTAGATTGTTACTTGAGCAGTCCGCCCGAAAGTGTTGGGAGGACTGCTATTTTGGTTGATTATTGTCTCACTAAGTATTTCTTTCCGTTCTGGATGTAAATACCGCTCAGCAAGGGTAGCTGCTCTGCAGTATACTTCTTACCGGTTAGGTCGTAGATAACATCCATCCCTGGCAAGTCGTTTGTGATGTCGTTAATGGCTTGGGCTTCATTCGACTTGGCAGTAATGCTGATTTCAGACGCTGAGGCCCAGGCGTTGTTGTTCACCTCAGACAAGGCAACAAGCTTGAGATAGCGTCCCTCAACCGGTTTCTTCAAGGCAACCTCCTGCTGTGCGGTAGTCTTTGAGAACGAACCCTTAGCAACAGCGCTGCCAAAGTCGCTCACCGTCTTGCTGATGTAAATCTCGTATTCGCGGATCATACCATTCTCATTACCGTCAGTGCGGGCGGTGTAGAGGACTGCAGTCACAAGATAATTCTTCGCCATGTCTATCACGATGGTGTGTGGATGACGAGGAGTGCTGCCCGAGTACTGTGTGTGCCAGAAGGTCGACGGATTATTGTCGATTGCGTTGCTTGCGGGATTACCACCCTCTTGACTTGAAACGCTGTAAATCTTCCACGTAGAACGATTGATATACATCAGGAACTGGTAGGACGAAACGGGGCTTTTGAAATATCCTTCAGCGGTGCAGTAGGCAGTGATGGTGCCACCATTCGGCAGGCTCACGGAAGTGCTGTACGGCTGGTACTTGCCTCCATCGATGCTATAGAAGATGCTAGCACCCTGAGTGGCAGTCTTCATCGTGATGCGTCCGTTTGCTGCCTGCGTGCACTCAACCGGTTGGCAAATCGGCATGTCCACGCGTGCACGCTCTGCCAAAGCTTCAGCCGTAAGCTTCTCACCCAAAGGCATGAGAATGAACCTGAACTTTGTGTCAGACGAATACAACTCGTATTTCCTTAGCACGTCAGGACCGCAGCTTGCGTTTCCAAGTCCTCGAGTGCGGGCATCAAGGTTCACAACGGTCGTCGCAGTCTTCTTAAACTGATAAGGATGGTTCGCACGAGAGTTGCGATTGGTGTAGTTGTCCTCTGGACGCCAATGTAGTGCCGATGCAGCCATCATGTCGGGCGCTACGAACATAGCACCGATACCTTCCGCATTCGTCAGGGCCATCCATCTTACCTCTTGTTTTGTACCATGCTCTTGTGGTTTCACATACTCCACATACTGATCGGTCACAGTACTCTCGTAGACACCAGGGAAGCAAGCCTCCTTACGGTCCACGTAGCTGTCCCAAGGACCGCGACCGAACCAAGTGAACTGCTCCATCTTCGAAGGCATCTCGAGCTTGAAGCCAATACGTGGCACAACTGCGTTCTGGTCGGCAGGATTGATGTCAGCATTCACCATGATAGTACCGTCGGCACATATCTTGAAGTCCAATTGAAGGTCAAGCTTGTGGGATGTGGTAGACGTCCACACACTCTTCATGCTGATGTCAACAGTCTGACCGTCTTCGCTCTTCGTCACGGTTGTTTCCTTGCCCTTACCGGTAAATGCAGTAAGACCCATGTCATCCCAGCTACCTGCGCGGCGTCCGTCGTTATCGGTTGGCAGTCTGAACATGTTTGGCTTCAGTGATTGGCTCACGATAACCTGCCCCTTGTATGTATAGCGAAGCAGAGTACCTTGCGACTTAGAGAATACAGCAGTGAAGTCGTTGTTCGAAACAGTTACATTGCCCACTGTAGCCGATGAGGAAGCCTCCTCAACCGTAAGAGCTTCTCCCTTGGCAATCTTCATAGGCTCTTTCTTGGCAGTATTGAGCGGAAGCTGCTCGCTAGCGACCTCATAACCGGCATCTGCCCATAAGGTAGACTCCTTGAGTTTGGCAGAGAAGCGGATGAAATACTCCCTGTCAGCCTTGTAGTCGGCAGGAAGAGCATCAATGGTGATGCGGGTGCTGTCGCCTGCTTTCACAATCGTATCAATGGTACCCTTGCCCACTTCCTTGCCTTCTTCCAAGACGGTATAGGTGACGTCAAGGTAGCTATTGTCCACAAATGCCAGCTTACTCTTCAGCAAGAAACGGTTGTTCACACCCTTGACAGGCTTGAACTCAAGAGGCTGATAGATTTTTTTCGTGTTGTAAACCTTATCAGTATACGTCCAGTCAGGTTTCACAAGACCGTTAATACAGAAATTACCATCGTTGGGATTGTCGCCGAAGTCTCCTCCATAGGCGAAATAGTCCTTTCCACTGCTGTTCTTTGCCAGTAATCCCTGATCCTTCCAGTCCCAAATAAACTCACCCGTGAGGCATGGGTATTTCTCATATAAGTCGAAAAACTCGCGGACGTTACCCATCGAGTTACCCATCGAGTGGCTGTTCTCGCATTGAATGTGCGGTTTCGGATTGCTTTGGTTGAGGCGACTGCGGCCGGTATTCTCGATGCCGTCCACACCTGCATACATCGTACTGCTCACATCTCCGAAGCTGCTGTTACCTTCGTAGTGGATAAGACGGGTTGTATCAAGCTTGCGGATAGCCTCCCGAGCTGTTTGGAAGTTGTTCCCACCGCCTGACTCATTACCCAAAGACCACAGCGAGATACACACATGGTTACGATGCCATAGCACTTGGTTTGCTGAACGTTCACTCATCATCGTGCGGAACAGCTCCACACCCGACAGCCCTGTATTGGCATGACATTCCACGTTTGCCTCAGCTATGACATAAAGTCCGTATTTATCGCAAAGGTCATAAAAATAAGGATCGTTTGGGTAGTGCGATGTACGAACTGCATTGATGTTAAGTCGTTTCATTGTGATGATGTCCTTCTCGATTTCGTCGTACTTGATAGCACGACCGTTCTCGTAACTGAAATCATGACGGTTTACACCGTGGAACACCATACGTTTACCATTGATGAGCAAGGCACCATCGCTGCGGATGCTCACTTCCTTGAAACCTACTTTTCCGCCACGGATGTCCACAGTCTTTCCCTTCGAGTCTTTCAAGGTGATGATGAGGTCGTACAGATTTGGTGTCTCAGCACTCCATTTCTTAGGGTTGGTAACTCTCATCGTAAAAGTGGTTGTACCAGCCGTGCTGACATCCTTCGAATCGGAGTAAAAGAGTGCCCCATTGTCTTCGAGACGTGCTTCAAGCGTACCATTTTTGATATCAGCGCCAGTAAGGGTAACTTGCAACTTTGCAGTAGCATTTGTGTAGTTAGCATCGAGGTCAGTCGAGAAGAAATAGTCGCGAATCTGTGTCTTGGGAGCAGCCCAAAGGAAACAGTGACGCTGTATACCTGTCAGACGCCAATAGTCCTGGCACTCAATGAACGAACCAGAGGTAAAGCGATAGACTTGCAGCGCTACAGTATTTGTGCCTTTCTGCACGTATTTCGTGATATTGAATTCAGAAGGAAGGTACGAATCCTCGCTATAGCCGATACGCTGACCGTTGATCCACAAATAGTAGCCGTGTCCCACACCATTGAAACGAATGTAGATGTCGCGTCCGTCCCATTCGTCGGGCAGCGTGAACTGGCGGCGATAGGTGCCTACGGGGTTAGGCATGTTGCTATTATACGAGAACCATCCTGGACGCTCGGCCATGATGCTATAGGTGTTGCGGTCGTATGAGAATGGGTATGCAACATTACAGTAGAGTGGCTTATCCCAGTTCTTCCCTTTACGGATGCCATACACTTGCCAACTGGCAGGTACGTCGATATTGTCCCAACCTGCATCATTGTAGTCAGAACCAAACACGTTCTTCGGTGCATTAGCGGGGTTGCCTACCCACTTGAACTTCCACACACCATCTAGATCCATATAGTACGGAGAAATGGTCATATCGTTCTTAGCTACTTGGTCTACTGTTCCGTAAGGAATTGATACTGTGTGAGCTGCTTCACGGTTCACATTCGAGATCTTGGGATTGTCCCACTCTGTACCGTCCTGTGCCTTTGCCAGCACAGCGGTAATCATTAAGATAGTTAATGTAATTTTGCGCATATTTATCTAATACTTAATTCTTTTAATTCAGTCGAACAAAAGTTTATAATCTCACCCCTCTATTTCTCCCCTTTATCTTTCGCACCAGTCGCCTCAATTACGTTGATAACGTAGTCACCCAACTTCTCACATTCTGCGATAATGTCCATGTAATACACACCCATCTGGTAGTCGTATAAGTGACTGTTGATATCGAAGATATTCTGGTTCTTCAGTTGGTTACGGTAGTTATTGATTTCGTGCTCAAGGTTGTATGATTTGTTTAGGTCCACATACTTCTGGTCGCCCGCTTTCACAACGGCAGTCATAGCTTGCAGGGCATCATCGTCGAGTGCCATCATGTTCTGAATATGCTCATACTGTTTTTCGGTGAAATCCTCGTTGCTATGCTGACGCTTGCGATTCATCGAGCGTGCCAAGTTGTAGCATGAGTCGCCGATACTTTCCAACTCGCTCACCAGACGTAGCATGTGCTGGATTTCTGTCTTCGACTCAATACTCAGTCGGCCTTCACTCACCTGATTCAGATAGTTGGCTATCTGTACCTCCATCTTGTCGGTGATATTTTCGTACTTCTCAATGCGAGAGAATAGTTTGTTGAATTCGTCTCCTTTCGTCGTGTGAAGCAGTTGCTGCACGAATCCGAACATCTTGTAGCAGCGTTCGGCAAATACCACGGTTTCCTTCTTCGCATTCAAAATAGAGAGTTCAGGAGTTTGCAGCAGTCCCGCTGAGATGAAGCGCAGGCGTGATTCTTCGTCCTCGGTCTCAGGCTTTGGCTTGATCACTTTGCAGACAATCTTCTCAATCACCGGCACCAGCCAAATCATGATGAGCGTGTTGGCGATATTGAAAGCTGAGTGGAATGCAGGCAACACGATGTTGCTATTGACCTTTGCATATTCCATATCGGTGGCCAGTTTGTCAACATCGACACCTACAAGGTGACACACCATCGTAAAGAACGGGTGCAGGATGCAGAGCACCCAAAGCACACCTGTCGTATTAATAAAGAGGTGCGAGAATGCCGTCCGTCGGGCCGATACATTGGCTCCGAGAGCCGCTATGTTCGAGGTGATGGTCGTACCGATGTTTTCACCCAACACGAGGATGATACCCAGTTCCACAGGCATGGCACCCGTCGCACACATCGTCATCGTGATGGCCATGATGGCTGCTGACGACTGGACACAAAGGGTCAGCACCGTACCTATCAGGAGGAACAAGGCAATGGTGCCAATGCTACCGCTGCTGAACTGTGAGAAGAAGTTGATAACGTCGGCATTCTTGTCCAGCTCCATAGCCATACCGGTTTTCTTCAAGGTCACCAGACCGAGGAAAAGGAATGCCATACCGAAGAGGAACTCGCCGAAGCTCTTGTACTTCTTCATGTAAATCATGATAATGCCCACGAAAGCAGCAATGTATGCCACCACACCGATGTCGAACGTGAATCCGAAGCTCATGATCCAGGCTGTTGCCGTCGTACCGATGTGTGCACCAAGAATGATGGAGATAGCCTGTGCAAGCGTCAGCAGACCTGCATTCACAAACGAAACCGTCATGAGGGTCGTAGCCGTCGAAGACTGAATACTAGCTGTCACAAACATACCTGTAACGGCACCCATGAAGCGGTTTGCCGTCATTTTCTGCAACACATTTCTCAGCTGAGGACCAGCCATCTTCTGCAAGCCTTCGCTCAATGTCTTCATACCGAACATCAGCAGAGCAAGCGACCCCAAGAGGGTAAAAACAACAATGTAACTCACCATATATTTACATTCTACATTTTACATTTTACGTTTTACATCTTACTTTATCTAATTTGCATGCAAATTTAATAAAAAATACGAAACCTACAAAAGTAGTCCGTCTTTTTCATGACGAAAACCTGTTTTTTCTGTTCGAAAAGAGAGTTTTTTCACTTTTTATGCAGAGAGGTTGGTGAATTCAAAAAAATATCGTATCTTTGCAAGTGAAAAGTATATCCTCAAAACAGAAAAAACAAGCAAGCATGAAACACATCCTATTATTAGCGGTTTTGGCATTCAGTACTGTTGCCAATGCTCAAAGTAAATATGAAATTACAGTCGAGAGCCGTAAACCCTCTGGTATCATCGACGAGATGTTATACGGACAGTTGTTTGAACACATCTATTTCAGTGCGAACAACGGTGTGTGGCAGGAACTCATTCAGGAACGCTCGTTCGAACCAGAGCAGTATCCTGGCATCCATCCGCGTGATGGGTATTTCGACGGATGGTTTATGGACGACGATATGGTGCTGCATTCACCTACCCGTTACGAGCAACCGCTCAAGATTGATAGCATCACGACTTGTGACTTCGACCTCACGATGGATGTCAACTGGCGTTCGTACAAGCTGGCAAGGCGTGCATGGAGTGGTGGTTTGATGGACATCCGTTTTGCTTTCCGCAATAAGACTGACGGTTCTCCTTATTATATACGCATACACGACCCCTATTACGAGGGGCGTACGTTCACTCCGGCTCAGACTCAGTCGCAGATTGATGCGGCCAATGAAGCAGCAGCCCGTGCTGCCTTGCAGCAGCAAAGTTCGACTGCCGATTTCTCCATCTGCTCGATGGAGGTGCGTGAGTCGCAAGGCTTTGGTGGACGTCCTGGACGCAGGATGAGTACGCTCACGCCTTTGGTTTCTGCACCTGCCACAAAAGAGCAGGTGAATGAGGAACAGAAATGGCACAAACTGCGCATCGAGAGTCGTGGTAGCAAGGTGACCGTCTATTGGGATGGTAAGGAGGTGCTGACCTGCGATGGACTGGAGCGTGCCAATCGCAATTTTGTGACGTTCTGGGTGAACTATACTGAGGCTACCTATCGCAATATCAAGCTCACAGCTGCTGATGGAAAGACATTGTTCGAGGGCACGCCTGGCGATGTGAAGATTCCTGCCGTCGCTCAGCAATGGACGGCTTTCGGCGATGGCGGCAAGTATAGACTGGTCAAGGACGATGCCGTAAATATGCGCTACTCGCAGGAGATTACGGCAGGTAAGACCGAGGCCGGCATTTTCCAAGGTCCGCTGGACGTTGATGGCGAGAACTATGTAGGCTCCATCTATGCAAAAGGTAAGGGCGAACTCATTGTCGGACTGCGCAGTACGAAAGGCAATATCATTGCTCGCCAGTCGTTTAAGGTGAGCAAGGAATGGAAGAAATATGAATTTACGCTCGTTCCCCAGATGATCGAAGGTATCGATGGTCATTGCAGAATCTGCGCGGATAGTATCCAGCCACCCAGTAACCTTGTAGATCTCGCAAATGACCTGGGCGTAAAGACCGTCCAGAAGATCACCAAGTTTAGTTGCGACTGCGACTTCGTTATCATGGTGAAGAACGGAACCGTTCAGGTCGATATGGTGACGATGACCACGCAGACGGGTAAGAATCTGGGTGGTTTCCGTCCTGATATCCTGCAGGCCGTGAAGGAATTGCACCCCACCTGTCTGCGCTGGCCTGGAGGCGGCTACGTGGCACAGTATGACTGGCGGTGGGGCATTGGTCCGCAGGAGAACCGCGAGCGATGGGCTCACTGGATGTGGATGGACTACGACCAGAACTGCTTCGGAACAGATGAATTCATCCGTTTCTGCCGTGAGATCAATTCCGAGCCTATCATCGTGGTGAGCATCAGGTTTGAACGTCCGGCTGACGAATACGATAGCATCCTACAGAATGCGGTCAACTGGGTGCGCTACTGCAATGCTCCCGCTACGGATGAATGGGGTGCGAAGCGTGCCGCAAACGGACATCCGGAACCGTACAACGTGAAGTATTGGGAGATTGACAATGAGATGTGGGAGATGGGTATCGACCGCTATGAGAAATGTGTGCGTGATTTCAGCACAGCGATGCGCAAAATAGACCCAAGCATCAAGATTATCGCTTGCGGTGGATTCCAAGAGGATGAGCAGTTCATCAAGCGTAGCGGCAACTATTTCGACTACCTCAGCCTCCACCACTATGAGCAGCAAGGTGGTTATGCTACGGGTCCGGTACGCCTGGGACAGCAGTATGACCGTTATGCCAAGATGATTTCCGAGGGACCGAATCCGAACATCAAATTGTTTATCTCAGAATGGAACCTCAACAGCATCGACTGGCGTACAGGCCTGTTTGCAGGCGGATTCCTCAACATGTGCGAGGCTCGTGATGTGGTGGCTATGGGAGCAGCAGCACTGTTCTTACGCCGCACCGATTCGCCCGACTGGAACAACGCATTCATCAACTTCGACTATAAAGACCTGTTCAAGGCACCCAACTGTCAGGTGACAGAATTGTGGTACGACCATTTCTCGAAGTACCGTCTGGCATACAGCGGCGAGACAGGCAACCTGAGTATCAGCACCACGCTGTCGGAGAATGGATCGGACGTGATTGTGAAGATAGTGAACCCTACAGACGAGATACCGGTTTTGCGTGTGAAGGGCGATTGGACTGAGGTGAAGGATGCTGTGTTCGAGTACTATGCTCCCGGCTCACTGACGGTTGCAAACAGCATGGAAAACAAGCATGCGGTAGCACTCAAGCAAGCTACGGGTAGGATAGATGGAAATGATGTGGTGCTCTCTGTTCCCGCTCTGTCGGCTGGTGTACTGACCATAACGAAATAGATATATAAATCCCATAAAAGTGTATATGTATATGCACATTCATTTTCAAATGCATTGCAAACTCCATTTTGCAAATAGGACTTCATAAAACGAAATCTCAAAAAAAAGAGAGAAAAATGCATTTTTCTTGTGTGTTCTAAGGTGACCTGGCATCTTAGGATAACGCTGAATGATGGCGCAATTCCGAGGCGTATTATGTTAATGTATAATGTATAATGAAAAAAGGTGCAGTTTTGACACTTTGGACATTTTGACATTTGACATTTACAATTTCGCACTTTTTCTGTAAGGAATGGAGAAGGAGAGAATGCTGTAATAATATATTTTTAATATATAATATATATTATATATTAATTTTTCTTCCTTCGATTTTTTATAAAAACCAAGATGTCAAATGTCAAATGTCCAAAATGTCCAAAGTGTCCAAAGTGTATAATTGTAATATCAACATTGCAAATGATATGATTATATAATCATTTTTATTTTATATGTAAAATAGTTGCTAAAATGTTTGCATATTTCATTTATATTTCGTAACTTTGTAGTGTCAAAACAGCGGGAAAAGTGCCGGAGTGCCGAGCATACACCGAACATACACTGAGCAAGTACTGCCCCTTCCTAACCCTCCCCTAAAGGGGAAGGGAGCAGAAAGGAAGGAAGAAGCCCCGGGGAATTAAATGGTAAATGGTAAGTGGTCAAATGGTAAATGATTCGGGGTTGTGCGGAGCACGGAAGCACTTAATGCTTAAAAAATTGACAGTCTTTATCTTATGGCAAAAAGTACAGGTTATTTTGGTCTTCGTCGTGGTTCGACCAAGTCGCACACCTATCAGGTGGTGAA
>CADAGO010000035.1 GCA_902787555.1 uncultured Bacteroidales bacterium
GTACTGCACCGCAATGCGGGAGAGTAGGTCGCCGCCTTTTTAGTACAGCAGTCTTTCAGGAGAAATCCTGGGAGACTGTTTTTTTTGTATGTATATACATCACTTTTTCTGCCTTTGTTTGCTGCTATTTCAATAAATATGTGTATCTTTGCGGTTGAAAACCGCTAAACTGCTCAGGCTCGGCCATCGATGCAAGCATCATGGCGCTCGCTGACTTGCAGTTTTGTCGGTGTAATTAAATGTATTTGATAAATCTATTTATTGACAATGCAATGAGATATACAGAATTAGGTAAGACAGGACTGAAACTTTCTAATCTGAGTTTTGGCGCTTCTTCGCTTGGCAGTGTGTTCCATGAGACGAAAGAAGCAGAGAGTATTAAAGCGGTTGAGACAGCTATCGAAGGCGGTATTAACTTCATCGATGTTAGTCCTTATTATGGCTATTACAAAGCTGAGACCGTATTGGGAAAAGCTTTGAAGATTATTCCACGCGATAAGTATTATCTGTCAACGAAGGTGGGACGTTATGGAAAGGATGGAGTTAACTCCTGGGACTATTCTGGCAAACGTGCTACAGAGAGTGTATATGAGAGTATGGAACGTCTCAATGTGGATTATATAGATATCATTAATGTGCATGATATTGAGTTCCAGGCATCGATGCCTGGAGGACTGCAGAAAGTGGTTGACGAGACGTTACCTGCTCTTGTGGAATTGAAGAAGAAAGGTGTAGTAGGACACGTAGGTATCACAGACTTGCAGTTGGAGAACCTGAAATGGGTGATTGATCATAGTGAACCGGGTATGGTGGAGAGTGTATTGAATTTCTGTCATTACTGTCTGAACGATGATAAACTAGTTGATTTCCTTGATTATTTCGAAAGCAAAGGTGTGGGTGTGATTAACGCCTCTCCACTGAGCATGGGTCTGCTTTCTTCACGTGGCGCACCTGCTTGGCATCCTGCCCCAGCAGCATTAGCTGAAGCATGTACGAAGGCAGCAAAGTATTGTGAGGAGAAAGGCTATCCAATTGAAAAGTTGGCAATCCAGTATTCTGTAAGTAATCCAAGAATCGCAGGAACTTTGTTTTCTTCGGCTAATCCTGCCAACGTACAGCGCAATATTGACTGGGCAAACGAAGAACCTGACTGGCAATTGGTGGAAGAAGTGCAGCAGATTATCGGCAATCAAAAGAGAGTATCATGGTCAAACACATAACCGGCCCACGCGCTGGGCGTCCTTTTTAAACGAAGATGATGACCCGTCCACGCGTTGAACGTCTTTATTAAACGAATATGAATATTATAGATGCACATAGCCATTTGTGGCTAAAGCAGGATACAACGGTTGATGGACAGCAGATTTGTCAGTTGGAACCAAACCGTAGCCGCTCGTTGTTTTTTGGTGAGGAGCGCCAGATGTTGCCTCCATTCATGATAGACGGTAAAAACTCTGCTGAGGTGTTCCTGTCGAATATGGATTATGCACAGGTTGGTGCCGCTGTAGTAGTGCAGGAGGTGATTGACGGTAATCAGAATGAATATCTTACAAAGGTGCAGCAGCAGTACCCTGATCGTTTCTTCTGTATGGGTATGGCCTGGAATCTAGATGAAGCTGATGCTGTTTGTGAGGCAGGACTGAAAGGTATTGCTTTTCCCGGCCATCGCATGCATGACCCTCTTCATACCCTGATGCCTGTCTTCAAGATGATGGAGGAGAAAGGAATGGTGCTGTCAATGTGTCTGGGAGAAGACGAAAGTCAGATAGCTGAGATGGCAGAGGTGATACAGGAATGTCCACAATTGACAGTGGCTATCGGTCATTTCGGAATGGTAACTACTCCCGCATTCAAGAGTCAGGTGATGTTGGCACGATGTGGAGAGAACGTAATGGTAGAATCGGGTGGCATCACATGGCTGTACAACTCAGAATTCTATCCTTATCCTTCAGCGGTACGAAGCATCAAAGAGGCTGCTGACTGGGTTGGAATGGATCGGCTGATGTGGGGAAGTGACTATCCTCGCACGATTACTGCAATTACATACAAAATGTCGTATGACTTTATTATAAAATCAAAAGAATTATCAGAACAAGACAAGGCTATGTTCTTGGGAGAGAATGCATTACGATTCTATGGCTTTAAGAATCTTCCTGAACTGCCTTATATCAAAAATATGTCAGAATGAAAGCTATTCAGATTTCCCACAATCAGGAATACAATGTGATTGAACTTGAACGTCCTGCCGCACCACAGGCAGGTGAAGTGTTGTTAAAGATACAATACGTAGGTTTTTGTGGTTCAGATATCAATACGTTTATGGGTAGGAACTCGATGGCGTTGAATCCTGTGATTCCAGGTCATGAGATTGGTGCCGTGATTGAAGCCGTAGGAGCAGGTGTTCCAGAGACCCTGAAGCCCGGAATGGTGGTAACGTGCAATCCTTATACCAACTGCGGCCATTGTGCCAGCTGTCGTAATGGGCGAGTGAATGCTTGCCAACATAATGAAACGCTGGGCGTTCAGCGTAATGGTGCTATGCGTGAATACATTGTACTTCCTTGGCAGAAGATTATACCTGCATGTGGTTTGTCAACCAAGACCTGTGCTATCATAGAGCCTATGTCGGTCGGTTTCCATGCCGTAAATCGTGGTCGGGTGACTGATATCGATGTGGTGATGGTGATAGGTTGTGGTATGGTAGGCCTGGGTGCAATCGTGCGTGCATCGCTTCGTGGAGCAACTGTCATCGCTGCAGATATCGATGATGAGAAGTTAGTATTGGCAAAGCAGTTAGGCGCAACATACGCAGTGAATACGAAGACAGAAGACGTTCATCAGCGTCTGTCGGAACTGACAGGAGGATTTGGTCCTGATGTAGTGATTGAGGCCGTAGGTTCTGTTCCTACCTATCAGATGGCAGTCAATGAAGTGGCATTCACAGGTCGTGTGGTTTGTATCGGCTATGCCAAGAGTGAGGTGTTGCTGCAGACGAAGTTCTTTGTACAGAAAGAACTCGATATTCGTGGCTCGCGTAATGCAATGCCGGAAGACTTCCGCGCAGTTATCCATTATCTGGAGCGTGGTACGTGTCCGACTGACGAACTGATTACCAAAGTCATCAAGCCCGAAGAAGGACTGGAAACCATGCGTTGGTGGAGCGAAAATCCAGGAAAGGTGTTCCGTATCTTGGTAGATTTTACCAACTAATCATTTTATTCGACAATACTAATAAACTAAAAAATACCTTTATGAAAACAAAGAATGGTTCAAAACTGGTCGAGAAGAAATATCTCGTAACATTTATCCTTGTGACATCATTGTTTGCCCTATGGGGATTTGCCAATGATATCACGAATCCGATGGTTGCTGCGTTCCAAACACTGATGGAGATATCAGCAGCGAAGGCATCTATGGTGCAGTTTGCATTCTATGGCGGCTATGCAACGATGGCAATTCCTGCAGCGTTGTTTATCCGTAAGTACTCTTACAAGGTGGGTGTGCTAATTGGACTCGGACTCTATGCTGTGGGTGCGTTCCTATTCATTCCTGCTGCGCAGTTCCAGGAGTTCACTTTCTTCTGTATCTCGCTTTACATCCTTACCTTCGGTCTTGCGTTCCTTGAAACGAGTGCCAATCCTTTCATCCTTTCACTTGGTTCGAAAGAGACTTCCACTAGGCGCCTGAATTTAGCTCAGGCCTTCAATCCTGTAGGTTCGCTTTCAGGTATGGCTGTCGCATCATTTATCGTGCTGCCTAACCTCATATCCGATAAACGCGATGCAGCGGGCCAAATCATTTTTGGTTCCCTATCGGAGGCAGAGAAAGCAGATATCCGTCTTCATGACTTAGCAGTCATTCGTGACCCTTATGTTGCTATCGGCTTAGTTGTGTTAGTGATGTTTATTATCATCGCCCTCACTAAGATGCCTTCACTGAAAGGTGAGAATGATTCTAAGACCTCTGCTCGCACGACGCTCTCCCGCCTTTGGAGCAACAAGATTTACCGCAATGGCGTTTTGGCTCAGGTGTTGTATGTCGCAGCTCAGATTATGGTGTGGACCTTCATCATCCAGTATGCCGACCATCTGGGTATTGATAAAGCAACAGCCCAGACGTACAATATCGTGGCGATGTCCTTGTCGCTTACGGGTCGTTTCCTCGGCACTTACATCATGAAGTACGTAAACCAGCGTCGACTGCTCATGTTATTCGGCATCGGAGCTTCGGTGTTTACTTTCGGCACCATTTGCATCGAAGGTATATGGGGATTGTATAGCCTTGTCTGCATCAGCTTCTTCATGTCCATCATGTTCCCCAGCATCTATGGTATCGCACTTGAGAATGTCCGCACAGAGGATACCTCTTTGGGAGCAGCCTTCCTTGTGATGGCCATCGTCGGAGGCGCCTTGATGCCACCTCTTCAGGGCTATCTCATTGACCAGCAAGTTATCTTTGGTTGGCCAGCAGTCAATGTTTCGTTCTGCCTGCCTTTCATCTGTTTTGTCCTGATTACTATCTATGGATACCAGACTTTTAAGCAGAGGAAGATAGAAGGGGTGAAGAATTGATAAAACCTATGGATGGCTATATACAGAGTCCTCGTGAGGGTCGGGTGAAACGCTATGTGCAGACACTCGACCTTAACGATGATCCTGATATGATTCGTGAGTATCGTAAATGGCATTCCGAAGAATTTCATTGGCATGAGATATGTGAAGGTATCAAAGCCGTTGGTATTCTGGAAATGGAAATATATATCTTGGGTACGCGACTGGTAATGATTGTCGATGCACCCGAAGATTTTGATTGGAAGGAAGCGATGAATCGTCTTGCCACTCTTCCGCGACAGGCGGAGTGGGAAGCATTTGTGGCAAAGCTGCAAGGCTGTAGAGCCGATGCCCGGAGCGACGAGAAGTGGCAGATGATGGAACGGATGTTCCGGCTATACGACTGATAACAAGAATCTACAAACAAATCAACGATGAAAAAAATCTATCTTTTTATAGCAGTCTTTGTGAGTGCCCTCACGATTTCTGCTCAGAGCTACCAAGTATTAGTGTCTGAGGCTGATGAACCAATGGCCACAGGTCAGTTCACTCCTGACTGGAATTCGCTTCGTACTTATGAAGTGCCAGATTGGTTTCGCGATGCCAAGTTTGGCATCTGGGCACACTGGGGACCTCAGTGTGTGGAAGGTTCCGGTGATTGGATGGCTCGCGAACTTTATATGGAAGGTAATGGAAAGTCTAATTACCATCGTCAGCATTATGGCCATCCGTCAGAATTTGGCTTCAAGGACATTCTGCCGCTTTTCAAGGCAGAGAACTGGAATCCCGAAGAGCTTGTGAAGTTCTACAAGGAAGTAGTCGGAGCTCAGTATTTCTTTGCGCTGGGAAACCATCATGATAATTTCGACCTTTGGGACAGCAAATACCAAGAGTGGAACTCTAAGGCCATAGGTCCGCATAAGGATATCTTAGACGGTTGGTCAAAAGCTGCAAAGAAGGCAGGTCTGCCGTTTGGCGTATCATTTCATGCCGATCATGCATGGACTTGGTATGAGCCTTCTCGCCGATTCGACTTGAAAGGCCCGATGCGTGGTGTGAAATATGATGGGTGGCTGACTAAGGAAGATGGTTACAAGCCTAATGCAGACGGAACAGAAAAGTGGTGGAAGGGTCTCGACCCGCAGAAACTCTATGCCCAAGATCATGACTTCTCAAACAATACTTGGGACAATGGGGCCATACATTCCCAGTGGGGGTGGCAGAACGGAGCTAACATTCCTACACGTGAGTATATCACTAATTTTTATAATCGCTGTCTCGACGCTATCAACCGATACAATCCTGACCTCATCTACTTCGACGTGACAGTTCTTCCGTTCTATCCGGTAAGTGATGCGGGCATGAAGATTGCAACCCATATGTATAATCATAGTGCGGCGACACATGGAGGAAAGAATCAGGCTGTTGTGTTTGGAAAAATACTCGAGGACAACCAGAAAGACGCATTAGTCTGGGATGTCGAACGAGGTGCCCCCAACCAGATTATGGAGCGTCCTTGGCAATGCTGTAATTGCTTGGGCGACTGGCACTACAACACCTCTGTCTATCAGCGAAACGGTTATAAAAATGCAGCAACCGTAGCCAAGTTGCTGGTTGATATTGTTTCGAAGAACGGCAACATGTTGCTATCGGTACCATTGAGGGCAGACGGCACACCCGACGAGAAAGAGTACGCCATCTTGCGTGAGTTCGGAGCATGGATGAAAATCAATAGTGAAAGCATTGTCAAAACCCGTCCATGGGTCAAATTTGGTGAAGGCCCAATAGCAGATGCGAAAATCGAAATCAACAACCAAGGATTTAATGACGGTAACTACACACGAGCAGGTTCCAATGAAATTCGGTTTACCCAGAACGAGAAGAATCTCTATATCAGCGCTCTTGCATGGCCACAAGACCATATCATTACAATCAAGTCGCTTGCTGAGGGTAGTGAACTTTTCCCACAGAAAATAACGAAGGTCGACTTACTGGGCTATGGTAAGGTAACGTTCCAACGTACCGCTGATGCCCTTGTCGTGACTCTGCCAGAACCCATCAACAACATTATGCCAGTTCTTCGCATTAAGAAATAAATGATTAGAAACAAGAAATG
Source organism: uncultured Bacteroidales bacterium (assembly GCA_902787555.1). Taxonomy (GTDB): domain Bacteria; phylum Bacteroidota; class Bacteroidia; order Bacteroidales; family Bacteroidaceae; genus Colivivens. The sequence goes on from CADAGO010000035.1 coordinate 6,667, forward strand.
AATTCTTACTCAGAGAAAGCTACGCAGATGATTTCTATACGGAAACGCTGAGTTTCACGACCTCAGAATGATAGATCATTGAGTGGAGTATTGGTCTGTTCCCCCTGTTCGAAACCAATACCCCCATTAATGCGCGGGGATTCGCCGATGGTCAGAAAGTGCCCATTCCTTCGACCCTTACCAACGAAATCGCGCCCGTGTTTTCACAGAACTTAAAGAAGCAGAAATAGACCGATGTTAATTATATAGCGACATGAAAAAGAAAACCATCCTTCTGCTATTTGCCTGTATGGCCTCTGCCACTTTTGTGAGTGCACAAGATACGAATGAGTTCCAACGCATCGCCCGTCGTATTATGAATGCATACGACGTAGGCGATGAGTTGGAACACGCTCCCGATTCGGCCAGTTTCTATGGCGGAGCCTATCTTGGAGCAGGCACCAACGGTCATACGATGCCATCGGCATATGTTACCTATCTGAAGAAAGATAGGCTGTTGGTCACGAGCCAGTTGGCCATCGATATCATTAAACTGAACACTGAAAAGGATGTCACGACCGACTACCAGACAGGTGCCGATCGTTTGACTCATTCCGACATTCTGACCAAATCCGAGAAGCAGGACTTCTCCATACGGCTCGACTATGTTCCTGCCAAGCAACAGATTCTCACCTTCGGCATTATCGAGAGTCTCAACACGAGGCGCGTGGATGAAAGTACCATCCGCAACGGACACGAAGCCGATGGCACCGAGCAGCAGTCGTTCTACGAGGAACAGCATCGCAACAACCGCGACCTGAAATTGGGTGCACTTCTCCAGCACATCTGCGACTTCAACAATGTCGGCCGGCTGACCACACGCCTCAACATCAAGTATAACTACAACCCCACCGATGTGTCGTCCGACACATGGGCTACCCATTCGGCCACATCGCTACGTGAACAGACCCAGACACTCTACAACTTCGACCCCTACGCCATGATTCGCTTCCAGTCGAAGACATTCAGCGGCTTCAAGTTCGGACTTGAGGAGAAATACACCATCGAAGACATGCGCATCAACGACACGGCGACGCGGTTCAACTTCAACACCTACTCCTCGCTCACCACGCTTTCGGCCAGCTATTCACGCGCATGGCTCGGTCTCGATGCCACATTACGCTATGAACACTTCATCAACGACATCGACGACCATCAGGCCCCGGTCAGCGACCGCATCTACAACGACTGGATGCTCTCCACGAAGGCAACCATGAAGCTGAACAACGCCAACAAGTTCGTCCTGAGCTTCGATCGCGATGTCTCCCGACCCACCTACACCCAACTTTATCCCTTCGTCCACATCGGTAGCAGCATCGGCGTTATGGTCGTCGGAAACCCTGCGCTGGCACCTTCTCAGAGTAGTCAGGTGAAGCTCAGCTATACCCATTCCGCCCCTCATTTCACCCATACCCAAAGCCTCGCCTATAAGCGCATCACGGACGACATCTCGCAAATCCCATCCTTCGACGAAGCCTCGCAGCGCTCCGTCAAGACCTGGATTAACGATGCACGCTACAGCTACCTGCGCTATACAGCCGAAGGCGAGCTGAACTACGGACTATTCTCCATGACGATGGGATTCCACGCTCAGCATCTCAACTACGACGGCGACAGCGGCTCGTCCGACAAAGCATGGTCGTACAGCTTCAAGGTCCGCCCACAAGTCGAACTGCCCAAGGGATGGACTCTCGCCACCACGCTGCTCTATACCGGTCGCGAGACACACCGTTACTACTACGACCAATCCAACTTCTATTGGTCGGTACGCGCCGTGAAGCAAATGGGCAATTGGGCCATCTATGCCTTCGTACAGGATATCCTGCAGCCCGATGCCAAGCAAATCCTTCGCAACAACGACTATGACATGACGACTGTGACCAAACCCAACTCCCGTTGTCTCATCGTCGGTTGCTCCTATATTTTCTGATATATTCCCGCCAGTTGGCGGAAGCACTACTTTCGTGCCCGAAGCATTTCCGACCATTAGCGGAAACGTTCCTTTCATGCCCGAAGCATTTCCGACCAAGGTCAGAAACGTTCCTTTCGTGCCCGAAGTGTTTCCGACCAAAGTCGGAAACGTTCCTTTTGTGCCCGAAGCGTTTCCGACCAAAGTCGGAAGCATTACTTTCATGCCCGAAGCATTTCCGACCAAAGTCGGAAACGTTCCTTTCGTGCCCGAAGCATTTCCGACCAAAGTCGGAAGCGTTCCTTTTATGCCCGAAGCATTTCCGACCAAAGTCGGAAGCACTACTTTTGTGCCCGAAGCGTTTCCGACCAAAGTCGGAAGCGTTCCTTTCGTGCCCGAAGTGTTTCCGACCAAAGTCGGAAGCACTGCTTTTTTCTTTTCTGCGGAATAATTTGTAAATTATCCTCTATTTAGAGCAACCGCAGAGAGAAATCCGCAGAAATCCATCTGGTTTTATGTGTTTTCATCCGTTTCCGAATAGCAATCGAAGAATTTGTAGTAACTTTGCAGTTGGTTAAACAAATAAACAATGGAGGAAATCAAAATCTATCACTCGGTTTGGAAGTATCTGCCAACGATACTCATCTTGTTGGTGTTCACAATTATATTTGTCTATGCCATAACTCAAGGCAAAGACACTCCGCTATGGAAATCTCACAATCAAACCCAAACAACTTTGCGACTTGCTCAACGAGCGTCTGAAACAAAGGCTGGCGCCACAGCAATCGTAGAAACAATTCGGGAGGACATCGCCAAAGAGCGTGTCCTCCCTAAATCGTTATATCTGCCTCACTTGATATTTGCTCGTATCTTGGTGAGATAAGCCTGCATGTGGTCCTCGTCCTTCTTGTCGATGATGTCGATGAGTTCGGCCATCTCGTCGCGAATCTGACTGACCTGATCCTTGGTGTAGGGATTGAAGAGGATTTCGCGCAGTAGGGTGTCATCCTCGCTCAGTACACCTTGGGCAATGAGCATGTGGCGTTTGAAGGTAGTTCCCGGGGCATCTTGGTGCTTCATCACGGCTGCGAAGGCAAAGGTGGAGATGAAGGGGATGGAGAGGGAGTATGCGACCGTGCGGTCGTGCTCGTCGAATGTGTATTCGCAGATGTGGAGGCCCAGGCGCGAGTAGAGTTCCTTGAAGAAACAGCGTCCCATGAAGTCGCCCTCGTTGATGATGATAGCGTTCTCGTTGGAGAGTTGTCCGAGGTTGGCGAACGTGGGACCGAACATCGGGTGGGTCGATACATAGTGGAATCCGCTTTCCTCGTAGAATTCCTTAAAGCCTGTCTTCACTGACGAGATGTCGCTGAGGATACAGCTTTTGGGGAGGTGAGGGATGACTTGACGGAAGACGTCGAGCGTGTGCTTCAGCGACACAGCGTTGATGACGAGTTCGGGATTGAAGTCGTCGATTTCGTCGAGCGACGTAAAGCGTCGGCAGTTGTAGGTGAAGCGCAGGCGCTGGGGGTCGATATCGTAAACGGCTACTTCGTGATCGAAGCTGAGCAGGTCGATAAAGAACGACCCCATCTTACCTGCTCCGAGAATCAGTATTTTCATGCTTCTTGTTTCATTACTTCCACTTGCTGGCGGACAGACTCCTCGTGGATGGTTTCGAATATTTCTTTGATACACTCTGCACCGATTCCCATCAGCGAACCTTGTGCGCCACGCTTTTGGAGAATCTCATTGTAGCGGCTGGCCTGGATGATGGTCATCGAGTGTTCCTTCTTGTACTGACCAATCTCGCGGCTGATACGCATCCGTTTGGCGAGGAGGTCGATGAGCGAGTCATCGATTTCATCAATCTGCTTACGCAGAGCGATGATGTTCTCTGTGGTTATCACTTTCTCACGAATGACGAGGATGCTGAGGATATAATCCAGGATGTCGGGTGTTACCTGCTGGCTGGCATCGCTCCATGCAGCATCTGGGTTGCAGTGGCTTTCAACGATAAGACCATCCATACCCATATCGAGTGCCTGTTGGCAGAGAGGTGCGATGAGGTCGCGTCGTCCACCGATGTGACTTGGGTCGCAGCAGATAGGCATGTCTGGAATACGACGATGCAACTCGATAGGAATCTGCCACATAGGCAGGTTGCGGTAAATCTTCTTGTCGTAACTAGAGAATCCACGATGGATGGCTCCGAGACGTTTCACGCCTGCATTGTTGATACGTTCGAGGGCTCCGATCCAGAGTTCGAGGTCGGGATTCACTGGGTTCTTCACGAGGACAGGATTGTCCACGCCTTTCAGTGCATCAGCTAATGCCTGAACGGCGAATGGGTTTGCTGTGGTGCGTGCGCCAATCCAAAGAATGTCGACACCGTACTTCAGCGCCAGTTCTACATGTTCGGGTGTTGCTACTTCTGTGGCAACCAGCATACCTGTCTCCTCCTTCACTTGTTTCAGCCAAGGAAGTGCTGGCTCGCCGTGTCCTTCGAAGCCTCCTGGTTTGGTACGTGGCTTCCATACGCCAGCACGAAACATGTGGCACCCTTTCTTTGCCAACTGCTTGGCAGTTGTCATTACTTGCTCTTCCGTTTCTGCCGAACATGGGCCGGCGATGATGAACGGACGTGGATTGTCGCTGGGAAAATTGAGTGATTTCAGTTCCATAAAGACCCCCTCCCCGCTCCCCTTCTAGGGGGAGAGTAGAATGTTTGTGGGGAGGATTCTACTAATATTTATTTGTATTTATTTATGATGCTTAGGTGACCACTCCCCGCCCTAAAGGGAGGGGGCTAGGGGGAGGGTCTGCTTAATCCTCTTTAGTGCTTCCTGCATTTTCTCATCTTTGGCACAAAGGCTGATGCGGATGTAACGTTCGCCGTTAGAGCCGAAGATGAAGCCTGGGGTGATGAAGACACGTGCTTCGTGGAGTACGCGCTCTGTGAGGTCTTCCACATTGGCAATGCTGTCTGGAATCTTTCCCCAGAGGAACATGCCTTGTTGGGTGGGATCGAAGCGGCAGCCGAGTTCTGTCATGATGGCTTCTGCAATCTTTCGGCGTGAAGCATAGGTGGCAACATTGGCCTGTGTGTGCCAATCATCAGTGTTCTCGTATGCCTGAGCGGCAGCAAGTTGCAGGGGGCGGAAAGTGCCGGAGTCGATGTTCGACTTGATGCGAAGAATCCATTGTACGAACTGGGCATTGGTTGCCAGCATACCCACACGCCATCCTGGCATATTATGGCTCTTCGACATTGAGTTGAACTCGATGCAGCATTCCTTTGCATCAGGCACCTGAAGGATGCTGAGGTGCTCGTCGCGGTTCAGAATGAACGAGTAAGGGTTGTCGTTTACTATAATAATATGGTGTCGACGTGCGAAGTCAACCAGTTGCTGATACAGCTCACGAGTGGCGCGTCCACCTGTCGGCATGTTGGGATAGTTGGTCCACATCAGCTTCACGCCCTGAAGGTCCATTGCTTCCAACTGGTCGAAGTCGGGATGCCATCCGTTATCCTCACGCAGGTCGTAGTTCACGATCTGTTGTCCCAAAATCTTGCTCAGCGCTGTGTAGGTAGGGTAGCCAGGATTAGGAACCAGCACCTTGTCGCCTGGATTGCAGAGAGCGAGGGTGACATGCAGGATTCCTTCCTTGCTGCCGATGAGCGGCTGGATTTCTGTCGCTGGGTCGAGGTCGACATCGTACCAACGTTTGTAGAACTTTGACATCGCCTTTCTCAGTTCAGGGATGCCTACAGTGGGTTGGTAGCCGTGTGCATCGGCTTTCTTCGCGTTATCGCACAGTGTTTGTATTGTGGCTGGTGAAGGCGGCATGTCGGGACTTCCGATAGCAAGACTGATGATGTCCTTTCCTTCGGCATTGAGTTGTGCCACTTCCTTGAGTTTGCGGCTGAAATAGTATTCGCTGACCGCGCTGATTCTGTCGGCTGGTTTGAATTCCATATTGTATTCTTATTTTTTTCTTTTGTATTCTCCTAATATCTTCAAGTCACGTGTTAATGGGATGATGGCGTCGATAGCCTGGCGGTAACGAGTCAGGTCGCTGTAGGTGACATCAACATAGAAAAGGTATTCCCATTCACGGCCGATGATGGGCAGCGACTGAATCTTCGTCAGGTTAATCTTATAGAACGACAGGATGGCGAGCACAGCCGATAGACTACCCTCCTCGTGAGGTAGGGCGAAGACGATGCTCGACTTGTTTGTCTCAATAAGCGGACGTAACAGGTCGGCCTTCTGTGGTACGGAGCATACGAGGAATCGGGTGAAGTTATGTTTATTGTCCTCGATGCCGTCTTCCAGTACCTTCAGCCCATAGAGATGTGCTGCGTCAGCATGACAGATGGCAGCCCATCCACGATGCTTCCCCTCAGCTATCATCTTTGCGGCACCAGCCGTATCGTCGGCTTCCACTACGCGTAGATTTGGATGCTGAGCCAGATAGTTACGTGTCTGCATCAGCGCTACTGGATGTGAGTGCACCTCGGCAATAGTTTCCCAAGAATCCTCGGGCAGACAGCAGATGCAGTGGGTGATGTGCAGTTTGTGTTCTCCTACTACCGTTGTGCCAGAGGCACGTAGCAACTCATAGTTGTGAAGCAAAGAACCGGCAATCGTGTTTTCTATGGCTGCCATACCTATGACTGTTGGGTCTTGGCTGATAGCTTCATACACTTGTTCGAACGTCTGACAGCAGATAAGTTGCAGCTGTTCGCCTTCAAAATACTGATGGGCCGCAATGTCGTGGAAAGACCCGATCTCACCTTGTATTGCAATTCTCTTCATGTTCTATTCGTGTCATAAAAAAGTCCCACTCTGTTCGAGCGGGACCGTATTCTTTATTTTTCCAATTTCTTTAATTCTTTATTATTTATTGCATACATACGAATACCCGCTCTTACTTGGTCTGAAAGTAAAAGTAAAAGTAATAATATGCAGCAAACCATCGATTCATATTCGCATCGTTTTGTTTTGACGCTGCAAAATTATTGCTAATTATTGATTTGACCAAACATTTTGCAAGAAAAGTGCAATAATTGATAGAAAAATGCTTGTTTTCCCTCTGTTTTATGGATTTTGTGTTAAGAAATGGGTGTAAAAAGGTGTTATTTATGATAAGAGGTTATGGCTAACTTCTCTCCTGAAATTTGAATCGTGAAACCAGAACTCATTTCTTGCAGCCCCTAGGGGAAACAAGTTTTTCCCTTAGGGGAAACAAAAAAATCCCAAGAGGCTATGAAAAAGATATAATGTACTTTTGATAAGTAAAATAGAATTGAAAAACTGAAAATGAAGGATTAAAGGGCTGATTTCCGTCAAGAAATCCTTTTTTACACTAATTATTTGGTAGTTAGGTGCTAATTCTATATCTTTGTGGAAATTTTTTAATACGAAACTTATGAAACAGATTTTTTTAATTACTATAGCGCTGCTGATGACTTTGAGTTCAGCAGCTCAGACGACAAAAGAAGTGTATGTGGGTTATTCCAGCGTGATGGACTATGTTAAGGTATCTGCTTTTGGACGGACAAGTGAGGAAACTGGTTATGGTAAAGGATTGGAAGTGGGATTAAACTACATTAGGCCGATTACCAAACCTTTGGCTGTAACGTATGGTATTCAAGCCATGTACGGATGGGATAAGGGAACAGACAGTAATAGCAATGTAAGCGGTAAAGACCAATTCATCAAGTTCCTTGTACCAGTCAGCCTGCTTTGTGAACTTCGACCCTCTTCTAGCAGATTTGCCTTTGAGCCGTTCGTGGGTATTAATGGCTCATTCTATGCATTGGGTAAAACAAAAATAGGTGGAACAACTTACGATTGGTTTGATGGAAAGGATTCTTTCGAATTAAACAGGCTTCTATTTGGCTGGCATGTTGGGGCGAACTTCGTCTACGATCGTTTTGTGCTGGGATTCAATTATCAAGAAGATTTCCTTGATTACGCAGATTCGTCTCCTTTTTTACAAGCCGATGCTCGTTGGGCAAATATCGAGTTCCGCTTTGGGTACCGCTTCTAAATATACACCTGTGTAATTAACGAACAATTCATCATTATGAAAAGAAACAGAAGGAATAGATTGATTGTGTATACATCATTATGCGTAATGTCACTTATTATAGTGTTTGTTTCTGGCTGTGTGGAGGATGGGATATCTTCGGAGATATATCGTGTGACGTTTGAGAACCAGTCGGGAGATACCATATATTATGTGACCCATTTTTGCTATCCGAGTTATCCTGCAGAAAACCAACATCTTGATTTAGAAGAATCAGACATCGTGCATATCATGAAGCAAGGTGAGCGGGATGAGTATTTGGAGGTTTATTCCTATCCGCTTCAAGTTTGTTTAGGCATACTTGTTTTCAAGAAAGAAACGTGGCGCAAGTATGGCAAGGAAGGGCTTATTAAGAACAAAATTGTAGACAAGCGGTATGTCTATAATTATGAAGAGCTCCAATCGATGGGGTTCAAGATTATACATACAGCTGATACTCAATCAAATTAACAAAACAGATGAAAACGATGAAACAAATTAGAAAATACAGTGTCTATCTGATACTTCCCCTATTGCTGGTCCTATTCACGGCTACAACTTGTAATGATGACGAGATTGGTCACTATGAATTAGCTAAGTTGAACAATCAATCAGACGAGAAAATATATTTTAGCTATAAGTCGTATGACAAAGAACACCAGCCTGCGATTGATAATAAGTATATATTCGAAGAATTAAGATACGCGCGATACTTATTTAAAGACATTGAAGCAAAGGCTTCTTATTCTGAACTATATGTTGAGGAAGGAAAAAACGTAAGTGTTATTATCTTCAAGGAAAGTACACTCGCGAAATACTCTGTGCAGGAATTGGTAGAGACAAATTACTGTGATAAATATTACAATTACTCCTACGATGAGTTGAAAGCAATGAATTTCACCATTACTTATACTGGAAAATAGAAGAAACCAACCAGAAAAACATAAGAATGACGACCCTCTTAAGGGGGGGAAGTTAGCAGTAAGCAACTTAAGGGGCGAAAGCGTATGATATCGTCACGATGAGCAGCGGGTAAAGCATAAGCTTTATCGCCTATTAAAAAGTTCAAATGGAGGTCAAAACGTATGTTTCGGCTGTTTTTTTGCAACTTCGCTCGTGGAATTTGTGGCGAATAAAGAATTTATTCGTATCTTTGCTGACTGAAAACGAATAGTACCTAATAATGAAACTTTTTGCAAATGAAGTATTAACAATTATAAGACTACTAAAATGAAACAGACAATCAAATGGTTCATTGCCTCTTTGATGGTAATGGTTTGCTTGCAAGTATCGGCTCAGCCCGAAGGCAAGTATTATCTCTACAACACCGCAACCAAGGTGTTCCTCAGCCGTTCGGCAAAGAACGCTAATGTAGATGCGTTCGGTATTCCTGTAGAAATCAAGAAAGGTGCATCGGGCTATTCGCTGATGTTCCTCGACAATGGTCGCTATGTGGCTCAGAGCGGCACAACGGTCAATGGCGATCAGTCAAGTGCTGCCTACGCTACCATCACTGAAGAAGAAGGAGGCTACACCGTGGCTTTCACTGCTGACGAGTTGATGGGCGTAGAACAAGGCACTGATCCTACATTGGCTTGTATGAAGGAACCGCAGTCATCAAGCCCTTGCTTGTGGCAGTTGTTGACTCAGGCCGAGCGCGACGCAATCGTAGCTGAGGCTGAGATGACACAAATTGAGGCTGTTGCTAGTGCTGCAGGCATCAAGCTGGCTGCTGAGGGCGACAAGGTGGCATTGTTTACTGAAGCACTCGCCGCCTACACACAGGAAGATGCTACAAGCCTTGTGAATAATCCTACGCTGGCTACCAGTCAGGATGGCTGGACAGTAAGTGTGTTGGCTGGTAATCAGAATATTGCCTATAAGTCACAGTACCCAATGACACTCTATCAGAGCACAGCGATGGAGATTTCGCAGTCGATTGAAGTGCCAAACGGTATCTACAAGGCTACCATCCAGAATACTTTCCGTTCATCGAAGCGTGAATATCTTACAGACCTTGCTGGTGCAGGCTTCAGCATCTGCAACGCTTACTTTGCTGCAAATGATAATCAAGTGCAGGCTGTTGAGTGGTCGAAGATCCGTACAAGTTCCACATTGCCTTACTCTCGTGGCGACTTCGAAAACTTTACCACCAATCCTAAGTACACGACCACTGTATGGGCATGTGTGAAGGATGGTAAGCTGACACTGAAGTATGCAGTTCCTTCTTACAACAATTCAGGCGGCGACTACGACCTCAATTGGTTTACTTTTGCCAATGTAACCCTCACTCGCTACTTCAAGGCCTCTGAGGCAGCTGCAGAGCAGTTCGACCTTTATAATCAATATGTCGATCAGTCATCCGATCCAAGTTCTTACTATGCCGTTCTGAATGCGTTCAAGCAGCAATTGGCAGACGGTACAATGTCGGATGAGGATGTGGAAAACGCAAAGGCAACATTGCGTAGCGAACTCTTCAAACTGATGAAGAACGTCCCTGCTAAGGAGGGTCAGTATGACATCACAGGCTTCCTGAAGAATCCTAACCTGGATAAGATTTCAGGTTGGACAACACCAAGCAGCTACTTCAAGTTGTCAAACGGTCTCGTAGAGTGCTTCAACCAGAAGACAGCAGCCCGTATGTATCAGACCATCAAGGACATGCCTGCAGGTGAATACACCGTGAAGGCACAGGGCTTCTATCGTAATGGCGAGTGGAAGCAAGCGCTGGCTAACTACGAGCGTGGCAAGGATGTCGTGAAGGCAGGTCTCTTTATCGACGACTTCAAGGAGATATCACCACTGAAGAGCATCTTTGCTGATGGTTGTTACATGCTGAAGGGTAAGCACGAGAAGTCGGCTGACGTATATGCAGTCGTAAGCGGTCTTGGTTATCCTCACAGCCATTATATCGACAAGAACAACCGTTCGAACGCCATCAAGACTCCAGACATCGCTAAGCAGGCAATCGATCACGGACACTATTGGAACGAGTTCACTGCTACGCATGCCGAGGATGGTAACCTCCTCATTGGTGTCAGCTTGTTGGCTGGTGCTCCTGCTGACGATTGGGTTGTGGTTGACAACTTCCGTCTCTACTACGGAACTCCTGCTCCTGTAACCATCGCAGAGGATACCGATCTCGACAACGATACCTACGCAGGTGTGGTACTGAAGAAGAGCTTCAAGGCAGGCGAGTTGACCCCATTGGCAGTTCCTTGCGAACTCCCGGCTTCAGCGTTCAAGGCTGTTTATGCAATCGGTGCACTCGATGCAGAAAACCAAAAGGCAGTGCTTGTTCCTGTTGACCATATCAGCGCTAATGTTCCTTGCTATGTAGTGACAGACAAGGATGTTGATGAAATCAAAGTCGACGAAAAGGTTTACATCGCAGCCGGTCAGCCCGACCAGATTCCAGTGATGTGGGATGGCGGACTCTTCTACCGCGTACCAGGAACATTCTCTTGGAAGATGCTCAGCTATGATGAGAAGGAATACGATGCTTCACAGTTCACACAGTTTGAGTATGTCAATCCTAAACAAATGGCATTTGCTGCCAACATCGAGAACTACCGTGCTCGTACATTCTTGGAGAATACGAAGTATCCAGAGCCTGAGACTCCTTCTGTGATTGGTAACTACTTCAAGCCAGCTCCTCCACGTCTCGATATTCCTCACAACATCGGTGTGCCTGTTCCAGCAGAAAAGGTAAAGGATGCTGTTGTGAAGTACGGTCTCCAGAGCGATCTTAGCGATGCTCAGAGCCGCATGGTTCTCGACGGTTCAGATATGGCTTACATGCCGAACCTCATCCCATGCAATACCTATTATTTCCAGGTAGAGGCAGGTGGAGAAGTGCTGACTAAGGGCTCATTCTGGGTTGACGGACCTGTTCGCATGATTTATGCTCCAAGTATCAATAACATCCGCGATATCGGTGGTTGGTCAGTTCAAGACGGTAAGCAGGTTCGTTACGGACTTATCTATCGTGGTGGTGAGGCAAATGGTCTCCACCCATCAGTAGCAGAAGACCGTCAGACACTCGTCGACCTCGGCGTAGGTGCAGAAATCGACTTGCGTAAGGACAACAACTACGATAGTGGTAATGGTCAGGTAGGTAAGTGTGCATTCGGCTTCCCATCAGCCGACTACTTCTTCAAGGAAGGTGGTTACGACTGTAAGCTCGAGCACCTCACCAATGCACAGTCAAAGGCTCGCTACAAGCAGTGGTTCCCATTCATCCTCAACCACATCAAGGAAGGTAAGGCAGTTTATTACCACTGTGTATGGGGTGCCGACCGTACGGGTCTCGTATCAGTATTGCTCGAAGGTGTTCTTGGTCTCACTCAGGAGCAGATGAACTTAGAGTATGAGTTGACTTCACTCTCATTCGCAGGTCTCCGTCCAAAGAGCGGATATGCTGATGGTGACCACCAGAAGCTTATCGAGAAGATCAAGACTTACGAAGGTGAAACCCTCCGCGATAAGTTCGATACTTATTGGACAAAGGAAGTGGGTATCTCTCAGGATCTGATTGACGAGTTCCGTAGCATCATGCTCGTTGATGCTCCAGCTACAGCCATCAAGGGCATCTGCCTCACTGAGAAGACTGTTCCATCTGGCATCAAGGCCGTTTACAGTGTAAGTGGTACTAAATTGCCGGCTTCAGTCCTCAATAGCAAGAAGGGTACTTACGTAGTTGAGTACAATAACGGTACTACACAAAAAGTAACTGTTAAGTAACAATTGAAACGGTTTACATTCATCATCTATGTGGCAGTGATTGGCGTGCTGATCACTGCCACTGTGCTGGAAAAGACCTACGGCACTCCATTCGTCAAGGACCATATCTATGGTGCTTGGTGGTTCATTGCGATGTGGGCATTGCTCTGCGTGAGCAGTATTGTGGTGCTGATTCGCAGGAAAGTATATCAGCGTCCAGCTGCGATGTTGGTACATCTTTCGTTGGTTGCGATTCTCGTCGGAGCATTCATCACCCATCTGTTTGGAGTGCAAGGAGCGATGCATCTGCGGAAAGGAGAGGTGTCGAATCTGATGCTCGATCGTGAGACGGAACTGATTGAGCAGTTACCGTTCCAGATGCGTCTTATCGATTTCGACCTTCAATACTATCCCGATACCCAGTTGCCTATGGACTACCGTTCAGTGTTGGCAATCGAAGGGACATCCGACACACTCACCGTCTCGATGAATCAGATAGGCAAGTGTCACACTTATCGCTTCTATCAGTCGGACTACGACCCCGACCTTCAAGGCACATACCTTGCAGTCAGTCACGACCCGTGGGGTATCGGCATCACCTATACGGGTTATGCCCTGCTGTTCGTTTCACTTATCTGGATGCTCATTACCGACAGGTTAGCGGTAAAAGGTAAGCGGATGAGGCGCTCCACGCTGTTCTATACGCTATTCCTTCTGGCATGTTTCGTCCTGCTGCTGACCCATTTCATGAGGAAGTATTCTCCCGAAACCCATCCCCTGCCAGTACTCAATTCACGTTTACTCCCCATCCACGTATCCACCATCATGATGGCATACGTTCTCTTTGTCGTCCTTGCTCTCCAAAGTCTTGTCGCCCTCATTGCCCATTGGATAGCCGCAAAGGGTAGGGAGGTAAGGCAACTCAGTCTCCTTTCACGAGGAACTCACTTCAACCTCAAGCTGGCCCTCACCCTCCTTGCAACAGGCATCATGCTTGGCGCCATCTGGGCAAATCAGAGTTGGGGTCGTTATTGGGGATGGGACCCCAAGGAAGTATGGGCACTCATCACCCTCATGGTCTATGCCGTCCCGTTACACGCTTTCCAAAGGGAATATATAAATATTGGCAATCCCAAAGGTAAATGGTCAGATGGTAAATGGTCAGATGGTAAATGGTCAAATAGTAAATGGTATTATCTTTACCTCCTTCTTGCCCCCCTCTCTGTTGCCATCACCTACTTTGGAGTCAACTTCTTCCTTGGTGGCATGCATAGCTATGCCTGATGGGATGAAACTATAAACCTAAGTTAAGACTCATACCCTCGACATCCATTTTCTGGACTTTGCCGAGGGTTTGTTTGTGTGATTATATGTATTTTTGCAGAAAAACTATTTGAAGGGTTAGCTTTTTCGTTGTCTGATGGGTATGATAAGAAAAGACGTGATGGAAAAAGACGAAATCCAACGGCTGTTCATGCAGCACTATGCCAAGATGTACAGGGTGGCGCGCACCATGCTGTACGACGAGCAGGAGAGCGAGGATGTGGTCAGCGACATCTTCGAGAGCTTGCTTCGTGGGCAGACGGTGCTTATGCCTGGCACTGAGGAATGCTATCTGCTGACAAGTGTTCGCAACCAGTGCTTCAAGCGACTGCGCCATGTGTCAACCCCGATAGAAGGCAGTGGCTTCGTTGAGCCTATCGATGATTCTGATGCTGATGACGAGCGGCTGATCGACATTGACGAGTTCGTGGCATGTCATCTCTCCGAACAGGAACAAAGAATCTTCCGTCTCCGCTTTTCCGAAGGATGCAGCTATGAAGAGATTGCTGCCGCCGAAGGTATCAGCCGTGTAGCCGTATGGAAACATCTTTCGCACATCATCACCGAAATAAAGAAACAATTTAACCCGAAAAGTTTATGAGCTCTTTAGACGACAACAAGCGGCTGTTCTTTGATATGCAGGAACACCCAGAGAACTATTCCGACGATCAGTTGGAGACCATGATGGATGAACTTGATCAAGTGCCCGACGTAGATGCTGCATGGCAGAGGTTAGAAGTAAAAGATGAGAGGATAGAGAAGAGAACTTCATTCAACTTACAGCTTCGCAAGATTGCCGCTGCTTTCATCGGTACAATTATCGTATCGGCCATCGCTATTGCCGCCATCCATTTGTGGAATCCTGTTTCTGACTCCAACCCAAAGGGCGAAAACCCTATCCCGACGTCGCCCAGGGGTGAGGATACTTATTACCCGAAAGAAAAGAAGCAAGACGTGCTTCAGGCAGATACACTTATATTCGACAATGTTCCGCTCGATACGATGCTTAGAGAAATGGCAGACTACTACCATGTCAGCGTAGAGTTCAAACGCGAGAAAGCCCGCCAACTCCGTTTCCATTTTATCTGGAAACACAGTGAGAGTCTCGACCGTGTGGTGGAGCGACTGAACAATTTCGAGGCAGTAAACATTGTTCGCGAACCTGAAAAACTGATAGTACGATGAGAAGACCATGTCATTTACGACTTACGTATTCACAATTTACAGTTTATTTGTTTATTACCATTTCACTTATAATGTATTATTGTCCGGTTCGGGCGCAGCAAATAGTAAATGGTAAATGGGTAAACGGTAAATATGAGGACGTATCACTCAGTGAGGCTTTGTTGCAGTTGAGTCAGGAACAGACCGACTATACCATCAGTTTCATCTACAACGAGTTAGAGGACTTCCGCATCACCACCACCGTCAGTCGCAAGACGTTGCCTGATGCCATCCGTCAGATGATAGGCTTCTATCCTGTCCGTATAACCGAGAAACCTGATGATAAAGAGATATTCGTGGAATGTACCCACAAGACCGACCGCCACTTAATCGGTACCATCATTGACGAACAGGGTCAGCCCATAGCATACGCCAACATCACCATTCTTAATCCAGCAGACTCCACACTCATCACAGGTGGCGTATCAAACGAGAGCGGTTATTTCGTCATCCCATGCGAACAACATCCAGTCATTGCCCGGGTATCATTCGTCGGTTACAAGACGATTTACAAGCAATGCAACGGCACGGAACTTGGCACAATACGGATGCAGCCAGACACCTACACCTTGGGGAATGTGACGGTGAGGGGAGAACGACCACGATACCAGATGAGCGGTCATGGGCTGACGGTGAATGTGCAGGGCACGATGCTCAGTGAGGCTGGTACGGCCAATGACGTTATCGCATTGTTGCCCGGCGTGGATGGTAATAATGGAAATTTCAAGGTGATTGGCAAGGGAACTCCGCTTATATATGTCAATGGCAGACTGTTACACAGCACGGCAGAGCTTGACCGCCTATCGTCAAAGGATATTGCCAGCATTGAACTCGACACCAATCCCGGCGCGAAATATTCAGCAACCGTTAGTGCAGTCATCCACATCAAGACCGTCAAAAAAGCAGGCGATGGCTTCAGCGGCTCAGGCAGACTATGGGCAAAGCAGGGGCATTATGGTTCTACGAGTGAACAGGTAAGCCTAAAC
>CADAGO010000036.1 GCA_902787555.1 uncultured Bacteroidales bacterium
AAAATTGACAGTCTTTATCTTATGGCAAAAAGTACAGGTTATTTTGGTCTTCGTCGTGGTTCGACCAAGTCGCACACCTATCAGGTGGTGAACGGAAAGCAAATCACGAAGGATCGTCAGGAAGGCGGTAAGAATCCACGCACCCTGGCTCAGATGAAGCAGCGCTGCATCATCGCTACTGCTGGTAACGCATACGCTGCAATGAAGGTGATATGCGACCACTCCTTCGAGGGTGTGACCGCTGGTGTTCAGAGCATGAACCGATTCCATGCTATCAACGACTCTCTGCTCCGCCAGAGTGCTGAGCGCGAGAACGGATTCTTCGCCTACAACAAGTGGGGCGAGAAGGGTCTGCAGGTTGGCAGCTACCTCATCTCCGTGGGTACGCTTCCTCCAAACTGCCCGAACCTTCAGGCACTCTCAGTGGATGCCGTGTCACGCAAGTGCGTGATCGATGTGGCATACGGTAACAGCGTGGCTGAAATCGCTGACGAGCTGGGCGTGGTGAACTTCGGCGACATCGCTACCATCGCGATGATCTACCCGAAGCGTGAAGGCGGCTACGGATTCGGTGCCGTACGCCTCACCTACAAGCAGGGTGCGGACGTGGCAAGCTCGTTCGAGCTGGGTGCAATCGGCGACTTCACGGGCGCAAGCATGAACTATGCAACCGGAAACCTCACCGTCGAGGTGCAGACAGGCTTCGACTGGAAGAACGGTGCTGATGCAGACGCATGCTTCACCGCAGCCATCCTCTCACGCTACATGAACGGCAAGTGGTACCGCAGTACCGCTCAGTTCGACGTGACGGGCGCAGCTCCTTCGTTCGACGATGCAATCGCTACCTACCCAGTAGGTCAGGAGCGTTTCTTGAACGGTAACGGAAGCGTGGAGCCTTCTGCTAATCCATCATCACCAAGCGACCCAACCCCTGTGACTCCATCTACTGGGTCATACTCAATCGTCATTTCGAAGACGGGTACAGGTGTGGCAACCGTCAGCGTAGGCGGTAGCGAGATTCAGAGCGGTGCACAGGTACAGGCAGGTGCGCAGGTATCGGTAGAACTCGAGGAGCCGGCAGGTGCAACGGCTCACCCATACGCACAGATCAACGGCCAGTCAGTCAGCCTGACTGAGAACGAGGGTGTCTTCACAGGTACGTTCAACATGCCTTCTGCTTCTGCTACACTGACCGTCTTCACAGGCTCAGTAGCTGGTGGAGGAAGTGATCAGAACTAAGGAGACCCTCCCCCCACGACCCACAAATCAACCCACATTCCCCCTCCCTCTATGGAGGGGGTGACGGGGGAGATAATAAGGAGGTAATATGGAGGTAATATGGAGGTAATAAGGAGGTAATATGGAGGCATCTGCAACCGTCTCCCTACTAACTACCTACTAACTACCTAATATCTACCTAATATCTACCTAATAACTCCCTAATAACTCCCTAATATCTCCCCACAGAGGGGGTCTGGTAAATGGTGAATTTGTTACATCGTTACATTGTTACATTTTACATTATACATTATACATTATACATTATTCCCTCGTTATTCTTTCAGCAATTTTATCTGCATTCATGCTGCGCGCACTAGCATCGAAGATTTCCTTGTACAGGCCACCTTGCTGATAGACCTCGTCGGGTGAACCGCTTTGTTCCACATGTCCCTTCTGGAGTACGTATATCTGGTCAGCATCAATGATTTGCCCGATGTTGTGCGAAATGATGATGACAGTTCGTCCTGCCTTGATGGCATCGATGCTCGCCTTGATCTGCTCTGTCGCCACGGCATCAAGACTGGCGGTCGGTTCGTCCAGAAAGATGATGGGCGGGTTCTTGATGAACATGCGTGCTATGGCAATACGCTGCTGCTGTCCGCCGCTCAGCTGTAGCGCCTGCGATTCAAATTGGTTTGGCAACTGCATAATCTGGTCGTAGATATAAGCTTGCTGGGCTGCTTTCACTACCTCCTCATGAGTGGCATTGGGATTGCCGTACTTGATATTCTCTTCGATAGTTCCGTTGAAAATATGGTTCTTCTGCAACACCAAGCCTACATGCTCGCGCAACCAATGTGTATCCCAGTCCTTCAGTTCTACGCCATCAAGTTTGATGCTGCCACAATCGGGATGGTAGAACTTGTCTAACAGGTTTACGATGGTTGTCTTGCCGGCTCCGCTCAGTCCTACTAATGCAGTTATCTTGCCTGGCATAATGTGCATACTTACATCGAACAAAGCCTTCGTGCCGTTACCGTAAGTGAAATCCACACCATTCAGCTCGAAATCACCCTTCACAACGTCAGGATGGTATTTGCCGGTATCTTCCACCTCATGGTGAGCATGCAGGATGCCGAAGAACCCCTCTGCATAGATCAGGGCATCGTTCATGTCGTCGTAGATGCGATGTAGCTGACGGATGGGGGCGCTCACGTTGGCAAACAGCATTACGTGATACATGATCTTTCCGATACTCATGCCTGGGTAGTCTATCAGCACCAAGTAAGCTGTGAGTATGATAATCAGAACTGTACCTATCTGCTCGAAGAAACTTTTCAAGCCATCGTAGAGATAGCTCCAGCGACGAGTACTCATTTGCTGGTCGGTCATAGCCTGCTGCACAGCCGTCTGCTTCTCCGCCTCAATTTGTTCACGGTTGAAAGACTTGATGACACTGATGCTCTCCAATATGTTCAGGATTCCCTGGCTCACAGCCTGATGACTGCTGAAGATACTCCTTCGTCCGCCTTTCATGCGTTTGGCCTGACGATAGGTGATATAGAAATACACAGGCACAATGAACAATGCCACCAAGCCCACGTAAACGTTCGCAGCAAACATCAGTGCTAAGGCGAGGATGGCGCTTGTGAAGAGAGGTAGAATGTCGATGAAGAAATTGTTCACGGTGTTACTGAGGCTCATCACACCTCGGTCGATGCGAGATTGCAACTTGCCTGTATCGTTGTCCTCAGCCGAAAAGAACGCCATACGGAAGGTAAGAATCTTATCGACCACCTGCAGCGACAAGTCACGGCTCACATAAATGCGCAACTTCTGTCCGAAATAGCGTTGGAAGAACGTGATGAAGGCAGATACGACCTCCTTGCCCAGAAGCACGGCGCTAATAATGACCAATATCTCTACGGCTTTGCTCCACTGGAAGTTCACAGTCTGTATCAAGGCATTGATGGCATCAACCGCCTTGTCGAGCACAACGGCATTCACCTGCGCCATCAGCGAACCGATGAAGGTCAGCGTGACAGTAGCCACAATCAGCACCCTATAAGGCTTCACAAACGGCCAAAGGTTCTTAAGCAGACCGAATATGTTCATTTTCTCTGTATTCATACTTTGAAAAATGAAAAATGAAAAATCGTAAATGGTAAATGGTAAACAGTAAACGGTAAACGGTAAACAGTAAACGGTTGATGTAGAATGAAGATGATAACAATGGCGGGAAGCTGCGATGTGCAGCCCCCGCCCTGCTCAGAGTTACACCTTAATTATATATAAGGCGTCATGGTTACTTCACGAGGACCTTCACACCGTTCTGGATGTAAACGCCCTTAGTCGGCTTGCTCACTTTGCGACCAGCGAGGTCGTAGATAGCACCCTGTGCATGCTCTGCATTCATTTCAGTAATGCCCTCAGGAAGTTCAGGCAGTTCAACATTACCTATAGATACGCACTCAAGACGGAAGTTGTCGAGTTTGAACCATCCGGCACATGCATGAGGATGTGCGGTTCCGTTCATATCGATGTTGTTAGTACGGAAACCGATCTTAGCCTTTCCATCCTCGCCTACACGGAAGTTGAGCGACATAGGACGTGCGAGCGATGTGTAATCGTACGAAACATCATTGTCGTAGCCTGCGTATGAGAAGTATGTAATGTCTTCGTTGGTGTTGTATTGCTGCAATGCCTGAGCAGTATACATATCCTCTGTGAAGTTCTCACCGTAGTCATAATCGCGACCGTACATCTGAACGGATTCGTTACCGAAGATACGCTGAGTAGTGATGTTCATGCCACCCCAGTCGTGCTGTACCACAACATCGGCTGACAAGCGGTAGATACCTGCAGGAAGAGTGAGTTCCTGATAGATTTCAACAGTTGGGACATTGTCTGCCCACACACCCCAAACATGCTCTCCATCTGTATACTGGTGGTTATAAGTCTCTCCTTCAAATACTACGTCGATATTATCGCCACGATTGATTGCGCACCAAGTACTTTGACCTGCTGCACGAGTATCAGCAGCTGTGAAGACTTCTGTACCGTTGATGAAGAGATGCCAACCTGCTGGTGCACCTTCTGGTCCGTCTGAGTTGTTACCGTTTTGAGAAGAGAGGTCTTCGAAGCTTGGGTTCTTGAGATACTCGGTCAGATCAGAACCAGCCTCGATGGTGTCGCTCTCCTTACATGCCTGAAGTGCATCGGCAAGGCGTTGGATAGCAGCATCGACTTCCTCCTCAGTCGTGTATTCCTCGTTGTCCCAGATTTCTTCGACCTCCATGATTACATCAGCATATTCGCCTGCGCCAGCCTTTGCATCATACTTCTCGAGGTTTGCGTATGCATCGTAGATGGCGTCGCTGAGACGTTCGTAAATGCTTACAGCTTTCTGCACCTCGCCAATCATCTGATTGACAGACTCGATGGCGCTGTTGATGGTAGAAGGACTATCAGCAGTTGTCACCTCGTTCACGGTAGAGAGCAGTGTCATAGCATTTTCGCGAACATCAGGGAACATCTTGACACTCGTCTCGCTCACGACCTCAGAGAGGTTGTCGCGGAAGAATTTCAAGATAGCCATAGCATCCTCAACGAAGAAACCTTCCTTACGGATGCGGAAATTGTCGACCTTGAACCATCCGTCACCTCCTGCACCGTTGTGATCGGTACGGTTGGCAGCTGCGAGTTCACGTCCGTCAGTACGAACGCCAAAGGTCAGCGTACCGTCGTAAACATACGCTCTCACCTCCATCGGAAGAAGCTCGGTATCGGTCACAATCTCATCGTTACCTTGGAAACCATAGACCTCGGTCATGTCAAGTTCCTCTGGGTTGTAATCGTCAGCATAGCCGAAATAAGTGGAGTTGTAGTTACCGAAAATGCGCTGGGTAGTGCGGCGAGAGCCTCCTCCGTTAGCACCTGCCATCATGGCAGCTGTAATGGTGTAAGTACCGTTCTCAAGGCCTTCGATGGTCTGGCTGATTTCATACTCTGGAATACTGCCGTTCCAGATACCGAAGATGTATTCGCCATCCTTCAGACCTGTAGCATCGGCGTTCTGTCCGTGCCAAGCAGTGATGCCTGCACTGCGCACTTCGCTCGTAGTTGTCACCTGCTGTCCATTGATATACACGTTCCAGCCAGTTGGCGCACCTTGCACGCTCGTGGTAGGTTCGCCGTTCTGGGCTGAGAGATCTTCGAACGACATGTTCTGTCCCATTGCGGTCATGTCACCGATACCTGCCTTGAAGTCTGCAACTGCTTGCTTCAACTTCTCCGTAGCTGCAATGACTTTCTCAGCATTATACTCGTTGTCGAAAGCCTCGTTAGCTTCTAGGATTTCTGCCTGAAGCGCTTCCTGCACTTCGTCGTCGTACTTAATCTCCTGCAAAGCCTTGTGGAGAGCCACTTTGCTGTTGAGTATCTCTGTCAGCACATCGATGCCCTCCGCATCAACATCACCACCATTGTAAATGGACAATGCAGCGTTGTATGACAGCAGCATACCGTCTAACGCATCTTCTTTCAGCCATGTGTCATAGAATGAATTGAGGGTGGCAAAGACAGAAGCCTTCTCAAGAAACGCAGGAACGTTGTCAACCTCGAGGAACGCCCAGTTACAAGAGCTAGAATCGGCCATAACAACGCGATTCTCGTCAGGATCGTCAGAGATGTAAACATTATCCCCGTACTCATCCTTCAGCACTCCACCACAGAAGTCTGGATACCAAGAGTTTCCGTAATACGACGCAACAACATACTCGTTGCCTGCGTTCATGTGCATGTTATAACCTAGGGTCTGAGCATTGTTCCCTGCACCTGGCAAGACGAAGTAGAAGCCGTCGTAGTGGCCAGGTTTAACAGTCCAGTCGCACTGCTCAGTAGCATTCACGTTCACGTTGCCCGAACCCTCAGGGATGTTCATGTAGTAACGGACAGTCTCAGTAGTCGTAACGTCATCAATCGTAGTCGTCACTTCATTGTCGTAGTAGAAGGACCAAGTACCATCGCTGTTCTCCTGAGCAGTAAGTTTCACGGAGAAAGGACTCGTACTGCCATTGGGCGAGTAGATAGCACCGTCCCAACTGGTACGGATCATCTGACCTGCCAATTTGCTGTAGCTAAAATAAGTGTAGGTCTTACCGGAAGTCAGCACATCGCCGCCCGGAGCAATCGGACGCTGAACTTGTGCCCCAACACTCAAGGATGTGGTAATCATCAATGACACCAACATCAGAAAGGAGTAGATTCTTTTCATGCTTGTTTGATAAAATGATTAGTAAATAATAATTTGTCGCTACAAAGGTAGGAAAAAAAAGACAAACAAAAGAGGATTAATGGTCAATAAGTTACAAAAAAGGGCGAAAATATGGAGCGAAGTCATGAATTCTATTCTTTTTCGCTCCAAACATAACGGTATGAACTGCGACATCATAACTGCCTGCCCCAGTAATTTTGACATCTCCACTCATAGGTAGAAATGACACGCTTAGCGATGCAACATCTTCTTCACATCATCGCGAGTGAGCACGTAGTCGTGACTGAAAGCCTCGTTCCACCATGCAACATCAGCATTGGCATGACGGGTTTGACCGAAACGGGCACCTTCAACGTTGCTTGTGACGGCGTAGTCGTACCACGGCATGAAGAAGAGCCACCGGGCACCTGCCGACCACTGCTCGCCTATCTGAGCGACTGATCCGCACTCCGAGAGAGCAGCAAGTTTAGAAGGAGAAGCCTCGCGCAGGAAATTGAAACACTTGGTACGGATGGTCTCGGCATTACGCTCGTTATAGATATCAATACTCACGATGTCTACATAGTCGTCACCGGGATACCAGCGATAACCGTCGCTATACGGTTTTCCCCATGCTGCACTTTGGGTCCATACCCAAATGAGATTATTCACCCCCAACTCCTGAAAACGACGATACATGGTGCGCCAAAGCTCGTTGCAACCCTCGGGGTCGCGTCCCCACCAGAACCACATGCCCCCAGCCTCATGGAGAGGACGCCACAACACGGGAATGCCCTTCGCCTTGAGTTTTAAAAGTATCTGTGCCACACGGTCGATGTCGCTCATCATGATGCGGTACTCAGGAGAACCGGGATCGGATATCTTCTTCACGTCGAATGTCGTTTGCTCATCTTCCTTACCGTTGTCAGTACCCCAGTAGAAAGCAACCTTACCGTTCTTTCCGCTGCGAGCAGGCACGTTCCAATGCCAGCAGATGCTGACAATGCCTCCCTGACTGTGCCAGTCGTCCACTACACCAATGTTGTCATAGTCAATCCATCCTCCGGGCGATGAGAGCGGCAGATGAATAAAGTCAAACGCAGCAATAGCAGGCCATTTCCCAGTATGCTTATGCACCCATTGAGCCTCGCTAATGTTCCAGTTCACACATGCCATCGCTCCCGACAGCATTTTCTTGCCATTGATTTGCCTAAGCAACTGCATCAACTGTTTCGCTTCGGCCGATTTCTCAGGTTCAGCGGCCATCAAGCCTGCCGACATGAGCAATATGAAAATGAATGAAATAATCTGCTTCATAATACCTATTTTGAAACGAACATACACATCTCACAACAAAGGAAAGCACACATCACTTCCGGGGACGGACCGTGTAAGTGATTTCGTAGCGACCGTCATCCGTCTTCGCAACAGCACCAAGATCCATGTCGTTCTCATTCATACAATGCACAATACTGTAAAACTGATCAAACGAGTCAACTGGCCTTCGAATAATCAACGTGGCCTCAGTAGCGGTTGCAGGACGAAGCATCAGCTTGCTGCAGTAGACTGTGGCATCCTTGTTCAGTTCAATCGTACTGCAGCCACGCAGTGAAAGAACACAACTATCGCCAAAAGCTAAATACTCGTTAGCATTGAGAACACATGTGAAATCATTGAACGTGAAAGCTGTTACACGTGGGGCAAGTATGATGGAATAGCCTGAGCACCGGCTCGAGAGTTGTACCCCGTTGTTCAAGAGCACAATCTCATTGCCACGGATTTCAGCATTGCCTATAAAATGCGGTGCAACAGCCCCACTCCCCTTGGGATTAGTTGGATTTTTCGGTTCATCATCGCTGCATGCAACGAGGCACGTCATCATTGCCCCGAGCATCAGCGCCAAAGTAATTGTTTGCTTCATTCTTCTGTTGATTATCATTATTATACATAAAAATCATTTCACTAACGAATGGTTCACAGAATCTATGTAGTCCAGCAACTCTTCGCGACCCTGACGACTTTGCGCGCTCGTAATAAAATAAGGTGGGAGTTCCTCCCATTGTTCCGTCAGTACTGACATGTATTGTTCGACATTCGTCAACTGACGCGACTTTGTAATCTTGTCAGCCTTTGTAAACACGATAACGAACGGCACGCCGTTCTCGCCAAGAAATGTCAGGAAATCCAAATCCTTGCGCTGCGGCTCGTGACGGATGTCAATGAGCACACACAAGCACGTCAACTGCTCTCGCTCCAACACGTAATGTGAAATGAGGTTCCACAACTTGTCCATCTCGCGTTTTCCTCGCTGTGCATATCCATAGCCAGGCAAATCGACAAGATACCAGCTTTCGTTAATGAGGAAATGGTTGATTAGCATTGTCTTCCCAGGCGTGCTAGACGTCATTGCTAACTTGTTTCGCCCCGTGAGCATATTGATGAGACTTGACTTGCCCACATTCGAACGTCCGATAAAAGCATACTCCGGCAAATTGGTTGCCGGACACATATCTGCACGCGGACTACTAATCTTGAATTCTGCTGTTTTGATTTCCATTATTGCGCAATATTTTCTGCAAAGTTAATGAATTTATTGACAAATAGCCACTAAAAACGAGGCAAAAGCAAAAAAAAGGAGAAATTATTTGGGTAATAGATTATTTTATTGTACTTTTGCACTTGATTTTGGAAGTAAACCAAAATACAATTCCTAAATAACATCATTTTTCGTATCATTCCCAATCACCGTAAGGATTAATATGTTGGTGTGGAATGTGCATAGCGAAAAGCATATAAAGGTTACAAAAACTTAACACAATGTATAGTAAATCAGAATTACAAAACAAAAGCCTGGAAGAATTGCAGGCTATTGCTGATGAGTATGGAATCAGTTCTAACAAGAAAGACCACGCTGCGTTGATGTATGATATTATCGACCACGAGAGCGTTTCGGCAGCACAAAAAGCTACAGACAAACCAAAGAAACGTAGTAGAATCAAAACCGTCGACCTTGTCTATTCAGCTAACCAGTTGAAAGCCAAAAAGATTGACAAGCAGAAAACTGTTACGACATCCAACACTCTATTTGACGATCTCTCAGATGAAGAAAAAGAGATGTTGGAACAACCTGCAGCAGAAACAGCCGAACCTTTAGTAGAAACAATTGCCGAGGAAACTCCCAAAAAGAAACGCGGACGTCCCAAAAAGGAAGATGCTGAAGCAGCGGCTGAGCCACAAGCAGAAGAGACACCAAAGAAAAAGCGTGGACGTCCAAAGAAGGAAGAACCAGCTGCCGAAACCGTAATGCCTCAACCTGCAGAACCTGTAACAGAAACAGGGGGGCCTTCCCCACTCGTTGAAGCACAGGAAACAGCAAAGCAAGACAAAGAAAAAACCAGACAGAAAACATCGCTGATGGACTTCAGTCATCCGAAGCAAGAAGAAACTCCATCTATCAGCGAAACGACACTTGCTGAGCCTGCTGCAAAACCTAATAAGCAGACCATAACAATTGACAACGACACAGACTTCATCATTATAGAAGACATTCCAAACGAATACCTTGATGAAGAACATGCCCAACTCAACTATTTCAAGCAATTCAACCACGAACAACATAATAGCTACGAGTCACAAGACACTCATGACTACACCTTTGACAACGAAAATCCACAGGCAAGCTACGATACACCTGACTTAGAGTTCGAACCCTATAATTTCAACGATATTGTAACCATCTCAGGCGTCCTCGATCTTTCAGGTGACTTCGGATTCCTCCGCAGTTCAGACTACAACTATCTCTCTTCGCCTGATGATATTTACGTGAACCCTTCACAAGTACAGCACTACGGACTGAAGACAGGCGATGTGGTCGAAGGAACCATCCGTCCTCCACGCGAAGGTGAAAAGTTCTTCCCGCTAGTCAACATCAACAAAATCAATGGATGTGAACCTGCAATAGTCAGAGACCGTGTGCCTTTCGAATACCTCACTCCATTATTCCCTGAAGAGAAATTCAAACTCTGCAGCGGCAAGAACGACTCCCCATCATCACGAATCGTCGACCTCTTCTCACCAATAGGGAAAGGGCAACGCGCACTTATCGTTGCCCAACCGAAGACTGGTAAGACATTGTTGATGAAGGATATCGCCAACTCTATAGCACGCAATCATCCTGAAGCTTATCTTATGATGCTGCTCATTGATGAACGTCCTGAGGAAGTTACCGACATGGCTCGCACCGTAAATGCTGAAGTCATCGCATCAACGTTTGATGCCCCTGCCGACAACCATGTACGCATTGCAAATATCGTTCTTGAAAAGGCAAAACGTATGGTTGAATGCGGACACGACGTGGTCATCTTCCTTGACTCTATCACGCGTTTGGCTCGCGCATACAACACAGTCAGCCCAGCATCTGGAAAGGTGCTAACAGGTGGTGTTGATGCCAACGCCTTGCAAAAGCCAAAGCGATTCTTCGGTGCTGCACGTAACATTGAAGGTGGAGGTTCACTCACCATCATCGCGACAGCACTCATCGA
Source organism: uncultured Bacteroidales bacterium (assembly GCA_902787555.1). GTDB lineage: Bacteria > Bacteroidota > Bacteroidia > Bacteroidales > Bacteroidaceae > Colivivens. The sequence goes on from CADAGO010000036.1 coordinate 11,017, forward strand.
TACAGGTTCGAAGATGGACGAAGTAATCTTCGAAGAATTCAAGGGAACAGGAAACATGGAATTGCAACTCGACCGCGCCCTTTCCAACAAACGTATATTCCCTGCTGTCAACCTCATCGCATCAAGTACCCGTCGTGATGACTTACTGCAAGACGAAAATACCCGTCGCCGCATGTGGATCATCCGTAACCATATTGCCGACATGACCAACCTCGAAGCAATGGATACAATCCTCAAGCATATTGAGCGAACTGAAAGCAATGAGGAATTTCTCGCCACCATGAACGGATAGTCCACTACAATGGATAAAACTTCCGACTTTAGAAAAGAATTGCTCATAAAATGCCACGCATCGTTCTTTTTAGACCACAAAACTACAATTGCGAACAAAAAAGCAACATAATGTGACATTTTTTAGAAAAAAGTTCAAAAAAACACTAAAATTATTTGGAGAATAAATATTAATTGTATAATTTTGCACTCGATAAGCTATAAGTAATATAGTTTTGCTATAAGGTAAAGACTTTTTCATAAAACTAACGAGCCGACTGAGAAGTTAGCTCGTTTTTTTACATCAATACTATTTTCCTATTCCTGATTACTTCTCCCTGCATCTTCCTCACTACCCAAACCTAAAAGCATTTTTGACATTGGAATCAAATCGCCTTCTTTATGGAAGCAATACAATGTAGTTCCGATGAAAGCTAAAAAAAGGAAGATTAGACATATCTGCGCACGTTTGGGACCGCTTTTCTTTAAAGGAACCGTAGCAGGTTGCAACGTCGTAAATGCAGGCGTCTCCTCTTGCACCTTCGCTTCTAATGTCATCACTTGAGCCTCTGCCTGCGTATAGGCTTGAGTCTGGATGGATAATTCAGTCTGCAGTTTAGTCTGTTTACTGCGTACACTTTCTAAAAAAGCACGCTGGTTGGCATCTGTGTAATTTGCATAATCCAGAATTGCTTGTTCGTAACGCTTATAAGCATCATCACGGATTTTCTGGTTATGCTCTAGATCGACCCTTGCCTTGCGTGTACGATAGTCCGTAATAAACATCTGGAGCTTCTGTTGTACAGAATCTGCAATCGTTGCTGCAATCAACGGATCTTGATCTGTCACATTAATAGTAATAACAAACGATTTGTTGTCAACATCACAGACCACTTTCTTTGCAATCATCTTAGCTACTCTCGATTGTTCCTTTGTTAGTTTAAATGTGTTCACCTCCTGTTTCACATCTTCTTTCTTATCCTTGAATACAGACATTATAGCAGGTAAGATTTTCGACCACCATGGTGTTTTTTGTTCATCCTTCAAATAATCATAGTACGTCATTATTTTACCCCCTTTTTCTTTTTGAACTGTGATTGGGAACAGTGAAGCACGGAATGTCACACTATTCATCAATTCAGGATAGAGTGTAGGGAACAAGGCATCACCATTATTCGCAGTGGTTGAAAGATTAATACCGAGACTACTGGCCAAATTTGACAGCGAACGAGCACGATTTGTATTACTCATTGACAACTCAGGTGCCAATTTCACCGTACAATTATAATAATTTGGCACACTAAGAGATAGGAATGCTGCTATAATAAATGCCACAGGTAATACGATAAAGAAATACTTCTTGTGCTTCTTTACATCTTGCCACAATTTTTCATATCTTACCTTTCCATCCTTGGCTTTGGGTTCTATATTATATTGTTCTTTCTGCATAATTTGTTGGAGTTTAGAGTTATTTTGTTAGGTTAGCTATAGCTGCTGCCATAGTACCCAGTGAAGCTGCTGTTGTTCCAATTCCTAACCATTGAGCAAGTGGAATAGCCTCTTTCTTAGGCTTTGTTGGTACAACGATTTCACATCCTGGCTCTAATTTACCTTTGCTAGCCTTCGCCATTGTTCCATTTTGATAAATAATAAACGCCTTCCGTTTCTTAGCTCGTGCACCATATCCACCAGCTTGTGCTATATAATCCTTTAGCTTATATCCTTCTTTCATAGCAACAGTGTTAGGACGCAAAACATCACCCGAAATTCTTATGGTATGATTATACGTTGGCACAATCAAGCGGTCACCTTCGTTAAGTTCAATATCTTCTACCCCTCCTGGATGAGCCAATGCTTCGTCAAGGTGAATACCTACAGAATATACATTTGATTCCACAACTTTATCCAAACTGATGGAATCTTCACCATCTTGGTTTTGACGGGCCAAATCAATGATTTCACGCATACGAGCACGTTCATCTTCTGTCATGTTACGTAACAGACGGGCACCACGAACATACGCAGAAGAGTTAACGCCTCCAGCAGCATTCACCAAATCACTGAGTCGCTGATTCTTGGTTTCCATAATATAAGTACCAGCAAAAGCGACCTCACCTTCAACCCTAACGGATGATGGCGCATGATATGCAGGACTTCGTCTCACTTGAACGATATCATATGGCTCGAGAATAAAATTCTCACCCCCGTCAATTACAAAATTGTCCTTAATAGAAAAAGTGTAAGTCTTTGAAATAGTATCATCTACTTTAGTTGATTTAGGATCATGAATTCTGCGCGACACATCTACTTTTGCTAACGATGCAGCGTCAGTCAAGCCACCTGCCTGCAGAATCAGATCTTCTATAGTCATATTGTCTGCAAACTCGAATACACCAGGGAACACTACTTCTCCTCCTATGGTTAAGGTACGAAGATTCTGATGCTCTGCCATAGTAGAGATGAATAGGATATCTTCATTTTGGAGAGGCATATCAGCTATAGTTCCATTCATAATACTCTCAATGTCAATAGGCATTACTTCCTGAGTACGATTTGGCTTCATACGACGCAACACTGCATGAGTTGTCAATGCTTCTTCAGTAAGCCCGTCAGCACTTTCAATAAGAGTACGTACAGAATAGATTTTTCCTCCTAATTGATACATACCAGGGCGGAATACGGCTCCTTTAATTTCCACCATATTCTCATATCGGTCATAAATACTATCAACAGTTGCAAGGTCACCATCCTCTACCTTGAAGTTCGACAAGTCAAACTCTTCAACATTGAAAACGCTCTTCATCTTTCCATTCTTACGTTGCAGACGAATTGACTTTTTGTAAGCATCACCCGTATAGCCACCACTATACTCAAGCAGTGTGGCCAGACTTTCATCCTTCCTCATTTCGTAAGCCATTGGGCGCTTTACCCTGCCCCCTATCTCTACAATACATTCGTAAGGCCCTACCTGAATGACATCGTTATCCGCCAAGCGCACATTGCCAGCCAAACGCCCATGAAGAATAAATTCATAGATATCAACAACAGAGATTTGTTTACCCTGACGAACTACCTTGATGCTACGCAATGTACCAAGGTCATTGATACCTCCTGCCATATAGAGCGCATGAAAAACAGTAGAAAATGCGCTCAATGTATACGTTCCCGGGACTTTCACTTCTCCCATCACGTTCACAGAGATTGTGCGGGTTTGCCCCAAGGTCGTTTTAATGCTTGACGTCTGATAATACTTTCCCATCGTACTACGTATACGATTCTGAGCACTCGCTACGGTAAGACCGCTTACATGAACAGGTCCACATTCTGGAATCACCACATCGCCATCAGGACTAATGGTAAGTGTCAGTGTTTCCTTAGAAGCACCATATACATCAATAATGAGTTGATCTCCAGGACCTAACACGTAATTCTGGGGAGTTGCAATATTCATCGAAGGTTCGAACGAAAGACGTTTATTATTAAATATGTCTCGGCCAAAAACACGCTGATCAGAAGGAGTAGTAGCCTCAATCGGCGCTGCAAGTTCCTCGTTGGTGGTCACTATTGCTGCACTTGTCTCGCCATTGTTTACACGCATTCTATTTGCTGCCCCAGAAAGTGCATTATCAACAGTCCCATTCAGTCCGCTTCTATTAATCTGCCTGCTGTACTGTTGACGGATACGCTGCAGTTGAGCCATCGTAGCACCTCTTTGTAAAAGGCGCGTTGCTATTTCTGTTTCTGAGAGCCCTGCTTTCTGTTGCGAAACTGCAAAGCTCGCAACCTCCGCATCAGACATAGCTTGCCCCCAAACTGACGTAATTGCTAAAAAGGACAAGCAAACACTAAAAAGAATTCTTTTCATATCTTGTATTATTTCGTTTTTATGCTCCTATTGTATTTGAATGCAAAATTACAAAAAATGAGGCAAATACAAGAAAAAATAAAGAGTTTTTTGGCTGTTGGGTATCGATTTCACTGAATTATCATCCGTTTTGCTGCGCAATTCAATTATTTTTACTAACTTTGCACCGCTTTTTTGGGCAACACTCTAAAGTCGCAAGACTACGTGTGATGGCGAATTAAGCAAAAACTTAATTTATAGTAACACAAAAACTAACAAAAAAAATGAAAGAAATCTCTTTGAACGGAACACTTCGCAAAAATCTTGGTAAGAAAGCAAGTCGCGAAATCCGTAAGCAGGACCTCGTTCCATGCGTAATCTATGGTGTAGAGAAAGACGAGAAGGGTCTCCCTGTTGCTCAGTCTTTCACAGTGACAAACAAGGAGTTGGCCAAGTTGCTCTACACTCCAAATGTGTACATCGTAAATCTCGACCTCGATGGCAAGCCAGTGAAGGCTATCCTGAAGGCACTCCAGACAGACTTCGTAACCGATCGTCCTCTGCATGTTGACTTCTACCAGATTACTGACGAGAAGCCTGTTGTGATGGAAATTCCTATCAAGCTCAATGGTTTGGCAGAAGGTGTAAAGGCCGGTGGTAAGCTCACTGCCAGCGTACGCAAACTGAAGGTGAAAGCTGTTTACACGAACTTCCCAGACACACTTGACATTGATGTAACTAAGCTTGGTCTTGGCAAGTCAATCAAGGTTGAGGAGTTGTCATTCGATAATCTCGAAATCGTTACTCCTAAGGAAGTTGTCGTATGTAGTGTTCGTATGACTCGAGCAGCTCGTTCTGCTTCCGATGCAGCCGAGGCAGCTTCTGAGGACGGAGCAGCATAATCACTGACGGAAAATGAAATATTTGATTGTTGGCTTGGGTAACATCGGTGATGAATACGATGGCACCCGCCACAATATAGGTTTCAGAGTGTTGGATGCTTTTGCCAAGGCATCCAACATTTCGTTTGAAGACAAGCGCTATGGGTTTGTCGGAATGGGACGTGTGAAAAACGCAGAGGTGGTGTTGCTCAAACCAAGCACATATATGAACCTAAGCGGAAATGCCGTGCGCTATTGGATGAACAAGGAGAATATCCAACCCGAGAACTTGCTTATCATTTGTGACGACCTCGCCCTACCTTTCGGCAAGCTGCGACTTCGTCCCAGCGGTAGCGACGGTGGACACAACGGACTGAAGAATATCGCATCGGTTCTTTGTTCCCAACAATGGGCAAGAATTCGCTTCGGCGTGGGAAACGACTTCCCAAGAGGGAGCCAAGTAGATTTTGTGCTGGGTGAGTTCGAGCCCGAGGAATTGGAGCGAATGGATGAGCGTGTAGGCGTGGCATGCGAGATGATCAAAGCATTTTGCCTATCTGGCATCACATTCGCCATGAACAACTATAATAATAAATAAAGGTGCAATGGCCGTTGCACCTTTATTTACTAGGCAATGATATAATAGTTGGCACAAACGCTTATAATTGTCAGTTATTGTTGTCTGGTAAAATGCGTACCATTGTTCGTGTTGCTTTGGTTTTGTGGTGAAACAAAGGTAACAAAAAAGGCTGAAAACCTTGCTAGGAATTCAGCCTAATTTTTATGCTACCAAAAAAAATCTTTACGAATTATTTGGAAAACAGGTAATAATTTCGTATCTTTGCACTATATATTCGCTTCCTATTAACAATCCATAAAATAATATGCAATAATTTGTAACGTCATTTGGCTAAAGGCAAACGGTCATTCGCCTTTAGGCAAATGATAAAATGCCTTTAGGCAAACGATAGTGCGCCTTTAGGCAATTTCCCTTCTCAGCCGGCTCGTCTTCCCGATTGAGTCGGTTGCTTTTCCCTTTTGAATTAGCTGCCCGTCCTTTGCCATTTAGACAACGGACTTCTAACAACTAAAGTCTTAACTCATAGCTGTCTTCACCCCTTTGTGGTTCACTCTAAACTATAAACTTTTATATCATTTCAATTATTCATCTTCTTCGTCATCATCGAAGTCGAAATCGAAATCACCAAAGAATGCCGGTTGGACAAATTCGTCCAAATCGCGGCGTTCTTTTTTTGTTGGTCTGCCTGTTCCTCGAGCTCTATTCACAAATCCACTGATGCGATTCATTTCCAATAACTCATACTGGTCGGGCGTTGTGATATTCTCGAGTACTTCTGGCACCAGTTTTGCCCCTACCCTATTCTGAATCGCCTGCAGCACTCTGAAGGTATATGTAACAGGCGGTTTACGCACCTGTATTTCATCCCCTTCTTTTATCATACGCGAAGGCTTAAGTTTCACCCCGTTCATCATCACGCGCCCATTCTTGCAGGCATCGATAGCAATCGAACGGGTCTTGAAGATGCGAGCTGCCCAAAGCCATTTGTCTAGTCTTGCTTCCATCTATTCTGCCACTAACTTACAGATATTCACTACCGTCATCATGGCTTTCTCCATCGACTGAATAGGACAGAACTCATATGGCCCGTGGAAATTAATGCCGCCTGCAAATATGTTAGGGCATGGTAGTCCCTTGAAAGAGAGTTGAGCACCGTCGGTACCGCCTCGGATAGCCTGAACTCGAGGTGTGACCCCAGCCTCTTGCATCGCTTGCTTGGCAATATCGATGATATACATCATTGGCTCTACCTTCTCACGCATATTGTAGTACTGATCGTTCATATTGAGCTGCGCCACACCGTCGCCATATTTGGCATTAATGACAGCTACGAGCTCCTGGATGCGCTCCTTGCGACGTTCGAACTTTGCGCGGTTGTGGTCGCGGATAATGAATGACAGGTCGGCTTGCTCGCAGCCTCCTTGGATGCTGGTAAGATGAAAGAAACCCTCGTATCCCTCAGTAGTCTCTGGCGTTTCGTCTTGTGGAAGCATCTGTACGAGTTCGGTGGCAACACGGCCGGCGTTGATCATCTTTCCTTTTGCATAGCCGGGATGGACAGAACAACCGTTGATGTGAATCTTGGCAGAAGCAGCGTTGAAGTTCTCAAACTCCAGTTCACCGACCTCACTTCCGTCGATAGTATAGGCAAACTTACATCCAAATCGCTCAACGTCGAACAGATGAGCACCCATTCCGATTTCCTCATCAGGGTTGAAGGCAACACGGACTTTTCCATGCTTCACTTCGGGATGCTCTTTCAGATACACCATCGCCTGTACAATTTCGGCAATGCCTGCCTTGTCATCAGCGCCGAGCAATGTGTGGCCATCAGTCACGATGATGTCCTCGCCAATGTGGTTGAGCAGTTCGGGGAACTTCTCCGTCGACGAGACAATGCCTTCGCTCAATACTATATCCTTGCCGTCGTAGTTGCTGACAATGCGCGGCTTGATGTCTGCACCCGAGCAGTCGGGACTGGTGTCCATGTGTGCGATGAAACCAACGACAGGGACATCTGCGTCAATGTTGGCTGGCAACGTAGCATAGATATATCCATGCTCATCCATCTCCACTTCCGTCAGTCCTTCGCTGACTAGTTCGTTCTTGAGGTATTCGGCGAATACCAGTTGCTTCAGTGTACTCGGACATCCTTCTGCCTCTTCGTTCGACTGCGTGTCGAACTTCACGTATGATAAGAATCGTTCAGTGATATTCATTTTTACATAACAGTTAAACGGAGGCAAAGATACAAAAAAAAGGTTAGAGGTTAGCGCTTAACGATTAGAAAAATGCAGAATATACCTCTTTTCGTTTACGCGAACTTCCTTTTTTGCATTTTTACATCATAGTATGACTCCTTCAACCACCTGACCATCCAGCAGGTTGATGATGCGCTGGGCATAGCCGGCATCGCGCTCAGAGTGTGTCACCATTAGAACAGTCGTTCCTTCTTGGTTCAATTGAGTAAGCAGTTGCATCACCTCCATGCCGTTCTTCGAGTCGAGGTTACCCGTAGGCTCGTCGGCGAGGATCAGTTTGGGATTCATCACCACAGCACGAGCAATAGCCACACGCTGCTGCTGACCTCCTGAGAGTTGCTGTGGGAAGTGATGAGCACGATGCGAGATGGCCATACGGCGCAGCACTTCTTCTACGCGCTGTTTGCGTTCCTTCTTGGGCACACCCAGATAGGTTAAAGGCAACTCCACGTTTTCTTCCACATTGAGTTCGTCAATCAGGTTGAAGCTCTGGAACACGAAGCCTATCTGTCCTTTGCGAATCTTCGTGCGCTGGCTCTCCTTCAGCGAACCCACTTCCTCACCATCGAACCAATACTTGCCGCTGGTGGGATTGTCGAGCAAGCCTAATATATTTAATAAGGTGGACTTGCCACAGCCCGAAGGCCCCATGATAGCCACAAACTCACCTTTCTTCACTTCGAACGACACACCGCCCAATGCTATGGTTTCCATCTCTTCCGTGCGGAACACCTTCTGAATGTTTTCTAATTTAATCATAATATTATTCTGTTTTGATATTATTAATCGGATTCTCAGTTGCTGCGTGCCAGCTTTGGATGATGATGGTGGCGAGGGTGACAAGGGCAACGGCGAAGAAGGCCAAGGGGAAGAGCCACCAATAGATAGGTGTGCGCTCGACGAAACCCTGTAGCCATTTGCTGCCGATATACCATGCCAAAGGAGCAGCAACAATGAAACTACCTATGAGTAGCCACACGTAGCGTCGGCAGAGCATCGTTAGAATTTCGCCTGTCGAGGAGCCGAACACCTTGCGGATGCCAATTTCCTTGCGGCGATACTCCGTCTCGAACATCGTCATACAGAACACGCCAATCAAGGTGATAATCAGGCAGATAAGCGAAAATACAAGCACCTGACGGATAAAGCGGAACTCGTCCTCATAGAGCCGTTCCAGCTGCTGGTCGAGGAATTTAGCCTCTACCTTCTCGCCACTGCCCATGGTCGTGAGCCGCTGGCTTACCTGCTGGCGCACGGCCAGTTTATCGACACCCTTGCCCACACGAATGTTCAACATACCCAACTGGTCGCCCCACTGGCTGTACTTCTCGCCGAAGATGATGAAGGCGACGGGATCCTGCGTGCGGTCCTGACGGGTGGAGGCATAGCGCACGTTCTCACAGACACCGACAACCGTCAGGTCGCCCTGCAGCAGCGGCTTGTCCATTTCCACCCACGGCCACTGCTTGCGGGCGGCCTCGTTGATGATGTAGCAGTCGCCGTCGTGTTCGTTGAAGTCGCGGCCTTCGATGACCTTGATACCCATGGTGCACAGGTAGTGGTAATCCACGGGCAGGCAGGTGAAGGTAATCCTATGGTCATTGTCACCGCGCCCCCATGTCATATATCCGTTTTGCGAACCCAACACGAAGCGTGAAAAACTGACATCCTCGACACCGCCTATTTGCATCAGTTCCGTACGCAGAGCATTTTTCTTAGGTCTCAACTCGTCGGTGAGCTGTGCATAGAGTACTTCGTCTTTCGCGAAGCCGTAGTCGGAATGGTAGATGAAACGACTCTGCAAGAGAAGAATGCCGATGTAGGTGACCATCGTGAGAGCAATGCCGATTTGCAGACAGACGAGGGACGTGCGTAGCTTTCGTCCTTTCGGTGTAAGGCCGAAGGAGCCTTTGAGGGCGAGGGCAGGCTGGAACGAGGTGGCAAAGAAGGCAGGATAGCTGCCTGCAGCTATGCCTACTGCGATGGCTATCAGAGCGGTGAGAAAGGCAACACCAAGGTTAGCGGAAAGGCTGGGGTCGCCCAGCAGCAGTTCGCTTTGCCAGCGTGATACGGCAATGGAAAGAACAAGAGCCAAGGCACAAGCCAGCAAAGCGGTGACAACGGTCTCGCTCACCATCCCGATGCGTAACCGCCACAGGCTCTCTCCTAAGACGCGGCGCGTGTTGAGACCTTTAATGCGCATGGGACTCTCGGCCAGTACGAAGTTGAGGAAGTTGATGGCGGCGATGACGATGATGAGCAGCGAGGCGAGTTCAAGGATGAAGAGCATGGCTGGGTTGCCTTTGTCATCTGAGCTGACACCAGAGAAATAGGTGTCGTGAATAGGAGTCAAGCGGAATTCGTAGTGAAACTGGGCATCAAACTGCGCCTTGATGTCTGCCTCCTGACTCTCGTTGAATTGGCCAGCGGCAACAGCCTGCCCCCACTGTTCGCGCCACATCAGCCCTCGCATCTGCTCGGGGAAGTCCTTCAGCAGGGCCTCGGCATCGACGTTCTCGGCCAGCTTCACGTAGAGGTTGTAGCTCCATTCGCTCCATTCGTCAAGGTCTCTTCGGCTGGCATAATAGACGTTGTTCTTCATTGAGCAGTTGTCGGGGAAGTCATCATAGACGCCTTGTATGGTCAGTGTGTCGCTCTTTGAATAGAATGACTCGCCAGCCACGTCGACACGCCCAAAGACCTTGCGGGCCAGCGAGGCTGGGATGATGGCACTGTGTTCCCCATAGTCGTCCCACGACAGGCGGCCGTCGAGGCAGCGGGCGCCGACAGCCCCGAAGGGCGTCAGGTTAGTGCCGATACAGGGATGCTCAACTGTGGTCTCGCCGATGATTATTTCCCTCCAGTCTACCCATGTGCACAGTTCCGATACGGCCTCCACCTGCGGCAGCCTTGCTATGAGCGCGATGATAGGACGGCTGCAGTTGATGCCCCACTGTGCGTCGGGGTTCATCTTCGACTCTAAGCGAAAGACACGGTCACCATCGGGGATGGAGGCATTGTAAGAACGATTATACACCACCTGCGTCATCAGCAGGTAGAAGGCGGTAAGGGCTACCGTGAGTCCGATGAAATTAAGTACCGTCGCAGTCTTGAAGCGACGTGCGATGTAGAGCATGTTTCTGAAAATATTCATATTCTTTTGTCTATTTTATTTCCAACACTTCATTGTCTTTAAATGCCTCGTAGCCGCTGGTGAC
>CADAGO010000037.1 GCA_902787555.1 uncultured Bacteroidales bacterium
CGAAATCGATTAAATTCCGAAATCCTAAACCTTGTAGGGATTTCCCTACCACCAAGGGGGAAATAACGGTTAGCGACCCTTTTTATTCCATTATAACGTTAAAACGAAACATAGCCGCCAAAACTCTAAACTTTTAAATATAGGTGTTCAAAACTTGAATCGATTCATCCGATCGATTGAATCGATTCAATGGATGAGTTGAATCGATTCAAATTTCTGACAGTATTAATAGCCCGCTTTTTCGTATGTGTCTAGTGACTTTTCCTGATTTCACAAATTGGGCGAAAAAGTGTCAAGCTATTTCAGTATAAGACGTACTATTTGTAGCCCCTAGGGGTTGCTTGTTTTTATATTGGCTAATGCAGGAGTTTGTGTCAATTTCTATATTATTGCTTTTTATTTATTTCAAGAATTCAATCTCGACGATGCGTAGCGGTTGGACCTTCGCATTGGGTGTGCTAGTTGCATCCAGCTCATTGGCTTTACCGCCTGCCACTTCTGTGATGTTCTGGAATCGTGCGGCTTCAGGGTCGTTGAAGTTGGCTTCCCTTGCTTGTGCCTTTGATTTGTCGATAGCTCTGATGGTGTACGTCTGGGCTTTCACCGGATGTGCTATCTGGAGATGTACATATCCGAGGCTGGTGGGTGTGATGCCTCGCCATAAGATTTTACCTTCTGCCTCTACCTCGAGTGCATAGTTCGTGGAGCGCCACCCTGCCATCTTCACACAGATGTCATTGATAGGTGCTGCTTCGCTCAAAGTATAGGTCACAGATGTACCTCCTCGCCATTCGCTCAGTTCGTTGTCATCGTAGCTGTTGCGAAGGGTCTCCTGGTTTACTTCGGATATGGCAGCTACGATATCAACACCCACCTTGGTTTGCAGATATGTAGGATGCATCGTACGTTTGGCTGGTACGAGATGAGCTTGTGGAGCCTGATTGCGTTGTAGGGTAGGCCGATGTGTCTCAAGGGTCATCTGACTGAGAGGAAGTCCTTCTGCTTGTGCTTTCAGTGTGACACGCCCGGCTTTGGTTGTACTGCGAATGAGTACTCTGTTCACGCCACATTCCACGGGTAGAGTCTTTGAGAGGATATAGTTGTCGGGACCTTGTGCAATACCTCCTCGCCATTCTGCAGGACCTTCAAGGGTAAAGCTGACCATCCGGTTGTCGAGGGGGCAGCGGCGGCCTTCACGATCGACCACTTCGAACTGTACCAATACCAAGTCTGCTCCATCGGCTTGCCATCCTTGAGGATTTTCTATTGTTGTCAGTTTCAATGCAGCAGGTTCGCCTACTGTCTGAAGACGGTAGTTTGATACTTCCCTTCCTGCATCGTCACGACTCACTGCCTGCAGGATGCCTGCCTCCCAGTTCACGTCGTGCCAAGTATGGAGGAAATGGTAGCTTTGTTCTCCTTTTCCCAGACTTTTGCCATTAAGAAACAGTTCGACATTCGGAGCATTCGACACTACGTAGACAGGTTTCTTCACTCCTTGCTGATAGTTCCAATGACCTATGATATAAGTTTGGAAGGAATCGGTATCAACCCATCCGTGCCACATGACCTGATGGGCGTAGAATCCGTCTTTGGGGATTCGCATAGCATCGGTCACTCCGCTCCGACGATAGTTTTCTTCCCCACGATGATGGGTATTAGTATCGCTGAACACAATTTTCACACCTCCACTGCTGACACGTGTGCCTGTACCTGGTCGTTCGCGCCAGTAGTCGTACCAACGGCGGACAAGTTCGACTGCAAATTCATCCTGATTGTGGTTGTATGCGTTGGCTGGCTGCCCGTTATGGAGCGGACCTGCGCCCTCCTGATGGTACGGATAGCTGTAGCTGTCCCAATACTTACGCAGTCCTTCATCACGACAATACTCCATTGCCCACATGGGGTGTTTCTTGCTCTTGTTGATGTAGAGCATCTCACCTCCATATTCTGCCTCATCAATATCTAGCATCTCACGGCTTCCGATGGCCCGTCCTCCGTGAGGGTCGAACTGGTCACGGATGGCTTTCAGTTCCAACATATGAGCGCGGCTGATGGATTCGTTTCCCCCCTCATAGAAAATGATGCTAGGATTGTTTCGATTGTAGATGATGGCATCGCGCATGAGTTCGGTACGCTGTCGCCAGCGAGGTCCCTCGACATCTTTTTCCCCGTCGCCTGCAGGCATAGCCTGCATCAGTCCCACTCGGTCGCACGACTCCACATCCTGTTTCCAAGGAGTGATATGCATCCATCGTACCAGATTGGCTCCGCTCTCCACCATCAGCCCATTGGAATAGTCGCTCAGCCATGCAGGAACGGAGATGCCTACAGCTGGCCATTCGTTGCTGGTGCGCTGAGCATAACCTTTCACCTGAATGACCTGTCCGTTGAGCCAAATCAGTCCGTTAGCAAAGCGGGTTGTACGGAACCCCGTTCGAGTCACAACTTCATCAAATACCTTCCCTTTCACATCAGTCAACTGGGTGACAACATCATAGAGATTACCTTCGCCGATGCTCCACCACTGCACGTTCGCAAGTCGATATGTCTGTCGAATGATGCTTTTCTCACCAGGCTGAAGGTTGACCAGATGAGCAGGCTCTACGGGACTTTCAACTTGCAAAGCAGCAGGAAACTGTACCTGCATACGCATCTGGCGCGGCTGTTTGCTGTCGTTTTTGACTTCTGTCTCAACAGCAACGGTGGCAGTATGCTGCTGGATGTTGGCATCAGTCAGATAGACATACGTTCCAGTGGTTTGCAAGTTGGAATAGAGGGGTAGGGTCTGATAAACTTCGTCTGTGATATGTAACCACACATTTTTCGTGATACCTCCGTAATTTGCATTAAAATTCTTATCGTTCCACTGATAAGGACTGTTTGACAACTTCTCGCGATAGTTCCAACTATTATCAGTTTTCACTTCGATGCGGTTCTTCCCTTTTTTTATATAAGGTGTGATATCGAATCCAAAAGCCATTGCACCGTTTTCGCTGATGCCCACTGAATCACCATTGACATAGACTTCGCCAGCCTGACGAACTCCTTCGAACTCGATAAAGACCTTCTTGCCTTTCATGTTGGGCAAGGTAAACACCTTCCTGTACCACACTACATCGGTAGGCAGCTGCTCGATGGAAACTCTGTATGCATCGTCTTCGTTCCATGCACGAGGTAGGGTGACCGAATGATTGGCTTCACCAATGGTCCATTCGGCATTGAAAGGAATACGTCGCTGTGCTGTTGCTAAACATGTTGAGACAATCAGCATGGAGGTTATGAATATGAGTCGTTTCATATCGTTATCTACGTTTGTTGTTATCAATAAAAAAAGAGTCATATCCTTCATCGGACCTGACTCTCTCCTACTAATTTACACTATTAATCACCTAAATCAGTGATAAAAAAAACTAAGTGCTTCTTTTGAATCCGTTGCAAAGGTAAGAATTATATTACAATGCACAATGCATAATGTACAATTATTTTTAGTTAACGTGTGTTTTTTAAGTTTTTTTTTGTAATTTTGCATCAAAATTCTCAAGTTGACGATGAAAAAGAATCAATTGATACTGAAGGATACATCGTTTGTTGAACTGATGGCACGTCGTATTTTCAATGTGCTGATTGTGGCAAACCCATACGATGCCTTCATGCTGGAAGATGACGGGCGCATCGATGAGAAAATCTTTGATGAGTACTCGAAGTTGGGCCTCCGCTATCCGCCACGTTTCTTTCGTGCTGCTAACAAAGATGAGGCCACAGAGCTGATGCGTGGCACGAAGTTTGAATTGGTGATTTGTATGCCAGGTAACGACAGCAATGATGTATTTGATATCGCCCGCAATATCAAGGGAGCATTTCCTGATATCCCGATTGTTGTTCTGACACCTTTCTCGCATGGTATTACCAAGCGAATGGAGAATGAGGACCTGAGCATCTTCGAATATGTGTTCTGTTGGTTAGGCAATACCGACCTGCTCCTATCCATTATTAAGCTGATGGAGGACAAGATGAATCTGGAACACGACATCAAGACGGCAGGAGTGCAGATGATACTTCTGGTGGAGGATGGAATTCGTTTCTATTCAAGCATCCTGCCCAACCTCTATAAGTTCGTGCTGCAACAGAGTTTGGAGTTCGCAACAGAGGCGTTGAACTCCCAACTTGAAACGTTGCGTATGCGTGGACGTCCGAAGATTGTGCTGGCACGTACCTACGAAGAGGCGTGGGAATTGTACTATAAGTTCAAGGACAACACGTTAGGAGTCATCAGCGATTGTGAATTCCCCAAGGAAGGGAAGAAGGACAAGTTGGCTGGTTTCAAACTGCTGAGTGCCATCCGTGCCGAGGACGAATATGTGCCGCTCATCATGGAGTCTTCAGAGTCAGAGAACAAGGAACTTGCTCGTCAATGTCATGCCAGTTTCATCGACAAGAACTCGAAAAAACTTGATATTGACCTGCGCGACCTGGTGCGCCGCTATTTCGGTTTTGGCGATTTCATTTTCCGCAACCCCGACACGATGGAGGAGGTGGCACGTATCAAGAATCTGAAAGACTTGCAAGACAATATCTTCACCCTGCCACGTGAATCGCTGATGTACCATGTGTCGCGTAACAATGTGAGCCGTTGGTTAGGTTCGCGCGCACTATTCCCCATCTGTGACTTTTTGAAGAAAATCACTTGGCGTACTCTTCAGGATGTGGATGCCCACCGTCAGTATATCTACGATGCTATTGTGAGCTATCGTAAGATGAAGAACCGTGGTGTGGTTGCTACGTTCCGTCGTGATCGTTTCGACCGCTTCTCTAATTTTGCCCGCATTGGTGAAGGGTCGTTGGGCGGAAAGGGTCGTGGACTTGCTTTCCTTGATAATATCATCTCGCGCTATGAAGAGCTTAACCATTTTGACAATGCCGAGGTTACTATACCTAAGACGGTGGTGCTGTGTACGGATATCTTCGACGAGTTTATGGATACGAACGAACTGTATCAGATAGCACTCAGCGATGCCTCGAACGAGGAAATTCTCCATCAGTTCCTCCATGCACGTCTGCCCGAACGGTTGGCTGAAGATCTCATGGCTTTCCTCGATGTGGTAAAGGCGCCGATTGCTATCCGTAGTTCTTCGTTGCTCGAAGATGCCCACTATCAGCCATTTGCAGGGGTCTATAGTACCTATATGATTCCGTATGTGGACGACAAGTACTTCCACTTGAAACTGTTGAGCGATGCCATCAAGAGCGTGTATGCTTCAGTGTTCTTTAGCGATTCAAAGGCATATATGACGGCTACAAGCAATATCATCGACCAAGAGAAGATGGCTGTCATCCTGCAAGAGGTGGTGGGCACACAATATAGTGATTACTTCTATCCTAACATATCGGGTGTGGCTCGCAGCATCAACTACTATCCCATTGGGGATGAACGGGCTGAAGAGGGTACTGTGAACCTGGCTATGGGATTGGGCAAGTATATCGTAGATGGCGGCATGAGTCTGCGTGTCTGCCCTGCCCATCCGCATCAGGTGTTGCAAACCAGTGAGATGGAGATTGCCCTGCGCGAAACCCAGACCTATCTGCTGGCACTCGATACGAAGAACATACGCGATGACTTCAAGGTAGATGATGGGTTCAACCTTGTGAAACTCATGGTGCGCGATGTCGAAAGCAATGGCTCACTGCAATATATCTGCAGCACCTACGACCCATACGACCAGTGTATCTACGATGGCTTCTATGAGGGGCGCAACCGCAAACTAATCACCTTCGCTGGAGTATTGCAGCAGGGGGTGTTCCCATTGCCTGAGATATTGCAAATGATTTTGAAATTCGGACAAGAAGAAATGCGCCGACCAGTGGAGATAGAGTTCGCTGTGAAGCTACATCCCAACAAGACCGGCGAGTTCTACTTGCTGCAAATACGTCCGATGGTAGACAACAAGATGATGATTGACGAAGACCTCACAGAAATTCCTGATGAAAACTGCATCATCCGAAGTCATAATGCCATTGGTTGTGGGGTGGTGAGCGATATTTCTGACATCGTTTATGTGAAGACGAAGGGCTACTCAGCCTCGAACAACCCACGTATAGCCGATGAAGTGGAGCGAATCAATAGAGGATTTCTCGACGAAGGAAAATCGTACATCCTCGTAGGTCCGGGCCGTTGGGGTAGCAATGACTCGTGGTTGGGTATCCCGGTGAAGTGGCCGCATATCAGTGCTGCCAAACTCATTGTCGAAGCAGGACTGAAGGACTATCGAGTAGAACCCAGTCAGGGTACCCATTTCTTCCAGAACCTCACCTCCTTTGGCGTAGGCTATTTCATCGTTAATGATTACATAGGCGATGGTATCTACAACATCGACTATCTCAATAGTTTGCCAGCCGTTCAGGAAACAGACTTCGTCCGCCATGTGCGACTCGAAAAACCTGTTACCATTAAGATTGACGGAATGAAGAAGGAGGGTGTGGTGTCGAAATAAAAGATTACCAATAAACAATAAAAGACTATGACTCAGAAAACCATCAAATCTTTGCTTGTATTCCTTGTTTTAGGAGTAATGACCTTGTTACCGATTCCTGCAATAGCCGATGGAACGGAAACAATCAATGATCAGGTAGTGAGACAAAAAGAAATTGAAAATGGAGGATCTGGACGCTATCGTGCCATCATCGTCAGCGAGAAATCGCTTCCCGATTTCACCATTTACCGTCCACGAAATGTACAGTATGCGGCTCGACGTGAAGGCTCCTTGCCAATCCTGATTTGGTGTAATGGTGCCTGCTCAGGGTCTTCCATCGGGTATGAACGTATGCTCAACGAAATAGCATCACACGGATATGTTGTCGTGGGTATCGGTTCGTTTGAGATGGTGGATAGCGAGCGTGATGACGGAGGATCGAACGAGAAGATGGTCGTAGATGCTATCAACTGGCTGGTGAAGCAGGAGAAACTGAGAACCAGTGATTACTACAAGGCCATAGATGTGAAGAACATCGCTCTTTCTGGGCACTCATGTGGTGGCGCTCAGGCTATTGCTAATTGTGCCAATTCCAGAGTAAAGACCCTGCTCATTATGAATGCTGGAATGGGTGGCATGTCGATGGGTGGTGCATCTCCCAGCACGCTGAACTCCCTCCACTGTCCCCTCATATATATGACGGGCGGCCCCGATGATGTGGCTTATGAAAATGCAAAGTCAGATTTTGCAAAAGTAAAGGTGAAGGTCGCATGGGCCGACCTTTCGAATGCTGGCCACGGAGGTACTTATTGGGATTCGCATGGTGGCGAATTCGGACGTATTGCTATCAAGTGGATGGATTGGCAGCTGAAGGGATTCAAACAGAATGCACGTATTTTTCTTAAGCCCGACTTGAGCGGATTTTCGCGCAATTGGAGTATCAGTACCCGTAACTTCAAGGCGAGCGATATGAATTACGATGCTCCTTTCGATGATGTTGAAACTGTTGTAGATACTGTGTTCGATCGAGCTGCCGCAGAAGACATCTTCGACTTTGGTGCCGATATCAGTTCGCTGACCTTGGAAACGAACAGTGGAAAAGTATTCTATAATAGTGCAGGTCAGCGAAAAACACTGATGCCTATTTTGAAAGATAAGGGTATGAACAGTGTCCGGCTACGTGTATTGGTGAATCCTTCCGATAAGAACTTCAACGTAGAATATGCCAAGACAATAGCAACAACCGCGAGAGGACAAAAGATGAATATATTGCTCGACCTGCATTATTGTGACTGGTGGGGCGACAATGTGGTACCTACATCATGGGCAAACTATTCTCTAGACAAACTGCTTTCTTCCGTTAAGAATCATACTACATCTGCAGTCCGGAGCATCAATCTTACGCAGATGCTGAAATGGGTGCAGATAGGCAATGAGGTCGATCAAGGTATGCTATGGAATGAAGGACGCAATACCGCCTCATTCATCCAATTCGTCAATACAGCATACGAGGCAGTAAAGGAAATCAACCCCGATGTGCAGACAATCATCCATGTCTCCGAGTGTGAGAATACGCAATGGCTCACCGACTACTTCGACACCCTCCAAACCAATAATGCAAAGTGGGATGCTATAGGTCTGTCGGTACACGTACAGGGAACTACACTTTCCCCAGAGAAATTGATAGAAAAGGTGGTCGAGAATGTTAAGGTGTTAAAGGAACGATACGGAAAACCTGTGCTCATCGTAGAAACTGGATATTACAACGACCGCCAGTTAGAAGCCAATCAGTGGCTGTGCAGTTTCCTCAGTCAGCTCATCGATGCAGGAGCCGCAGGTCTCTACTATTGGGAACCCGAACTCACAGAAGACCATCATCTCGGCGCATGGAATCCCCGCACCCGCAGACCTTCGATTGCTCTTGATGCCTTCAGCGGTCTACGCCATACAGAAGGAACGAATGACGGTATCCATGATCTGGATGCAGGAATGGCAGATGGCTCCAATTACACGGAGTATTTCACACCCAATGGTGTCAGAATCGCTCATCCACAAAGAGGTATTAATATTGTCCGTAAAAAAGAGGGTAATAACATACGTACATTCAAGATTTATCAAGCACGATAAATAAGCAGAAAGCAGGAATTCATTTGAACTCCTGCTTTTCTTTTCATAACTTTACGTCTTTTCAGCGCTTTGTTTCCGACTCTGTACCGAAGAGGTAGGAAGGACGATAGCCACCAAAGTCGACGACAATCTTTTCGAACACGATGCCCGAATGGCGTGGATGAATCACCAATTCGTGGGTTTCACTACTGCCTACAGGGAGAGTCACTGTGTTTTCTACCACACGACGTGCGATGGTTGGATAGAACACACTGTACTGATATGGCTGCTTATCAACCAGATTCTTATTGAAGTTCACCACTGCAGGTTCCGAGCTATCAAGGCTGACGGTATATTCATGACCGCCACGATTTTCAAAGTCTAGGGTTGACTTCACCACAACAAGCACCTTCACTTCTGAAGGATGATTGGTTGGAAGGGTAAATTTGTATGTCAGCTTCGCATCGCCTGTAGGTTTAGTATAAGGAGTCAGGGCCACAGCACTGCGTGTACGTCCGTAATAAGGATAGACGGTCCACTCAGTTCCTTCTGCAGCAGTGGCACTAAAGAAGTGCTCTGCCTCCATTGCTACAAATCCGTTACTTGGGGAGAAGATGTAGCCACCAGTTGCAGCCTCAACCTCACGTGTACGTGGCAGCATATCAGCACGGAAGTTGTCGTTCCATGATGTGTAGCCAATGTGCTTTTGGGTCATCATACCATTCCATTTGCCTCCTGCAATATCCTTGTTATAGGATGCATTGAGAGCGGCATCACGATCGAAGCACTCCTTTACACGCTGTGCCCAACGGTTAGCATCAGGATCGTTGCGCTCTGCACAGTATTGATTCATCGCTTGTGCGTAGTACATATCATATATGTTGGCTCCAGCCTGTACAGGGAATAAAACCAACTGTTTGTAGGCATCCTTTGTTTCCTCAGGAATCTCGAGGAACAGACGCAACGCGCGTGTTTCAAGTCGCTGGTATTCATCAGCCACCTGCTTCCATTCGCCTGTAGCTACGTTATAAGTACGGGCATCGAGCATCTCAGGTGTTACACGAGCCATATACTGGCAGTTCTGGTTGTAAATGTCGGCAGCCTCCGTAGCCCATTGCTCACCTAGCACGGTCGTAAAGAAACGGCGTGTGTGTGTGATGATGTTTTCCACCTTATATTCTTTGGGATGCCAAGCCATGTCGAAATACATTTGGATTGGATACTCCATTGGTTTCAGGTCGCCCACATTGAGAATCCATAGCTGTTGAATGCCAAAGTCGTAGGCCAGCGACAGCTGTTCAAACATCTGCTGCGTTTGGGTCACGTTCAACCACTTGGTGTTGCGAGGTGCACCTACATAGTCCACATGATAGTAGATACCCCATCCACCACTGCGCTTTGCATTTGGCACACGACGTATATTTCCCCAGTTGTCGTCGCTGATGAGGATGGTCACATCGTCGGGCACATTCATGCCTGCATCGAAATAGTCTTGTACTTCTTTATAGAGCGCCCATACCTGTGGTGTCTCCTTGGCTGGACGTTTCGTCACTTCCTGAATGATGCGACGCTGATTCACCACGATATCCTCGAGCAGTTTCGTATCAGCATCAGCACTCATCGCAGCATCGCCATCACCACGCATACCGATGGTCACTACATCGTCAGTTCCCTGCATACGCTCGATACCTTCGCGGAAGAACTGATCGAGTTTCTCCTTGTTCTTCGAATAGTCCCATGCACCCCATTGTTGGCGGTTACGGGCATATTCCTGATGGTTGCGAGCCATTGGCTCATGGTGGCTCGTACCCATAATTACACCCATCTCGTCGGCAGTCTTTAGGTTCTCTGGATCATCGGCATAGAAAGCCCAGCCCCACATGGCAGGCCACAACATATTGCCCTTCAAGCGCAGAATCAACTCAAACACCTTTGCATAGAAGTTGTGATCACCGTAATCTGTTCCAAAGGTGTTCTTCACCCATGAAGTCAGGCAAGGAGCCTCATCGTTAAGAAACAGTCCACGCCATTTCACAGCTGGCTCGCCATCCGTATAGCTACCATTCTTGATATATATCTTGTCGTGACGCATAGTTGGTACATCAGCCCAATAGTACCAAGGCGATACACCTAACTGACGGCTCAGCTCATAGATGCCGAAGATAGTACCGCGACGATTGCTACCAGCGATGGTAAGCTTGCTGTCAGCAGCCTCAATCACATACATCTCGTACTTGCCTTTCAGTTGTTTGGCATATGCTTTTACGGCATCCACCTTGCCTGCAGTACCAATGATGATAGCTGCATCCTTGGGATTGTCCACCAATACGCCAGCGCGCCCTGTTACAGCCTTGAGGTCGTTCACCAAGTCTTTTGCAGCACGCATTACGCCACGCTCGTCCTTGTCGCTTACGTAAATCGTCACGCTACCGTTTGCGTTCAATTGCCAGTCACCTGTAGCGAAATTCACAAACTCATCTGCAGCCAATGCTGTTAGTGCTACTGCAGACAGGAAGATAGTAAATAGAATCTTTTTCATGATGTTTGATTAAGTGATTAATTTTAATAAAACAGGATGTCGCGCGAACGTAACATCCTGTTTTCTTTGTTTGCTATGATTGAATTACTCAGCTGCTTCTGCAGGAGCATCCATTGCATCGAGCACTTCTGCCTCAGCTGCTGCCTCTTCTGCTGCAGCAACTTCCTCTGGAGTGGCTTCAGCTTCAGCGGCTTTTGCAGCCTCCTTAGCCTTGTCTGCCTTTCTCTGTGCAGCAATCTCTGCCAGAGCTTCCTTAGACTCCTGATCGGGAACTACCTCGAATGGTACTTCTACGTGTACTTCTCTGTGCAGCTGAATCTGAGCAGTGTACTGGCCCAGAGCTTTCACGCCCTTGGTAAGCACCTTCTTTGGATCGAGTTCGATGCCAACCTTACCCAGTGCCTCAGCAATCTGAGCAGGACCTACAGAACCATAGATAGCCTGTCCGTCAGAAACCTTTGCTTCGATCGTGAGCGTGATGCCTTCAAACTGCTTAGCAGCTTCTTCTGCGTCAGCCTTAATCTTAGCCAGCTTGTGTGCACGCTGCTTCAATTCCTCGTTGAGAGCCTTAACAGCCTTGTCAGTAGCGAGTACTGCCAAACGCTGAGGAAGAAGATAATTGCGACCATATCCATCCTTCACTGTGAGGATTTCGTCCTTGTAGCCTAAGCCCTGGACATCTTTCTTCAATATAATTTTCATTGTCTTTCCTCCTTTTTAATTATTTCAACAAGTCTGTTACGAATGGAAGCAAAGCTAGATGGCGGGCACGCTTAACAGCCTGAGCCACACGGCGCTGATACTTCAGTGAGTTACCTGTGATACGGCGAGGGAGAATCTTACCCTGCTCGTTGAGGAACTTCTTCAAGAACTCTGAGTCTTTGTAGTCGATGTACTTGATGCCGCTCTTCTTGAAACGACAATACTTTTTCCTTTTGACATCAACTGCCTGAGGAGTCAAAAAGCGTACTTCTTGTGATGTCTGTGCTGCCATAATTATGCCTCCTTCTTTAAGTTACGACGCTTTTCAGCATACTGAGCAGCGTACTTTTCGTTCTTGACTGTGAGAAAGCGGAGCACACGTTCGTCACGGCGCATCTGCAACTCAAATTTAGCAATCACTGTGGGTTCTGCCTTGAACTCAATCATGGCATAGAATCCAGTAGACTTCTTCTCGATGTTGTATGCCAGTTTCTTGAGACCCCAATTCTCTACATTGATAATCTCAGCACCCTGACCCTCGAGGTAAGTCTGATACTTTTCTACCGCTTCCTTTATCTGTTGATCAGATAAAACGGGAGTTAAAATGAAAACGGTTTCGTACTGATTCATAATTTGTTTGAAATTAATTAATTTGTTTGTTTCTGCTTTCGTCAAAACGTATTTTTGCGTAAAGCGGCTGCAAAGGTACGAAAAAAAATGAACATTCAGCATTCATCATTCAACATTTTTGGCCAAAACACGAGTATTTTCAGAAAAAACAAGCCGATTTTGCAAAATAATTAAGGATTATGCATTACGAATTATAAATAATTTACTACCTTTGCAGAGCTAAATGGCGAAATGCAATCAATAATAAAACAAATATAACAATGGGAACAGACATTAAAAATTATTTAGGTGCAATTTTGGCATTAGTAGGCGCCGTTTTGATGATTCTTGCAACATTCGTTCCTGCGATGGCAGATCTTTGCGACCAGAACTGGTACACAGTAGGTAGTTTGGTACTCATCATTGGCGGCATCATTGCCCATGTAGTCATCAACAAGTATTTCAGCAAAGAAGTAAAGATGGACACAGAGGCTTAAGTCAAGCAAAGGCATCTACAAATAAAGGCAGGACATCATGGTCCTGCCTTTTGTGTTTTGGGTATTTCTTGATACTCTACATCTTTTTCATTGCCTGCTCCAGGTCGGCGATAATGTCGTCGCTGTTCTCAATACCGACACTGAGTCTGATGAGGTCGGGACGTACGCCAGCTTCGAGCAGTTGCTCGTCACTGAGCTGGCGGTGTGTATGTGATGCTGGGTGGAGCACACAAGTGCGTGCATCGGCTACGTGGGTGACAATGGCGATGAAGTCGAGGTTGTCCATAAAACGGATAGCATCTTCCTTACTGCCTTTCAGTCCGAAGGCAATGACTCCGCAACTGCCATTTGGCAGGTATTTTTGTGCTAGGTCATAGTATTTGTTGCCATTCAGTCCGCAGTAGTTCACCCATGCCACTTTGTCGTTCTTTTCCAACCACTCAGCTACTCGCTGCGCGTTCTCACAATGGCGTGGCATACGAAGATGAAGGGTTTCCAACCCGAGATTCAGCAGAAAGCTATTGTGGGGTGATGGAATGCTGCCAAGGTCGCGCATAAGTTGGCTGACGAGCTTGGTTATATAGGCTTTTTTGCCAAATGTCTTGGTATAGGTAAGACCGTGATAGCTCTCGTCGGGGGTTGTGAGTCCTGGGAATTTGTCAGCATGTGCATCCCAATCGAAATTACCGCTGTCAACTACTGCTCCGCCTACTTGTGTGGCATGTCCGTCCATATACTTTGTAGTGGAGTGGGTTACGATGTCGCATCCCCATTCGAATGGACGACAGTTGATTGGTGTTGCAAAGGTATTATCGACGATAAGTGGTACTCCGTGACGATGTGCCATGCGGGCGAAGCGCTCGATATCGAATACGTTGCCTCCTGGGTTGGATATGGTCTCTCCGAAGAAACACTTGGTGTTGGGACGGAATTCTGCTTCGATGTGCTCATCGTCCCAGTCAGGGTCAACGAACGTGCACTCGATGCCCAGTTTCTTCAATGTTACGCCAAAGAGGTTGTAAGTACCTCCATAGATTGTGTTCGATGTGATGAAGTGGTCGCCTGCACTGCAGATGTTGAAGATGGCATAGAAATTGGCTGCCTGCCCGCTGCTGGTGAGAACACAACCTACACCACCTTCCAACGCATTGATCTTGGCAGCTACAGCATCATTGGTAGGGTTGGCCAGTCGGGTATAGAAATAGCCTTCGTCTTCGAGGTCGAAGAGACGTGCCATCTGTTCACTTGTCTCATACTTGAATGTGGTACTCTGATAAATGGGGAGTACACGTGGCTCTCCTTTCTTGGGAGTCCATCCTGCCTGTACGCAGAGCGTTTCTAAATTCTTCTTCATCTTATTATTAACTTTTTGTAGTTATCGCTTCGTTTATAGTTCAAAGAGTTATCGGCACTCCTTTAACTAACACCTCTCTCCTTATTATATTTATCTACAAAAAAAGAGTGAAAAAATTCACTCTTTTATTTTAATGTTTCTGCCCACTTGGTTGTTACACTCAGTCGAGGTACATGAGTCTCAAACTCTTTCATTAATTCCGGCTCAGATAAAATCAGTCGGGCACTTGGCTTGTCCGTAACCTCGTCTTTCTTGATGATTTCGGCTTCTATGTCAACAACACCCGATTTCATCATATCGAGGTCTTTGGCTGCTGCTACGGAGAGGTCGATGATTCTTCCTTTCACGTATGGGCCTCTGTCGGTCACTTCCACAGTCACGGTCTTGCCGTTTTTCTTATTTGTCACTTTCAGCATCGTGCCAAATGGCAGCGACTTGTGGGCACATGTGTACTTGTACATGTCGTAAATCTTACCGCTTGCGCTCTTTCGCCCATGAAAGCCCTTACCATAATAAGACGCTTTTCCTTCCAGGGTCTGTGCATTAAGATTCGATGCAAAGCAACATAAAATAACAATCAGCAACTTGCCTGCAACATTCATTGCAGTGCTAAGTTTAGCACTTCCATTTCTTTTCATACAATTTCATTCATTCGTTCTCTCAACCCTCTTTTTGAATCTGTTTTCTTATTTCCTCATAGGGAAGCGAGGGTGAGTCTATCATTAATGTTCACGCCTGAACTAACATTTCGGCTGCAAAGTTAGGCATTTTATTCGAAATGACCAAAAATTTTTGCAAAAAACATGCTATTTGTGCAATTTTCTTCCTTTTTTGCAAAAAAACTAGTATTATGCATTGTCAATTATCAATAATTTTGTAACTTTGCAGTCCGAAAACAAAAACCTGTTTTTTGCTCTCGTTTCATGGAAGGGCGGAGTAAAAGGTTAACATCGCGGAGTGGTAGCAGTTGGTAGCTCGCCAGGCTCATAACCTGGAGGTCATTGGTTCGAATCCAATCTCCGCAACACCAACCCTTGGAGATGCCGGAATGACAATGTGTCGTCCGGCATCTTTGTTGTATGTCCCTATGTCTCTATCTGCTTAAATGTGAATTGCTGATTGAAGTAATCCCAACGTACAAGGCCGAAACGGATGAGGCGAGCAAGCATGATAATGACTTTGCGACGAGGAAGGTGGGAGAGGCGTACAATTTGATTCAGGGTCAGGTTGCCTTGCATCACATCGAGCAAGTGGCGGATATCGTCATCGTAGGTTATCATAGTTCCTTGAGGTTTCTGCGATTCTCGCCAGAGGGCGAGATGTACGGGTGATGCCACGATGTTCTCATCGGCTATACGGATATATGCGCACATACGTCCATCTTCATCCTGTGCACAGACGGGGCGTTTATCGGATGGGGGGACGGTAGCAACAACGATTGTCCGACCTTCTGCATGATAGGTGTCAAACGTGATGCTAGCCTCGGGCTTACAATAGCGATAGGCTGCCTGATGCATCATGTAGATTTCCTCCTCGGAGCGGACACCCGACAGATGGCCGTCGTCTCTGACACCAATAAGCAGTCGCCCTCCGTCGGTATTGGCAAATGCCGACACTGACTTGGCTAGCTTCGAGGCATCAGCCACCCGGTATTTGAAGTCCTGCTGCTGATGCTCGCCCTCACGGATGAGGCTGAGTAGATATTGTTTGTCGTCCATACAAGGTGCAAAAATACAAAATATTTACCATTTGTCTATTTACCATTTACTATTTTTTACAAATTATGAATTATGAATTGTGCATTATGAATTATTTCGTATCTTTGCAAGCGAATAAAAGGTTCATAGGTTATTAGGTTGTAAGGTTGTATGACCTCAAAACCTCAAAGCCTCAAGACCTCAAAACCTCATACCGTTATGAAACATTTATCTATTTTACTACTTTTGAGTATGCTGAGTACCTTCGGTGTAGCTCAGCCAGTGAGAGAAACCCCGATTAAGAACCCAATGCTGTGGGCAGATTGTCCCGACCCCGATGTGATTCGTGTGGGCGATACGTTCTATCTTGTCAGCACCACCATGCACCTCATGCCAGGAGCGCCTGTGATGGCTTCGAAAGACCTGAAGAACTGGGAGACTGTAAGTTATATCTTCGACCGCTTGACCGATTCGCCAAAGTATGACTTGGCATTCTCGCTTCCGCTTGAGGAACAGAAGGGCGATGGAGTTGGTACCGTCTATGGTCGTGGACAGTGGGCTACTTCACTCAAGTACCACGACGGTAAGTTCTGGGCACTCCTTGCCCCCAACGAGCAAGGCGCAATGGGCGACACCTATATCTTTACCGCGCCTAAAGCCGAGGGACCTTGGACCATCCACTCACGTCTGCGTCACTTCCACGATGCCACCCTCTTCTTCGACGATGATGGCACCCCCTATGTGTTTTTCGGAACAGGCGAGATGTGTCAGTTGACTCGCGACCTGAAAGGAGTAGTCGAAGGCAGTCTGCGCCATTACTTCCAGCGAGAGTCCGATGAGACGGGACTGCTCGAAGGTACCCGTGTCATCAAGCATCGTGGGACCTACTATGCGTTGCTCATTTCGCATGTCTATTCAGCAGGCCGTCATCGTCGTGAAGTGTGCTATCGCACGAAAGACCTGAAGGGTACATGGGAGAAGAACACAGTTTTGGAAAGCGACTTCGGAGGCTTCGGCTATCTCGCGCAAGGTACCATCGTCGATACAGAAGAAGGCGACTGGTATGGCATTATGTTCCAGGATCGTGGTGGTGTGGGCCGAGTGCTGACACTAAGTCCTGTGCGTTGGATTGACGGTTGGCCCATGTTGGGTGACGAAAACTATAAGGTGCCCGACATCATGCGCCCCTATAAGAGTGGTCAGCCTGCAGCGGCTATCGTGAAGAGCGATGATTTCGACGATACAAAACTGGGGCTGCATTGGCAGTGGAACCACAACCCAGTAGAAAATGCCTGGAGTCTTACGGAACGTCCTGGATTCCTGCGATTGAAGGCCAGCCGCGTTGTGCCTAACCTCTATTTGGCACCTAACACTCTGACCCAGCGTATGGAAGGACCGGCTTGTAGCGGCTACATCTGTATGGATGTGTCGAAGATGGCCGATGGCGACTGTGCGGGTCTCACAGCCTTCAATGGCGATAGCGGTGTGCTGACCCTGAAAAAGAAAGGCAAGACACTTGTGCTCGAGATGAGTGAGCAGAAAGTGAGCCTCACCAATCGTGAGAAGGCCGTAACCAAGGTCGAGGAAAAACTGGTAGAGTCCGTTGATCTCACAAAGGCGGTCAAGGGAAAGACACCCAATGTATGGCTGCGGCTTGATGGCGAATTCCGCATGGGAGAGCGCGGAAGTCGTGATGCTGCCAACTTCTACTATAGCCTTGATGGCGATCACTGGACTCAGATAGGTACAAAGAACTACCGCATGGTGTTCGACTACCGTCGCTTCTTTATGGGTTCAAAATTCGGTATCTTCAACTATGCCACAAAGAAGACAGGGGGCTACGTTGATATCGATTGCTTTATCTACCATTGTGAGGAGAAATAGTTGGACGGGTGAACAATAAGTAAATAAGGTGTGTCATTTCTGGCACACCTTATTTATTATTATACTGTCCGGTAAAAGTTTTTGTGCAATAAACAAAGGCAATGATGTGGAAGTTGGCACAAATGCTTCATCTTTATCTATCTTGTCGTGATTTTGTTCCCACTAATGGGATTTATTGCTACCCTTAAAGGGAATTATTGTTACCCTTAATGGGAACAATTTTTACTCTTAAGGGTAATTTCTATTACACCAATAATTTGCGGCTCTCTGGATTACCATTTTTATATCGGCTAATGTATGCATTCATGCCAACGTTGTATCATTGCCATAATTTAAATATAGGTGTTCAAAAATTGAATCGATTCAATTGATCGATTGAATCGATTCAACTCATCGATTGAATCGATTCAAATTTCTGACAGTATCAATTGCATGACTTTTCCTGATTTCACTAGACACTTTTTTCCTTCATTAGCTGAATCTGTAGACACATTTGTTGAAGTCGTACTGAATCTGTAGACACAAACGAA
>CADAGO010000038.1 GCA_902787555.1 uncultured Bacteroidales bacterium
AAATACTGTTACGACCTTCTTGAATACTAATATTTCGGTACATCAAGGCATATAAAAGAAGGTCTTCTGTATAAGACAAGCAAAAATCGTGGTATTTCTGTAAATAAGGACACAAATCTATTATGGCTTTCAAATACTCAGGATAAAGATCTATTCCATCTTCTTCATCCTCATAACCATATAATTCTTCTATTTTCTCATAAAGAGCTGGCAATTTTGTTGCAAAATAATGGACTCTTTTCATAATTACATAATTCTTATGAGAATAACAATTGTTACTCGGTAATTCTAAACACCAACCAAGGGATTATGGCTTTCCTTTTCGTATGTGGGTAATCTAAGTTATTGCCTATGTCAAACCTTAAACCATCTTTGTCGCAATAGAAGACATAATCAGAACCACTTGTGATGTAGATCGCATCAATCAAATCGTATTCTCGGAGAGAATCGGCAAAGTCCCAAAGGGTTTTCTTGTTGTAGTTGTCGATGTAATAGGATTGGTCATTGATACGGCAAAATGATGCTCTCAAATGTTCATCATAACTATTCGACATGAATTCCAACAGCATATCAGCTGTGGTTTCAAGACCATTAGGAAGAAATTTGCCCACCTCATTCTTTAGAGTAAGAGCCTGTGATATATACGGATTCTTCATTTCAAAAGATTAGCTGTCGATATTAATTAAGGTGATGAAATTCTCAAAGCGTTCAGAAAACGCCTTTAATATGTATGTGTCCCACCGCCATGTGATTACCCCAAGGTTTTCAGCATACGGAAAGACGCCACAAATATAATGACTTTCTTTGAAAACTCAAAATAATTAAGAAAAAAAGTATAAAAAAATTGTTGTTTTGGGAAGAAAAAGAATAATAAATGATTATATAATGGTTATTGGTTATAGAGAGTTTGAAGGCTGAATACGAAGCGTTTGGAGCCTAAATGCGGATTGAATTGGCTTCGCCCAAAATACTCACGCTCGGCATAGCTCAAGCAAGTTTGACTCTGCACTCACTTAATCGCATTTTTTACGCTGAATTCAAAAGGTTTGCACGCAGAAAGAAAGACTGAAAAAAAATAATGTTTTGCGTTTTTTGCGAAACCTAACATGGAAAAAAAATCATAACTAACTCTGTTTGAATAAGTTAGGAGACAAAAGCACACCTCAAGACCTAACATAAGACCTAACGTGAACCTAACTAAGACCTAACATAAAAGTCCGTCTTCCTTCTTACGACTGGTGAAAGATTAGCGGTTATTTACGAGAACGATGATGGTGATGTGTGTTAGGTCTATGGTAGGTCTTATGTTACCTCTCGTGTTAGGTCTTTGGAAGCCTAAAACATCATTACAAGTATCTACAGAAGTATTTTTAGAGCAAATCATGTTAGGTCTTAAAAAATAGTGCTTCTATAATTTTCATCAAATCATCTAATACATTGACCATCAGTAAAACTATGTCGCCCTTACAGGGCTGAGAAACTTTAGTTCGACGGAGTCAATGATGGGGTGTCATTACCTATAGGGTTGTCACCCTAGATAGGGCTCACACCCTATCCTTTATTATATCGCCCCGTTGGGGCTAAATGGTCAATGTTGAATGCAGTCTGTCGAGTTGTTCCCAGCCTGGGAACCAAACGCTCCCACATTGGGGAGCAAACAGTCCCACGTTGGGACTGAGAATGAAGGGGGTATTTTAAACCTCTAAGGCTCTTGATAGTTTAGTAGGTTAATAGCTTAATAGCTTAGTAGATTTAGAAGATTTGTAAGGTTATTGACTATTGACGGGTTAAGTAAGCAATTAGAATCGATATACACACGAAGTGTCAATAAAAACAGCACAGCTTTTTCAAAGGTGTCTATTGATTCAGTACGACTTCAATAAGGGTGTCTACTGTTTCAGCTAATAAAGAGAAAAAGTGTGATTTATAAAGTTTATAGTTGATAGTTTATAGTTGAAAGTCAGTTTATTGAGTTTAAAGTTTACAGCTTGTTTAACGAGAACGTCAACGTGAACTTTTTGGTTTTTATCTTTGTTTTTGTTATCGTTTTTCTTCTTAAATTATCCCCATAAAAGTCATCCATTTTCTATGCTATTTTTTTGAATCGATTCAACTCATCAATTGAATCGATTCAATCGATCGAATGAATCGATTCAAGTTTTGAACACCTATATTTAATAGTTTAGAGATAAGTGAGGGGTTATAGGTTATTGATTTTTTAGGTTAATTGATTAGTAGGTTAAGAGGTCTAAGGTCATTTCGACAGGCTCAAGATGTATCTAAAGTCTAAAGTCTAAGGTCTAAGGTCTAAATAGCATCGGGACGGTCAGCCGATTCAAAAGGGAAAAGCAGCCGATTCAATCGGGAAGATGAGCTGGTTGAGAAGGGAAAATGCCTAAAGGCGCACTATCGTTTGCCTAAAGGCATTTTAGACGTTGCAAAATTAAATCCAACGTTTTTTGGGGGGTGTTAACAGGATGCGTATATATAGTGCAAAGATACGAAATAATTACGTGTTTTCCAAATTTTTTGCAAGGAAAAAGCAGGTGACCCATGTTTTGGGGGATATTGGTTGTTTATCTCTCCAAAATGATACCTGTATAGTTACGACCGCAGGCAATACCTTGGCGGCGGGCTGAGAAATAGAGGTCGGAAAGGTTGTAGGTGCACTGAAGGATATTAACAATACTATCGGGATGGATACCTGCCCGTTGCAATTCATGCAGGCAGAAGGTGCGGAGGTCGAGGTTCCAACGTGGACCGGAAGGTGAAGGGTGAGGCGTGATGAGCGGCTTCACATCGAAGCCTGCTCGGATAAACTCATCAAGGACTTCTGCACCAACCGGATAGCGCTCGGCACTGATGTGTGGTCCGATGAGTGCATGGAGATTCTTTGGTTGGGTGCTATACGCTTCTTGCATGGCTTGAATACCCTTTGGAATGGCGCCTTGCACACAACCTCGCCAACCAGCATGAATGGCACATGCGGCATGATGAACGGAATCGTAGAGTAGGATGGGTACGCAGTCGGCGGTACTGATGCCAATACACACTCCTGGGAGGTCGGTAAGGACGATATCGATTCCCTCGAGGGCTTGCTTCTGGGTGTCTTCAGTCATATCAAAATAATCACGACGGAGCTGAAAGTACTCTATGCGATGCACCTGATGGGGCAGGATGATATGTGAGACATCGGACAGCTGGAGTAGCCGGCATAACAGCTGACGGTTGCGGCGAATGGCTTCGGAATCATCGTCAACCCAGGGATTGATATTGAACTCGCCATACTCACCTTGGCTATATCCACCCGGGCGGGTGGTGGTGAATGCGGTAACACGACTGTGAAGTTGCCAACGATTGAGAGACATGGGGATATAAAGTTTAAAGTTTATAGTTTAAAGTTTATAGTCAGTTGAGAGTTTAAAGTGAAGAGTGAAAGTTAAGGATTGAGGCGTTGGAGGTGGCAGAGGAGGAGGTGACCATCGCTGTCGCGGAGGTGCATGCCGTTGCCTTGGCAGTAGCGGAAGAGGTGGCAGTCGGCACAGGGGCCGGTGCGCATCCATTGGCGGTTGCGGTAGGGTTGGAAGCGGTGTTCCCACACGTCCATGAAGTCGTCTTGATAGATGTTGCCTTGATGGTAGTTGCTACGAATGCTGGTGCAGGCGGAGATGGAACCATCGATGAGGACGGAACCGATGGTGATGCCTGCCTGACAGGTGTAGAGGTGGTCGCGCACTTCGCCTTCATAGTTCCCAAGGAAACCTTCGCAGCCGTAAGTGACGGACAGACTCCTCAGGCTTTCTGCCACCTTCCCAAGACCCCCTCTAACTCCCCCTCTATGGGGAGAACATGGAGAGGAGCCGGAGGTTTCCTTATGGATGGCATGAATGAAATCGAAGACAAAGCGGAACTGTTCGTCGGTGAGTTGCAACTCGGGATCAGCAGCCGCACGCCCTACAGGGAAAACCGTGAAGATGCGCCAACGGGGCACACCCTTGCTGACGAGATACTGATGGATGTCGGAAAGTTTGGAGATATTACGACGGTTGACACATGTGACCACATCGTAGGCAACCCCTGTTCCGGCTCCCCCTGAAGAGAGAGAACGCTGATGAACAAGACGTGAGAGCATGGTGAGAGCTTTATCGACCTGACGGAAACTCTGGGGATTGCCTCGCATCCAGTTGTGGTCGTCCTCTAATCCATCAAGACTGAGGGTAACGGAATGCATGCCTGCCTTGACCAGACGCACAAGACGTTCGGGAGTGAGCGCGAGACCATTGGTGACCATTCCCCAGGGGAAACCTTTTGCGTAGATTTGTTCACAACATTCTTCAAGGTCGGCACGCATGAGTGGCTCACCGCCCGAAATGATGACAAAGACTTGATGGGGGTCGGTGTGGGCAGCTATGCTGTCGAGTACACGGAGAAAATCCTCCTTGGGCATATCCGCCTGTGCAGCTACAGACTTGCAATCGCTTCCGCAATGCCGGCAATGAAGATTGCACCGAAGGGTACACTCCCAAAACAACTGTTGCAGGGGATGTTCCTGCAACATGTTCTGCTCGCGTTTACGCCAAAGCTCGAGCGCCAACTTCTTCTTAAATGTCAATGGGACGGACTTCATTGAACTCCTATCAATGTCGATGGGTATTATCTTGGATTCCGATCGTCAACTTGGTAGAAGGTGTCAGCCTCATCGTTCAAGGTATCGACTGTCAACGAATCGATGTCGTCGGGGGTCACTCTATATGACTGAGGTGCGGGACCATAACAAGCCATAAACATGAACGTCGCAGAACCTACGCCGAGAAGGGTAAGCAGTCGGAGAATGGTTTTGTTATAATTCATAATGTATCATGCTTAATGTATAATTGTTTGCAAAGATACGCCTATTTTACTAAACGACCAAACAATTCATAAAAAAACAGCAAGAACGAAGCGATTATTTGCGCTGATAAATGCGAACATAATCGATTTCGTAACGCATCGGGAATGCCGAATCGTCGATAGTACCCCCGTTATCTCCACCAAGGGCAAGGTTGAGGAGGATGTAGTGAGGCTGATGGAAAGGATTGGACTGACGACCTATGCTTCCATTGATCGTTTTTGTCAAATCAATCGTATTGAGCAGTTCGTCATCGAGATAGAGGCGGATGGCCTGTTCGTCCCAATCCATGCGCCAAATGTGGAAACGCTCAGCCCAATCGGCATCACGTTCTGTAAAGTGAGTATAAGGAATGCGCCGACTATTCCACACAGCATTCCACCGCTGATTGCCACCCCATGCTGCATTGGCAAGAATATGTGGAATACGATTGATACGATAGAATTCCATCACATCGACTTCACCGCAAGAGGGCCACTCCATCGAAGTGCCAAGTGTCCAGATGGCAGGCCAAGCCCCACTGGCGACGGGTATCTTGGCACGCACTTCAAGACGTCCATAAAGAAAAGTACGTTTTCGGGCGGATGTGATG
Source organism: uncultured Bacteroidales bacterium (assembly GCA_902787555.1). Taxonomy (GTDB): domain Bacteria; phylum Bacteroidota; class Bacteroidia; order Bacteroidales; family Bacteroidaceae; genus Colivivens. The sequence continues at coordinate 5,481 of CADAGO010000038.1, forward strand.
CATGATGAGGTGTAGTCGATATATTGACGTGCACGTCCCCAATTGTTGCTGCCTGGCTGATAAGTGGGATTGTCACGGTGTTCGCGACGTGCCTCGATGACCAGCACTCCATCTTTTTGGATTGCATTATCGGCCTGGTACCATTGATCCTCATGGTTGCGTACAAACCCGGTTTCGAAATTCCAGGTAGCCTCATCGGGACGGCCTTCGCCATTGAATTCATCACTCCACACCAGCTGCCAAGAGTCCTGAGCCGAAGTAGAGAGAGCAATTTGTAAAAGAATTAGTAGGATGATGGATTTCATGATAACAAGTTCTTAAAAATGTAACAATTATGATTGCGGGGGTAATGGAGGGTCTTTAAACAGATACTGGCCCTTATTCTTGGTGAAGACACCCCACTCAATAGCACGCTGAGGACATTGGTGGTAGCAACGCATACACTGAACGCATGTGGAACCCCATTCAGGATGATTGGCAGCATTGAGTTGGATGTTCTGATAAGGACATGCCTGAACACACTTTCCACAGCCCACACAAGCATCGGTGGTCTTAAAATACTTGGCATTCACCAGGAATCGATTGAAAAACGGACGGATGATGTGACTCTTTGCCCAAGCGAATCCTCCAGGTATCGTATCGAACCCACCCCGTCCATCGATGATATCGTCGACAATCTGATTTAAGCGACTGAAGGCATTGATGAGCTTTTGTCGTTCTTTCTCTTTTGGGTCGACATCAAATCCTGGCAGGCAGACATACGACTCGGGCATCTGAACGGCATACCCCAACGTACAAGTCCACCCTTTCTTTGCCACATCATCACAGAATATCTCGGCAGTCATGCCCGTATCGTCGCCACAGGTGGTAACGAAATAGAGGTATTCCACATGCTCTATCCGAACTTGCTCGATGAACCGTTCAACAAAAGGAGGAACGCCCCACCCGTAGCACGGGAAGACAAAACCCAGACGTTCGCCTTCCTTCAATTTATAATGCATTTCGCCCCCTATCTCATCGGGGATAAAACGAAGTGTGTCATTCAGCTCTTGTTGCAAAAACTGAGCTACCCACCGTGTATTGCCTGTTCCAGAAAAATAGAATATCATCTCACATTTACCATTTAATCATTTAACCATTGACGACTTGGTTACAACCATTGACGTTTACGGAAGTACCACCAACCTATTACAGTAATAATGACAGAGATGACGATTGCCACGAGGAATCCCCAATTGCTTTGCTCCATACCGTTGACGAGGTTCATACCGAACAGACTAGCCACCAATGTAGGTAACATGATGATCATGTTGAGACTGGTGAGCAGACGCATCACACGGTTCATATTGTTATTGATGAGGTTGGCATAAGTATCCATCGTGGAATCAAGGATGTTGGCATAGATAGCTGTCATCTCGCGTGCCTGCTGCATCTCAATATTGACATCTTCAATCAATTCAGCATCCAGATCGTCGACAGGCAGACGGAACTTCAACTTACTCAACAGGGTTTCGTTGCCACGAATCGATGTAGCGAAGTATGTCAGACTGTCTTGCAAGCGCGATAGGCTGGTCAGATCCTTATTATCTATATTGTGGTCGAGATTCCGTTTCGCCTTCTCAATCAGTCCGTTGACCTGCTTCAGATACTTCAGATACCACACGCTGGCACTAAGGAAGAGCCGGAACACGAGGTCGGTTGCATCGATAAAACCTTCTCCACGACGTTGCTGATGATTGATGAAGTCGACCATCATCTTTGTCTCTTGATTACAGACGGTGATAATCTTGTCGTCCTTGATAAGCACACCAAGCGGGATGGTGGTGTAAGGACTGCGGCTTGTGATGTTTTTAAGATGTGGGATACGGAGGATGATCATCAACCAACGCTCATCGTAATCATAACGAGAACGCTCATCGGTATCGGAGATGTCCTCCAAGAAATAATCGGGTATCTTCAGCTCATCAACAAGATACCTCACATCATCTTCCACAGGGCAGGTTACCTGTATCCAGCACCCTGACTCCCATTGGTCCAGATGCTTTATGCCCTTATTAAAATTCCAATAAGTACGCATAAGTTTAAACTCTTTAAAAGTTTGATAATTCGTTTGTTTCAATCAATAGAGCCTAAACTTACTATGCTTCGGTCAGACCCTATCCTGCTTTACTTAAATTATCCGCCGGATAACTGTCGTCCATATAGATTCTTGTTTTTTTACGTTTGCGAGTGCAAAGGTAAGGAAAATTCAAGAATTAAAGAATTAAAAAAATGAAAAAATGCAAAAAATGGCAGAGAAACCAACGAAAAACACTATATTTGCAGTTCGTTAGCGAAAGGGCATAGGATTCATGGGCAAAACAATTGCAATAGTAAACCAAAAAGGAGGGGCAGGAAAGACCACTACTGCCACGTTCTTGGCGGAAGCGCTGTCAGGCAACAAAAAAAAGGTACTTTTGGTTGATCTCGACCCCTTGTCGTGTCTTGCGAAACGCTATAGCATTGAACCGGGAACCACTCATTCGTTAGCTGATTGCATGGAAGGACGCAGTTCGTTGGAGCAGTGCATCTGTCAAGCCAATAGTGAGGGGATGGAGATTGCGTTAGGACACCATAACCTGATTGGGTTTGAGATAACCGCGATGCATCAAGAGGACAGAGAGTCCATCCTGGCCAAACAGATGAATGAGTTGAAAGCGAAGTATGACTTTGTGCTGATTGACACTCCTTCGTCGTTAGGATTGCTCACCATGAATGCGCTCGTAGCTGCTGATGAGGTAGTAATACCGATCAAGTGTGACTACACCATCTTTGATGGGATGGCCGAACTGTTACGGACAATCGACGACGTGAGTAACAGTCTTAATTCCAAACTGAGGATAACAGGATTTCTTGTCACTCATGTCAATTCCCAACTGAGGTCGACTGCCATCAATCTGAAAGAAATACAGACGTGCTATGGTGACAGTGTACTCCACACTATTATTCCCGACAGCGAAGACTTGAGGGATAGTTTCCAGCAATTAGCCGCAGAATTACTAAACTGATGTTGAAAGCAATGAATCAAACAAAGAATAAGATGTCCACTCACCCAACAGGAGCCATACGTATCATAGGGTTCCTGGTGTTGATGTGCCTATCGTTGACCACCATTGCTCAAGACACCCTGAAAGTGCGAACCCCTCAAGCACAACAAAGGCGCAACAGGACAACTATCACGATAACCGACACACTACAAGGTGATAGTGGCATTAAAATCACATCGTTCGAGATTCCATCCGAGAAAGCTATTCGTCAGATGGTCGAAAAACAATTCTTCGTACCAGACCCGAAGAAAGCTCTGTGGCTGGCAATTGCCATCCCTGGCGGGGGGCAAATCTACAACAGGAAATACTGGAAGTTACCGCTTATTTACGGAGGCTTTGTAGGTTGCGTGTATGCCCTGAATTGGAACAATACGATGTATCATGATTATTCAAGGGCTTATATCGACATCACAGACGATGATCCGAACACTAAGAGTTACGAGAATTTCATCCCTCAGAACTACAACATCAATCAGAATCTGACACGTGTTCAAGATTTATTCCGAAGAAAGAAAAACTACTATCGTCGCTATCGCGACCTTAGTATGTTTGCTATGATAGGCGTTTACGTGTTATCAATTATCGATGCTTATGTCGATGCAGAGTTGTCAAGTTTCGACATCAGTAAGAACCTGTCGATGAAAGTACGTCCTTCGGTGATTCGCGACAAACATTCCGTAGCTTGGTCGAACACCATTAAAAACCAATCTTATGGCGTTGAATGTAGTATCAACTTTTAATGAATGGCATTATGGCAGAAGAGAAAGCATTAAACATTGAAGAAGAAAAGATGGTGGAAGAAGCGTTCCAGCACCTTATTGATTCTTATCTGAGTACCAAGCACAGGAAGAAAGTTGACATCATCACTAAAGCATTCAACTTTGCCCGTCATGCCCATCAAGGAGGACGAAGGCTGTCGGGTGAGCCCTACATCATGCACCCGTTGGCAGTCGCACAGATTGTATGTACGGAGATCGGTCTTGGTTCTACGTCGATTTGCTCAGCACTGCTTCACGATGTCGTAGAAGATACAGACTACACTATCGAGGATATTGAAAATATTTTCGGGCCAAAGATTGCTCAAATCGTTGACGGATTAACGAAGATCTCAGGCGGTATCTTTGGAGAAAGAGCATCGGCACAAGCAGAGAACTTCAAGAAGTTGCTTCTCACCATGAACGATGATATTCGTGTGATACTCATCAAGATGGCCGACCGTTTGCACAATATGCGTACACTAGGCGCCCAACCTGCAAACAAACGCTACAAGATTTCGGGTGAAACACTATATATCTATGCTCCTCTTGCCAACCGGTTAGGTCTGAATGCCATTAAATCAGAACTTGAGAACCTCAGTTTCAAGTATGAACATCCTGATGAATACAAGGCTATAGAAAAGAAACTGCAGGCAACAGAGAGTGAACGCAATACGGTATTCCAAGAATTTACCGCCCCTATTCGCAAGCAACTTGACCAGATGGGATTCAACTACGAAATCAAGGCACGTATCAAGTCGCCATATTCAATTTGGTCGAAGATGCAGGTGAAGCACATCCCATTTGAGGAAGTTTACGACATACTGGCTGTACGAATCATCTTTGAGCCACGCAACAATATCGATGAGAGAAATGAATGTTTCAATATCTATGTGGCACTTACCCAACTCTATTCGAGCCATCCAGACCGTTTCAGAGACTGGGTAAACCATCCGAAAGCAAATGGCTACAAGGCCCTACACGTTACCCTGATGAGTAATCTGGGAGAATGGATTGAGGTGCAGATACGTAGTCAGAAGATGGATGATATCGCAGAGAAAGGATTTGCCGCACACTGGAAGTATAAGGAAGGAGAAGCCACGGACGAAGAGAGGGACAACGAACTCGATAAATGGCTTGTCACGATTAAAGAAATCCTTGATGATCCTCAGCCAGACGCAATGGACTTTCTCGATACGATCAAGCTCAATCTCTATGCGTCGGAAATATTGGTATTCACTCCAAAAGGTGAAATCAAAATACTTCCTACAGGTGCCACGGCCCTTGATTTTGCATTCTCCATTCATACCGTTGTCGGCACACATTGTATGGGTGCAAAGGTCAACCACAAGCTGGTGCCAATGACCTACAGACTTCAGGGAGGAGACCAAGTAGAAATCCTCACATCGTTTAAGCCGACCGTCACAGATGAGTGGCTCAACATTGCAACCACAGCAAAAGCAAAAGCCAAAATACTGGCCGCCATTCGTAAGAAAGAACGTCTGCAGCAACGCGAAGGAGAGGAAATGCTGGACGAATTCCTTGCTAAGTGTGAAATCATCAAAGACACACCAAATATTGACAAGTTGTGCCATCTGCATTCGTTTGCCAAAGCGGAAGAACTATATCTCGCTATCGGACAAAAGAAAGTGGTACTTGGCAATATGGACGAATCGTATCTACGCGGGAAAAACAACAACAGCACATGGAAACGACTGCTTTCGTTCGGCCGAAAGAAACAAAAGGAGCAAGAGAACAAACCAGAGAAGCAAGAAGACGAGGTTGTATACGACAAAAAGAAACCTTTAGTTATTAATGACACGAACATCGACGCAAAGTTCTGTCTTGACACTTGTTGCAATCCTATCCCTGGCGATCTTGTTATGGCTTACCAAGCCAACGATGGGATGTTCCACGTTCACAAACTTCAGTGCCCTGCCGCATTGCGTTTGAAAGCAAACTCAGGCAATCGGCTGTTTTCCGTAAAATGGGACGTGAAGGGAGAGAAGCAATTTGCTGTCACCATCAAACTTGACGGTTTTGACCGTATAGGCATCCTAAACCAAATCACTCAAGTCATTTCGCAACTATTCAATGCAAATATTCGCAAACTAACTGTGGAAACTATCGATGGTGTCTTCGATTGTACTATCGTGCTTTTTGTTCACAATACAAAAGAGGTACAGACTATTATCAAAGACCTAAAGAAAATCCCGAACATCAAGAATGTGGTACGAATCTAATACAAACCACTACAAGCCATAAAACAGCAACGCCAAATAGTTTGAAAGCTATTTGGCGTTGCTGTATCCATCTGCTTTTAGCAAGGCTATGACCTTCTCCTTCAAAGCACCTTGAATGATGATTTCATCATCTTTAACACTTCCTCCTACTCCACATTTTGTTTTCAGGTATTTTCCAAGAGACTTAATGTCATCGGATGTGCCGACAAAGCCTTTCACAATCGTAACAACCTTTCCACCCCTGCCGTTCTTTTCAATGCTCACACGGAGACGCTGCTCTTGTTTAGGTAGTGTATCGGGCTGCTCTAAGTCATCGGTCGTGTACTGAAAATCTGCATTTGTAGAAAAAACTACTCCCAGACGATCTTTCCAATCATTGTTTGCCATATTACTGATGATAAAAAAATAAAAGAGATTGAAAACAATCTCTTCACTTGGGCGTTGACGGATTGCTTCATTTCATTCGGCTATCCTACTGCCACTTGAGTGGGCGTTGACGGATTGCTTCATTTCATTCGGCTATCCTACTGCCACTGCTTCATTTCATTCGGCTATCCTACTGCCACTTGAGTGGGCGTTGACGGATTCGAACCGCCGACCCTCTGCTTGTAAGGCAGATGCTCTGAACCAGCTGAGCTAAACGCCCTTTCGCCCTTTTAAAACTGTCGGGGCAGCGTGACTCGAACACGCGACCGCCTGGTCCCAAACCAGGAACGCTACCAACTGCGCTATACCCCGTGCTTTGGCTTCGCCCAAAATGCTACACCTCAATAATACTTAAACAAGCTTAGTATTATACTCGGCTTAATCGCATTTTTTCGTCTTTCTCAAAAGCGAGTGCAAAGGTACAACTTTTTTTTGAACCCACCAAATGTTTATTGAACTTTTTTCCTTTTTTTTCAAAAAAAAGTAGGGCACTGCATCCAGTGCCCTACTTATCATCAATATTAGATGACTGAATTACTTCAATTCGATTACAGCGCGACGGTTGAGAGTGTAAGGAGAAACCTCATTAACACCACCTACAGCCTTCACTGTGATATTATCGCGGCTTACACCGAGACGAACGAGTTCGTCAGCAACAGCCTGTGCACGACCTTCAGACAACTTCTGGTTCCATGCAGAAGAACCTGTCTTGCTATCAGCAGAACCTGTTACAACAACCTTTGCACCAGCTTCCTTAGCTGCAGAAGCAACTGCCTCGAGGTTAACAAGGTCTTTCTTTGAATTGATAGCAGTTGAGTTGAGGTCGAAGAATACTGAAGTAGCTGCAGAAGAAATAACTTTCTCTACGCGAACAGCAGTATTTGTGTCCTTAGGCTGCTTAGCCAATTCTGCACGAAGACGAGCGTTTTCAGCACGTTCCTTGTCAAGTTCTGCACGAAGCTTAGCAAGAGCTTCCTCTGAAGCTGCTGCAAGTGCATTGTATGCATCGAGCGTAACTGCCTTGTCCCAAGTACCCTTACCAAGGTTGAAGCTTACACCTGCCTCGAGAGAAGCATAAGCATGATGATGCTCATTAAAGTCACCATTATAACCTGGCATTCTGCCATTGATTGAGAAGCTGTTTGATGGAAGAAGATTGTAAGAGAGGTCAGCATAAACGCTAATCAGTCTATTAATCTTGAATGTGTTCTGGATACCACCACCAAGAAGGAATGCATATTCCTTAGCAGCGAAGTTACGAGCTACACCACCACGTGGATAAATGATAAGGTTCCAAATACGGTTCTCATCATAACCCTTGAAGAGGTTAGTGAGATTGAACTGAACATCAAGAGCAGCAGCACCGTAACCACCTTTATGGAAATCTGGAGCCCAGATTACATGATCTGTATTACGGAAAGCATGAGCAAAAAGACCGTTCTCCCACTGTACTTTAGTGCGAACACCAATACCTGGAGTGAACCATTTACCAATTGCCAAATCAATACCATAAGTACGACCATTGTGCCAATCCTCAGTAAAGAACTTTGACTTATAAGGATTCATAACACTCATATCTACGCCAAACTGTACATACCAATTTGACCAGAAAGAGTTGGTTGCAACAGTGTACTTAGAAGGAGTTTCAATCTGAGTTGACTGAGCGTTAGCTGCAGTACCTAAACCGACAAATGCCAGTGCAATTAAAAGTTTCTTCATAATTATACTATGTGTTAAAAATTAATATTACTTATCTTTTCTATCATTTCACTCCTCTCACAATGTCTTTATTCAAGACGTTCTTCACCTTCAAAAACACTGCAAATTTACAATTTTTATTTTACAGACAAACATTTTCATCAAAAAAAATATAGTTTTTGACAGAAAAACTCACATTCCAAGGCTTTTTTTATGCTATTTTTGCACATTTAAGTTTGTGATACGCATTTTCTATCGTGCACTCAATAAGAAAAAAAACAGAGATTCGAATTTCCTATCTAAAGCACTTATCAATGTCGCTGTTAGCAATAATCGTATAAACAACTTGACCATTCGGTGTATATTTTGGTGTCGTCAAAGAGAACAGTTGTTCAAGCAACACACGCATCTCATCGTCCGACAGCACTTGTCCGTAAACAATCGCTGTAGCGCGAGCCATCGTAAGTGCGATTGCATGATGAACCTTCTCTTGAATGCTACAACCTGTTTCTTTCACACTATTGACCAAATCATGCAACAGATTGACTGGATTCACACCATCAAGTCCTGATGGTATTCCGTTTATAGAATACGAGCCTCCACCGAGGTTGGTCAACTCAAAACCGATATATTCCAAGTCTGACATAACATCTTCAACCACCAATAATTCTTGTCGATCGAACTGCACCACCTCCGGGAAAAGCATTCCCTGTGACACTTGCGACTGCTGAAACAGATTATCCCGATACTGCTCATAAAGAACTGAAATATGAGCACGATGCTGATCAATCGCCATAATCCCTTCACTGACAGGCATCACGATATATCTTCCCTTATATTGGAATCGTGGTGAATCAAGATCAGGCATTGCAGAGACAGTTTCGGACTTCCACAATGTAGATTGCTCCGGTGTTGAAAGCACACGTTCTGGCTGGGTGTACAGACTCTCCCACCCTTTGACAGAATGAGCCGGGTTACTACTGAAGCTATCTGTTGTCTTGAACGGATTATAGTTGGTCTTCACTTGTTTCGGCTCTGGAACGCTATAACGCGGCCTATTGGTATCAATAATTGGAATATCGGGTTTATTTTCCACATCGAACTCTATCGTAGGAACTCCTACATATTTACCTAATGCCTCTTTTACTGCAGCTGAGAGCACTTGCCAAATAGGTTGTTCGTTATCAAACTTGATTTCAGTCTTCGTCGGATGCACATTCACATCTATGGCAGCTGGATCGACTGCCAGATAGAGGAAATAGGACACATGTTCACCTGCAGGAATCAGGTTCTCGTAAGCATGCATCACGGCACTATGGAAATACGGGTGACGCATGTAGCGACCGTTGACAAAAAAGAACTGATGCTGTCCCCGCTTCTTTGCTGACTCTGGATTGCCCACATAACCAGAAATCGTCACCAACGATGTTTCTACCTGCACAGGGAGCAATTCTGCGTTCAGTTTTTTTCCAAACACATCTAATACTCGCTGACGCACCGAGGTATCATGAAGCTTATAAATATCCGCCCCATTGTTGAATAAAGAGAAATTGCATTCAGGATGTGTCAACACGATACGCTCGAATTCTGCCACCACATTGGAAAGTTCTGTTTGATTGGACTTCAAGAACTTACGTCGTGCCGGAACATTAAAGAACAGATTGTTGACCGAAAAGTTACTACCAACAGGACAGGCCGTAGGTTCCTGGCATTCTACTTTAGAGCCCGAAATACGCAACAAGGTACCCACTTCGTCTTCTGGGCGACGCGTCTTTAACTCTACCTGAGCTACAGCTGCTATTGACGCTAATGCCTCTCCACGGAACCCCATCGTCGTTAAACCGAACAAATCAGACGCACTTCGTATTTTCGATGTAGCATGACGTTCGAAGGCCATGCGTGCATCAGTTTCCGACATTCCCTTTCCATCATCAATCACCTGAACACATGTTCTGCCGCCATCGGTCACCAGTACCTGAATGTTCTTAGCGCCGGCATCCAATGCATTCTCAACCAACTCCTTGACAATCGAAGCCGGACGCTGAACCACCTCACCTGCTGCTATCTGGTTAGCCACCGAATCGGGTAGTAGATGTATGATATCCTCCATATATGAAACTAAAACAACTGTCCTGTATATAAGTATTTAGCCAACAACACCAAAACGATGATGATAATGATGAGTATACCCGAAGAGAGGGGTTTATGCCCGCTCTCCTTACGGCGTTTGAGGTGTTTGGTAGCTCCTACAAACTTACCGCGGATGTCTTCCGGGTCAAAATCCTTCTCTGGTAACATACCCAGTTCGCGTTTGGCATTCTCCTCTATCTTCTGCAACTTTTCTTTACGAGGGTCGTAGTAGATATAGTTATGTTGGAATCCTCTTGGCTTATTTACTCTGAACAGTCCCATATTCGTTATTGATTGATATTCTTAATTTTGTCGAGCCTCTGAATTGGTGCCGAACGCGCTTCTGTCGTTTTGAGTATATTTTTTGCATCCTTTCCGCGCCATTCAAAGATGTCGTCCTTATTGAGTGGACGTATGTAATCGAACCATGCAAAAGATGATAGATAACGTCGATTGTTTGGCAAATCGAATGGCGGATAGAACATACCCTTCGAAGCCGGCATCCATATCTTGTCGATTTTCTTTTCTTTCATATACAGATGCAGTTCAGTGGTCTCGGAGTAATTCACCATCACGATAGTACTATCGTCCTCAATGAAATAAATCACGTATACGTTTCCATGCGCCTCGTTATGCTCTATCTGCCCCTCTTTGAAGTAACACATCATCTCTTTCGACGACACTTGATTGTACGACATAGAATCGACTTGCTCGATGGTCATTGCCTGATTGATGATATGCACCCAGTCGATTGTACTGTCATTATTGTACACACGTATTTCCTCACCAAACACTTGCTGCCGGTCGTTCCAAAGGATGGGCTGACCATACATATAAGTACATGAGTCAAGTTCGAGGGCTACCAATGAGTCACAAACGCCTTGCACATCATTGCGATACATGCGGACATGTTTGTAGGCATAGAGATTGCGATATACGGAGTCGGTATCAAGGTTGTAAGTATACATACGAAGAGTATCGCCATGCACATACATTGTATCAGGTCCTGAATACTCCATCGCCACCGCACGGTCTGTTGCTAAAGCATTTCCAGTATTCTCATCATACCAACAATAACCTCCCTGTAGAGCACAGAGATTCTCATCGTCTGTCAGGACTACGTTCCCGAAAGCTTCACTGATACCAGTTTCCTTATCGTAGTGCAGACTATCACCTACGATTTTCCGCATGTCCTTGATGAGGTAGGAACGGTTGAGGAGGTTGGCTTTAGACTGCTTGGTATCGTAGTCGCCTGCCTCACCATATACAAATGTCCCATCGGATGTAGTGATATTAGTAGGTGAGACAATCTTGGCCCGTTCTGTATCAGTATAATAATATAAGGTGTCGGACACAAGGTCGAACTTCGGGTTATTCAGCGTCACGTTATCAGTGAAGAAAGCCTCGTGTGTCGAAGGCGAATACTGCCCCCAAAACGAATTCAATGTGTTATCGCCATCATACAATGTACCTCCGTCAATATACATTCCTAATCCATACACACGGTCATAGTCGAGCTTGTTGGTTGTCAACTTCGTCTTACGATGCGTGAGCACAACATCGCCTCGCGCATGAGCCTGCAACGCGAAACCATCATAGAATAGCGAGTCACCAGTGAGTGAAAGGGTATCGCCCTGCACCATCTTGACGTGTCCGTATGCATCAAACGAATTGTCTTCACGATAGAATCTTGCACTATCGCAATCGAGGAACACCCCGTCATGGCTGAGTCTTACCTTTCCCACCAATATCTCCGCCCTAGGGTCATGAGGCGTTTTATAAAGTACATCCGAATGGATAAGATAGATGCGCGAATCGGTCTGCCGCCTCTTGTTGGTTTGTGCGACAGCTGACAAAGCAACAAAACAGAACAGGATACTCATCATGAGCATCCTACTCCTCGAAATATAATGTATGTGTCTCGTTTGTTGCTGTAGCATTCGCAAAACCTTTCTATCTCGCTTTACTCTTTAATCCACCCTGGGTATTCGAACTCACACTGACGCCAATCACCATTGATGCGGATGTAAGTCGTCTTCTGCTTCTCACGAATCCAGGCACTGAGCTTATCTTGATTAAGTTTTTCCAACATCGTATCCTGCAGTATCTGGTAGTCTTCCTTCATCGTAGCACGATGGCCGTTGATACGATTCTTCAGTTTCACTACTGCCACGACTTCCTTTCCCTGTTTGTTTATCATCGTGAAAGGCTTGGATATCTCACCTATCTGCATACCTGTCACTGCTCTTGCGACCTCAGGCGGAAGGTTCACCATCTGGAACCTCGACGTGGTCTGAAGTGTCTGACGGTCCATATAGACCATGTTACCATAGTTATTGCGCGTATCTTTGTCGCTGGAGAGATATGGCAGACACTCCTCGAATGTGTATTTGCCTCGACGGATGTCATCACACACAGAGTCAAGGAAGTGTACGCAGTCCATCACTTCGTCATCAGTTGCGCGCGGTTTGCGCAGGATATGCCGCACATTGACTTGGTCGCCACGTTTCTCGATAAGCTGGATGATATGGAATCCATATTCAGTCTCCACAATCTTGCTGACGATGTTCGGGTCGGTAAGCGAGAACGCCACATTGGCAAACTCAGGAACCAACTCACCGCGACTCATAAAGCCCAGCTCGCCGCCTTTAGCAGAAGAGCCGTCTTCTGAGTACATCACTGCAAGAGTAGAGAACTTATCCTTTCCTGTATTGACGCGTTCGGTGTATTCTCTCAGGTCGTCCTTTATGCGGTCAATCTCCGCTTGTGATATCTGCGGCGCACGGGTGAAGAGTTGCACCTCCACAGTCGTAGGAACGAACGGGAGGCTGTCTTCGGGCATGTCCTTGAAATAGTTACGTACCTGAACTGGTGTCACTTTCGTATTCTTGATGATATTCATCTGAACCTGGCGCATCAGTTCACTGTTTTTCTCGAGTTCGAACTGTTGGTTACGGAACTGATTGAGCGACTTACCTACGTATTCCTCCAGTTTCTCGCGCGAGCCGAATCCCTGAATATATCGCTCTATCTTGCGGTCCACCTCCGTAAATACATCGGCATCGGACACCGTGATGGAGTCGATGGCTGCCTGATGGAGAAACAGTTTCTGTACCGCCAACTGTTCAGGGATGATACAATAAGGATCACCGGGGAACCGTTCGCCTTGCATCTGTGCCTCCACACGGGCTTCTTCCACCTCTGACTTGAGTATGGCCTCATCGCCCACCACCCAAATCACCTCGTCGATTACGTTGTTGGCCGACTGGGCAAAGGTGCTTTGGCACGCTGAGAGCGCAAAAAGTACAGCAATAATTAACTTATAATTCATAAGGGCTTTCTTCAATGATTATTCACCGTCTTCAACACCGCTTCGTTCACTGTGAAGGAATATTTCTTTCTGAGTTCTGCAACCCATTCCTTCTCGACAGCAGACTGATAGTCCACGGTGAGTTGACCAATTACATCCTTATACGATTCTGGTTTCTTAAGTATACGACCATAAGTACCTACGTAAGGATAGTCTCTAAATGGCTTCAGTTCGATAGGCTGACCGAATTCCAGCTTATCCACATTAGGGCTGTCGCCTTTCTTATATATGCCGTGCTCGATACGAACGTTCTTCACTGAGTCGGTATTGTAGGCTTCGACCATCATCTTACCCCATTGCGTATCGTCCTTAGTCTTCTTCAGCAGTTTGGCAGCGTTATCCACAATCGACTTTTCCTTAGCACTGATAACGATGCCCTTGAACCGAGGCTCGTCCCACTGGTAGTTCTTTTTGTTCTTGTTGTAGTACTTCAGCATACCTTCCTCGTCCTTGGCGGCGACGTCCCATATCTGGTTTTTGCAGATTTCGTACATCATCGTACCGTCGTAATACTCCTGCGAGAGGAATCTGGTCTCCTCGTCCTTGGCCTTAAGGTCCTCGAACAACTCGCTGATTACTACATCGCGCTCAACATTGCGCGCCTTGGCGATGGAGTCAATGTGGTAGTTTGCCGATGCTTCGTTCACGCCTCGAGATTCGAGAAACTTTAAGATGCTTTCGTGATGGAACTCGTAGGATTCGAACGGATGACGGTCTTCCAGTTTTACGATATGCCAACCAACGGTCGATTTGAACGGGGCGCTCGTTTCTCCCTTCTTCAGTGCGTAGGCTGCTTTCTCGAAGTCAGGAATCATCATGCCCTTACCGAACTGTCCGAGTGAACCGCCTCTTGCAGCTGAACCTGGGTCTTCAGAACACTTGCGAGCCAGTTCTGCGAAGTCAGCCCCACCCTGCAGGGCTGTGTAGATAGAGTCTATACGGGTCTTAGCCTTCGCCTGTTCGTCGGTAGTTGCATTGGGTCCCATCCTCACAAGTATATGGCTGGCAGTGAGCAAGTCGGCGCCTTCGAATCGTGCGGCAGTATTGTCGTAAGTGTTACGAGCCTCACGTTCGATGAAGTCCTTATCGATGATCGTCGGCAGCACCATTTGCTCCTTGTAGCTGCGCAGGTCTTTCTGTATGGCAGTCACGGTGTCGTAGCGTGCGTCCTCTGCTGCTGCAACTTTCAGTTTGAAGTCGATGAACAGCGGCACATACTCGTCCACACTCTTCTTGTCGATTACTCCGTCTGAGTTGTTCTTATTGTAACTGTATTCAAACTCCGAGCGTGTAATGTCCTTCCCGTTGACGGTCATGATGACAGGGTCGGTCTGCGCATGGAGCGAGAGGCACAATGCTGTGATGAATAAATGCAATAATGCAAGTCGTTTCATATTGTCTAATCCTTCAACTTATTCAATTATAATCGTTCAATAGTTCTCCCTCGGGATGGAGAGCGTGGGTTCTATCCTTGCTTGGCGCTGTAGTTCGGTGCTTCGCTTGTGATAATTACCTCGTGCGGATGGCTCTCAGAAACTCCAGCGGCGGTGATGCGTGTGAACTTGGCGTTGTGGAGGGCCTGAATGTCCTTTGCGCCACAATAGCCCATGCCCGAACGGAGTCCGCCAACCATCTGGTAAATCACTTCCTGCACAGTACCTTTGTAGGGCACACGTCCTGCGATACCCTCGGGCACCAGTTTCTTTGTGTCTTTCTCGCCAGCCTGGAAGTAACGGTCTTTCGAGCCGTTCTCCATGGCTTCGAGCGAACCCATGCCTCTGTATGACTTATACTTACGTCCGTTGAATAGGATGGTCTCGCCGGGAGCTTCTTCTGTTCCTGCCACGAGTGAGCCTATCATGACGCTGTGTCCGCCTGCTGCGAGTGCTTTGACTACGTCGCCCGAATAGCGCAGGCCTCCGTCGGCGATGAGCGGAACATCAGTTCCTTCGAGCGCCTTGGCTACGTCGTACACTGCACTAAGCTGCGGCACACCCACACCTGCTACGACGCGTGTCGTACAGATGGAACCTGGGCCGATACCCACCTTGACTGCGTCGGCACCTGCATCGACCAACATCCGTGCTGCCTCGCCTGTAGCGATGTTACCCACCACGATGTCCACATCGGGGAAGTGCTGCTTTGCTTCGCGCACCTTTTCGATGACTGACTTGCTATGGCCATGAGCTGTGTCTATCACGATAGCATCCACACCTGCATTCACCAGTGCCGTGATGCGATCCAGCGTGTCAAATGTCACACCCACACCGGCAGCTACACGCAGACGACCTTTATCGTCCTTGCACGCCATTGGTTTGTCCTTCGCCTTCGTGATGTCCTTATAAGTAATCAGTCCGATGAGGTGGTTATCATCGTCCACCACTGGCAGCTTCTCAATCTTATGCTTCAGCAGAATCTGCGAAGCACGTTCGAGGTCGGTCTGCTGATGATGTGTCACGATGAGGTTCTCGCTTGTCATCACCTCGTCAATCAGGGTCTTATCGTTGCGATGGAAACGCAGGTCACGGTTCGTTACGATACCCACCAATTTACCTTCGTCGTCCACCACTGGGATACCGCCGATGTGATACTCAGCCATCATGGCCAGCGCATCACCCACAGTCCGTCCACGCTTGATGGTCACTGGGTCGTAAATCATACCGTTCTCAGCCCTCTTCACAATCGACACCTGACGCGCCTGCTCCTCAATCGACATGTTCTTGTGAATCACACCGATTCCGCCCTCACGAGCAATGGCAATCGCCATCGGAGCTTCCGTCACAGTGTCCATCGCCGCCGTAACGAACGGGATGTTCAGTGTAATGTGACGTGTAAACTGGGTGGACAGCTCCACCGTTTTCGGAAGGACCTCTGAATAGCCTGGTATCAGCAGTACATCGTCAAAGGTCAACCCTTCCATCACTACTCTATCTTCAATAAACGTTGACATAATATATTATTTTGTTCATTTTTCTCTTCACTCTTCACGCTCCACTCTTCACTATTCGCTATATTGGGTGCAAAGTTAATAATAATTTACCATTCGACAATTTACTATTGACTATTTTAAGGCTTAATTCACATTTTTTCAATCTCCAATCGTCACTTTTTCACTCCCCAACCACCTATTTTTTCATTGACGTAGTCAAAGAAAGAGAAAAAGATTTCAATCGTTCTGCCATTCCTTTAGACAGGGGGCGGGTCGGCTTGAATACCTTGTAACAGACAGGATGGTAATGTGTACCTTCTTCACCAGACAAGGGATAAACGAGGTAGCAGTCATCGCTCTCATCAATGAAACGGCTGGGATGCTCTTCTTCTTCTTCGTCCTCTTCCAAGTAATGGTATCGTTCAGCTGTAAGAGGCAACCCACCCACAATGGCCAGTTCGGCAAAGTCACCGTCAACCACTTCCACAATATCACCCACCTTGAAGCGGATGTCTTCTGTTTTTCGTCCACGATACCAGCCGAATTCATCCAATGCTACACAATCATTATAATCACCATCAGCAGTGAATGAATAACACTTCTGAGGAGGCTGGTTCCAGTAAAATGATGATTCTTTATTACAGACAGGAACCTCAAATATGTAGTAGCCCAAACAGTCGGTGTAGTATCCTTTCTCTCTCTCCCAAAGTTTATATTGCGTCTTCATTTGGTTAATATATGCGTACATCGCTTCCTTCGCATGTTCTTCTGTGTCGAAGCAACCCACACGCTGCAGGCTGATTCGCCTTCTTGGGTAGCGACGCCCTTCGATGCGAATCTGTAGTAATTCATAGATGGGAAACGACCTGACGATAGAAGCGAGTATCCGCTCCTTTTTCTTGCAATCCATATTCTCTACTTTAGTTATTGACCGACCTTGCACTGATTTTCTTGCCATCCTTACCCCACGTGAAAATCCAGTCTCCTTTGCGACTGGTGATAGTGCTGCCAGCAACACCGACAATCTCACCGACATCCGATACGTTCATCGATTTCAGCTTCTTGCCTTTTGCATCATAGATACGGTAAAAAGAGTAACACTTCGTTACAAAGAAATCGCAACCCCATCCTTTCAATTCTCCCACACTACTTCGTGAGATTCCACCGATCTTCTTGCCTTTCTCATCATAGAGATAATACCAGTTCTTCGATTCCTCGATATACGAGATCTGCTGGCACTGCACCCGAACAGCGAATGTCAGCAATAGAGTTAGGATAATAAATAATTTCTTCATTGTCTTTGGTTTTTATATCTTCATTTTTTCTTTTCTTCAATAGCCTGAATGATGCGCTGGCGAACCCACCATACGGCATAGGATTCGAAACTGAAGTCGGCCTTGGGGTCGTACCTCTCCTCTGCTTTCTTCAAACCGTCTTTTCCGGCCTCCACCAGTTCGTCCTGTGTCAGCCCACGATTCTGATACTCATCAGCCACTTTCTCTACAAGGGGCAGATACTTTTCTAAGTTTTCTTTCATCATATATCTTCGTTTTTTATTAGTTTTTAATGATAATATAGTCACATTCGGAGGAATCTATCATTCCTTGACCACAGAAAGCATCATTCGCTTTTTCCCACATCTTGTGTCATACTTCCGTTTTTTATGCTAACAACCCAATCAATAGAAATAGTATGATGAGCACCCAGAAAAGACATCCTATGCTGTTGGAACATCCCTCCTGGAGGAAATCAAACACCCATTCTAAGGCTTTTAGCCCCCAGCCAAGCAGGCCGAAGACTACAAAAGCAATGATGACGATGATGATAATGCCTATGATTTCCATTCAAAAAACAGCTTTAGAAATCCTCAAAGTATTGTTCCAGATTCTGAATATCCATTTGCACCAACGCATCGCGGCCTATGCCCTGGATGGGCACTCGCTTTGTGACACATTCATGCTTATATACCACAGAGTCCTCATCCTTGATGACAAATTTCTTGCCCTCACTAATTGCATTCTTGTATGCATCGGAATATACTCCCGTCCAATAGGGAGACGAGCCATTCTCAGGATATACCACTACTCCGTAAGGAGCTAAGCAAAAATCCGCAAACTCATTGTCCGAGTCAAAATAGATGATATTGCCTCTTGTTTCCATTCATTTCTTGATTATTGGTTCAACATATCATAATATCGTCACATTGTGAGAAAAATCAACATAGTCCGTATCCAAAAGTTGACATTATGTTTCATCGCATGCAATCTTTGTTTAGCTCACCGTCGGAGGTATAACATTTCCATCGGAGGCAAGGCTCCTCCTGTACGTTAGGATAATTGTAGACCATTGTCTCTGCGATCTGGAATCCTAGGCAAGAACGATGGTAGTCCTTGTCAGACATACGCGCTTTCTCTTTTCTGATATAGGCATGCATAGCCGCCTCGGCAACCTCTACCGTAGTGTAGAAGCCAATATTATCCGTGTGCACAAATCGGCTCATTTTATGATTTGGAGACATGCGGAGGTCTGCACATATCTGCTCCAACTCGTAGATAGGTTCATCTATCTCCTGTTCCATTGTTTTACTTTTGTTTAATTCTCTATCCATCGTAAGGTTCAAATTCTTAGTTTATTGTGAGTGCAAAGATAATAAAAAAGGATTATTTCACAAAATAATTCCGTGAAATATTTGAGTTTATTCGCTTTCAAGATAATCGAAGATACCTATCATGGTACTCCAACCCAAGATAAAGATGATTGTTTCTACAGTTGTCATATGTAATCATACGATTCCCTTTACAGCGTGAGGTTTTTATATTAATTGTTATTAATAACATAGTCACTATAAATAATATAGTCATATTCGGAGAAAAATTTAAAAATCAGGGCAACTTTTTTCTAATTTTCCTTCGGTTCCACCACAATACCCAGCTTTCTTGCTTTATCCACAAGGCATTCGAAGTCGTCCTGTCGCCACATCTTCACAGCCCGTACGTCGCCTTTAACGTTTGGCAATTGATGTGCATCGTCCCAATAGAAATCCCAAGAGTCACCCTCTGGACAGATAACATTTCCATAATGCTTGCTCGATTCCACATCAACGTTGACTTCTTCGTCAAAGTTATAAAAAAGATGCTTCAGGAAACGGTTGTAATAGTAGGAATTAAGACTGCAGTCAAACTCACTACGCAAATCATCTACGGTGAGTTCTGTAGAGGGATTCTGCTCGTGTCGCAGCAGACAATATGCCTTGAAGATGAGGAACGAAGCTTCGCTCTTGGATGCAGCTTTCTTGTTCAACCAGGATTCCCCTTGTTTCGTTGCCACGAAATAACGGGTATTGTCACGATTGCTTACCTTAATTATCTTCTGAACGACGGTCAACTTTTCTTTATCATCTTTGAAATGATTGTAAAGCACGATTTTGAAAAGACTCTCATTGGCATTCCAGAACTGTTCCAATAGTGGCATGTCGTCAGGCATCTCCGTTGCGGGTTGTCCTAATAGCGTCTGAGCCTCCCTAGGGAATACAGAGCGAAGTGCAGCCTCGAAGATTTTCGTTTCGAATAACACATCCAAATCTTGACTCTCCGTTTCAGCGATTGCCATAATAGAATAGTCTCTCTCGTTTTCACCATCACGGTTGGATGGACAACTCAGGTTGCGGATATAGCCGTCTATCAGCACACTTGCTTCTGTGCCAGGTCCTTGTATGGAGTTCAGGATGGAACAGGGTTGTATGACATGGTCAAGCAAATCTTGATAAGTGAGATGGATAAACGAAGGTGCGGTCGGTCCCTTCTTTGCATCGGAAGGAGTGAGATAGACCAACAGTGGTTGGCGGTAATTATCATTGCAGACAATCTTCTGCAGAACACCCATGGCCCTGTGATAACGTACAGTCTGGGCTTTTTCCTTATCGTCTGCATTGCCTTCCGAACTGTAAATCTTGTTTTCCACCACGATTGGTAAAGTCCAGTTTCGTTCACAATCCTTCTCGTCAGTAAATGTGATGTGAACAAGCATCCAGATATCGAAGCGATTCTGGCCATCCTTCTTGAACTGACCTTTATCCGTCTTTTCAACAATACCGTCTAAGTCTGACAATTTCTCGTTAGCGAGCCCAACGATTGACTGCTCGGTCTTGATGCAATCCACCTTAAGTAGGTAGTTACCCGATAAGAGATGCTGACGCACTTCATCGAAGTAACATTTCCACTCATCATCGGCTTTGGTCGCGGTTAGAGCGAGGAATTTTCTCAATGGCATCTCCTTCAACGAGTGGGATGCACTTGGATTGAGTAGCCAAGCTAGGAATGCACTATGTCTGTTCTCACTGCGTTGTACTCCTAAAATATTGAAGACTGTGCTCTGCATGTAATATGCACTAAGCTTTTGAAATTCAGGCCTTTTGTAGAAGTCTAGAATAAACTTATTATAAGTTTCCATATCTCTTTGTTTTTATTGGTTTGCGATGATAATATAGTCACATTCGGAGAAAAATTCAAAAATCAGGGCAACATTTTATACATGACTACAACAATGGCGTCATATACAACGGAAGGTAAATGATGCCGTCCTTTACTTTATAGTCGGCTGCATGAAGCATTGTTGGAGTAGTCATGTATTCTCCAAACTTCTTCATGCATTTCGTCAGAGAAGATAGCGTGTAGTTCTTACCACTCTTGACCTCTAAAGGACGGATATTGTGACGACTGGTCACTTTGTCCTTTTGAAGCAAGAAGTCTATTTCCATTCGTTCCTCGGCTTCTTCTGACGACTTACTGTAGAAAAAG
>CADAGO010000039.1 GCA_902787555.1 uncultured Bacteroidales bacterium
GCATGGTCATCGCATGGGTGTATGTATCGACAATCACGCTGTCCTCATCCTTTCGGGTGTTTGGCAGACGTTTCTGATAACTGATCTTGTCCAGTTCCAGGCGGCTGTAGTCCCCCTCACGCTTGGGTGACTTGAAAATAGGGAAGACGCGTGAGAAGCAGGCATGACTTCCCCAGTTGGTCATATAGCGTGTATAGGCACGTACTTCATAGAATCCTGTTGTCTGGATACTGTCCACCTTGATGTCACCGTCAGCCTCACCGTCCACAATTTTCAGCTTTCGGCGTTCCACGACATCACCCGACGGATTCACCAGTTCCACATAGAGCACATGGCTCAGGTCGGTCTTCCGCTCAGTATCACAACGTGTGACGTAGGCCTTGAAGCGGATGTATTCGCCCTTGAAATAGCCCGTGTTGTCAAAATGAAGATACACCTTTTCCTGTGGAGTGTAAAGGTTGAACCGCATGGTTTTCTGAAGGTAATCAATCATGTGAATGACAGAACTGCTGTCGGCTCGCTCTGGGCTGTCTGCATACATCTTTGTGGAACAGAGTAGTCCTATGATGCAGATAGTCATAGCTCTAATAGCTCTAATAGATGCTTTTGCTTTCATATAGTAGCTTTTTATTTAATTATCATGTTTACCCTTCTAACGATAGTTTCTTCTGCACTTTACTATATAACGCACAACTATAGGATTTGTCAAGTGAAAAATGCGTATTTTTTTGCAAAGAAACGAAAAAAAACTTTTTCTTTGCCATTTCTTCACACTTTTTTCGCTAATTCAACATAAAAATAAAAGAAAAATGAAAAAAGATGAATTATCTACTTGACAACAATGCCACTTATGCGTTTTGTAAATGAAAACGAATAAGAAATGATAATACAAAAACATTATGACTGCTTTGAAAACAATGATTGTCTTGCTAATCGCCCTTTGGGCAACCACAGGGGTGATAGCTCAGACACGCGATTATCGGAACATGACGAAGGAAGAAATCCAAGCTTTCGAGGCTGCGAATGGCATCGTGCACATGGGACCTTGGCACTTCCGAAAACCTAGCCAATCGCCTTTCACCTTTACTTTGGGACCGAACATCACCCTTTCTCACATCCCAATTAAGTATGCGCGAGGTACCAACCACGACTTTGGCTTCGATGCTAGCATCACTTATCGCAACCTCTACCTTGACTATAATCATTCATTCACCAAGAGCCACTTTACCTTCCAAGGTTTCGCAGCAGGTTATGCATTCACCTTTGCCAACGATGTGAATGGAATGGTTATTTCGCCCAACTTCGGTTTCGGCATCTGCAAGTTCGAAATCCCCATGATAGCCGACTATTACCGCCATACGTTTTACATGCTTGGTCTCGGTGTCGATTTCCGCTTCTACATGGGTCGCGCCCTCATGGGCTTCAATTATCGCTACAGCACTGTGACAGAGGACTTTACCGCCAGCATTCACACTGTCAGCTTTAATTTCGGATACAAAATTTGGTAAATTTGTGTTCTCCTTTCCCTTTAACCCGAATATATCACCTGTTTATGGTTGATAGCTTTTCTCCTTGTCGCGATAGGTAGTGACCTGGGGTACTGCTGAAATAATGCTGGTTGGTATGAAGCTTTGGGTTTACATTTACATAATAGAGGGGTTCGCTATTCGGGAAATACTCTGTGGTATAAAGCGTGTCGTTTCGTAGGCATAACTCTATACGGAACTCCTCAGCAAAGTCCTCTCCTGGCTGCTTATTAATCAGTTTCAGGTGCATTCCGTCATGTTCTATCGTACAATGATAGTATGCCACAGCGGTTGGGTTGCATCGCAGAGGATACACCAACGTGTCGCCTTCAAACACATAATGCGAACAGATATCGTTATAAGCGGAGTCATAGGGATAGCAATCAGGATGGGTGGATACGTATTCCCACGAACCTTGTAAAATTGCTAATAGCCCGTATTTAAATAACTCGAAACTTCGCGTTTGGTATTCAGACAGCGCATAGAGGCTTCCGTCAACATCCGTTGTCACGAAGTCATCAATATACCAATCGTCTGTACGTTGCAGGTCGAGTTTCACAGGAATGTCGTTTCCCAAGTTCGTAATTGTAATGTATGCGTATGCACGATATTCTCCTTGATAGATACGAACGGAATCTATCTTCATCGATACCTTATCCCAATCTTGTCCCATCGTCCAATGATCGTAATCGATGAGACCTATTTCATCATGACTATCAGCAATCGAATCAGATATGGCGATAACTTCTGCGAAACCTGGTGTTAAGAATGCTTTCGTATCGAAATTCGGGGTTTTGCTGTTCTTGTTATACCACCCCAGTACCTCGTCGTAGATTCCTGTAACCCGTTGTCTCACGTTTTCTGTCAGTTCGTCATATTGCTCCAGAGTCAGCCCCACACTTGCCGCGTTCTTTGCCCTCTGGTCGTCTTTTGAGAATTTCGCTACTAGCAATATAGCTATTAGCAGAGCAGGAAGCAGGTATAGCAGTTTCAGAAGCGACTTACGTTTGCTTGTTCCTTTAAACATCATTGCAAGGCGGCTCTTTACCTCGCTTTGGTTGAATTCGTTTGCGATTGTACGTTTCATAAGCTAATGTTTTATTTACTTTTTTACCCCTCTCTTATCACCCACTCCCCTCCTTGAGAGAGAGTCTGTTCTCCACCCTTGAGGGGGGAGTTAGAAGGGGGCCTTTAATCCCTTGAAGGTGCTGTTGCCCTGCAGGTCGATGTAGCCGTATTTGCCATTCAGGCGGACAAGGAGGATACCTGGCTCGCAATATATCTCATCACGATCCCAGTAATAATCCCAGTCGAGTTCTAAGCCTGGATCGAAGATGCAAGGAATGATTATTTCTCCTTCTTTGTTGATGAATCCCAGTTTGAAATCCAATTCCACGGGGGCTATACCATGCTTGAAATCGCCAACCCTATCATATCTTTGCTGGAACACTTCGTTTCCTTCATGGTCAATAAATCCCCACTTTTTACTTGGAAACATCACAGCAGCCAAACCCTCAGAGAATGGATATCCGTATTTATATTGGAACGGAATGACTATCTTTCCCTTTTTATCGATATAGCCCATCTTGTAATCTTTGAAGACAGGCGCGAGTCCTTCGTGGAATAAGCCGAGGCGATATTCGTAGTAGAAATCGTCTCCATAGGCGAAATACCAGTCGAACTGGGGCTTTATAACCATATCACCCTTTTCATCAATGAATCCCAAAGTTCCCCAAACTTCGTCAGTTTCCCCATGTTTTTCAAAACCAACAGCAGCTAAACCCTCAGAAAACGGCATTGCAAACGAATAATTACCAAGCGGCACTAACACTTTCCCGTCTTTATCGATAAATCCGACTTCATAGCGAGTCTTTTCAATGCCATTTGGATAGTATTCATCTGTATGGATTTCATGGAAGAATCGTTGAGGAACGCCTGGATCAATTTGCTTAGGGGTGGCTGTCAGTGAATCGACCTCTTGTCCTGCTGTATCTATGAACAATTTGCGCGACCCAACCGTTACAATTGCATATCCGTCTTTGAATGGGGTCGCCGTATCATACTGACAAGGAATGACCTCATTTCCATTAATGTCGATATATCCATATTTGTAGTCTTTGAATTCCTTGCCTTTCGCCACAAGCGCCCTTCCATCAGCGAAAATGCCAAGTCGTGCATATTTCTGGACAGCCTCTGTGAGCGATTCTGTGATTTTCAGTTCACCTGCTTCCGCATTCTTTGCCCTTTGGTCGTCTTTTGAGAATTTGGCTACCAGCAATATAGCTATCAGCAGAGCTGGAAGCAGGTATAGCAGTTTCAGAAGCGACTTACGTTTGCTTGTTCCTTTAAACATCATTGCAAGGCGGCTCTTCACCTTGCTTTGGTTGAAATTGTTTGCGATAGCACGTTCAGATTTGTTGGTGGATTTTTCAATAATCAGGTGTTGATAGAGGGTACTGTCCACCCCTGATGCCAATACACAGCTGTCGGCTTCGTATTCGTGTACATCACGCAGGTCTTTACGTAGCATCCATGAAACAGGTAACCACCACAGCATATTCACAGTAATGTCGCACAGCAGCATATCGGCAGAATGCCAACGTTGAATGTGACTCATTTCATGAACGATGATAGCATGTTGTTTCTCTGCATCATCCTCTTTTCCTATCACAATCCAACGGAACCAACTGAACGGAATCGTGACATCTGCATTTCTCAGCAGTCGCACACCATGTGGCAAATCGCGGTAATCGACGGGTTCACTCCTTGCAATCACTCTATGCAATGAGATAAACGACCAGAGATAACTGCACCATGCAATCACTACACCTATTATATACGTAAAGCCCAACAGAAGAAGCAACAGATTCCTTCCTGTTGGTGGCGAAGGCACAGAGGAAGGGGCTTCTAAATCCTCCTTTAAGGAGGGTTTAAGCTCTCCACTTTCAAGGGAAATAGGGAGAGGATCTGGTCTTTCTTCTTTTATCTCTACCCTTAAAGGGGATTGGGGAGTGCGTTCCTTTTCTTCCGTTTGCCACACATTTATCTTTACTGGACGATTCAAGGGAACAGTCAGCAAAGGTAGCAGCATGCTGAATACCAAGATACCCAGTAGTACTATGCGGTTCACACGATGAAACGTCTCCTTGCTCAACATAAAGCGGTAGAGCGAGTAGAGTAGGGTAAGGCAACATGCCCATTTCAGCATATAGATAAATAAGACACTCATTTTGTTTGCTTTAAGGTTTCCAAATAATCCAACAGCTCTTCACGATTGATTTTCTCTTCTTTTACTAACGTAGATACCACATTGAGATAAGAATTGTCAAAATAACGACTGACGAATGAACCCAATTTCGTGCGTCCGTAGTCCTGTTTTCGTACAATAGCGGTGTAGATGTATCCACGACCTTTCACCACATGGGTCAGATACCCTTTCTTCTCTAAATTCTGAAACATCGTTGCAATGGTGTTGATGTGAGGTTTAGGCTCTTCGTATAATTCAACGACATCTTTCGGAGCACAAGGACCATAATTCCATATCAGCTCCATTACTTCTTCTTCTTTTCCTGTCAGTTTTTCCATATTCTTTATATTCTTTGTTTCAACTATTTTTGTAGTTAGTGTTGCAAAGATAAGGAGAAGTTTCTGTTCCACCAAATATTTTCCTTGTTTTTTTCCGAAAATGCAAAAAAAATCTTTCTGGCGAGAAGAATTGTGCTTTATGCATTGTGGTTTGCGAATTATTTATTAAATTTGCAGCGTAAAAAATTGATTTATGGAAGTAGAACTGATCATAGCACTGGTAATTGTGGTCGTCGTGGCTGTACTGATGGTGGGCTACACAAGGCGTGACGGCGAACGGCGGTATGCTGACTTGAAGACAGAGGCAGAAGGGCGGATTGCTGCGATGAGGGATGAGGCAGAAGGACGGCTTGCTGCGATGAAGGAAGAGAAGGACAGCCGCATAGCTGAACTCACGAGCGCACATGCTCAGGCTGTGGACGAGAAGGTGGCTCTACAGCAGGACAAGACTGCTTTGACGGTGAAGTTGCAGGGTGTGCAGCAGCTGCTGCAACTGACGCAGCAGCAGGCGAAGAAGGACGACGAGGAGCGCCAGGAGCGGTTTGCTACGGAACTGAAATTGGCACGCGAGCAGATGCGCAGCCAGTTTGAGAAGGAACTAGAGGTGCGTTCGGAGGCTTTCAAGAAACAGAATACAGAGCAGATGGCTCAGGTGGTGGGACCGCTACAGAAGGAACTGGAGTCGCTGCGCACATTGGTGAACGACAGCAAGGCTGAGCAGACGAAGAACACCTCAGCACTGGAAGCCTCGATCAAGGCGGTATTCGAGCACGACAAGGAGCGCGACAAGACTACCCAAAGCCTCGCTGATGCGCTGAAGAACCGTGGTAAGGTGCAGGGCGACTGGGGTGAGCAGGTGCTTGAGAATATCCTTGCCGACAGCGGACTGCGCGAGGGGATAGAATATAAGAAGCAGGTGAACGTGAAGGCGGAGGATGGTAACAACGAGCGCCCTGATGTGGTGGTATATGCTGCCGATGGAACGAATATTATCATCGACTCGAAGGTGTCGCTCACGGCATATACCGACTATGTGGGTGCGGAAGACGATGAGGAACGTAAGGCTGCCCTGAAAGCCAACTACGATTCGATATGGACCCATGTGTGCGAGCTGTCGGACAAGCAGTATTTTAAGAAAGTAGATAAGGCGATGCCTATCGTGCTGATGTTCGTGCCCAACGAAGGCAGCTATATCCTGGCAATGAATAAAGACCCGCAACTGGGTACGAAAGCATATAAGAAAGGGGTGCTCATCATCAATCCTACGAACCTGATGGTGGTGCTTCGGCTGATGTTCCTTACGTGGCAGAATACCCGTCAGGAGAAAAACAACCGCGACATCCTGCAGGCAGCAAGCAAGATCTACGAGAAATACTCAACCTTTGCGGAGGGATACGTGGCGCTTGGTAATCAGTTGAGGACGGTGAACAACTCGTATGAGGAGGGCGTGAAACGTCTGACGGAGGGACGCGGCAACCTGTCGAAGCAGCTGCAAGACCTTCTGAAATATGGTGTGACCACCACAAAGCGGATTCCCGACGAGTTGAAGTCAATCGATACATCGGAGGAGCGAGAGAACGAACAGCCAAGCTTATTTGATAATAGCGATGAATGACAGCAAGCGCGTATCAGTCGTAATGGCTACCTACAATGGAGAGCCGTATCTGAAGGAGCAACTCGATTCGATTGTTGCGCAGACCTATCCCGTTCATGAACTGATTGTTCAGGACGATGGGTCGGATGACCGTACTGTGGAGATTGCACGCAGCTATGAGCAGCTGTACCCGTTCGTTCATGTGTATGTGAATGAGAAGAATCTGGGTTTTCAGGAGAACTTCCGCACGGCTGTGTTGCGCGCTACGGGTGACTTCATCGCACTCTCGGATCAGGACGATGTGTGGTTTCCCGAGAAGATTGCCAAGCAGGTGGAGGCGATAGGGAGTTGTGCCATCTGTTACTCGCAGCATCTGCGTGGAGCGAACAGAGAAACGGCACATGTGGTGACCTATAAGTGTGCGCCAGAGCGACAACTCTTTGCAGCCTTCGTGGGACATTCGCTGTTGATGCGGCGCGATTTTGCACAAGACCCCGATAATTGGTTGGGCTATATGACCTACGACATAGGGCTGAGCCTGCTGGCTCATTTCCGTGGTGGGGTGGCATACGTTGCTGAACCGCTGAACTGGCATCGTAGTCACGACGACTCTGCATCGACGAAGATACAGCTCGACATGTATCAGCAACATGTATCGGCTCCTACATGGCAGCCCTACGTGTACGGATGGAGCAACTATCGGCGGTTGCAGAAAAAGACATCATGGCAGCGTTTCCACCAGCGGATGATATATGAAAGCGATGCGGTAAATCTGTTGGTGAACAGGTTGTGCCGACTGATGCTGCGTAGAGACCCCATTGCATTGCTACAATTGTGTTGGGTATGTATGCGGCATCGTGCAACCATCTATCCCTCAGAGACCAAGGGGCTGAGCGGACTGATTCACGGATTCTTCTTCCCGTTCATCCACGCCTATCATTGTACGTTCTACGATGTCTGAAGTTCGGGAACAATGACCACAGCATGCACCTGACGTTTCTCGACAGGTGGAATTTCCATATAGTTCTTAAATAAATCGGTGAGGTAAGCATCGGCATCGTGGGGGGCAGAAAACTGCTTGCCCTCAAACTCTATCGTAGTGATGGGGAAGATAGAGTCACGACGATGATGGATGCCGTAACCATTGCTGACGGGCAGGTTGCTGAGATACTGCGAAGTGTTGCCGAATATCTTGTAGAGTTTCAGAATAGCGCTGAACAACCAGTATTTGCCTGTAAACCACACCCATTCGGCAGCCGAACGAAGGCTGTAGTAGTGCTGGCGATGCAGGATGCTATAGGAATGACAGATGCCTTTCCCGATGCGTTTCATCAGCTTCTTGGGCATGTTGGGGCTGGGCACGAAAGGGAAAATGTCGATGAAGATACCCTTCTCGTAGTCCACGTTGAAGGTGTCGCTCGACTCGATAAAGAGCGAGTTGAGGTCGCGTATCTTCACAATCGGCTCTTTCAGCTTCGGGTCGGTCTCGGGTGTCTGCAGGAACAGGCTGTGGGGCAGTTCGGCTGGTGCTACCTTGCAGAACTGACGAAGTCCGTCGAGTGTCATAGCAATGTCGATATCGTCGTCCCACGGAATGAATCCCTTGTGGCGAACGGCACCCAAGAGTGTACCTCCGTCGAGCCAGTACTCGATGCCGTGTTTGCGGCAAATCCTGTCGACCTCTTCTAAGATACTCAGTTCTTTCAGTTGGCACTTTCGCAGATTGGCAGCCGTATATTCTTTCAAATATTGATTGTTCATCGAATTGATAGTTTGCAGTGCAAAGTTACAAAATAATTAAGAATTGAGAATTAAGAGTGAAGAAAAATTGATAAAATATGCATTATGCATTGTGAATTATGATTTTATTTGTACCTTTGTGGCATAGACAGAACAAAAAGTGATATGACAACAGCAATCATCGTAGCAGGTGGGGTAGGCAACCGCATGGGGCAGACCATTCCGAAGCAGTTCATCAATGTGTACGACAAACCAATCCTGATGTACACGCTCGACAGCTTTGAGCATCATCCTATGATTGATGCCATTGAGGTGGTGTGCATCGAGGGATGGGAACAGGTGGTGTGGTCGTATGCCAAGCAGTATAACATCACGAAACTGAGGTGGATTGTGACGGGAGGCGCGATGGTGCAGGAGTCTATTCGCAACGGAGTGTTCAACCTGGAAGACAAATGTAATGCCGACGATATCGTCATCATTCACGACGGTATCCGTCCGCTCGTCGATGCAGAAGTGCTGACGGATGTTATCAAGACTGCCCAACAGTACGGCAATGCAGTATCATCGATGCCCTATAACGAGCAGATATTTGTGGTAAGTAAGGATGACGAGACCACTACTACACAGTTCATCCCTCGTGAGACCCTACGCCGTGTCTGCACTCCGCAGGCTTACCGTTTCGACCTTCTCGATGAGAAGTACCACGAGGCGTTTGAGAAGGAGATAGGCATCCGCGGTTCGCACTACACCAACACCATGATGGTGGAACTGGGTGTGCGTCTCCATTTCGCAGCAGGGAGCGACAAGAACATCAAGCTCACCACGCCCGATGACTTGGAGATATTTAAAGGGTACTTGAACAATGTAAAAATGAAAAAATTATAGAATGTAAAAAATATAATTATGCATTGTCAATTATGCATTATGAATTATGCATTATGAATTATGCATTATGCATTATGCATTATGAATAAATTCCATCCATTATATCAAGAGGACCTTGCGAATATCTTAGCAGTCAAAGATATTGAGCAGTTGCGAGGTAAGCGGTTCCTGATTACAGGAGCTACGGGTCTGATAGGTGTGCAACTGATTGATGCGTTGATGCAAGCGGATGATGTGAAGGTCATCGCTGTAGGACGCAGTCGTGAGAAAGCCAATATGCGTCTGGGTGAACATTTCGACAATCCTCGCTTCACCTTCATGGAGCACGATATCACGAAGCCCTTCGATGGGGAAATCGTAAATGGCAAATCGTCAGATAGTAAATTAGATTATATTGTTCCTCTCGCCAGCCATACTCATCCGCTGGCCTATTCGCAGTATCCCGTGGAGACCATCATGATCAATGTGAAGGGAGCAGAGCATGCGCTCGAACTGGCGCAACAGACGGGTGCCACGGTGCTCTATCCTTCTACGGTAGAGGTGTATGGGAATGCGCAGGGCGATGATGTGTTTACAGAGGATTATACAGGTATGCTCAATCTGAAGAATGCCCGTTCGTGCTATCCCGAGTCAAAGCGTGTAAGCGAGGCATTGTGTCAGTCGTATATGGCTGAGAAGGGCGTCAAGGTAAAGATTGTGCGACTCTCTCGCGTGTTTGGCCCTACGATGCTGCCAAGCGATACGAAAGCATCGTCGCAGTTCATCCTGAAGGCAATAGCAGGGGAGGATATCGTGCTGAAGAGCAAGGGTGAGCAATACTTCTCCTACACCTATGTGGCTGATGCGGTAGCCGCGATGCTGCATGTGCTGCTTCATGGCGAGATGGGGGTGCCCTACAACATCAGCAACGAGGCGTGCGACGTGCATCTGCGCGAGTTTGCGGTCATCTGTGCCGAATGTGCAGGAAAGGAAGTGGTGTTCGACCTCCCATCGGAAACGGAGGCGAAAGGTTTCAGCATTGCCACGAAAGCCATCCTCGATGATGCTCGGCTAAAAGGTATCGGATTCGTGCCGCGATACACCATCCGTGATGCAATTCGCCGCACGATAGATATTCTTTCGGATAGTAGTAAATCATAAAAATAGGTAGCCCATGAAAACAATGAACGTAGGTATTATCGGTGCCGGCTGGATAGCAGAGAAAGCCGCCATCACACTCAATCATTTAAGTGACATTTCGTGTTACGCCATCGCTTCTCGTTCGCAAGAGAAGGCCGATGCTTTCGCTGCGCAGTGGGGATGCAAGAAGGCGTATGGCTCGTACTCCGCGCTGCTCGACGATCCTGATGTAGATCTCGTGTATGTAGCCACTCCTCATTCCCATCACTACGATGTGACACGCGAGGCGTTGCTGAAGGGAAAGCCCTGCTTGGTGGAAAAGGCATTCATGGCGAATCTTCGTCAGGCGAAAGAGATTGTCGACTTGGCAAGGGAGCAGCGAGTATTCATCGCCGAGGCTATATGGACACGCTATCAGCCTGTAGTGCCGATGGTGAGAAAACTGATTGCTGACGGGCGCATTGGAACACCTCGCCTCGTTACAGCAACGCTGGGCTATTCGATGGGTGATAAACCCCGCATCATGCGTCCCGACCTTTGCGGAGGAGCCTTGCTCGACCTTGGTGTGTATGCACTCAACTTCACGCGGATGTTTATCGATGCCGATATCCTTTCGATGGACGGCACGTGCTGGAAGAGCGAGACGGGTATGGACCTCACCAATACCATCCAGTTGGAACTCTCTGGCGGCATCATCGCCAACCTCCAGTCGAGTGCTTGCTGTGTGGGCGATAATATCGGCGTCATTGCTGGTACGGAGGGAAATATCATCATCGACAATATCAACAACCCACAACGGGTACGACTCTCAGGACACGACCGCACCTTCGTCGAAGAGTTTGCCGTTCCCGAGCAGATTACAGGCTACGAGTACCAGTTCATCGCTTGTCGTGATGCACTTGCTGAAGGACTGCTCGAACCGCGCGAAATGCCGCTCGAGGAAACGCTGTATATCATGCAGCTGATGGACGAGTTGCGAGAGAAATGGGATGTGAGGTATCCTATGGACGAATAGTAATAATTTAATAATTAAAAAATGTAATAATGTAAAATAAATAATGTAATAATTTAATCATTCATCATACAATCATTTAACCATGAAACGAACTATTCTAACAATCGTTGCAAGCACGGCGATGCTGTGTGGCAACATCCAGGCTCAAGAGCTCAACAACTTCAATCGTGGAGGCCGCCAGCAGGTGGTGTCTCCTGAAATCAAGAGTGATTCCGTCACCTTCCGCATCAATGCACCCCAGGCACAGCAGGTATCGCTGCAGGGCAACTGGGGCGGTCGTGGCGTGAGGATGACTAAAGGTGCTAATGGTGTGTGGGAAGGCCGTATCGCTACCCCTGAGCCCGACATCTACACTTACAATTTCGTAGTCGATGGTGTTTCTGTGAACGATCCTCAGAACTACTTTGTGCAGCGCGACGGAACCCGTTTCCTCAACATGCTCATGATCCGTGGTGAAAAGACTCAGAATTACTTCGAGGCAAAGCATCGTGGTACGGTCTCTTACCGCTGGTACGACAGTAAGCTGCTGGGAATCAACCGCCGCGTTTCGGTCTATACGCCTTATGGCTATGAGGACAATCCTACGAAAAAGTATCCTGTGCTCTATCTGCTTCACGGAGCTGGTGGAGATGAGGAGGCTTGGCTTTCGATGGGCCGTGCTGCACAGATTCTCGACAACCTGATTGAGCAGGGGAAGGCAGAGCCGATGATTGTGGTCATCCCGAACGGTAACCCTAATCAGCAGGCAGCACAGACCCTTGGACTCGAGACTGCTCGCATCAATACACGTTCGCCAGAGATGGCGAATGCTTACGTGAAGAGTCTCGTGACTGAAATCGTGCCTTTCATCGAGAAGCATTTCCGTGCCGATGCGAAGAAGTCACGCCGTGCTATCGCTGGACTGTCAATGGGTGGCGGTCATACCATCACAGCTTCACAGCTCTATCCCGACATGTTCGATTATATCTGCCCGCTTTCCATGGGAGCCAATCCTACTGAGGAGAGCCTGAAGCAGTTGCGTGCCTTGAAGAAGAGCGGCTACAAGCTCTATTGGCTTGCATGTGGTAGCAGCGACTTCCTGTATGAGAATGCTAAGTCGTCTCCGAAGGCGGTCACACATGGAGCAACTGGCGCCTCTATCTCAACACCTTCGCTCCGCTGCTGTTCAAGTAATATATAACATTATAACAAATGGAAGTAATTCAAAGTTTCTTCCTTACAATAGTTGCAAAAGTAGCCTTGCTGTGTAGCAAGATTCAAAATCGCTTCACTCGCAGAAGCCGTCAGCAGGTGGTGTCTCCTGAAATCAAGGGAGACTCGGTCACTTTCCGTATCTATGCTCCGCTGGCTCAAAAAGTGTCGCTGCAAGGCAACTGGGGCGGACGCGGTCAGCGCATGACAAAGCAGGCGAACGGAGTGTGGGAAACGACCATTGCTACACCACAGCCAGAGATTTATACCTATAACTTTGTCGTCGACGGAGTTTCTGTGAACGACCCGCAGAATTACTTCCTGCAGCGCGATGATACACGCTATTTCAGCACGCTGATGGTACGTGGTGAGCGCACGCAGAACTATTTCGAGGCAAATCATCGCGGCACAGTCTCTTTCCGCTGGTACGACAGCAAATTGCTGGGCATCAACCGCCGTCTGGCTGTCTATACGCCTTACGGTTACGAAGACAATCCTGACAAGCGCTATCCCGTGCTCTATCTGCTCCACGGAAAGGGCGGCGACGAGGAGACTTGGCTTTCGATTGGACGGGCAGCACAGATTCTCGACAATCTGATTGAGCAGGGAAAAGCAGAGCCGATGATAGTCGTCACTCCTAATGGAAACCCCAATCAGCAGGCTGCGCAGACCCTTGGACTGGAGACGGCTGACATCAATACATGTTCTCCCGAGATGGCAAATGCATTTGTGAGGAGCCTCGTGACCGAAATCGTGCCGTTCATCGAGAAGAACTTCCGCGCCAATGCAAATAAGTCAGCACGAGCCATCGCAGGCCTTTCAATAGGAGGAAGACATACCATCACCGCTTCACAACTTTTTCCCGATATGTTCGACTATATCTGCCCGCTTTCCATAGGTGCAAATCCTACGGAGGAGAGCCTGAAGCAGTTGCGTGCCTTGAAGAAGAGCGGCTACAAGCTCTATTGGCTTGCATGTGGTAGCAGCGACTTCCTGTATGAGAATGCTAAGCTGGCGCCTCTATCTCAACACTTTCGCTCCGCTGCTGTTCAAGTAATCGATGAAGTGACGACTAAAAAAGGCTGGCGATTGGTTTCGTCAGCCCTTTTTGTCTTAAACCCGAATCGGTCATTAGCGTTATGATGATGACAATTATTATTTCAGTAATACCTTCCGGGTTGTTCCGTCGGAGTAGCGGATGATGTTCACACCCTTCTGCATAGATGGCATGAGAGTGCCGTTTGTGTTGTATGACTTCATGCCCTGTTGGTACTCGTCAGTCAATAGGTCGCTGATGCCCGTCAGCTTATTATACACCATATAGGGATATGCTGCTTTCGTTTCTGCCTCTGTGTTTGCCACGCATTCGCAACCCTCTCCGAGAAATTGCTGTTCCACTTTGGCTGAGTATATGCCGCCCAAGCAGGTTATCTTGGCGTTCGTATCGGCATATAGCGGTCTTGCCGCTCTCATACGGCAGCTGTTGATGACTACGCGGGCATCTGAGTATGCCAGGCATCCGTATCTGTCGTTTTTGTTGACGATTTCTGCTCCGTCGATGGTAGCGTTGCCGTTGAAGCAGAGAGTCTGGTTGCCATAGTGGTTGATGAACGAAGCTTTCCCGATGATGGTATTGCTGTTCTGTGTGGTCCATAAACAGCGGCGATATTCACTCCCGCTCACTTGCGTGCAATTATTAATATACGTTCCTCCATTGATGGTCAGGATGTCTTTCGTGCAATAGTTGTTGATTACGGCACTGTTTCCCTTGCAGGTGAAGGTTCCCGACTCAATGGTCATCATTCCGTTCGTGCAGACTACCTGTGAAGGTGATTCGCACACCACATTGCTAATCCTTGTCGTGGTTCCTTCTGCCGTCCATACGCTACGGCGGTAGTCCTGGTTGCCGATGATGGGCGATATGTTCTTGTATGTGCCTCCTTCGATGTCCAGTGTGCCATAGTTGGATATTACGGCAGAATTGCCTCGTGAACTCATCAGCGATTCATCCGTACCTCTTACCGTCAGCTTGCCCGAGTTCTCGCAACTGAACTGCAAGTCGATGCTGTGACTGCCGAGTTCCAGACAGATATCCTGATCGGATTTTATACGATATGTCTCTGCCTGCATGTCGGCACGCAGGTAGATGGTTGTGGGTGTCTTGTCGTGCGGTACCTCGTCAATAGCAACCGTGAGGGTGGGGTAGTACACTCCGTTCATCTCTACCTCGAACGGCGCATTGCTCATAGGCATCGGTACCGTGTTCAGGTAAGCCACCTGTCCGCTCTTATAGTGCTCTTCACCGGGAGTGAGGGCGTCGAGTGTGAACAGTCCGTTATAGCTGCCGTACCAACCCCAGTTTACTGAGAAATACCCCTCGTCTGTGTAGCCATCGATGATAAACGCATGACCGTTTTCCTCAAGGTTATCGGCACGATAGACGATGGGGCGCTCCATATTCAGTTCCTTGCGTAGGATGTCAGTCCATTCGTCGGCTGTGTATGCGTCTTTCAGTTTGGCTGTGCCGGGATAGAAGTCGAAGTTCGTGAACAATGCGCCCTTACCAAGGAATCCGTCCGTGTTATAATTGGTATAATCCACCTGTATCGCAGCACCGATATCAGCCAATAGTGTGGCTACGTTCGATGCTTGTGTGGCATTGTATTGTCCCGTTGTGAATTTCAGCGGCATATTATCCCAGTCATATTCATGTTCCAGCGACCTCGCGCCGACTGTGATACTCTTGGTCTTCGTGACATACCTGCTTGTCTTTCCTTTTCCTGCCTGAGGATAATTGTAGTACTTCATCAGGATGGCGTATGCTGTAGGTACACAACCAGACAGACTTCGCTTGCCTTGGTCTGAGGGACACTGGTTGTAGAAAGGAGCATTCTGCCCCCATTGAGCAGTTTCGAGCTGTACCACCGTATTTCCCACTCCGGCTCTCCTCCATTGGCGTGCCACTTCCTCCGTCTGTTCCGCACCGTTTGCCTGCGCCTTGCGAATCTCGTTGCTGATACTTGTCAGCCATTGTTCCATCGGAATGGGCAGTTCGCCGTCGGTCGTCAGTACAGCGTCGGCAGAGTAGCCCAGAATAGGGCGTGCTATGTCGTCGGCAGCAACAATGACGAATCCCCTGCCTTCCTTACCCGTGAAAATGTAGTACGGCACTTTCTCCATGTCCGTTATATTCGCCTTCGTAGTGCGCCTTTTGACGAGTTGCTTCTCGCCGACAGGCATCAGCCTTCCGGCTATCCTTGCTGCTAACTCCTCGCTCACATCCTTTGCCTGCAACGTGGCATTGCCTACGAATACCGCCATCAGGGCGAGCATCATACTTCTGATTGTAAACATTTTTCTTCTCATATTTCAGCTTTATTACAAATGCCTTCAAGCGTTATTCTTTCAGTTCGAAGTGCTGGAAATCCTTGCACGATGTCCAGTCGCCTCCCCACTCGAATCCAGATGAGTTTTCTGTTCATAGTCTATATTGTTTATAGTATTACTTGCATTTGAGGTCCGTGAACTGCCCGACGGTGAATATGCCTTGCCACATCTGGTCTTCACGCTTTGATGTTGCAAAGATATAACATTTATCCGAAACTACCAAGGAAATGGTAAGAATATTAAACCCGAATCGGTCATTAGCGTTATGATGATGACAATTTATATTTTTGAGCAGATTTTTTGACGCTTTGAAGGAGCAATGGGGTTCCATTGTAACTTGACCGATTTGGGTTAAACCTTCGCAAGCGAAATCGAGTCTAACAATTACAAAACCGAAGAATACAGAAGATTATGAAATATCAGATGATGGTCCTAATACTTGCCTTGCTGCCTATCGGAATGATGGGTCAGAACGAGACGACCTCGAGACTTGAGGTCTTTGACAAGGCTCCGCTAATGAAGAACGGCATCGACTATTACCAAAAACTGATCAATACGTTCAAGTATGGGGGAAACCGTGCAGCCGAGCTATGGTATGAGACAGACGAACAAGTTTACCGCAACAAGTATGATGCTTTGTCAAGCCAGAGTCAAAGTGCACAGCGTCAGTTTAAGGAGCAGGGCGATACGGTGTTGGCAAATCGTACTCGTGAGCAATACAATGCTCAGATTGACGAAGTGTCTCGAAGAATGGATGAGTTCGATAGCATTTATACCCAATACAAGCTCCTGTTTATCGAAGGACCTTCATTCGATGCCGAAAGTGCATTGGCTTATAAAATAACAAGTACGGTCAATGAGAAGAAAGACGGAAACTTGAACACAAGGATTGCGAGTGGCGAGCTGATTGCCATGAAAAGCGATCAGAATATATGGTTTACGATGACACAGCCACCATTTCTGCAAACAGTCACGATGGACATTGACGGCGTGTTGCTCGACTCCCTTCTTCATCTCACAGCCTATGCCTGTTACACATCGGCCAACCGCGATAATCACCATATGGTACTCGATGGTACCTCGTACTATCTGTTCTGGCAAAGCATGAAGTCAACGGTATCGCATGATGCCGATGGAATGCAGAAGCTGCTGGCACAGACATTCAGCGACATCACAGAGGCAGTACTTGCTAACGACAAGGAGAAAATCAAATCATTGGCTCCAACCATCAACCGCCTCCTTGCACATTATCGCTCCCTGCAACTGCCCGACCAGTATATCAAGAACAATCTCTACATGCCTTTCTGAACCACTACCCAGATAAAGCGGCATAAGTAGCCTTGTGGATTGACCAGCGCATCTTCCCATACACCAAGCGACGCCATCTATCGAAAGGCGCCGCTTGTTTGTTTTTTGGGGAGGGGGATTGAACAATTTTTCCTTATTATATAAATTTATTTGCATTTTGTTTTGTCGTTTCGGGGAAATGCATTATCTTTGCAGCGTGTTCTTCGGAACACAGACATATTTGCTCAATCGCTCTCGAATCACCACCTCGAACAGATACGAGCAAAAGAATATACATTGGGAACATGCCTAATTGGCGTGGACTTATCCCATAGTATATTCAGCTTGTGGTGAGCTTGAGAGCGTATGGCGAGGGTCTACGCTTTTTTGTTTACACTATAGAGCCGATGGGGAATGGCATATAAGGTCCCAAGAAAGATAATGAAGAAATACTTATTTGTCTTATTCTTTTTTTTAGGTACATATTATACTTATTCTCAAAGTGCAAAATTAGACACCATTTATTATGATAAGGATTGGAAAGGTGTCTCTAATGCTGCATTTGCATCATTTTATCGGGTCTATGATGCTAATGACAAATCAGAAGTGAGAAAACCCATGCGTGATTATTATATTTCAGGAGAATTACAGTCAGAAGGCAGTTATATTAATATAGATAAAAATGATGACTCCAAGTCCGTTTTCGACGGTGAATATACAAATTATTTTAAATCTGGTAAAATAGAACAAAAAGGCAATAGAGTTAATGGCGTTTTGGAAGGAGAATATACCTCATATTATGAGAATGGTTTAGTTAAAATGCATACTTTTGTGAAAAATGGAAAATCCGATGGAATATTAACGGAATTTAGCGAACAGGGTGATGTTTGTACTCAGACAGAAATGATAAATGGTGAACCCAAATATGATTACTTCATTGTTTCGAACAAAGATGGTTATAGTAGTAAAATTAGAATCAGCGATGGTTCTCCAATATGGGAATCTGCAAAACTAAGTGAAAAACAGACAGAGTATAAAGACGGGAAAGAATGGGCATTCTATACAAAAAATGGTATTATGATTGCCATGCACCCAGAACAGCTAAAAGATTATGGAAAATGGTTCAGATTATCAATCATAATTGCAAACAACTCTATTGAATCTATTGTGTTTGACCCAGAGAAAATAACATCCTCTTTACAAAAAACAAATGGACAAAATGTGGCGTTAGAAGTTTGGTCTTCTGATAGATATATGAAGAAAGTTCGTCGTTCCCAAAATTTAAATAGTTTTTTCAATGCTCTAGGAGAAGGACTCGCCGCAATGAATGCTGGCTATTCCACATCAACAACTCAAACGAACTCAACATATAATGGCTATTCAAACACATATGGTTCAGCTTCCGCATTTGGTTCTAGTGGATATGCCTATGGTACATATAGCGGCTATGGCACATATACGGGCAACTCATCAACCACATCACGAACTGTTACATATAATGGTGCCGCAGCATATCAGGCACAAGTAATTGCCTCAAATAGGGTAGCCGAATATGAAAATTCTTTACTTCAAGAAAGAACAATTAAAGAGGAAGGTTATTTGCGGAAAACTACATTATACCCTGGTGACGCTATTTCGGGCTATATTAATATCAAATATGTTAAAGGTGCATTAATGACAGTATATGTGGATATCAATGGCGCAATATATGAATTCCCATGGGCAGTAACTAAATAATAAACCCATGTTATATTCGTGAAAAGAGGCAGCGATGCCTCTTTTTTTTGTTAATCCCTGCCAAATCTGCCAAAAGGGCTGCCATTTTTCATTAAAATGAAAGTCTCGGGATATTTGGCATAAAGTTTGCAGAACAGTCTTTTGTATTTTAAAACCTAATTAATACTTAAATTAAGCGCTTATGATACCAACAACAATTGTTGAACACGACCAATCAGGAATCGAGATGATTCTTGACGCACTTGATCAGCTTAAAGAAGAAAGATTTATTGAAGGGATAAGGAATAAACACCATTCGCTCTACGAAATCGAGCAAACCACTAATTTGGTGAAGCTTTATCAAGCCAGGGTGAATATTGAGTCAAAGGCTCTACAAAAATTTTCCGAGACATTTATTCGTGAGTTTGCCACAAACAACAATCAATGTTTCAATACAGCTGAAGTTCTGTTTAAAAAGTTAAGTAGTACGTTAGCTGGATTAAAACAGATTTTCCACAAGACCACACCAATAGACCGAAGACAACTCCCCAACGATGTTGCTGTTCCGTCGGTTTACAATCTTTCTCCACTTGCAAATGGTGAGTATAGTCCCGACCTTTTCGGATTAGAGTCATATCCAGAACAAGTATCGAATCTTTACAAAGCGTTGGACACGCTGTTTACTTCTGCATCTGCGATGTTGTCATTATGTCACCTAATGATTGAGCAGGAACAGGAGACTCGTAATGACGTT
This sequence comes from uncultured Bacteroidales bacterium, assembly GCA_902787555.1. GTDB lineage: Bacteria > Bacteroidota > Bacteroidia > Bacteroidales > Bacteroidaceae > Colivivens. The sequence continues at coordinate 19,800 of CADAGO010000039.1, forward strand.
GTACAGTTGAAACAGATCTATCAAGAGAGTTGTGCTGTGTTACTGGATGCCGTTAAATCTCTGTCTTCATATATCGACCCAACGCGTGAATTGCCTGAAAACGATTTGGAAAGATGCCGTAAAAATGCAGAATCAGATGATGAGTTTTACCAAGAAGGGTATCATAAGTGTGACAAAAAAGGCTTAACTGAATATTTGGTAAAAGAAGAAGTTCGCAAAGCACGCAATGATGGACTAACAGACATTGAGATGGATTTTTGGAGTGGGCGGAAGAATAAAGTGCTCTTAGTTCGGAATGTCATTGAGAACTTCGATTCGATTAAGGATGTCAAAGGGAAAGGAAATAGCCTATCGAGTACCATTATCATTGAATTCTTAAAATGGTGTGACGTAAAGCCAGAGTTGGAGAAAAAACTTTATGAGGAATACTTCTGCAAAAAATATCAGGGTAGACACGATCTGTTAAAATGGGGTGCTATCAGCGCTTGCAGGAAAGAGCATTTTGACACAGGGGGTACAGCCGAACAACTTGTGAATCGCTTCGAGGAACGCCTTGCAGAAAATGCATTATTTCAAACTGCTGTTGTAACCAACGAGCCAATTTCCGTCCCGACATTACACTAACGATTAGAAAATAGCACAAAATAACATCATAGTTTTGGATAGATTTCAATGAAGTCTATCCATTTTTTTGTAATCATACAATCGTTCCAATCCAAATCATTCGAATCATTTGGATGGTATTTGTTTTTTCTATCCATGTCATCTGTAAACGGCAATCTAAATCCGTTATAAAACATTCCAAGCCCCGTTCTAAATAGTGTTGTAAGTCGTTCTAAATCAGTAAATTAGCCTTGCAGATGAAAAGCGAAAATTCTTTGGTTGTATGAACTATTCTCCTTAACTTTGCACCGGAATTCCAAACTGGAACATGGCTGAGCACGGCCCCAGGCACGAGATGAAGGATGCCCATCTATATCATCGTGTTGTGCAAGAGGGCAATTAAAAAATAGTAATAACTATGAGTAAATTTTTTAATTGCAAACAAGAGGCAGGTTTAGAAGATGTAAACGAACCTCGCCTCGGCGGTTGGAACCGCAACACGGACCTGTGCGTGGACTTGAAAACGATCCTGCGTAGCGACCGTAGTACGAAGATTGGTAAGGATTATTCGGGTGTTCTGACGCGCGACTTGGAGGATCATTACATGTTCATCGAGACGCTTTCCCAGGCTGGCGGCAAACGCAGTCCGAGGGTTTACGACGGCGAGCTGATTACGGTCACTCGCTGGGACGACGGCTCGTATCACCCTAACTTTAAGTCGCTGAAGGTGGGTGCTGACTTCTCGGTCGACGGCTATGCTATCCGTGTGTGTAACGAATTGCGCAAGGCGCTTAAAGGCCTGGTAGAGGAAGGCTAAGTGTTAATCAACGGCCGTGTCTATTTCAATTTCAGTTATTTCAATTAAAAATAAGGTGGTCAAATATCCCTTATATATATTCATAACTAATTGATATATAGATAGTTATATATAGAAAGAGGGGAATTTGATACCTCAAAAATAAAACTGAAATAATTGAAATTGAAATGACCGGTCAGTAATAAATTATCTAAATAGCTGTAAGACAATGAGATACGATATTAGTAAACACAAGGCTCCCGAGATGCCTAAGCTCGGAAAAGGTACAGAATGTATCAAAATCCTGCTCTCGCAGGCATCAAAAGACATGTACGAACCCCTTGTTCCGATGTTTTTCCCTGTACTTGGCGCACATGTCAGCGCTTCTGAATTTCAATACCCAGACCTCACTTGGAAGGAATTATGTGGCTTAATGGCCAATTTGGTGGGCGATTCTGGCTGTAATAAGGGTCAATTTCCACTACTTGTAGAAGCAATTAATCGTGATTTCCGTAAGCACGACAAGGCTGAGTTGGACAAACTCGTAGAGTGGCAGAGATTGCGCCAAACTAAGGGCGACAACAAGGACAAGCCTGCCCGTCCAGATGTGGCCTTCTGGTTTCCGCCGACGGACACCACCCGTCCAGCTTTCCTGCAGAACGCGATGGGTTGCGAGGCTTTGGGCGGTCGCACGCAATATTTCAACCTGCCTGAGGTGGAGATGGCCGACGGACTTTGCGGTGGTCACAAGCAAGTGTCACACATGCTCCGTAACATCTACGACCGACAGCGCGTTGGTGCGCTCCGTGCCACGGCCGACGGCATCACGGGTAATCCGCTGCTGCGTGCCAATCTGACCTTCTCAGCTACGCCTATCACCGCACGGGCATTCTACAAGCACGAACTGTTCAACGGTACCTTCGGTCGTATGGTCTTCTCCTACAAGCCACGCACCAGCCGTAATGGCAGAATACCCCGTCAGGGCCGCTATCCCGATGAGTTCTATCAGAAGCTGGACGAGTATCTGGCACGACTCGACGCGTGCAAGGGCCGTTTCATCATCCGCCCGCTCAACAAGCTGGCAGATAAGTTGGCCGAGGATATGGCTTCGATGGCCGACCTGGCAGATGACGACATCCTTTGGGACATCAGTAAGCGCGCCTTGCATTCAGCATGGAAAGCGGGTTGCATCCTCTGGATTCTTAATAACCAGACATGGACCAAGTCGATGGGTGAACTCGTAGAATGGCTGGTCTATCACGACATCTGGTCGAAGATGCAGGTCTTTGCCGACATGCTGGGCAAGGATGCCGACACCACGAGTGAGGCTCAGCGCAGAGGTCCTAAGAACATGCTCGCCAGTCTGCCCGATACATTTAACGAGTCACAACTGGAGGCTCTCCGTGTGGAAATTGGAAAAAGTAAGGAGGGCACCAAAGGACAACTGAGTCTATGGGTGTTCCGCAAGTTCATTACCTACTCGGCTGAGACAGGACTGTACACGAAAACCAACGAATACCTAAAGGGGAATTCATAATGCATAATTCATAATTATGGAAAAGTACGAACTTCAAAAGCTCCGCGACCTTCCGATTGAGGGGGTCGCAGAGCGACTTGGACTAAGGGTCGTGAGGCACAAATGCCTGTGTCCGTTCCATGATGATCATCATGCATCGATGTCGTTCAAGGTGAGCAAAAACATGTTCCGATGTTTCGTGTGTGGAGCCTCGGGAAATAACATCAGTCTAGTAGAAAAAGTACTCGGCAAAAATTTCCTTGATGCCTGTCATTGGCTGGCAAACGAATATAACATCATCCTCGAATGGAAACCGCAAGAGGTAACCCCTCCCCTCCTTTACAGGGAGGGGTCGGGGGTGGGTCTGTTTGATGCCAGTCGCTATGAGCGGTATTTCGAGCGCCCTTTCTTGAATGAGGAGGCACGCAGGTTTCTCTTCGACGAACGCAAACTGGATGAGCGTGTGGTGAGTTGGTGCCGCCTGACGTCATGGCGCGATAAGCAAGGTGTGCCTTGGCTGCAGATACCTTATTATAATCAAGAGGGAAAGTTGATTGGCGTGCAAAATCGCAATCTCGGCAAGTCCCCCTCGGGGGATTTAGGGGGGCTGCCCCGCTTCCGCTTCCCTCAAGGTTCTCAATGCTCCATCTACAACCTGCCCGTTTTGAACCTGTTGAAGCCCGGCGATGAGCTCTACATCACCGAAGGTTGCTCTGACTGCTGGGCCATGCTCTCCGCTGGTCACAAAGCCATCGCCATCCCCTCAGCCACCCTGCTCTCGCGGAAAGATGTGGAGCAATTGTCAATTATCAATTCTCAATTGTCAATTAGTTACCACATGTACCCCGACCGCGACGCCCCTGGCGAACGACTCTTCCTCCAACTGAAAGAGGTGCTACCTTCGCTGGTGCATCATCAGCTGCCACAGGGCTGCAAGGACTATAGTGAGTTCTATTTAAAATTCATAATGCATAATTCATAATTAAAGAGGCGTGCCTTATTTCCCAATTACCCACCATTACTGCTCAATAATGGTGGGTTATTTCGTTCCCAAAAATATTTCAAAAAAAATCGAAAATAGTTGCTGAAATTCTCGACAGAATTTTTCGATATTTTTGCAAAATAATTGCTAAAATGTTTGCATAATTGAAATATTTTTCGTAACTTTGCAGTACCATTTGAGAGATGGTACTGCAATGTGGGCTTCGGCTCAGCAAACTCGAACAAGTTCGGTCTGCATTCGCTCTTGCACCACATTTGTCAGCGTAATTCAAGAGTGGGTTACAGCGGGATGCAGCCACCCGGAAGCAGTTGGTTGCGACAATAATTCCAATACCACAAAAAACACAACAGGTATGATTGA
>CADAGO010000040.1 GCA_902787555.1 uncultured Bacteroidales bacterium
TTTTAGTGAACATTTGTTGTTTCGTCACTGCAAAGGTACTGAAAATATCGCTAATTACCAAATTTTCAATGAATTATAATTCGTCGAACTCACGTTAAAATATAGGCAATTTATTTTGTCGTTTGCTCAGTTGTTGCTAACTTTGCAGTTCGAAGCTCTTCGCGGTGTACAATTGTAGTCTGCCAAAACAAGTTGAACAAGAAAACAGAACATACATCATAACAAGACAACGATCATAAACAAATAATAGCAAGATGAAAAAGTATTTGATTGGAGCCCTCGTGCTCATCGCAGTAGTAGTAATGGTAAAGACGGTTCCTGAAAAGAAGGCCCACAAGAAGGCCATGATGGAGGCCGTAAAAGAGTATGTAGATGAGGAAGCAGAAAAACTAGGACTTGGAGATGATGTGCTGTCAAATCTTGGCAAGGGCATTGTCAACAAAACTGTTGAAGTAGCGCTGAACTCAAAGCTCGAAGTAGATAACTATCTGCTTTTCAATATGACTCACGTGGAACTCGATGGCGAAAACAAGATATTGTCGCTGGGTATGCTTGGTCACGTTTTCACCTTCGACAAGGAGATGCTACGCGACGCACTCGAGTCTTCTGCGAAAGAAAAGCAGGAGGCGAAAGATGAGCGCAAGGCAGCCAAGGAAGCAGAAAAAGAGGCAAAGGAACTGGAGGAACAGCTGAAAAAAGAGCAGAAGCGTCGCGAAAAGGAAGCACGCAAGGAGCAGAAACGTCGTGAGAAAGAAGCTCGTAAGGAACAAAAACGCCTCGAAAAAGAAGCCAAGAAAAAGCGATAGAACCTTTTCCCTGGCAAGTTTTGGATGATACAAGAAGTTTTTCCTGTCTTTACTGTTGTAAGCTTATTTAGAGATTACAGCAGTTTTTTGATTTCGTCTTCCAACGAAGTGGCAATCTGTTCGCTTCGCTTTACCAGTTCGTTCTCACGATTGATGAGGAAGAATGTGGGAACATTGACTACTCCATAGAGATTGACTGCCGACCCGTCAGTTTCATGCACACAAATCCAAGGTAGTTTTTCGCAGGCAACTTTCCAGAAGTGTGTGTCATCATCGAGCGACACTTGATAGATCTCAAATCCCTGATCCTTGTATTTTTCATATAGAGAGCGCATACGACGTGTACGTTCGGCAGATTCTTTTGCACTATATACAGTAAAGTCGAGCATCACTACTTTTCCTTTCAGGTCGGTAAGACGGCGCATCTTGCTATTGATGTCAGGAAGCTCAACATCGATGATGCTTACTTCTGAAATCTTTGATTCGTCGATATTCACATATTTTGGTTGTGCTGGGGCGGTGTTGCTCATGCCCTGAATGGCCAGATTGCAAATCTGCTCCGTACGTTTTGCATTAGGATACAGTCCGTCCCATGCAGTAGCAATAGTAGCATAGCACTTTACGTCATCACGGTTTGAAGATGGATTGAACAACTGGTAGGTGGAGTTCAGGTCGGTAATCGATTGGCACACTGCATAGTATGCGTATGCTTTCATAGGTTCCTTATAGATATAGTCGTTCTTCATTCGCGTTTTGTAGGCATTCACAAGAGCGTTGATACTATCAACGATATCGCCAGGATACATCGACTGGTTCTTCTCTAATTCGATGACCTGTTGCTGTAGTGCGGATTGCAACAAAGATATCTCCTTAATTTTATCACAGTTGTCTGATCCTTCGACTGTGTAGCTACTACTGAAAGTAGGCAACTGAGCCTTGAACCGCACGGTCTCTGTGGAGTCGATTGAGAAGTTGATACGTTGGTTGTCGACACAGAGTGCATAGAACTCGGGATTGGTAGGCGCAGGAGCGCTGAAACGGAAAGAACCGTCGTCCTTGAGACGAGTGGAGTCGATACGCTGAATTCCCTCAAGTGTCATTGCTTCGAGATACAACATCTTCCCATCGGCATCGCTGACGGTTCCCTCAACCTGAAATTTTGGACTGCTGTCGCAGGCAGTCATCATAGCCGCCATGATGCAGGCTACACCTAATATATTTTTAGTACTCATTGCTCATTAGTTGCTTTTGCGAGCGCAAAATTACAAAAAAATATGAAGAATGGGGATTGAAAAAGGAATTATTCTTCATTTTTTCCTAACTCTTCGCTCATAACTCTTAATTATTTAGTATCTTTGCACGATTTTTATGTCGAAACATATATAAAGTTTTAAAGATGAATGTAATTACAAAGACAGTCTCATTGCCTGACGGAAGAGAAATCAGCATTGAGACAGGAAAGTTGGCAAAACAAGCCGATGGTTCCGTGATGCTCCGTATGGGCAACACCATGCTCCTGGCCACTGTTTGTGCCGCAAAAGATGCCGTACCAGGAACAGATTTTATGCCACTCCAGGTAGAGTATCGTGAGAAGTATGCCGCAGCCGGCCGATTCCCTGGAGGTTTTACAAGACGTGAAGGCAAGCCATCTGATGAAGAAATTCTGACATGTCGTCTTGTCGATCGTGCACTCCGTCCTCTGTTCCCATCAAACTATCACGCAGAGGTGTATGTTAATGTTATTCTTTTCTCTGCAGACGGAGTTGATATGCCTGATGCACTTGCAGGATTTGCTGCTTCTGCAGCATTGGCTTGTTCAGACATTCCATTTGAAGGCCCAATATCTGAAGTTCGTGTAGCTCGTATCAATGGTGAATTCGTTATCAACCCTACGTTCGAGCAGCTTAAGGAAGCTGACATGGACTTGATGGTTGGCGCTACCGAAGAGAATATTATGATGGTGGAAGGCGAGATGAAAGAAGTGAGTGAACTCGATCTGCTCGATGCACTGAAGGCTGCTCACGAGGCTATTAAGCCTCAGTGTCGCATCCAGAAGGAACTGATGAAAGAACTCGGTACTGATGTAAAGCGTGAGTATTGCCATGAGGTGAACGATGAAGAACTTCGTGAGGCAGTAAAGAACGATTGCTATCAGAAAGCATACGATGTGACTAAGCAAGGTCTGGAAAAGCATGCACGTGCTGATGCGTTCGAAGCTATCCGCGAAGAATTCAAGGAGGCATATGCTGCTGCACATCCTGATTTGACAGAAGAGGAACTTGAAGAGAAGAACACACTTGTTGACCGCTACTATGCTGACGTTGAGCGCGATGCAATGCGTCGTTGTATCCTTGACGAGGGTATTCGTCTCGATGGACGTCAGACAACCGATATCCGCCCAATCTGGTGCGAGGTAAGCCCACTGCCAGGACCTCACGGTTCTGCTATCTTCACGCGTGGTGAGACTCAGGCACTCGCTACTGCTACATTGGGTACAAAACTCGATGAGAAGTTGGTCGATGGAGCACTTGAGCGTTACAACATGCGATTCCTGCTCCATTATAACTTCCCTCCATTCTCTACAGGTGAAGCAAAGGCACAGCGTAGCACTGGTCGTCGTGAGATTGGTCACGGTCATCTTGCTTGGCGTGGTATCAAGGGTCAGCTGCCCGATGATTTCCCATACACCGTTCGCGTGGTCAGTGATGTACTTGAGTCAAACGGCTCATCATCAATGGCTACAACATGTGCCGGTACTTTGGCACTGATGGATGCCGGTGTACCTATCAAGAACCCTGTTGCAGGTATCGCTATGGGTCTGATTAAGAACCCAGGCGAAGAGAAATATGCTATCCTGAGCGATATTCTCGGTGACGAAGACCACCTTGGTGATATGGACTTCAAGACCACAGGAACAGTCAATGGTATCACTGCTACTCAAATGGATATCAAGTGCGACGGTCTGTCATACGAAATCCTCGAGAAGGCTCTCATGCAGGCAAAAGCCGGCCGTGAGCATATCATGGGTGAGATGATGAAGACCATCTCTGCACCTCGTGAAGACTTTAAGCCTCATGTTCCACGCATCGAACAGATCATCATTCCTAAGGATATGATTGGTGCTGTCATTGGTCCTGGTGGCAAGATTATACAAGCTATGCAGGAAGAGACTCAGACCATTATCACCATCGATGAGGAAGATGGCGTGGGTAAGGTTCAGGTGGCTGCTCCTAACAAGGAAGCAATCCAGTTGGCTCTTGCGAAGATCAAGGCTATCGTGGCTGTTCCAGAAGTAGGCGAAGTCTATAAGAGCAAGGTGAAGTCAATCATGCCTTATGGCTGCTTTGTTGAATTCCTCCCAGGCAAGGAAGGTTTGCTCCATATCTCAGAAATCGATTGGAAGCGTTTCGAGACAATGGAAGAGACAGGTATCAAGGAAGATGACGAAATCGAAGTGAAGTTGCTCGATGTCGATCCAAAGACAGGTAAGTTCAAGCTCTCACATCGTGTTCTTTTGGAGAAGCCTGAGGGTTACACAGAGCGCCCTGAACGTCCGGCTCGTGGTGAAAAGGGCGAACGTCGTGAACGTCCAGAGCGAGGCGAACGTCGTGAGCGTCGTGGTCACAGCGACCGTTCTCACCGTCAGGAGTCTCGTCACTCAGATGCTCCAAAGGGGGAATCAGCTGAGTCATCAGAGATTGGCATGAAGAGTGCCCTCGACGACTTGTTGTAAGATCAATATATTAATCATAAATCCCCTCTCGCATGAGGGGGGATTTTCATTTTTAATCAAACCCAACATGAAGAAGATACTCATTCCTATCGCATGTGTTATTGCAACGTCGTTTATGATTGCTTGTGGAATCATTCCAGATAATACATCTACCAATGATTCCGATTCTTTGGTTCTTGACTCTATCGCTTTGGGCGATATGGTGTTTAAGACAGAAAATAAAGAGTTTACTGACAGTCTCGAACAAAACGATGTTAGCATCAGCTATACGCTCAATCTAGATGTTCCTGTTTCTGGCAATCCAGTATTGGTCGACTCTGTTAAAAAGTGGATGCATGGCCTGCTGGGTAAGTCTTATGAGGGCGATGTCAACTTTGACGAAGAGATGTTGAAGCATTATGCTGCTGAGTATTTTCAGGAGTGTGACGAGGAAGGTCTGTTTGATGGCTTTGGCGCTTATCTTGAACTCAATATAACGATGGCAACTGACAGTGCCGACTTCCTCACTTACGAGGTAGCAGGTTATGACTATACAGGTGGTGCACATGGAATGCCTTTCTTTTATGGTGTGACATTCGACAAAGAGGATGGAACTAAGTTGGGTTGGGATATATTTGCTGATACTACCCAGTTGGCTCCCATTATCAAGAAGCACATTGAAGAGTATTTCAATGAAACTGATGGTGAGGAATCAGATCTCGAGGAGTGTCTGTTTGATGGTGTGTACGACAATTTCCCTTTGCCTTATCTCGAACCTTGGTTTGCGCCTACTGGGGTAAAGTTTGTCTATAGTGCTTATGAAATAGCACCGTACGTTGCTGGTATGCCAGAATGTACAGTGCCATATAAGGAAGTTGAGAAATATTTCTCTGATAAGGCCAAGGCTTTGCTAAAGAAATAGGAAAGCGGAGCTATGTGCTTTGAATAAGAAGCTAACAACTAACGTCTAACTTGTTAGCATGTTAATTCTGAAGCCGCTTTACTGATATTTTCTCTTGCTACATCAGGTTTCATCGATTCCAATAATGTTTGGTTGGGAGGTGAAACCTGAATTATTTTTGTCCAGGGGGCTTGTGTTGCGTCAAAGTCGTCGCTGAGTTGGCCGCAAATAGCGATACAAGGAATACCCATCTCCTTTGCTGTCACTCCTATTCCGTATGCTGCCTTTCCGCAGAGGGTCTGTTGGTCAATGCGTCCTTCTCCTGTGATAACCATCGAGGCTGTTTTCATGTTCGAACGGATGTCGTACAAGTCCATTAGTAAGTCGATACCTCGCTGTATCTTCCAGTTTTTCATAGTCATGAGTGCAGCACCGATTCCTCCTGCTGCACCTGCTCCTGGCTGTTCTACGATGGAGCGTTTTGACTGTTGCTCCAGCATCTTTCCGAATTTACGGTTGCGTTGTTCAAGTCGGGGTTTAATAGCTGGCGACGCTCCCTTTTGTGAGGAAAACATATAGGTTGCTCCGTTGGGACCGCATAGTGGATTATCCACATCTGTGGCTATGACGAATTCACAATCGTCCAGTCCTTTCACTTCGTGCAGGGCTTCCACCAAGTCATTTTTTGTTTTTCGCATACCATATGGCCATTCCATCATGCAGTCGCTCACTTTCTTGGTTCCTATCATTGCCTCCAGCATACCGCGTCCAGCATCGTTTGTGGCAGATCCGCCCAATCCAATGATGATTTTTCGTGCACCGTGCTTCAGGGCGTGCAGAATCATTTCACCCACACCAAAACTGGTTGCTTTCCAAGGATTACGTTCCATAGGTTTCAGCATCGTCAGTCCTACGGTTGAAGCGACATCTATCACGGCACAATCGTCAATCATTCCATATTGTGCCTTAATAGGGTGGAGTAGGGCATCATGTGCGTCCATTTTCACCATCTTTCCCCCGCGTGCATTTGTCAACATCTCTGCAAATCCTTCACCACCGTCAGAAATGCCATAGGTCAATACTTCTAAATCGGCATTTTTTGCCAACAATGCTTCTTTGACAGACTCAGCAACTTCTGTGCTGCTCAGCGAACCCTTGAACGAATCCGTTGCTATGATGATACGTTTCTTCATTACTCTTTTTAATTTTTCGCAAAATTAGTAAAAAAATAGAGAATGGGCAAGAATCAGTGTGCGTTTTCTTCATTTTTCACATGATTTCATTCTATAAGTATTATTTTTTCCTTAACTTTGCCACATTATCATTAATAACAGCTTCCCTATGAGAACAAATAGATATATCCTTGTGATTGGTCTCGTCATCCGGTCCTTTCTAGTTTCCGCCCAACCCCTCACGCTTCACTACGACCGTCCTGCCCGCTATTTCGAGGAGGCGCTTGTGATTGGTAACGGTTCGCTGGGTGCTACCGTATATGGTCGTACAGACTTCGAGCAAATCAGTCTGAACGATATTACCCTCTGGACAGGTGAACCCGACACAAAGGTCTATTCGCCTGAGGCTTGGCGCAATCTGGCTGACATCCGTGATGCGCTCAATAAGGAAGACTATCGCCTTGCCGATCGTCTGCAGCGCAAGGTACAGGGTCACTATAGCGAGAACTACCAACCGCTTGGTTCGCTCATCATCCACTACTTAGACGATGATGGAGTAACACCTTCTGTTACAGACTACCGTCGCTCGCTCGACATCTCGCAGGCTATTGCTACGACTACCTACAAGCGTAATGGTGTCCCATTCAAGGTAGAATACTTCTGTTCGGCTCCCGATAGCGTCATCGTCGTTCATATAAAGTCCGAGAAACCTTTCACCGCAAGCCTTCGTCTCGATTCACAATTACCTCATACGACATCCATCGACGATCTTGTCGTCTTATCGTCTGACGGCTATGTGGCATACCACTCCCGTCCTAACTATACGGATGGTAAGTTCTTCTACGAAGAGAACCGTGGTATGCGTTTCCGAACGTCTGTAGCGGTGGTCGATTCGCATGTCCGCAGTTATCTAGATGGAGACTCGCTACTCATCTTCAATTCCAAGGAAGCAACCATTTGTATATCCAATGTGACCAGTTTCAACGGTTTCGACAAGAACCCTGTTACTCATGGACGTGATTACAAAACACTTGTTGCCCGTCGTATCGACAAAACAAAACATTACAAATACGAAACCCTTCGTCAGCGACACATCATCGACTATGAGCGACTGTTCAATCGTGTGTCTCTCAATCTCGGCAAGACTGATGCGGCAATCGCTGCTTTGCCAACCGACCGTCAGCTTTATAACTACACAGAACAGCAGCAACACAACCCCGAACTTGAAGCTCTCTACTTCCAGTTCGGTCGCTACCTGCTCATCTCCTGTTCACGTACGATGGGTGTCCCAGCCAACCTGCAAGGACTATGGAACGAGAAGTTGTTGCCGCCCTGGAGCTGCAACTACACCTCGAACATCAACCTTGAGGAAAACTACTGGGCAGCCGAGACCGCCAATTTGAGCGAACTCCACATGCCCATGCTTTCGTTCCTGAAAAACACAGCGAAGACAGGCGGCATTACAGCACGCGAGTACTATAACGTACATCGTGGTTGGTGCCTTGCCCATAATACCGATATCTGGGCTATGACCAATCCTGTAGGCGAGCACGACGGAGGCCCTCAGTGGGCAAACTGGAATATGGGAGGTGCATGGACCTCAACCCATATATGGGAGCACTATATGTTCACAAAAGACAAAGCTTTCCTCCGCGAGTATTATCCCATCCTGCGTGGTGCTGCCGAGTTCTGTCTGGATTGGCTCATCGAGAAAGACGGCTATTTGATGACTTCGCCCTCAACTTCCCCTGAGAACGAATATCTCACGCCTGACCGCTATCGAGGATATACCGTCTATGGAGGTTCTGCCGACATAGCGATGATTCGCGAGTGTCTCACTGATGCCCTCGCTGCCGCTCAGCTGCTGAAGACTGATAAGAAGTTATGTGATGAAATCACGCGAACACTTCCACGCCTCCTCCCATACAAAATAGGAGCAAAAGGCAATCTGCAAGAGTGGTATCACGACTGGAACGATGCCGACCCTCAGCATCGCCATCAGTCGCATTTGTTCGGTCTCTATCCTGGACATCAGATTACCTCCTCCTCTACAGATTTGTGTAAAGCATGTGCTAAGACCCTGGAAATCAAAGGCGATAACACCACAGGTTGGAGCACTGGATGGCGGGTAAACCTCTATGCACGCCTCCATGATTCGGTCGGTGCTTACCGCATCTATCGACGTCTGTTGAAATATGTCAGTCCTGATAATTATCGTGGAGAAGACTACCGAGGGGGTGGGGGAACCTATCCCAACCTGCTCGATGCCCATTCGCCATTCCAGATCGACGGCAACTTCGGAGGTTGTGCAGGTGTAGCCGAGATGCTCCTGCAATCCACCACGACCGATATCTTTCTCCTTCCTGCTCTTCCTCAAGAGTGGGCCGATGGTTCTGTACGTGGACTTTGTGCCCGAGGAGCCTTCGAAGTTGACATCACTTGGCGCAACCACCAAGTCACAGCCTATACCATCAGGGCAAAACAACAAGGAACCACCACTGTACACTGTAATGGTTCCACTGCTTTAATCAAACTCCGGGCGGGTAAGGAATACCGTTGGAGCCGATAACGATTCTTTGGGTAAAATCCTATTGCTTAGGAATTCTGAAAGACGAGACAGGCAACCTTTCGTTATTTATACGACTGATACTCTCGGCGCTGAGCAATTACTTTGATTGCCATAGTTTTTTCGATTTGGTTTACCGTTTACCGTTTACGGTTTACCGTTTACAGTTGGGTTAATAATTGGGTTGATTTAGTTTAGAGTTTAGCGTTTAGAGTTTAACCGGTATTCACTCTTCACACTTCTCTCTTCACTTTTTCTCTTTAGTCCTCCCCCTCGGGGGAGTTAGAGAGGGGCTATTTTTGTTCCCCTTAAGGGGAATTTTTGTTACCCCTAAGGGCTGCAAAATCACGCTTGATTTTCACACTGCAAAGTTACGAATTAATTGCGACATAACCAAATAATAAGGCATAAAAATCAGCTATAGAATGTAAATTTGTAAACAAATATATCATTTTGTAAAGTACAGATGTCAATTTGTGTATTACAATTCTAAATTCGCAAGGAACTGTTTCACGTTTCAGTTGTTTCAGTTCATTTTTAGGTATTCCAACCCACAAAATAACTTATATTATATAT
>CADAGO010000041.1 GCA_902787555.1 uncultured Bacteroidales bacterium
TCGGGAGGTCGCGCGGAGGGCATTTCGTCGCTGATGATGCAGGTAGCAGAGCCGGCCGTTGCAACTGTTAAGCCTTGCATTTTCGGTGCTTAATGCCCGGAATTCACCTCTTTTCTTTGACATTGCAAAGTTACGAAATTATCATTGCGGTCTACGAAAAAATCATTATCTTTTTTACATAAAAAATCAATTTAGTCATTTTAGTCATTAGTCATTAGTCATTTACGAAAACGGATTGCCAAAATCGGCCACTATAATAATATAATTAAAATTATATTTTATAGTGAGCAATGACCGAGTTCCGAAATCCTTAATGACTAATGACTAATGACTATCTTGACTGAGTTGACTATGTCTTAGAACTTTTTCATTATTTGCTTGGTGGTGTGAAAAGAATGTTGTATCTTTGCGGCCGAAAAGGCCTTAAGGACCCTAACGACCTTAAGGACTTTAAAATCAAAAGTAAGGAGGATCACCAATGCCAGAAAAGTTAATCAGGCCATCGGGCAACTATCGTAAGCTGCTGTCATACCAGAAAACGGAAGTCATCTACGAGATGACCTTCTATTTCTGCCAGAAGTACTTGCAGAAGGGCGACCGCACCATAGACCAGATGGTACAGGCGGCTCGCTCTGGCAAGCAGAATATCATAGAGGGTTGTGCTGCTTCTGCCACCAGTGCCAAGACTGAAATCAAACTGGTGAATGTGGCTAAGGCGAGCCTGCAAGAGTTGCTCGAAGACTATATCGACTACCTGCGCACTCGCAACCATCGTCAATGGGAGGAAGGCTCGGCAGAGTGGACGGCAATGCGCAACTTGGGGCGCACGCATAATGATGCTGCGTTTTTCATGCAGCTTTGCGAAACGCGTCCACCTGAGACGATAGCGAATATGGCAATCATCCTTATCAATCAGGCAGACTATCTGCTGTTTAAGCAGTTGGAGCGTCTGGAAAAAGATTTTGTGACCCAAGGCGGCTTCTCAGAGCGCATGATGAGGGTGAGAAAAGAGCAAAGAGGATTCTAACGACATTAAGGACCTTAAAGACCTTAAAGACCCTAAGCCCCTTAAGAGCCGCTATTCACGATTTGGGGGACCTTTGAGAGCAACGGGCAGGAGGGCATAAAAGAGAACGGTGCCAAGGAGCGTGTGCTGCGACTGGTCGATGCCTTCAAAAATGCGGTAAACGGCAACACTGCTCAATAAGACCTACAGAAAAACCTACAGAACCTACAGAATTGCCTAGCAGAGCAACATTTCACCCCCGCTGAAAAGGCAGCGGGATGCTGAGCGAAGTGAGCAGAAGGAATCTCATGAGACAAGCTGGCCAGCGTTTCAGATGCATCTTCCTCGCTGAACTCACAGATTTATGAATTCTAATATTCAAATTTTTACAAACGAAAATTTCGGCGAGATTCGTACTTGCCAAGTGAAAAACCAAATCATGTTCGCAGGCAAGGATGTCGCCAAGGCACTGGGATACAGTAATACCCGTGATGCCCTGAGCAAGCATGTAGATGCTGAAGATAAGAGCACCGTCGCGATTCGCGACACTGCCTACGGAACCAGAGCCATCTTCATCAACGAAAGTGGTCTCTACTCCCTGATTCTCTCTTCAAAACTGCCACAGGCGAAGGCGTTCAAGCGCTGGGTGACGAGCGAGGTGCTGCCGCAGATCCGTATGACGGGCGGCTACATCCCCACCAAGGATGCCAATGGCAACATGCTCTCGGAGGAGGAAATCGTGGAGCGTGCGCACGAAATCGTTGGCCGCACCCTGCAACTGCTCAACAGCAAGAGCGAATACTGCCTGACGGCAACTCAGGTGGCTGCAGCGTGGGGCATGGACGTGCTATCGTTCAACAATCTGCTGGCTGGCATGGGCATCCAACACCGCAAGGGTGGACGCTGGCAGCTGAGCGACGAACTCCAGGGGCGTGGGCTGGCTGAGACGCGCAGTTTCTTCTGCTACAGTCTCAAAGGTAAGGCTCGCATGAAGCGCTACCTGGTCTGGACGCAGGAGGGAATAGACTTCCTCAACATGGCCGTCCGCAAGATGCCGAGAGAGGTAACAGCGAATGTTCAACTTCAATTCAATTTCTAAGACTATGAGTGTACACAGAATATTTTATAAGGACGGGGTGAAGATGATGAGCCCTGTCCTTACGGCAACGGAGTACCGAAATCTCCGTAACTCAGTGAAGCAGAAGACGGTGATGAAGGCGGTACGTGGTGGCGATGTGAGCCAGAAGGCGAAACTCTTGCAGATGAACTACTCGTGCCTGCCCAACGACGACGGGACGCTGAAGGGTTCGAAGCGGATGAGCACTACCGTAGGTATGGACATAGACTGGACCCCTTCCCCGCTTCCCCTTGAAGGGGAAGAGCAAATAGCCGCCAGAAAGGAGGAATGGTTGAGGACGGTCCCTGAACTGGTGCTGTCGAGAAAGGACGGGCTGGGACTGCTGATGCTGGAGCGCTCTGCTACGAAGGGGTATCATTTGGTATTCAAACGCCGCCCGGAACTCTCGCAGGAGGAGAACCTGCGCTGGGCAAGCGACCTGCTGGGAGTGCCTTACGACGAGGGTGCGAAGGATATCACCCGTGTGTTCTTCACCACGACGGAGCAGGAGCTGCTGTATCTCGATGAGGAGATTTTCAAGCAGACCCCCTCCAAACTCCCCCTGCAGGGGGAGAGCGGTCACTCTGCTAATATGAATACATCAACAGATGTAAATACTCCCCTCACTCACAGGGAGGGGAACGGGGGTGGGTCTGGGTCTGCCCTTCCATTCCCTCAGGACTATCACGGCATTCCTTTCAAGGACATCATCGCGAAGTACTGGGAGGTGAACAATCACGGTTTTGAACCGACCATTGGCGACCGCGATACGCTGACGTACCAGTTGGCATGCGACCTGCGCCACATCTGTGGCAAGAATGCTGAATGGCTGGATCAGGTGATACCTTGTTATAATGGATTCACGCCTGAAGAGAAACGTGCGAAGATCAAGAGTGCGTTGAGTTCGGAGTATAACGGCTTCCCAATACGCCTGCGCAATGTACTGAATGCTTTGCAGATGTCGGATGGAAGATGTAAGATGGATGACGTAGAAAACGATGAAGAGGCGGAAGCAAATTCTTCACTTTCCACTTTTCACTCTGCACTTAAGAAGATGCCCCAGGGTATCCGCGAAAGTATCAACGCCGTAGGTCCTCATCTCGCTATGCCTGTCGTGACGGCCATCTGTCCTTGCATCGGAGCGCTGGCAACAGGTGTGGTGCTCGACGTTCACGGACAGAAGAAGGGACTGAACCTGATTGTCTACATCGCAGGTGACTTTGCCAGCGGCAAGGGCGGTATCGACCCTGTGGTGAATGCCTGGATGAGCGAGGTGGTGGCGCTCGACAAGATGTACCAGATGCAGGAAGACGAGTGGCGCGCCAAGAAACGGGCTGCGAAGAACAAGAAGGAGCAACCCGAGGAACCGAAGTTGCCTGTGCGCTATCTGACGTTGAACAACACCGTTGCCAACCTGGCTGAGCGACTGGCAAATACGGAGGGTAGGCACGCCTTTTCGTTCACACCCGAGGCCGATACGGTGGCACAGAAATGGCGCTCGACGATGAGCGACTTCTCGGTGATGCTGCGCCAGAGTTACGACGGCACGAAGTATGAGCGCGAGGCACGAAGTGCAGAGGCGGTGAACGTGCATATCGATAAACTGCTGTGGAACGTCACAATGTGTGGAACGCCTGATGCCCTCTATCGTGTGGTATCGAACTATACTGACGGATTTCAGAGCCGTATCGCCATTGCCCGCACACCCGACAACACGTTCTCGCCCTTGGAGGACAAGCCCTACGCATTGACTCCACGCCAGACTGAACGCATCCAGCAGATAGCGCACCTGCTGCCCCTGATGCAGGGTGAAGTGGTGCTGCCGAAACTGGAAGAAAAGGGTCGTGAGTGGCTGGAACAGATCCGCTTGGAAACCATGAAGAACGACGACAGGACGAAGGCCCGTCAACGCTTCCGTGTCTGCGTCACAGCCCAACGCATGACCTGCTGTCTGATGCTCTGCAAGGTATGCGAGACCCTCATCCAGAAGCATGGGCTGAATGGCGCTGAGAGTCGCCTGAAGCAATATCCGAACCTTTGGAAGGAGGCGCTCCTGAGGGCGCAGACTCCGCAGATGTTGGAAGCCTACGACGTGATAGCCGACTCGCTCCTTGAGAATGCCCTTCACTTCTTCCGCGACCGCATCGAGAACGCATTCAACAGCCGTGACTATACGGGCAACATAAACGGGGAACGGATGAAAAGAGGTAAGAACGACTCTATCTTTGAGCGACTGGATATCCTGTTTTCGCTTGAGCAGGCTACCCAACAAAGCATCGCCATCAAGGGTGCAGGGGTCACGCGCAACAGTGTGCAGCAGATGCTGAAGAACTGGCGAAACCAAGGTCTTGTGCAACAGACGGCAGACGGGAAATTCAGAAAAATTCAGTCAAGATAGTCATTAGTCATTAGTCATTAAGGATTTGGAACTATGATTACAATCGAGAATACCCAAGAATGTTTCGTGCAGCTCTGGCTACAGCTGGAGCGCACGAGACGCCTCTTCGCCGAGCATTACCGCAGATTCTGCATCAGGAACATCCTCAAGGAGTGGTATGGCACCCGTGCCACGGACGACTTCATCTGGGAGGTATACAACCGGATTGTCCTCGACGACGACCAACAGGTCTATGGCTACGATGCACTGCCGCCGCCCAAACTCTACCCACGCAAGCACCGCGAGTTCCTGCGGGCTCTGGTATCCGTCGTCCTCGGCATCGGTATCCGCAAGGTAAACCTCCGAGCACTCGACAGCGCCTACAGCATTGCGTTCCCACATTCAACAGCAATTAACGTCAATAAGAAAAAGACCCCCACCCTGTAAGCACTTAGTGCCTCCTTGGGGGAGATAAACCTAAAGACTCTTTGAGTCCTCCTTTGGAGAGATAAATCTCTCGTCGTCGCAAACCGAGCTTCTATTACGCTCGGTCGTCGCAAGCATTGCTACGATAACGCGATGCCCGAAGAGGATGAAGGCAAAGGGAATTGAAAAAAGAAGAGCGGCAAACACCGCTCTTCTATTCTTTATGTCCTTATCGTTCAATCAATGTTTGATGATGTAATCATACACACAGAGCACATCCTGCGTATCGACGAGGCCGTCTCTATTCACATCCTCAGGCGTAGAAGCGCCAACAGCCTTTCCCTGAACGATAAAGTCGTAGATGGCCAAGACATCCTGCGTATCGACCGTACCGTCGCCATTAACGTCTGCAGCCTGCGGAATAGCCACATCTGTCATTTCTATCAGCCACAGACGATTCTGGCCAGTCTTGTTCTTCTCAGTATCTGTTGAATAGCTGATGACAGTCGTACCATTCGATGTGCTACCTCCATTGAGGTTCATGGTTCGGCCCGACTCCTTGTTGATGAGATTGTAGTAGCCTGCATTGCCTTGCGGCACAATTGTCCAAAGCTGACGTGTGTTGGTATTATCGGCTTTTGCAATATTGAGCTGTACTGAAGTGGTTGATGTGGCTGCTGTACCATCAGGCGATGGGTCGTTGAGTGCAAACTTCAAATCGTTGGTCAACACCATATAGTACTCGTCCACAGGAACAAAAGCCCAGTTCTGAGTGGTGCGTGATGCTGTATTGGTATACATGCTGACTAATGAACCTTCATCGATTTTCTGACTCGTAAGGTCTACAGCGATATCTGCCTTCGAGCTGATAATGCGATAATAGTGCTTCTGGTCAGATACGAACGGAGGAGTAGGTCCTGCAGCCATCTTCTTCTTGAAAGCAGTCTTCAGGTATTCACAGTGGGCACTGATATAGCTGCGCAGGTCGTTGACATATTCGCCATAGGTGTTGTGGAACAAACGCTCGTTATACTCTGCAGTACGGATACCGTATTTCTTGAAGTTGAGAGCCTGTGATTCGTTCAACAACGTTTCCAAACTATCGACTTTTGCCAGCAAAAAGTCTTTCACGCCAGCATCGTATATTTCGTTATAACGTCGATTGACGAGTTGCTGGAACCAAGGATCTTCCCACATACGGTTAATCCACGAACCTGCACGATCTAACTCAAATGCCACGTCACACATCAACTGCTGGGAAGTATCTCCACGTCGTGAGTCATTACCGTATGCGATATCATAGTCCCAACATGGGCCGATATAGAGCTTCGGGTCGCCAGCCTTACGATAGAAGTACAAACTCCAGAAGCAGTCGAGGTTTCCACAAATTTCGATGGTGCAATACCAGTTAGCTAAAGAGACACTATCAATCAATGCACGATATCCCTTCTCAGGGTCGGTAAAATCGTTCCCAAAGAGCGTCTTCTCGAACTTGTTGACAAGATTTGTGGCGTAAGTCTTTTGGGCAGACGACAAAGACATTGGGTAATGAATACGGATTGGAACACTCTTCGTTGACGTATTGAAATAATTGTGCTCAGCATAACCGTCGCATTCCATGAAATAACTAACGTCTGTTCCAGAGGTCCCTAATGGTACTTCTACACGTTTCTCTCCCACCTCGGGATGGTCACTGATATGATAGGTTCCGATGTATTCCCCATTGAGCGTCACATCGACAT
Source organism: uncultured Bacteroidales bacterium (assembly GCA_902787555.1). Classification (GTDB taxonomy): domain Bacteria; phylum Bacteroidota; class Bacteroidia; order Bacteroidales; family Bacteroidaceae; genus Colivivens. The sequence continues at coordinate 6,669 of CADAGO010000041.1, forward strand.
ATTTATGCGCCACATTGAACTCCATACCGCAGAACTCGCTCAACTCGCTGGTCAGTCCGTTTCGCATCAGTGTTTTGTCATACGTATTTGCCATCAAGGTCCAGTTGCGAGCATTGGCATATTCAGGTCCTAAGAACTCTACAGCCTCGGCAAACCTGATACGATAAGGTTTCTTTGAAGGGTTGCGGTTCCAGGTAGAATTACCACGTCCTCGAATCTGAAGCGCATCATAGTTGGTAACAACGTCGTTCTCATCTATATATAATAAGGTAGCGTTGACCCAGGTCTTCTTACTGGTAATGGAAACCCCGTTCTTGGTGTTGATATAGATATGAGGCAGGTTCGACAAGCGACGGATAATCGTATCGTTCTTGGTAGTATCAACCTGCACAGAATCTGCCACATTGCCATTGATGGAATCGCCGGCTAAAAACCTCCATTGACGGTTTTTGCTGGTTGAATTGGAACCATCCGACTTGTAACTGATAATCTGCGTCCCATCAGCATTAGTTCCGCCATTGAGGTTCATCGTATGCTGGGTGTGCACATTGATGATATTGAAATACCCATCGCTCTGAGGCACGATATCCCACAACTGACTTTGTGAAGTCGTATCAACTTTCGCCAGATTCAATTGGGTGCCCGTATTCGTCGTTGCTGTCACTTCTCCCACTGTTGGGTCGTTGATGGCCCATCCACCATTTCTTGACAGGAACTGATAATAGTTACCTACTCGTTTGACAATCCAGTCTTCCGTCGTACGAGTAGGAATATTTGACCACAGGCATATCAATTCGCCCTCATACGACTTCTCTCCTGCAATATCAAGACAACGCGTGTCCCCGTTTCGGGTGATAATACGATAGTAAACACTTGACGAAAAGACAGGTTCGTCAGCCAATACTGTTACTAATGGCAATACCATTAAAAACAAGATGCCAAACAGGCGCTTCGTAAGATTACAATTCATATTAGGTATGTTTTAGTTATTGATGTTGCAAAAGTACAAAAACTTTCTGAAAAAAAGAAACGAAACTCCATCTATTTACCTCTAATTGGGGCAAAAATGGGAAAAAACACAAAAAAGACACAAATTTGATAGTCTTATTATCAAAAAAAACATTTAAGTACATTGAAAAGTTGTAACTTTGCACCGAATTAGAAGGGACGACCCTTTAGGGTCACTAATACCGATTAAATCAAAGGATTATATAATAAACTTTTTACAAACAATTAATTTAAACTTTAACGTATGAGAAAATTATTTACTTTTGCATTAGCATTGTTCGCTACTGCTGCGATGAATGCGCAAAATGTAGATACCTCAAATTGGAATGAGGGCGACGACATCGCTGCTTATCTCAACTGGGGTGACTACGATGGCTCATGGTCTGGAGAAAAACCTGCCAACAATAATGGCGACTACTCTCCATCCGACATGGGTGACTGGTGGAAAGGCTCTATGCCGACAGAGTGGAATGAAGTTGACGGAACTGCTGCCGTAGGTATTTACTACGACGGACATGCTCAGGAAGACCTTATCAACATCTATCAGGTTGTTTATTTCCCTGCAGGATACTACACCATCAAGGTGCAGGCCCTGTATCGTGAAGGTACTCCTATCGATAACTTCACAAACCACTTTAATAAAGTGATTAAGAAGAACGCTTGGCTCTATGCAGACGTTTTGACTTCTGAGGACCCAGAATCTGAGGTTGTGGACTCTTATCAGACATTCATCCGTTCACTTGCTACCTCAGAGCAGACAGAAGGCCGTCTTTATACATCATCCGATTGGAAGAATGACTATCAATATGATCGCAAGGTCAAGAACGAAGAGACAGGTGAAACTGAGGTAACATCTTATTATTGTCCTTGTTGTCTTCCTGGTGCCATCGCATACTTTGCTGCTGGCAAATATGAAAACTCACTCAATATCATCTTAACGAAGGGTGCATACGTACGTCTCGGCTTCCGCAAGACTGCTAACATCGCTCAGGACTGGCTGGTATTTACAAACTTCCGTGTGATTTACAATGGAGAAGCAGATGCTGATGCTCAACTCGAGATGGCAGTCAATGAATATAATGAATTGAGCCTTTCTGTTGAAGACGTACAGAACGATATCGATTCTAAGGGTTACGGTGCTCTTGCAGCTATCGTTGGTGACCAATTGATGGCTATTGACGACGAGGTTGAAAAAAGTGACATGACCTCTGTTCTGGCAGGTATCGATAAGTTAAATGCGCTGGCTGAGAATGCAAATAACGCATTGCTCGTTGCTTATAACCTCGCTGACCTGATCGAGTCATCACACGATATGGTAGTTTCTACCGACTTCCCAGGTAAGGCACAATTTGAGACCGATCTTGACCAAATCGAGGCAAAAGCTACAACAGATGACCCTGAAGAAATCAACTTTGATGTCAATGCTTACAACGTAATGTATGAAGAATTGGCAAAAGCTCGTGCTGACTACCTCAACACAGGTGAACCTGATGAGCACGGAGCAAAAGACTTCACTTCATTGATTAAGTATCCCTGGTTCGTAAATCCTGAATATACTCCTACAGAGAATGAAGACGGAACTTGGACCCTCAAGGATGAAACATGGCAGTGGGGTGATGTTCAAGGTCCAGGCGCTTATACTGATAAAATAAAGAGAGACGGTCAAGCAGATCGTACAGATATTTCAAGCAAAGTAGTCCTCAGTGCAGACGAGACTGTTACCAACCAGTGGTTCAAGGTGGTTAACAACACCTCTGGATGGTCTCCAGGTCTTAACCTCTATTATATGGGTGGTCTCGTTGGTGTATCTGACGGATGGAACGGTGGTCTGATCGGAACTCAGGAAATCCGCCAGCAGCTGGTAGGTCTGCCTAAGGGATACTACAGCCTCAAGGCTCTTCTCCGCGGTAACGGAACTGACGCAACAAACGTATGGAACGAAGACAAGCTTCCTCCATATCACAATATCTTTGCACAGAACTCTGAAGAGGTTCGCGTAGCATCACTTCCTGGACACACTGACAGCTTCAAGTCAAGCAACGGTTGGTATGAATGGAATCCAAGTACTTGGACAGAGCACAAGACCGGTATCATTTCTGCTCTCGACGGACGTCTGCTCATTGGTGGTCAGTCTTCAATGATTGCATGTTACACTGGTTTCCGTCTCCTCTTCTATGGAGAAAATCCTGACTTCAGCAAGATGGTACAAGAAGACATTGACGCTGTGCTGTCAACCATGAGGTCAAACAACCTTACATTTGCCGGTGATACACTACACGTATTGAACCTCATCAGCAGCATTCAGTTCCCTGTTACCGGTGACGAGGCATACAAATCTGCATTTGCAACAACCAACGAAGCAAAGGAATACATTGCACAAGCAGCGCAAGTCATGAAGGGCTACACACTTCCAGCTGACTATGACAAATTGTATGCACGCTACACTGATCCTGATACAGAAGGCTATTTCGAAGGTCCTACTCAGGCAGAAATCCTGTTGCCTGCTATGATGTACGTGGCAGAACTTGGAACTGCTGATGCAGATAACTACGAGAAAGTGGCTCCTGCAAAGGACATCTTCAATGCCTATAAGTCTTATCTCTCAACATTCGACAAGGCTACACAACTTGATAATGCAGAACTCAAGAGTGTAATGGACGAACAGGCTGCAGCATTGAAGGCAAGTTACAGCAATGTTGATCAACTTAAGCAATTTGAGACAAAGATCAACTTCCTTGTTCAGCGTGCTACAATCCTCGCAGCAGGTGGTAAGAACGCATCTGAGGCAAATCCTGTTGATATTACTTCTCTCATCAACAACCCAGACTTTACCAATAGTTCATCAAGCGGTTGGAGCGGCAACACAGGTACTTCTAACGAGTATGCTCGCGGCAACTCTGAAATCTGGAACACCAACCCAATCGACATGTATCAGGTAA
>CADAGO010000042.1 GCA_902787555.1 uncultured Bacteroidales bacterium
GCCCTCGAAGAGGCCCGTGTCGCCCAGCAGCTCTGCCGCCACGCGCCCCATCCAGTTGCCCAGCTCATGGCGACGCCTGAACTTAAGGCTTCGCACCAGCTCCGCCGAGATGTTGGTGCGGTCGTAGCGCGTCAGTGCCCCCACACGAAAGAGAGCAGGATGAGAGCCCAGTGCCACCTTGTGGCGGTTGAACTCCCAATCGCGCAGCGTCTCCAGCGGTAGACAGCACTGACACTCCATGCACACCAGCTGCTCACCCGAGGCCAGCCGCTGGCCACAGCCGCAGCACTGTCGCGGGAACAGCAGCTCCAGCACCTCCCTCCCCCATCTCTTCAGTATCATTCTTATCAAGAATTTGAGAATTAGAGAATTTTTTGTGCTCGGCAGTCAAGAGTGAATTGTTGAGAAGTGAAGAGTCTCGGCGAAGCGCTCCGCAGGCTTCGAGAGAGGGGCTGGCAGACGGGATAGCATTCGGCATCTGCGCAGCGTGCCGCCTCTGAAAAATTCTCTAATTCTCTAATTCTTGACAAAACTCTTGAACTCTTGAACCTTTGAACTCTTTGAACCTTTTGAACTCTTGAACCTTTTGAACTTCTTTAACTCTTTAACTCTTTGGCTCTTCCTTCCTGAAGTAATCATTATACATCTTGATGCCGAAGATGATGCAGGAGCAGGTCGAGGTGACGAGGTTCGTCAGGAACAGCGCCCAGATAATCTCAGGCTCATGCAGCAGCCCTTGCAACATGAAGCAGAAGGCGCCGATGCCCATCATCAGGAAGGTAGGCACTGCGATGCCGTCTGTCTCGCGAGTCCGAATCGTGTGAATAGCTTGTGGGAGATATCCCAGGATCATGCAGATGCTGGCAGCCCAGCCGCAGATCTCATAAAAAACTGTTTGTTCCATATCAGTCACAAAGGTATGAACTTTTCATTAAAGATAAAGGATTACGGATGAAAGATTATGATTTTTTAACCGCGACAGCCGCCTGCGGCTGGACTTTGACGATTATCAAGAATTAGAGCGCTCGGCCCAAAGGGACGCTTCATACTTGAAGAATTAGAGAATTATTTGTGCTCAGCAGTCAAGAGTGAATTGTTGAGAATTGTAGAATTCTCGACGAAGCGCTCCGCAGGCTTCGTCTAATTCTTATCAAAATCCCATTGCGCCCCAAAGAAATTCTCTAATTCTCTAATTCTTGACAAAAAAACTTGAACACTTGAACCTTTGAACCTTTTGAACTCTTTGAACTCTTTGAACTCTTGAACCTTTTGCGCTCGGCTCTGCCGCTTCTTCGAGCGACAGCGAGTCTGAAGAACTCTTGAACTTCTTGAACCCTTGACCTTTGGCTCTTCCCCCTTCCTTCTCAGACCTTAATCAATAAAAATTGCCGTTGAACGCTAAAGAAATGCAGAAAACCTTGCACCATTAGCCCAAAAACAGTACTTTTGCCCACAGATAAGACAAAGAAACAGCCATGACCAAAGAAAAACAAGACATCCTGAAAGCAATTTCTAAGCGGGCACACGAAGTGGTTCCCACCAATGCTCAGGTGCTTCTCTTTGGTTCTCAGGCACGCGGAGATGCCCACCAAGGTTCTGACTGGGACATCCTCATCCTGCTCGATAAAGACAAGATTACCAAGGAGGACCACGATGATATCGCCTACCCTATCCACACTCTCGGCTGGGACCTTGACGAGTACATCAATCCCATCATGTTCACGAAGAAACAATGGGCAGAAAACCGCTATACCCCATTTCATCAAAACGTGGAAGAAGACGCTATCGTACTATGAGCTTAGACGAACAAGGACGTTACGATGTAGTTATCTATCGGCTGGAGAAGGCCAGACAGACGATAGAACAAGCTAAAACGATTCTCGCGCTTGGTTATTGGGAAATCGTGGCTAACAGATTGTATTACGCAGCCTACTATGCTGCCTCTGCATTGCTGATAGCCAATAGTATACGAGTGAAGTCGCATGAAGGCGTCATCCAACAGCTGGGTCTCCATTTCATCAAACCGGGGTTGCTGTCCAATGACATCGGGAAGCTCTATCGGCAACTCTTTACCTTCCGACTCAAAGGGGATTACGAAGACAACTACAATCTCACGGAAGAGCAAGTTGCCCCAATGATTGAGCCAACCGAGCAGCTCATCACCATTATCTCTAATCTGACTCGCCAGGCACTGGACAAAAGAAGCTGATTGGCCTTTGGCTGCTGGCCGTTGGCTCTTGGCTATTGGCTTTTAGCTGTTGGGTGTTGGCTTTTGTCTCCTCTTCATTCCCTACGCTCCCCTTTAGGGGGCTCGGGGGCTTCAACGCTCCCCTTTAGGGGGCTCGGGGGCTTCAACGCTCCCCTTTAGGGGGCTCGGGGCATGTGGGACACACGCCGTGACCCGTCCTCTCTCTTACTTAAAGAAAAATAGCCCGAAAAAACTGCAAAACTGCCACCCTTCTTTATATCGCGCTGTGAAAGAACATGTTATGTGGTGGCAGTTTTGGTGTAGGCTGCCCTAAAAGGGTGTAGGTTTTCTACCATTTTCCCCGTTGTTTAACTTTCAGCCCTACGATTTGCGACCCTGAACATCAGCATGTCACCGCGCGTCCCATGCATGGGATTCCCGCGTCCCATATATGGGATTCGCGTGTCCCATATATGGGACGCGGTCGTCCCACCTATGGGACACGCCCTCATCTCCTTTTTCCTTGCGCCCGTGCACTTAATCTAAAACAATAATTTGCCGTGGCGCAATAAAAAGAGATACGAAAAACCTTGCACTTTTGCCCAAAATGCCGTACCTTTGCACCCAACAAGACTGAAAAAGATGCTGATTCCGTATAAGATAAGTGCTTATTGCGAGGATTTCAAGCCTGTATGGACTTGTGCCATGCCTGCCGGATGCCCGCCGGAGGATGTGTTGGTGCCCAACGAGCATTCCTTCTTCCGTCTGGCCATTCAGGCCGACTCATACAGTGCCGATGATTTCAGGACTTATGCAGAGAAAAATCCTCAAAGGGATTGGGGCGAGAGATTGCCCTTGGCTGTAGGGCTTTCACTCATTGACAACGAGTCAAAGGCTCGTAAGAATATGAAGCTCCCGATGTTCCGCAAGTTTAAGGGTATCATAGCACTTACGCTCAACCCCGCAGACGGAGTGGTGCAGCAAACAGGAGCCCATCTATCACACTATACTTGGTGGAGAACAGCATCGTTCCAAATGTCTAATTTAACCATGTTGCAGCTATGAGACCGCTAACCCTTATCCATACACTCGAGTATTATGACGTGCCGCAAATCATGGTGGCAGCAGATGCTACAGGTACCAACTACTTGTGTACGCTGTATGGCAACGATGAGGAGAGGGGGTATCTCTACTTGGGTGTACAGATTTCCGAGCCTCGTTTGATGGCCTTCATCGGCGGTCAGCTCGACCTCAGGGATGCATATACCCACCCCGAAGTAGAGAACGCTCTCTATACAGTTGCCGTCAAGGAGGAAGAGCTGACAGCTACTCCCGTCATGCAGCCTCAAGACGTGACAGAGGATATGCTCCCGGAGGCTGGTTATTTCTATGATGCTTCAGATTTGACGGATGAAGCTGATCCGACGACCGATACTTATCAGTTAGAGGTGCCTTCGCATGACCGCATCACTTTCTCCACATTGATTAGCCGTATGGGGTGGAGGGCATCCTCACTACACAAGGTACTGAAAGGAAAAGTCGCCGTCCTTTAATAGCTACTCTATCGAGTGTATACAATCTTCAAGCGTCTCACTTTGAGGCGCTTTCTTTTGGGGTCGAAAAAGTTTAGAAAATCAGACCCGAGTAAGACCATCGTAGCACAAGGTCAAACCTATTTTCCGTGCTATTCAAACCGAAGAGAAACTACGTCGGGATAACATTCAGGGCAAACGACGCGCGAATCGCACATTTTATCCTTGAAACCTTGCACTTTTGCACAAAACGCCGTACCTTTGCGCGCAGAAATCTTACTCTAATTTATAACAATCATCACAATGAAACATTTATTACACAAGCTCAGCAGCTTGAGGCTGCTGATGTTGCTTGCCGCACTGCTCGGAATGGGCAGCAGTACGGCGTGGGCAGAGACAGTCACTTACACAATTTCAAGTAAAAACACCCTTTCTACAACGGGAACAGCCCCTGCTGGTTCAACGGCATCTATTGTTGAAACCTTTGGAACTTCGAAGCAGATGACAAACGGTAACAGCCAAACATTAACTCTTACGGGCTATAATGGTTATCAGGTAACGAATGTTACGCTGAGTATGAAGTCTAATAAGAGTGGAGGGGCTGGTAAACTGTCATATTCTACAAATGGAGGAAGTACTTATACTTATATTGTTGGTTCTTCAGGCTCTGGAGTAGATTTTAATAATAGTAAATGGCATGGGGCGTATTCAACGTCATATACAGACATCTCTAAAGATGTTGTTATTTCGCCAACCGCTTCTAATTTTATTATAAAAATTGAAGCAACAGCAAATTCATTGTATTGCGAGTCATACACAATCACTTATTCACAAACAAAAACCCCTACGACCCTTACCCTCAACAAGGCTGCTACCACATTGACTGCTAAAGGAGATACAGAGACCCTGACAGCTACGGTAACTCCTGATGGAGGGGCTGCTCTTGTTAGCCCTTCCATAACATGGACTTCTAGCGATGAAACAGTGGCAACAGTAGCTGCTGGCGTGGTAACTCCCTTGAAAGAAGGTTCTACAACGATAACGGCATCTTATGCTGGTGATGCAACGTATGACGAATCTAGCAATACATGTGCTGTTACTGTTACTGACGCTCGTACCGCGGTCAATCTTTCTACCTTCACTGCCACTAATACAACGCTCATTGTTGGTGGCTCGCCGAGTTTTACCGCTACGAGTGTTACCAACGACCAAGTGGATTGGACGGCTGCTTATACATACGGGTCAAGCAATACAAGTGTGGCTACCGTTAATGAAAGTGGTGTTATTACCGCTGTTGCAAAGGGTAACGCTACGATTACCTGTTCGTTGAACGTCAACCCCAGCGATGATATATATAAGGCCGGTACGACCACAAGTAAGACAGTTGACATCACAGTCAACAATCCTTCACACACTGCCACCTTCAGCGTAAATGGCGATGCTTTGCTATCATCAAGCAACACATTTGAAGAAGGTGCAACCATCACCTTCCCCAGCGATCCTGATGATATTGACGGAAAAGTATTTAAGGGTTGGGTAGCAAAGCCCATTGCTGGCACACAGGTCGCTGCTCCCTCTTTCGTTAGCTCGCCTGAAATGGGAAATAGCGATGTGACCTATTATGCGGTCTTTGCTGAAATCGTTCCTGGAGATGAGGTTACTGACACAAAGACGATTACCACCAGCACTGCAAATATTCCAACTGGATACGGCTCTGCCAATACATTTACCGAATATTCGCTTGAAGGAATCAAGTTCAAGATACAACAGATGTATTTGAATGGTGCGAAACTCCAATGGCGTACTGCAGGACACGAGAATGGAACAGGCACTATGTATAATACAGATCCTTTGGGTAAGATTCAAAACATTGTTCTCACATATGATTCAGGTGATTCTAACAAGAACTTCACAGTGAAGGTTGGTGATAGTGAGAATCCATCATCAGGCACTTCCATCACACCTACTAATGTCGGCTCTGTCTATACTTTTGACTGCTCGTCCTATAACAAGAGCTATTTCGTTTTAACTAATGGCTCTAGCGCAGGTTATTTATCCTCTATTGCAATTACTTACAAGACGGGAACGCCTGACACATATACCAACTACTGCACCACTGTTAGTGACCTTCCTTTGGCTGTCGTTACCCTCTCCACGGAGAGCATCACAATGACTTGGGGCGAGAGCGGAAAGACACTGACGGCTTCTGCAACGGTGAATGATGAACCTCTGGACGAGACCATCACCTTCACGCCCTCTTCTGCCAACCTCACCATTGATGGTAGCGGCAATATCAGCTGCGATGAACCTGGCAGCTATACCATCACAGCTACGGTGGCCGCTACTGGTGAACATCAGGCAGGTCAAGCTGTCTGCAATGTAACGGTGAACAAGAAAGACATCACATTGGCTTTCGCAAAGAAAGAAGTGACCAAGATGGATGAGGATTTGGAATACACTCAGGAGGCCACGGTTACTCCCGCCGCTTATGGTGGAGAAATAAGTTATGCTATCACGTCATCCACCAGCGCAGATGCTGAGATTGATGATGAAACAGGCGAACTCACCTTTATTAATACAGGCGCTATCGTTGTGACAGCCACAGGTGCAGCAACAGATTATTACAATGGCAACACAGCCTCTTACACCTTGTATGTGAAGACAACACCTACGTTGTCCGCTTCTGATCAATCCATTGCTTACGGCGAGACCTACACACTTGATACCAGCAGCTTCCACTCTGGTGACATCACTCTTGTACCCACATCTACAACTATTGCAACAGTCGATGGACTCACGCTGACTTCGCAGGCCGTAGGTTCAACGCTTGTCACCGTGAATACAGCCGCAAATGACACATACGTTGAAGGCAGCACCACTTTCACTTTGACCATTACTGCTCCGGAAGCAGCTTCTACTAATACAGCGGAGAATACCATATTCTACGAGAGTTTTAATAGCATCTCTGGAACGGGAGGACGTGATGACGTGTTTAATGGAAATGTTGGAACTGCTTCTCTGTCTTCTAGTGATGAATCGTGGCCAACTACAACAAGATGTGGTGGTGCTTCCAAATGCTTAAAATTCGGTACGACGAACGATAATGCAACCCTATCATCAAGCACCATCTCAATTAGTGGAAATGCCACGTTGACCTTTGCTGGCGCAGGATGGGAGAGCGGAACTATGAGTCTCACTGTTTCTGCCACAGGCGCCACATTAACAGGTAATACAGATGTTACGTTAACAGCTAGTACATGGAAGACATACACAGTTAATATAACGGGTGCTACAGGTTCGGTAACATTATCATTTGCCGGTCGTCGCGGTTTCCTTGATGACATCAAAATTACTCAAGCAATCACCTCCACCACCGTCACCACCACTGGCGGCTACGCTACCTACTGCTATCAGTATCCTCTTGACCTAAATGGCATCAGTGGAGCTAAGGCATACAAGGTTAGTTCACTGGATAAGTCGAAAGAGAAGGTGATGCTTACACAGATTACAGGTACCATCAAGGGTGGCGTGCCCTTCATCCTGAAATCAGATGCTGACACTGATGACATTGAGATTCCTCTCGCTGATGAGTCAACAAACGTGCCTGATGGCAACCTGCTCGTCGGCACCCTTGCTCCTACCTTCGTAGAGCAGACATCTGGCGACTACACGAACTTCGCTTACAGCAAGAGCAAGGGGTACTTCGTGAAGCTCGGCGATGCTGGTAACACCGTTCCCGCTAACCGTGCTTATCTGCCTATCAACCTCGGCAGTGGCAGTCCTGTGAAGGCTCTGAGCTTCGACTTCGGCGATGCTACCGCTATCGACGGACTCACCAATGGCCAACAGCCAATGGCCAACGGCCCCATCTTCAACCTCGCTGGTCAGCGCGTTGACGGTTCACGGTTCAAGGTGAATGGTTCCGGGTTAAAGACAGGTATCTATATCGTGAATGGAAAGAAAGTTCTCGTGAAATAAACGCAGAAAGGAACTTAAATCTGGCATAAATTTAAACTTAAATAAAGATTTAGGTAGAGATTTGCGTTAGATTTAAGTTCCCCCAAAAATAACATTTAGGTTCAAAGAAAATGAAAAAGGTATATATTCAGCCGCAGATGGCGGTAGATCTGTTAGAGACAGAAATGCTCATCGCAGAGAGTTTGCAATTTGACTCCAGTAAGACCGTTACAGGTAACGATGACATCGGCACCAAGAATGAAGGTTCCTGGAACATCTGGGAATAACGACAGGTTCTGCGCAAGCAAGCGCTGAGCTGACAATACAAGCACGCGCCCCGCAATTCGAGAGAGTTGCGGGGCGCTGTGGTGAGAAAATAACAGCCTATATATAAAAAGTTGATGAAAAAGTTGCGATATATGTAAACAAAACTCTATCTTTGCGCCATGAAACAAGAAAGAACAATCTCTGCTTTCCGCTCATACTTCAGTGATTTCATCGACTCAATAGATGAAGGAGCTGCCCGCAAGGTGTTCTACGTCATTGATATGTTAAAGACACAGGAACGGGTTCATACGAAGTTCGTAAAGTATTTGCGTGATGAGATATTTGAGATACGAGCCGAACATAATAGTAATATCTATCGTGTGTTTTTCATCTTTGATAAGGGAAATATCGTTATACTCTTTAACGGCTTTCAAAAGAAGAGTCAGAAAACTCCCGAAAAGGAAATACAACGCGCGATACAACTAAAGGAGGAATATTATGCAAACAAAAAATGAACTGATGAGTGTTGATCAGATGATGGACGAGCGCTTTGGAGCGGTCGGAACGCCCGAACGTGAGGCTTTCCGCAAGGAAGCGTATGCTTTCTGCGCAGGACAGATTATTGCTGACGCACGTAGGCGTGAGAGGGTAACACAAGCAGAGCTGGCAACGGCACTGGGCATCAACAAGTCTTATATCTCCAGGATTGAGCATGGGTATATAGAACCCAGCATTTCACTCTTTGTACGTATGTTGAATGCGCTCAATATGCGCATCGACATATCACCGACTATGGCATAATGCTCGTTTCGACCGAAGAAAAGAACAATACAGGCAAGCGCCCCGCAATTCGAGAGAGTTGCGGGGCGCTGCGGTGAGGATCGTGAAGAAAGTAAAAATGGAGCATTTCATCGGGAGAATTAGGGAACTAAAAAGCCCCCGAGCCCCCTAAAGGGGAGCGTAATGAATGACGAATGAAAAAATTCAAGTTTCGGATGTAAACAACTTGTTGTCTGTCAAGTAATTTATTTCTATCAAGAATTAGAGAATTGGAGAATTTTTCTCAATATGCAATACGCTTGATCAATAAAAACCACATCCGAAAGATTTAAGTTCTTATTTTAAGAAGACAGGTGGCAGAGATTTATGTTTAGATTTCAGTCCAATTTACGTTCCATCCCTGCCTTTGCTGTTCATCAAAGATGAAAATATGCGGGTGAGCGATAAAGAAATGCGAAAAACTTTGCACCGCACACAAAAAAGCAGTACCTTTGCGCACAGAAATCTTACTCTAATTCAAAACAATCTAACAATGAAACATAGCATGGGCAGATGGAACGACTGGTTCCATAACATTTGGAAAAAATGACACTAAAATTGACACTGCACCTACAACAGTAGTAAATGATAGTCAAGGTAACACCTGGACTATTTCTATTGATGGTACAACCTCATTAACAACAACTTCCACCACTTACCAACAAATCGGATCAAGTAATAAACCTGCATCGAGTATTACCTTTACAACGACCTTGGCAGAAGATGTTACTATTACAGATTTTAGTGCCAAGTTTGGTGGATTCAGCGGAACAGCAGGAACTATTACGTTGACAGTTGATGATACTACCGTCGGTAGCGGGAGTCTGAATGCGTCCAATGATGTTATTGTTAGCTCTACATCCAGTGCAGAAGGTAAGGTGTTGACCATTTCAATAACAAACATCGCAAAAGGCGTTAAGGCATATAACCTTAGCTATACTTACACAACTGCCGGCGGCGGCGACACCCCATCCCTTGAGGAGTCAGACCTTGCACTGACGAATACTCCTATTGCTCTCAACTTCGACCTCTATAACAACAAAAGTGCTAAGGTTATCAACTACACTTCAAGCAGTACAGGTGCTGTAACCATTGCAGATAATGATTATGCCACCTTTGCTATTGATGAGAATGCTAAAACTATCACCGTAACACCGGTGAAGAAGACATCTGATGAAGTCGAAATCACCGTTTCTCAGGCTGCTGATGAGACATATAAGGCAGGCTCCGCAACTTTCACAGTTACTATTGATGACAGTACGCCCAAGACAGGTGGATGGTATGCAACATCATTGTCTGATATTCAAGCAGAGGACGTATTTGTTATTGTAGGCAATAATGGCAGCAATTATGCCATGACCAACAATAACGGCACGAGCTCCGCCCCCTCAGCCGTAGCTGTTACCATCGAAGGTGATGAGCTGACAAGCGATGTTGATGACAATATGAAATGGAACATCGACGGTAATGCTGATGATGGCTATATCTTCTATGTTAATGGCAGCACAGAATCATGGCTGTATTGCACGAATGCAAACAATGGAGTACGTGTCGGCAATAACAATAGTAATACATTCTCTATTGATGGAGGTTATTTGAAGCATGGTGGAACAAGTCGCTACGTAGGCGTTTACAATTCATCTGACTGGCGTTGTTACACTAATAATGGAGGAAATATCGCAAATCAGTCCTTCACTTTCTATGTTTATCAGAACAACGCAGCTGTTAAGAAGCCTGTCATCACTGTTGACGAGACTTTCGTGGGCAGCACTACCGCTACCATCACCTGCGCAACAGACGGTGCTACCATCTACTACAGCTTCGACAACGAGAATTGGACAGAATATACCGATGACCTGAACATCACAGCTACTACAACCATCTACGCCAAGGCAACAAAAGATACCGATGAGAGCGAAGTGGCAAGCGCAACAACCACAAAGGTGCTTCCCACTCCCACCGTTGCCGTAAGCGGTGACCTGACAGTGGACCTCGACGGTGAGACAAACGTCAGTGCTGGCACACTCACGGCAGCCGTGACCTACGAGCAGGCTGCCGTAGAAGGCGCTGTAGTTGAATGGAGCAGCAGCGATGAAAACATCGCCACTATCGACGCCAACGGTGCTGTCACCCTTCACGCTACTGGCGAGGTGACCTTCACCGCCACCTACGCTGGCAACAACGACTATGCCGAGGCAACGGGCACGAAGACCATCACCGTCATCAACAGCCAAGCTCCCGGCACGGAGGCAAGACCTTACACCGTGGCAGAGGCTCGTGCAGCTATTGATGCCGGCACGGGCATCACAAACGTATATGCTACGGGTATCGTTTCTGAGATTGTCACGGCATATAATCCGACTTACCACAACATTACTTATAACATTTCTGCAGACGGTCTGACCACCAGCGATCAGCTACAGGCTTTCCGCGGTAAGAGCTACGACGGTGATGATTTCACCAGCGAAGATGATATTCAGGTGGGTGATGTGGTTGTCGTCTATGGAACCTTGAAAAAATATAGCTCAACCTATGAGTTTGATCAGAACAACCAGCTTGTCAGCCTCGTCCGCAAGCCTGCTACTCCCACCTTCTCACCTGCTGAGGGTGCTGTCGCTTCCGGCACTGAGGTGACCATTGAGAGTGTTACAGATGGTGCTACCATCTACTACACTACAGACGGAACGGAGCCGACAACCAACAGTGAAGAATTTGATGGTGCCATCGCTATCACAGAGGAGACCACCATCAAGGCCATTGCCGTGAAGGACGAGACGAGCAGCGATGTCGCTACGGCTCACTACACGATTGCTCAGCCCGTGGCTACGCCTACATTCTCTGTAGCTGCAGGCACATACGATACCGCACAGGCTGTAGAAATCTCCTGCGCAACGGATGGTGCTACCATCTACTACAGCTTCGACAACGAGGATTGGACAGAGTACACCGAAGCCCTCAACATCGCCGAGGACAAGACGGTCTATGCCAAGGCTGAGAAGGACGGCATGGCACAGAGTGAAGTGGCATCTGTAGAATACACCTTTGAGATTCCGAGCATCACATTCACTGAAGCTACTCCCAAGAACCTCACCTACGAAGAGCAGGATTATGAATTCGCCTTCACAACCCATTACACATCCGGCAATCCTCAAGTAGTCGTTTGTAATTATCAAGGCAACGCCACGACCTATGAATGGTTCAGCGCCGAGATTCTCAACGGTGTTGTCAGAGTAAGCCTGACGGAGAATGAGGATTCCGAAAATGGTCGCACGGCATTCTTCAAGGTAACTACCGACAATGCCGAGTCTGAGATTTTCTCAGTCGTTCAAGGTAACTTCGTCGTTGATTACGCGGAACTGCCGTTTGAATGGGATGACACCAGCACACCTACTGGAATTTCGAAAGAAGGAGTTGGCACTTATGGAACTTCTCCTTATATGAAGTTTGATAGCACTGACGATTATATCGTTCTCAAGATTAACGAGCGTCCTGGCATCCTGACCTTCGACATCAAGGGTAACACCTTCTCTGGCGGCACCTTCACCGTTCAGACCTCTGAGGATGGCCAAACCTATACTGACCTCAAGTCATACACAGAGCTCGGTAACACTCAGAGTGAAGAATTTGACGATCTGGGTGAGAACGTTCGCTACATCAAGTGGATTTATACCCAGAAGGTATCTGGTAACGTAGCCCTCGGCAACATCGCATTGGCAGAATATGTCGAACCTGTTCTCACGCCCACCGTTACAGTCAGTGAAAGCGCTATCAATGCTACAGCTGAAGAGACCTATGGCACCATCACGGTGACCTATGAGCATATCACCGACATCATTGCAGACGTCTTCTTCTGTGACGCTAACGGTAATAGCGCTACATACGATTGGTTTGACGCAGAAATCAACAACGAGAATAATGTTGCTTATACTATCGAAGCCAACACGGGCGACGAACGTACTGGCTATCTGAAAGTGTATGCTCTTGATGACAATACCAATGAAGTCTATTCTGAGCTCATCACCATCACTCAGGCTGGATATGTTGCTCCTGCTGCTGGCGAAAAATACAACCTCTTCACTGGCGAACTCGTTGAAGGCGACTACATCATCTACTACAATGGTAAGGCAATGAATACGACTGTCGAAAGTGACCGCCTGCAGTACGAAGAAGTGACTCCCGAAAATGATGTCATCACCACCAACAATGCTGCTATCGTATGGCATATCGCCAAGAGCGGTGATTATTGGACCATCTACAATGCAGAGGCTGATGCTTATGCAGCAAGTACGGGCGCAAAGAACAAGGCTCAGATGTTAGCAGACGGCACGAGTTACAATGCAATGTGGACTGTCAGCGGCACTGAAACATTCGAATTCGTCAATAGAAAAAATGAGGCATCAAGTGTCAACTCCTACCTGCGCAATAACGGAACCTACGGATTCGCCTGCTATGCTGAGAACACTGGCGGCGACCTGTCACTTTACAAGAAAGCAGGCGTCAAGCTCAACGCTTCTGGTTATGCAACGTTCTCCAGCACCAAGGCTGTTGACTTCACGCACTCCGAGACAAGCGGCTATTCAGCATGGGCTGTAACAGCTATCAATGGTTCTGAAATCACCTTCACACAGATTCAAACCGCTGTAGCCGCTGGCACTGGCGTGCTCCTCAAGGGAACTGCTTCTACCGAAATAGATCCTGTCTATGTTGAAGAAGGCGAAGCTGTTGAGGGCAACAAACTCGTTGGCATTACCGAAGCCACCGAAGTCACCGAGGGTGAATACTACGGCCTGAAGGGCAACAACTTCGTGGAAGTTAATCCTGGCACCGTACCTGCAGGCAAGGCTCTGCTGCCTGCATCCGCAGTGCCTGCCGGCGATGTCAAGGCCCTCACCTTTGTCTTCAACGATATCGCAACTGGTGTCCGCACCATCGAGACCGTGAGTGCCGAAGAGGCTGCCAAGATCTTCAACCTGGCTGGTCAGCGCATGAGCAAGATGCAGCGTGGCGTGAACATCGTCAATGGCAAGAAGGTTCTCGTAAAATAATTCAAATCAAGAATTAGAGAATTAGAGAATAACATGGCATAGCAGTTCGCAACCCAAGACTGTGAAACAGCAAGATTCTCTAATTCTCAAATTCTTGACAAATAAAGAAATACTAGAGTCCTATGAAAAAGAGATATTTGACACCGCAGATGGCGGCAAAGAATGTCAGGCCGAGCCTGCCATTGGCACTTAGCAATCCCCAGGTCGGCATCAAACACGACGATACGGTTGATGCAGACAAAGTAGAAACCAAGTACCAGAACGACTGGAACATCTGGAGCAATTGACAGATTCTTCACAAGCGAAGCGTCGCAGACGCTGAGCGAACAATACAAAGCTACGCCCCGCAGCTCG
>CADAGO010000043.1 GCA_902787555.1 uncultured Bacteroidales bacterium
CAGTGGGCTACTGAGTTGCGTGCTACTGGTGGACATTATATGAATGATGACTATGGTGTGGAAGGCGAGATTATTCGTCATTTTCGTCATTGTTCTGTTAGTGTGTTTGCCCAGCGTCATGAGCGTTATCAGAGTACCGGTGGTTCTAATGTGTATTCTGGTGGCTTCCGTGTTGTGATGATGATTCCGCCTTATAAGAAGTCTCGCGAACGTGTGGTGTTCCGTCCAGCCTCTAACTTCCGTCTGACCTATAATGCTCAGTCGGACGGTTACTCTATGAAGAAATATAATACGGATCCTGAAGAGAATGAACGTACTCAACCGATGCGTTTGCCTTGGGGAACTGGAAATTTTAATGAATAATGGCTATGATGATGAAACGTATATCTTTCTTTTTTCTGCTGTTCTTGATGTCAATAACCGTCAAGGCTCAACAGGCTACTGGTCTTAATGGCCTGATTCATGTTCCTACAGCTGATATGGATACGGTGGGATTGGCCCGTCTGGGTGGGCAGTTTGTGCCCAAGGAGATGGTCCCCGATGCCATGAAATGCGATGGAGAGAAGTTTAATTCCATGACCAACTACCTTAGTATTACGCCATTCCGTTGGATAGAGATTGGTTATGGCTATACGTTGTGGAAACTTCATAAGAATCTCAATCCCAACCGTGAGACAGGTTTTTATTCTAAAGACCGCTCTTTCTCGGTGAAGGTTCAACTTCTCAATGAAGATCGTTGGTGGCCCTCGTTGGCTGTTGGTGGTAATGACGTGTGGGGTAGTAGGGACGATGGTGCCTCAGGTAGTTGCTTCTATCGTAATTATTTTGCGGCTGCTTCTAAGCACATAGATTATTCCGGCCACTTGTTCGGTGCTCATTTGGCTTATCGTCAATGGTACCGTGATTATAATCGTAGGTGGAATGGCGTAGTAGGAGGTATTACGTACCAGCCCTCGTTCTATCAACCGCTACGTGCTATTGTTGAATGGAATGGTAATGGTGTGAATTGCGGCGTTGATTGTCGCATCTATCGTTATTTTTTAGTGCAGTGTGCACTATTTGAGGGTAAAGCCTTTACTGGTGGGTTGTGTTTCTGTATCAACTTGTTGTAAGCGGTTAAAATGGTCTGATTGTGTTATAAAATGGCCGAAAAGTGCGTAAGATGAACTTTTTTAATAGAAAATGCGAAAAAAGTTCGAAAAACATTTGGTGGTTTCAGAAAAAGTCCGTACCTTTGCACCCGCTTACAAGAAATACTTAATACAAGTAATCTTAAAGTAAGGGCGTTTAGCTCAGCTGGTTTAGAGCATCTGCCTTACAAGCAGAGGGTCGGCGGTTCGAATCCGTCAACGCCCACTCAAGAGACTTCAACTTATAGTTGAAGTCTTTTTTTTATTTCTTGTGGTTTGGTATTGTTAAATATCAAAAAAAACATGATATTGGCGAAAATAATTAGGAATTATGAATCTTGAATTATGAATTATTTCGTACCTTTGCACTCTCAATGGAGAAATTGAACTATATATAGTATAATAAGGTATTAAGAACAAACAATGGAACTGGACGTACTGACCGCTATCTCGCCTATTGATGGCCGCTACAGAAACAAAACCGAAGAACTTGCAGGATATTTTTCCGAGTATGCATTGATTCGCTATCGTGTTAGAGTGGAGATTGAATATTTTATCGCTTTGTGTGAGCTCCCTCTGCCACAGTTAGAGAACTTTGACCATAGTCTCTTTGATTCTCTTCGCGACATCTATCGTAACTTCAGCGAGCAGGATGCTGCGCGCGTGAAGGAGATTGAGTCTGTGACCAATCACGATGTGAAGGCCGTGGAGTATTTTATTAAAGAGAGAATTGATGCTATTGCTGAAAAGAAGTCTGTTGACTTGTCTGCTTTCAAGGAGTTTATTCATTTCGGATTGACCTCACAGGATATCAATAACACCAGTGTGCCTCTCTCCATCAAGGAAGCTATGGAGCAGGTATATGTGCCTTTAGTCGAAGAACTGATTGAACAGTTGCACGACTATGCCGAGGAGTGGAAAAATATAGCTATGTTGGCTAAGACTCATGGTCAGCCCGCATCACCAACTCGTTTAGGTAAGGAGATAATGGTATATGTCTACCGTTTGGAAGAGCAGTTGAAATCCCTGAAGGATGTACCAGTGACAGCCAAGTTTGGCGGTGCTACAGGCAACTATAACGCACATCATGTGGCTTATCCTCAGTATGACTGGCGTGAATTCGGTAATGCCTTTGTGAGTGAGAAACTGGGATTGGAGCGTGAGCAATATACCACTCAGATTTCAAATTATGACTGGTTGGCAGCCATCTTTGACGCTATGAAGCGTATCAATACCATTGTCATCGACTTGGATCGTGACTTCTGGATGTATATCTCAATGGACTATTTCAAACAGAAGATCAAGAAGGGCGAGGTGGGGTCAAGTGCAATGCCTCATAAGGTGAATCCCATCGACTATGAGAATAGTGAAGGAAACCTGGGTATCGCCAATGCAATCCTGGCTTTCCTGGCACAGAAATTGCCTATTAGTCGCTTGCAGCGTGACCTGACAGACTCAACCGTATTGCGTAATGTGGGCGTACCAATGGGACACGCGTTGATTGCTTTCCAGAGCACGTTAAAGGGCTTGCGTAAGTTGATTCTTAACGAGGAAAAACTGCATGAGGATCTGGAGAATACATGGGCTGTTGTGGCTGAGGCTATTCAAACAATCCTTCGTCGTGAGGCTTATCCGAATCCCTATGAGACGCTGAAGGCCTTGACACGTACTAACAAGAAAATGGATGAGCAGACTATTCACGAGTTCATTCAGACATTGGAGGTCAGCGATGAGGTGAAGCAGGAACTCATGGCAATCACTCCATGGAACTATACAGGTATTTAAGGATAAAGAGATATTTTATAAGCAAATAGTAATAATAAAATAAAAAAAGAGAATTTAATAAGCCGTGAGGCGTATCTATCAACCTAATTAAAAGAAAAAAGATTATGGATTTCGAAAACGAAAAGAAACAAGAAGAACAGCAGGTGGACAGCAGTGCTAGCCGCGAGGGTTATCAGAAAGAATTCCGTCCAGTAGGACGTTCTCCCCGTCCACGTATTCACACCGCTCAGCGTCCAGTAAACGCATATGAGCGCCCTAGTTACAACAAGCATTCTCAGGATGATGAGGGCGGATTCCGTCCCGAGGGCTTTGGTGCAGGCTTGCAGAGTCAGGCACCTCAGCGTTCTTATCGTCCGCGTACCAATAATGGCTATAATAATGGTGGCTATCAGTCTCGTCAGCAGGGCGAGTATGGCCAGCAGCGTGGTGGCTATCAGGGTCGTCCTCAGGGCGGCTATCGTCCTCGCTATAATCAGGATGGCGATGAGCAGGGCTATCAGCCTCGTCAGCAGGGTGGTTATGGTCAGCAGCGTGGCGGCTATCAGGGTCGTCCTCAGCAGGGTGGCTATGGTCAGCAGCGTGGCGGCTATCATGGTCGTCCTCAGCAGGGTGGCTATGGTCAGCAGCGTGGCGGCTATCAGGGTCGTCCTCAGCAGGGTGGCTATGGACAGCAGCGTGGCGGTTTTCAGGGCCGTCCTCAGCAGGGTGGCTATCGTCAGCGTACGGCCGACTATGATCCCAATGCAAAGTATTCAATGAAGAAGCGCATTGAGTATAAGGAGGTTAATTTCGATCCCAATGAGCCCATTCGTTTGAATAAGTTCCTGGCTAATGCTGGTGTTTGTAGCCGTCGTGAGGCTGATGAGTTCATTCTCGCTGGT
This sequence comes from uncultured Bacteroidales bacterium, assembly GCA_902787555.1. Lineage (GTDB taxonomy): Bacteria > Bacteroidota > Bacteroidia > Bacteroidales > Bacteroidaceae > Colivivens. Next base: position 3,797 of record CADAGO010000043.1, read on the forward strand.
GTGGTTACCGTTAATGGTGAGATTGTTACAGAGTTGGGAACCAAGGTGATGCGTACGGATATCGTGAAGTTCCACGACGATCCTGTATCATTGGAGAAGAAGGTTTATGTGTTGCTCAACAAACCTAAGGATTATGTGACTACGAGCGATGATCCTCAGCAGCGTAAGACTGTGATGGACCTTGTTAAGAATGCATGCCCTGAGCGCATCTATCCTGTAGGTCGTTTGGATCGCAATACCACTGGTGTCCTTCTGCTTACCAACGATGGTGACCTGGCTTCAAAGCTGACACACCCTAAGTACTTGAAGAAGAAGATTTATCACGTATATCTGGACCGCAATGTGACAGCACACGACATTCAGCAGATTGCCGAGGGTATCACGTTGGAGGATGGCGAGATCAAGGCCGATGCTATTGAATATGCTGATCCTGTAGATAAGAAGCAGGTGGGTATTGAGATTCATTCTGGTAAGAACCGCATTGTGCGTCGTATCTTCGAGAGCTTTGGCTATAAGGTGCTGAAGTTGGATCGCGTCCAGTTTGCTGGTCTGACCAAGAAGAACCTGCGTCGTGGTGATTGGCGTTACCTTACTGAGGAGGAGGTTGATCGCCTGCGAATGGGTGCTTACGAGTAAAGTGCAGTATGTCGCTTTGTCATGGCGACAAACCAATTAAAAAGAACAATGAAAAGAATCAAGATCATTGACGTGCTGAAGAGCACGGAATACGGAAAGGAAGTTTGTGTGAAAGGTTGGGTGCGTACCCACCGTTCTTCCAAGGCAGTCGACTTCATTGCATTGAACGATGGTTCTACCATCAATAATGTGCAGATTGTGGTTGACCCCACGAACTTTGACGAGCAGTTGCTGAAAGATATTACTACAGGTGCTTGTATCTGTGCTGAGGGTACACTGGTGGAAAGTCAGGGTGCAGGACAGAGCAGCGAGATTCAGGCCACTAATCTGGTGGTTTATGGTCTCTGTGGTAATGATTATCCTATGCAGAAGAAGGGTCAGAGCTTCGAGGCTATGCGTAAGAACGCTCATATGCGTTTGCGTACCAATACCTTTGGTGCCGTGATGCGTATCCGCCACAATATGGCAATGGCTATCCACACCTATTTCCATGAGCATGGTTTCTATTATTTCCACACGCCTCTGATTACGGCTTCTGACTGTGAGGGCGCAGGAAATATGTTCCAGGTGACTACCAAGAACCTCTATGACCTGAAGAAGGACGAGCAGGGAAAAATTATCTACGACGATGATTTCTTTGGCGAGCAGACTTCACTGACGGTTTCTGGCCAGTTGGAAGGTGAGCTTGGTGCTACAGCACTTGGCGCCATCTATACCTTCGGTCCTACATTCCGCGCTGAGAATAGTAATACGCCTCGCCACCTGGCTGAGTTCTGGATGGTGGAGCCTGAGGTTGCTTTCTTGGATCAGGAAGAATTGATGGACCTCGAAGAGGACTTTATCAAGTACTGCGTGAAGTGGGCGCTTGATAACTGTCAAGACGACCTCGCGTTCCTCAATAAGATGATTGATAAGACGCTTATCGAACGTCTGCAGGGCGTATTGAAGGAGACCTTCGTTCGTCTGCCTTATACTGAGGGTATCAACATTCTGCAGGAGGCTATCAAGAACGGAAAGAAGTTTGAGTTCCCCTGCAACTGGGGTGATGACCTTGCTTCAGAGCACGAACGCTACCTCGTTGAGGAGCACTTCAAGAAGCCCGTTATCATGACGGACTATCCTCGTGCCTTCAAGTCGTTCTACATGAAACAGAACGAGGATACTGCCGATGGCGGTTCTGTTGGTTACAAGGGCGCTGTTGCCCCTGGCCCAACCATGCAGGGTACCGACGTACTCTTCCCACAGATTGGCGAGATTATCGGCGGATCTGTTCGTGAGGAGAGTTACGACAAGCTGATGGGCGAGATTAATCGCCGCGAGATGGATCAGACTCACCTCTGGTGGTATATCGACACCCGCAAGTGGGGTTCATGCCCTCACGCAGGTTTCGGTCTTGGTTTCGAGCGTCTCATCCTGTTCGTTACAGGTATGCAGAACATTCGCGACGTGATTCCTTTCCCACGTACACCGAAGAGCGCAGAGTTCTAAAATAATTCTAAAACTACGAATTTCGTAAATGCGAGATTCGTAGTTTTTTTATGTCCTTTTATAACTTTTGTATACAAATGTTTGGTGGCTTGCAAAATTTTGTTTATTTTTGCCGCTGATAGTATTAACCCAAACAATCATCGTATGAAGAAGTTATTTATTTTAGGTTGCATGATGCTTGGTCTGACGGCATCTGCGCAGGTTCCTCTTATTGAGCATGTGGGCGGAAGTGTTGGTGTAGGTACCACAGGTATTACCGTTGATGTTGCTGCGCGTGTCACCAGTTATTTTGGTATACGTGCTGGTGTGGATATTATGCCTCAGATTAAAATCAATAAGGATTTGAACTTAGGTGTTGATGACAAGTCCTTGTCTATTCAACAGATGTCTGCCTATATTGATCAGTTGAATCAGTATCTTCCTGCTGCAGACCAGATTGATAAGTCTATCCTTCCCAATGGTGAATTGCCAAGAAACTTGGATATCCAAGGCAAACTTAGCAATACAACGGGTCACGTGCTGATTGATGTATATCCATTTGGTCCAGTTAATGGTTTCCATGCAACGATTGGTGCCTATTTTGGCGGCAAGAAGGTCGTTAAGGTCTATAATAGAGAAGCTGGTGCACTTGCTGTCGTTAATCAATGGAATAACGCCATGCGTACAGCCCAGAATAATCCTACTGGCTCATTGAATACGCAAGTTGTTCAGCCTTATGGCCTGAAGATGATTGGCGCTGAACTTGGCGATTACTTTATTACGCCCGATCCAGCGGAGAATGGTGATGTGGAGGCCAGCATTCAAGTGAGTGGTTTCCGTCCTTATATTGGCCTGGGTTTTGGCCGTTGTGTTCCCAATATGCCTCTTGGTTATCAGGTTGACTTCGGTGTACAGTTCTGGAACACACCAAAGATTTATGCCCCCTCTTACGATAAGAGCACAGATTCCTTTATTGGAGAGAGTCAGTTGGATGAGTCAAAGGTTGGTGGTGATGCCAGCGGTGTGATTAAGACGATCACGAAGATATCTGTTTACCCATCCATTACCATTCGTTTGACGGGTAAGTTCTTCTAAAAATGAATAAACATAAAAATGGGATTCGCTAAACCAGCTGAATCCCATTTCCTGTTATGGTGATGAGTCGTCGGCGATAGAGATCGCCGATGGCTTTCTTGTATATCTTCTTTGAGACACCGAAGCGAGAAGCAATATCTTCGGCAGGACTCTTGTCGCCTAACTCGCAAAAGCCGTCGTTCTCGTAGAGATAGCGAAGTAGTACTTCGGCAAAATCAAGGCTACGTTCATAGCCCGTTTTCTTCTGGTAACGTTCCACCTTGGCTGTAGCCATCAGTCGGTGAGTCTGCTCGTCCTCCATTACATAGACAAAGTAGCTCTTGCCTTTCTCCATACGTTGCTTTTGCTCGCGGAACGGACAGAAGAGGTCCTTCATCAATCCCCATTTCATAAAAGCTCCATATTCGTTGACCCATGCGCATTCCATCCATGCGAACTCTCCGACCTTGGCCAGAGGGTGTTCGGTGGTTGCAATGAGACGTTCGTCTTGGTCAAGATAGATAAAAACCTCTAGGTCTTGTCCTATCTTGGCATTTTCTGGAACGTAGCGGTTGGGAAGCAGAATGTCACCACTTTGTTCGTCGCCCTCCAAATAGAGGCCCTGATCAGCGCGACGGATGATGGTCAGGGTGTTATAGTCACCGAGTTTAATCATTTTTTGTTGGGGTGTTAAGAGTATTAGAATCGTTAGAGGTATTAGGAATCGTTGGGATGTCCAAGAGACCGTCACGCATATGGATGGTGCGGTCTGTGATGGTTGCCAACGTCTCGTCGTGGGTAACGATGACAAATGTCTGCCCGTATTGATTACGAAGATCGAAGAACAGCTGGTGCAGTTCCTCCTTGTTCTTGGTGTCAAGAGAACCACTTGGCTCGTCGGCCAGAATGACAGCAGGGTTGTTGACCAATGCACGTGCAACTGCAACACGTTGTTTCTCGCCACCGCTTAGTTCGTTTGGCTTGTGGTTGGCTCGGTCGGTGAGCCCCATAAATTGTAGCAGATCTTTTGCACGCTCTTTGGCCGCCTTTTGCGATGTGCCAGCAATATAAGCAGGTATCATGATGTTCTCGATAGCCGTGAACTCCGGTAACAACTGATGGAACTGGAATACAAAACCCAAATGCCGGTTGCGGAAGTCGGCAAGGGCTTTCTGTGATAGGGTGGTGGTGTCAATTCCGTCGACATATACAGAACCAGTGTCGGGCTTGTCAAGGGTGCCAATAATCTGCAGTAAAGTGGTCTTTCCTGCGCCACTGGGACCAACAATGCTCACCACCTCACCTTTGTTAATGTGCAGGTCGATACCTTTGAGTACTTGCAGTGAGCCAAAGCTCTTAGTGATATTCTTTATGTCAATCATTCTTTTCTGATGTCTTAACTACAATGTTCCTTTAAATGTTTAACTTCTCTTTTTCTGTAACCAGTTTAGCAACGTGTCATAGATACTGTTCTCTTCGTGGTGTTGTGCTTCTGTGAAGCTCATCTTCTCCTCCTTCGTGTTACC
>CADAGO010000044.1 GCA_902787555.1 uncultured Bacteroidales bacterium
TTCGTTTGTGTCTACAGATTCAGTACGACTTCAACAAATGTGTCTACAGATTCAGCTAATGAAGGAAAAAAGTGTCTAGTGAAATCAGGAAAAGTCATGGCTATTTATACTATCAGAAATTTGAATCGATTCAACTCATCCATTGAATCGATTCAATCGATCGGATGAATCGATTCAAGTTTTGAACACCTATATTTAAAAGTTTAGAGTTATGTGTTCGTGCATTTTCGAGCACATATATGTAATGAGGAAATTGTGGAGAACATATGTTCGTTGGCCCATGAACATCTGTCCATTTACTCATGAATATATGCAAACAGATAGAAGGCACAACGTAGGAACGTCAAAACAACGGCACAGGAATGGCACAACACCGGCGTGGAATGCTCAAAATAGCGGCGTTGTTTCAAGTACACAATATAGGAGAAGCAGGGTGTTCGTTTAGTTACTTCAGATGGCAATCCGCTTCCTTTAACTGATTATTCAGCCTGGATTCACTCTGGGATATTGTTCTCGCGGATGTAATCTTCCATCATGCCGAGATAGCCATTATCTGCATAGACCTCGGGGTCGAGCCAGTTGTTGATTTTCCACTGTCCATCTTCAAGCCAAAGAATCATGGTTGTGCCAGCTATGTATTCGTCTTCATCATCTGCTGCCTTCCCTACCCCAGCACTTACGAGACGTACTTGTGCCTGAGCTTGATCGCCTGAAAGGAGGTCAACCTTGACGTTCTCAACTATGTAGGGTGGCACGATGCCGAAACTCCAATGCCATCCTTCATCGCCCATAAATCGCATGTCGCCTACTGCATCGATGTCATATTCACGGATACGACTGACAAGGCTAAGGTAATACTTCGTGCAGTACTGAATGTCGAGCGCAGAGCAATCGGTGTAACCGTCTTTCTCATACTGATCGTTAAGCACGCTGAACATCTCGCGTACTTGCTTTTCTACAACTTCTTCGCTCCACAATTCCGAATTAGCGGCTGCAGCTTCTACTCTTGCAACTTCTACTGAGTCAGCTTCTTCGCCTGTCCCTGACTTGCTATTGCTTCCACATGATGCCATGACAACCGCTGCGGCTGCAATGGCAAAAAATATAATCTTCCTCATAAACTTCTAAACTTATTAAACTTCTAAAAAAACTACTTTATCACAACCTTCCTACTATGTCCGTCACTATACCTTATTATATATATACCAGGACGCAATGTTTGTGGGTCATGACCGACCAAGAGACCACCTGTGGTGTAGACGCCTTGCAATTCAGCTGAGCCAGCAGCACCAGGAAGCTCTTGTGCAATGGGGTTGATAGCCAACTCGATGTCGGCATAGGTCTGGTCGCAATCGACTCCAAGGAACTCATCATAAGTATGAGGTACGTTGGCAGTAGAGATTGTAGGACGGTTCATCACATAGATGTTGTTGCCTCCATCGGGATAGCGTCCAACAGACTGAATGCCTTGGTGAGCATTGTAGAAGATGCGGTCGGTAAACTCTTGAAGAGCTGGATGCTCCTTAAAGTAGGCAGCATTATTTGCCACAAACTCTGGCGACGATGTGAGAATGACTTCCTGATGTTCATCGTTGCCGAGCTTGAAAGGCGCATGGAGTTCGGTGATATTCTGACGCTCCCATTGTACATCAACCAGAGGTGCAAGCGGATCGAGTTTGTCGGCCCATATAATGAGATAACCATGTGCAGGAATGATAGTATTGACACCTTCCACATCAGCAGGTATCTGGTACTTCTGTGGCTTTGAGGGGTTATCGCTGATATAAAGTCCTGCTACATTGAACGGTACGGAAGTTGCATTGTAGAGTTCTATCCAGTCGTTCTTCTTGAAATACTCGTTAGCATAGATGGTGTTGCCTGCACTGATTTCGTTGATACGAATCGGAGCATAGGGCTGAGTGGCCTTTTGAGCAATGATAGCATCATCGGACAAAGGTTCATAGCATGCCGTGATGTGGTATGTGCCTGAAGGGTCGAGCGATGAAAGATCAAGCTGATCGCTAAGCATAGCATCGGTTTCTTCTGTATAGGTCAATTCAACTGCCCAATAGAGGTCGGACGAAGTGTCGTTGTTGTTATGAACCTCGACTGCGAGCGTGTTAGTACCAGCACGCAGCAGAGATGGATCGATGGTGATGGTCTCACGATAGGCTTCATTGCCTACGTAGGTGATGGAATAGTCAGCATATGAGACATCGCCATCTGGCATATTGTAGCGGTGGAGTTCTTTTCCATTGAGATAGATGATACAGCCATCGTCAACATAGAAGGTAAGCTGTACATCCTGATCGGCTGTTGGCACTTTGGCAAGGTTGAACTGATGACGGAAATAGTAGGCAGTACGTTTTTTCTGGGCATCGGTTCCATAGTCAATCGTAGTCTGGAAATCCACTCCCCCACTGGCTCCACGAATGGAACCATAACCTAATGGTGCTGTACCTTTGCGCCATGCTGTTGTGCCAAACTGCTGTGCCATCCAGTTCTTTCCATCCATTGAACCCTGATCGTAGTAGGTCCATTGTGCATTGAAAGGAACGACAACAGTGCGATTAACCACTCCTCCATCCATTTTCCACCCCACAAACTTGTAGCAAGATGGTGCAGAGGTAGTAAAGACAGGGTTACCAAAGACTGGACCTTCGAGACGAGCTGTCGGTATCTTCTGCCCACCAAGCGAGATTTCTGCCTCTGGGATATTAGCGCTGACAGAAACGTTGTACCCTCCGCGCAAACCGAAATAGTTACGAAGGGCATTCATACGTGTGTTGCGGTTGTTCTCGGAGTTAATGGTACGCATGAGCGAGTTGGCTGAGTTCCATGGGGATTGACCATCGAAAGAAAGTGCTGTTTCGGTAGTCTCTGCCATGCGGGTAATTATCGAGGTGACACGCTCAGGGGTAAATATACTTCCAGCAACAATGCAGTATGCATCAATAAAACGACGTTGGAAAGTTTCGTTGCGCAACATGTTGAGGAAGATGTCGATGAGGAAATTCCTGCCTGTGCTATAGCGTGAGTCATTGCGGCTACGCTGCAGTGCGTTAATCATATCGTTCATGGTGAATCCCTGGTCAAGGTCCATGAATACGAGATGGAACTTGCCATTGTTACGATCGCGGAATCCCTTCACATTATTGCTATTGGTAAGCCAGTCGTTGCAGCCCACATAGCACTCTGCTGCCATATAGTTGCAATACTCGTCAATATCGACAATATCGCATATCTGACGATAGATATCATCGTTATCCGGCTCTTTCGCCAGCTGGGTAGCAAGATTCAGCCACTGCATGAACACCTCATTGTCGCCTGCCTTCTGCGCATAACCTTGAACACTATTGATTTCGAACTGGTCAACCTCATCATTATCGATGCCATAGTTACCATTTGCGAAGAATTTGTTGTTGGTTTCGCGCACGTTGAACATGAACTTATAAACGCCATTTATAAAGACGTGTGAGGGTTGCCATGCTTGACAGTCAATATAAAATCCACTTGAACGCAGTACTTCGTGAATAGCAGCATCCATGATACGACTGTTGTTATCGTTACCTCCATTACGTACTACAATAGCTTTGTTCTTAGTGTATGGCTTAGCTGTGAAGATAGGAAAATCAAAATAGTTGACACCATCGTAACGCTTATCTGTTTTCAGTTTGAACGAACTGGCTGGTGCAAAATGTCGTGACCATCCGCCATTAACCTCGAAGTCCACTTCCTGATTCACAGCCATAACACGATACTCACCTGTTTCATCGGGCAGGATATACTCGAAATTGACAGGACGCTCCCAGTCACGGTTCTTATTGCTGTTTCGACGGTTGTTACCATCAATACCATTAGTTCCATCTGTGTATGCGCCAATCGTGTCGTCATAGAGGTTGTCTTCATCAGTAACAATTGAAACGATGGGGAGATACCATTCGCGGTCTTGATAGATATAGGTACGCGTAACAACGGGACTGGGCAGATATCCGTCTTGGAAGAGACAAAAACGATAGATACGATTGGTACCTGACACTCTGAATGAGCCGGTAACGCTAGTCGCTCCGTTCTTGAGTGTTGGCGTTGTTCCATCAGTGGTGTAACGCAAAGTGGCACCTTCGGGAATATCGACTGTAACGGTAAACGGATTGCGATAGACGGTTGCATCATGGGATACTCGTGGAGCTTCAAGACGCTCGTCGGCAAATGTACACTTTACGTTCGATGCTGCAAGTGTAGGTGTGGAGCTATAACGCCACTCAGGACCGCCATCGGTCGTACGGGCATAGCTGACACGTGGTATGCCGGGAGGATAGGACTGCTCAAGAAACAGCTCACCATCAGAATTAGAGAAATAGAGTGTTCCACCTTCAGGATTCAATTTGAAGCTGACCTGCTTGGTAGAATTGTCACTATATTCATTACCAGTAGAATAATGGTCAAACCAAATGGTACGGAATCGCCCTGCTCCAACAGAACCCGCCAAGAGTGGCATCTGGTATTTTGTAAGATTGTCAGGGTCATCGCTGATGTAAACCTTCGACAGGCTTATCGACTTGTCAGTAGGATTATAGAGTTCAATCCATCCTCCGTAGTTGTATGAGGGGTCGATATTCATATCAACATTACCCACCATCACTTCATTGACGATGAACGACTGAGCACGTGCGAGCATTGTGAAGCCCGATAGCGCTATAAGCAGAAATAGGTATTTTTGTTTCATGGCAAACCAATACTTAAATGATTTTACGTTTTTGTCCATTGATGATATATATGCCGCGAGGCAAAGACTCCGTGTTTGGGACTTCTATGCCTTGAAGGTTATAAACTTTACGCTGACGCTTGGTCGACTTCACACCCTCGATGGCAGCAGGTACTTGGTATTCAAGTCGCATGCAGTCAATATCGGGCATCCAAATCTTATCGTTTGTATACAGACGGATGACATTCTGGCCTGGTTGCAGTTCAATATCGAATGTAGAGGTCTTAATCGTGCTCCACCCACCCGAATTGAGACTAACGGTCTTGACGCGCTTGCCATTCACTTCGATGTTGATTCTTCGACTCTCACCACAGATATAGTCAAGCATCATCTTGTAGCTGCCTCCGTCTTTCGAATAAACATTACGCCATTGCAGGTCGTTTGAGCTTCGCTGGCCAAGCCAACCAACTTTCACACCTCCAGAACAGTTGGCATCCTCACTAAACGTTGCTGACTGAGCTGTCTGGTTGTTCTCGATTTCCTGATAGGCAGAAAGATATGCAGTTTCAGCCTCATAGATGGTACGCTCGTAGCGTTCCTCTGCTTCAAGACGGTAAATCTTACATCCATGAGCAGGTACACGCACCTCAAAAGCCGTTGTATCTTGCTCGGCAAGGTTGCGACGATAGAACAAGTCACGCATCTGAACCTTACCACCTAAATCAACATCGGCAAAGTTGAGAGTCATTACCTTGCTGGCATCTGATAGATTCAGCAGGGCCACCGCACGCACTTTTCCATTCAGCACCTCAATATCTTTCACAAGCGTGTAAAGTTCGCCATCACGCTTCACAACATAAGCTTGTTGGAAGAGGGTGTCCTGATTGAGCGCTATGAGTTCTTTGTTGCACATCAGTTTTTGTGCAGTCTCTGAAGTGGTACGCATATCACAACCAATGAGAAGCGGCGAATCCATAATACACCACATACCAAAGTGTGTCTTATCCTCCTCCGTCGACAATCCACGACCTACTTCGAGCATGTCCATATCATTGAAACTGAGCGGTCCGCAGAAGGCAGATAGGTAGAAGTTCTCCTTGAGAATAGACTTCACAGAGTTCCAACTACAGTTGATGTCACCTGTGGTACGCCAACTGGTAGATACCTCACTGGCCCATGTACCAGGGAACGCCCAACGACAGATGTTCATGCGTACATCAGTACGACCCGTATTCTGAATGGCATTCCATATTTTGCGATAACGCTGCTCTTCATTCAGTTTCAATCCTTCTTTATTATGACCAGGCGAACCACCACAGAAATCGACCTTGATGAAGTCGAAGCCAAGGGTGTTGAACCAGAAGTTGGCATCATCGTCCTCATGATTAAGAAGACCGACTCCCTCACCAATCTTATCGCCTCCGAACATAGAGGCACAAGTGTTCTTACCTGCATCGGAGTAGATGCCTGCCTTCAAACCCTTCTTGTGGATATAATCAACGACCCCTTTCATACCATTAGGGAAACGCTGTGGATGAATAAGCAGATGTCCATCGGCATCACGACCTCCAAAATATCCGTCGTCGATGTTAATGAACGTATATCCTGCAGCCTTGTAACCTTTGCTCACCATCGCATCGGCCTGCTGCTTTATAAGTGATTCGCTAATGTTAATGCCAAATGTATTCCAAGAGCTCCAGCCCATCGTTGGACCTAACTCTGTTTTATCCTGAGCATTGATGCAGAGCGACAACAATGCAAAGGCCGTAGTCATAAATAGCTTTGTCATTTTTTTGCAAGTAGTTAATTATTCGCCTGCAAAGTTAAGAAAAATATTGAACATTGAACATTGAACATTAAACATTTTTGTATTTTTTACTATTCTCTAAACACTAAACACTACACTTTAAACTTTTTTTCTTACCTTTGCACGCAGAAATCAACATCAGCTATGCAAACCATCTGTGCCAATGCAACCAAAGCAGGCGGAGCCATCTGTATTATCCGCGTATCGGGCAACGATGCTATTAGCATCACCAACCGTATCTTTCGTTCTGCACGGCAGAAAGACCTGACCCTCATGGCAGGCTATACCGTTCACCTCGGAGAAATTGTCGATCGAGAAAGCAACATCATCGACGATGCACTTGTCATCGTGTACTGTGCCCCACGTAGCTACACCGGCGAAGAATCGACAGAAATCATGTGCCACGGTTCGGCATACATCGTCCAGCGCATCATCGAGCTACTGATGGAAGAAGGATGCCGACTAGCCCGCCCAGGGGAATTCACAGAGCGAGCATTCATGAACGGTAAGATGGACCTCAGTCAGGCCGAAGCAGTGGCCGACCTTATAGCATCCTCTAATGCCGCCATGCATAGGCTAGCCATGAGCCAGATGCGAGGCGGATTCAGCAAAGAACTGAAACGGCTACGCGACCAATTGCTCCAAATGACTTCACTGCTCGAACTCGAGATAGACTTCTCCGAAGAAAACGTAGAATTTGCCGATCGCCAGCAACTACTCACACTGGCCACAGATATCTGTACAGTCATTGAGCGCCTCATCCAATCATTCCGCATCGGAAACGCTATTAAGAACGGTGTACCTGTAGCCATTATCGGTCCAACCAACACAGGTAAGTCAACTCTCCTCAATGCCCTACTCCATGATGATCGTGCGATTGTAAGCGATATCCATGGAACCACACGTGACAGCATTGAGGACACCATCAATATTCAAGGCATCACCTTCCGGTTCATCGACACAGCAGGTATTCGCGAAAGCAATGACCAGATAGAACGTATTGGTATTGAGCGCAGTTGGCAGAAAGCCCAAGAAGCAGAAATCGTCCTCGTGATGACCGACCACCCCGACATTGACATCGACCTCACACCTCTCACCGGCAAACATATCATTAAGGTATACAACAAAGCCGACATCATCACCTACCCTACTAATCAAAACAACCATGACTCTGTTGTCATCAGTGCCAAACAAGGCACCAATATCGATTGCCTCGAACAAATGCTTGTTGATGCCACAAATATTAATAAGGTAGAAGATTCCGACATCATCGTCACCAACGTACGACATGTCGAAGCCCTCCAGCAAGCCCATTCCCACATCCTTCGCGTCATCGAAGATATGGGAGCCCAAAAGAGCGGTGATAAATATTCAATGACCCATACCCCACTTTCTAGCGACCTCATTGCACTCGACCTTCATGCCTGTACAGATGCCCTATCCGAAATCATCGGTGACGTCACTAGCGAAGACACCCTACAAAACATCTTCTCCCACTTCTGCGTGGGCAAATGAAGACTTACTCTTCCTTGATGTCGTCAGGCCACCAGAACTTCTGTAGTTCGTGGATGATGTCATCCCAATCCTGCATGGTGAACGTACCTTCGCCTCTCATCATGATGG
>CADAGO010000045.1 GCA_902787555.1 uncultured Bacteroidales bacterium
TCAGACTATAGGAGCAATAGAAGTATATTATGTCGCACATAATTATATTCTCGAAATCATCAATGACACAACACTCTTGTACAAACCAATCATCCGTAAGAATGCAAAAAATGAGACAATAGAAGTGTGGGATTACGATACAACAACAACAGAATTGCATTTTCATCCTCTTCCTGATCGTGTGGATTCTACTTGCTGGGTAAAGAGCAAGAAATGGTTCTGGAAAGATCGAGAAGCATACAAAAAATATAAAAAAGAATTAAAGGAAAGAAAAAAACAGAATAAAATATGAACGACAGAAACAAATATATAAAGGTGGGTCTGCTGGCTGTGCTTGCTCTTGTTGCCATACTTGGTGCAATCGTGCTGACGAATAAGAAGGTGCCCGATCCACCCTCCGTTGCAACAATTCTCTCAACAATTCAACAGGAGGCAGACCTCGTCACCACAGAACTGACCATCCGTAAGATTGCCTATTACGACAGCAGTCAGCATGAGCAGATATTGCTCAGCGACCCATCGACTTGGAAATACGGGGAGCGCAAATGCATCGTGCCCGTAGAGGTGAAGATAAAATACGGTTACGACCTGCGCGACATGACGCTAGACAACGTAAAGTTAAACGACAGCCTGCGTATCATTGAAGTCACCCTGCCCCAACCCAAAATCATCGATTCAGGCTACAACACCGCTGTCGATTACGACAAAGTGGTGTGCATTTCAACTGGATTGCGCGATCAAGTGGGACACGAAACCATCGAAAAGATACGCCAGCAAGCATACGAAGCCGTGATGAAGGACGATTTTCAAGAATTGGCAGGAACAGAAATCCGGCATAACGCACAAACACTCCTGAATTCACTCGCCATCAGCATGGGATTCGCAGGATGCGAGGTTAGATAATGGTTATTGGTTATTGAAGATTATGAAGACAGACATTCTCTCACGACTTTTGAAAGGGACATCGCTCATGATACTCCTGAGCATCCTTGCCGTCATTATTTTGGTGATTGCACTCCTTAGCAAGTGTATGCAATCATCAGACGGCACCATCTCCATTGAGCCGACACCTAACGAAATACAGCGTATGATGCCACAGAACGAACTCTACGTTGCAACTGCACTCATCGAGGACTACACCACCATGCAACAGACGGAATACCATTTCGGCGTATTCCCTGAAGAACATTCATGCGTACAAATCCTTCAGCAGAAAGTGAGTTACAGGCTTGACCTCAGTCAGGTGGAATACACCCCCAAAGAAAACCATATCATGCAAGTGAGAATACCAGAGTTAGCATATACAGCATCCACCCAGGCATCACAGTTCATTTCCGACAACGAGTCCTACTGGAGCGAAGCCCTCCCCTCCACCAACGAGTTACGTCATAAGGTAGAGCAACAGATCCGCACCCAGTTCGACACACCCGAAAACCGACATAAGGCAATCCTCTATGCCCAGGAAGCCATCACCCATATCCTCACACAATTGGGCTATCAACCCGACTTCATCAATACAATCTCGCCATCCACCCCGGAACAATAACTATCATACCAACAGACATCAAGTCTTGTGAAACTGGTATTATCCCAAATTGGTCATTAGGCTGTTACGCGCAAATATGTTTTCTTTTTGTCATCTGTTTCACCGCTTTTCGGTTACAATGGAACCCCATTGCGCTCTCAAATCAGCAAAACATCTATTCAAAAATTAAAAACTATTATCTCATAACGCTAATGACCGATTTGGGATTCTGCAACATGAATTCTGCCAGCAAACTTTGGGTTGGAAAGTGAGGGCTATAAACGTGCTTTTGAATCCTATTTTTTCGTCAAATTTGGCGCAATCAGAAAAGTCATCAAATTGACCTCGAAAATAGCGTGAGTTAACTCGATTTGTCGTTTGAGTTAACTCGATTGATGATTTGAGTTAACTCACGTTTTTTTGGGGGTGTACATTTTCTCTGGTTTTCAAGACACTATTTTTCCGTTCATTAGCTGAAATAATAGACACATCCATTGAAGTCATACTAAAACAGTAGACAGATGCGAAAAAACGTGCAATTGATACTGTCAGAAATTTGAATCGATTCAACTCATCAATTGAATCGATTCGATCGAACGAACGAATCGATTCAAGTTTTGAACACCTATATTTAAAAGTTTAGAGTTGAGTGTGTAGAGTGTAGAGTTGAAAGAAGTTAAAGAAGTTATAGCTCGCGAACGATCGTCCTGCACAAAGTGCATAACTCCCTGCGAAGCGTTTTTATTTTTCGAGGTGTGGAAGGGAATCCAGCCCTATGAAATAAATGCCGCTACCCTCACGGACAACGGCACTTATTATTGACCTATGGTTTGTCACTTCACAAATATTTTCTTCCCGCCCACAATATTCAATCCTTTCTGCAGAGTCTTGATACGCTGACCTTGGAAATTGAAGATTGTTTTACCATTTGACGATTTACCATTTACGATTTCTGCAATAGCTGTAGCATTTGTGTCGAATTCACCTGTGAACGTTTCCTTGCTGTTCTCGATGGTGATGGTATATTGACCCTCTGGATAGGTAGAGATATCTATATTGAGGCCTACGATACTGCCTGCATTGATGGTCTTCTCATAAACCACCTTGCCTGATTTGTCTGTGATGCGTACAAGATATGCTTCGTCGAGAGGATCGAGTCGGATGTCAAGCGACTGGTCGTTGTATTCACCATACAGAGCTGTTTCTTCTCCTCTACGAGGTGTCTTCGGCTGTATCTTGACTGTATGGGTGAAGTCGAATCGACGCTTCTTGGTCTCCATACTTGGAGTGGCCCCATCCTCATATTGATCATCAAGGTAGATGACTTCATCGCCAACCGTACATGACATCAGGAACTGCGGATCACTTCCTGTTTCAGGATAAACATTTCTGAGTGGACCGTCAATACCTCCGACACCTTCCAGCCAAGTAGTAATGTAAATATCTTGACCACAAAGCATAATATCTCTATAAACGCCCTTAAAGCCTTTTAATCCTCCAGTCTGCTTCGGTCCTACAGTATAATCAGGTTGATAAGCAAGGAGAATTAAGGTGTCGTTGGCTTCGAGAGAGAAGTCATACAACATATACATACCCTGTGTTCCCTCTCTGCAAAAGTACACTTTCTTATCTTTTTCGTACCAAGCTCCCACTTTGCTTAGGGAAGGCAGTTGTGCCCAATAATCATAAAAAGAAGAATGTGGACAATCTGGGCTGAGATACCGCTGGCACATCATCTGCTTGCAGGTCTTTCCGCCGATGATGGTATCGCCATCGAAATAATAGTAAGTAACAAACTTCACTGGATTACCAGAGTCTTTGCCTCCCACCTTCCACACCTTCCCATCTTCAATGAATGGACGATAAGCAATTTCCGGGGTAACCTCAACACCTTCGTATGGAAGGGAATCCCCCGTATTGTTTTCGTAATATACTACCCATCCCTTGGCTTTTGCTATAGCGACTTGTTCACTCGAGCATAGATTATGGTCAGGGGTATGGTCATAACTACCTTCTATCGTACTCTCACTATAGACAAACATAAATGCCCCATCGCTCTCATTATGTTCAGGGATATTGGTCATGATATGCTGGAAGGCATCGAGGCCAAGGTTATTAAACTCGCATAATAAATGTAGGAGCTTAGAACATCCCGATATATTGATTGAGGTGAGAGCGTTCATGGCGCAGAGAATCGCCTGAAGTTCAGTAAGACCAGAGCAGTCGAGTGTAGTCAGTTGATTCTCCTGGCAATCGAACGACCGTAGTGCCTTACATGCAGATATGTCAATGGTGGTGAGCTGGTTTCCGCTACATACGAAAGACATCACTTTTTGGCAAGGTGACGGATCGATAGTCGTAAGCAAGTTCGTGCCACAATCTAAATAGATGAGTTCCGTACAATCAGTAAGGTCGATTGCTGTGAGTTTGCATCCGTGACAATAAAGATGCTGAAGCGCTTTGCAACCCGAAAGGTTGATTGATGCCAGCTGCTTGTTGAAGGAACAATCGAGAGCATTCAGTTGAGGACAACCGGAAAGGTCGAGCGTTGTCAGTTCATTTATTGAACAGTACAAACTTGTCAGCGATGTAAATTTCTCAATTCCTTGCAGATTTGCAATGTCTTTCTTCTCTACATTTATCTCCGTAATATCACTTATCTCTTCATCAGTCAACACACCGTCCTTACCATATTTTTGACTGAGTAACCAATTGCGGAAATTTATATCCGGGAAGTTCTCCTCGTTGATGGCAATCGCATTATCAATAATCTCATCTGGTATAGCAACGATGTTCTTGAAGTCTTTCCATCCTTCTGCGGCAGCATAAGCCTCCTCCGAACCCTTTGGAACATAGAGCGTACACGACTCATAGACTTGTGAATCTGCAACCCAATTGCTGCTTGTTGGAGGAACTTGAGGAAGAAGGTAAAGCGAAGTTAATGCTAAACAATAATAAAAAGATTTATCTCCTATATTCTTAACATTTGCCGGTATGGTTACAGAAACCAAAGACTGACAATATTCAAAAGCCGTTTCCCCAATGGTTGTTACGCTGCTAGGAATCTCAATGGAAGCTAAGTTAGAGCAAAAGGAAAATGTACCATCGCTTATACATGCCAAGCCTTCAGGAAGCGTCACAGATAATAATCCTTTACAGCTACTGAATGCCTGCCTGTCAATACTCTTCACACTATTCGGAATCTCAATTGACTTTATACTACTACAATCATTAAAAGCACAACCCTCAATACGTGTAACACTGTTAGGGATATGAATTTCCTTCAATTTAGAACACCCTCGAAAAGATGCCTGTTCAATGGTCGCCACACCATCGGGAATCGTTACCGATGACAAGGAGTGACAACAATTAAATGCCAATCGCCCAATCCGAGTCACACTATTTGGTATTTCTATCTCTATCATATCACGGCATCCTTCGAATGCACATTCACCAATACTTTGTATACCGGAAGGAATGACTGTATTCTTACATCCAAGGATTAATTCGCTTGTAGCGGCTTCAATGATGGCATTGCAATTTTCACGTGAATCATACACTGTATTTGATGGGTTAACCTTCACAGATGCTAAGCAATGACAAAATGAGAAAGCCTCAGCTTCGATGCTGGTCACACTTGCAGGAATCATAATGGCAGTTAATCCTTGACAATTATAGAATGCTCCTTTTTCGATTGCCTCCAATCCGTCTGGAAATTCAACACCAGTGAATCCTTCACATTCATAAAAAGCATATTGGCCAATGATTTTTACATCGTTTGGGATGACAGTACTCTGACAGCCAGTAATCAGTTTGTCCGTTGCTGTTTCTATTATGGCATTGCAATTATTGCGGGAATCGAAGACAGCATTATCTTTATCAACTTCTATTGTCTTCATTCTTGGGCAGTTCAAAAATATTGTTCTGCCAATCTTTGTAAGACCAGTTCCAAACTTGACAGACGTCATATTATTGCAATAATAGAAAATACTGTTGCCAATGCTGTCAACACTATTTGGAATGACCATGGAGGTCAAGGCCTGACAGCCAAAAAAAGCATAATCACCAATAATCTTCACACTATTTGGTATCTCAATGGTAGGTAAATTAAAATTATTGTTGAAAGCTTCTTCACCAACTAAATTGGGTCAAAACAGACCGAAACGAACCTTAAATAAAATCGCGTAAAACATTGTCCTACAATTAACTCCGCTTAACTAACCTTA
>CADAGO010000046.1 GCA_902787555.1 uncultured Bacteroidales bacterium
AGAGATTCATACAACAACGCTAAACTATTTAAACTAGAACAAAACTATCGTTCTACGCAGTTGATTGTGCAGGCTGCCAACAGTCTGATTCGCAAGAATGAGCGGCAGATTCCTAAGGATGTGTACAGCAAGAATGAGCATGGTGAGAAACTGACCCTTAAACCTGCCTACAGCGACAAGGAAGAAGCGATTATTGTATGTAAGGATATCCAGCGCATACGTCGTCAGGACCATGCAGAATACAGTGATTTTGCCATACTTTACCGCACTAATGCCCAAAGCCGTTCTTTTGAGGAACAGATGCGCAAAGATGGTATTCCGTATCGTATCTATGGTGGTCTGAGTTTCTATCAACGCAAGGAGATTAAGGATGTGATTGCGTATTTCCGTTTGGTGTCGAATCCTAACGACGAGGAAGCCTTGAAGCGTATCATTAATTATCCCACTCGTGGTATTGGTGATACGACCCTGAATAAGATTGTTGCTACGGCCACCACATATGGCGTATCGTTATGGACAGTCATACAACAGCCATCACTCTTTCATCTTGAAATCAGCGCAGCTACAGCCAAGAAGGTAGAGACGTTTCGTCAACTTGTTGAGGGATGGGCCGATCGTAAGGAATCGGAAGATGCTTATCAATTAGGCCACGCCATCATTATGGAAAGTGGTATATCGAAGGATATCTATTCCAGTCGCAATCCGGAAGACCTCTCACGACAGGAAAACTTAGAGGAATTCCTCGGTGGAATGCAGGATTTTGTAGAGAGTAGACGAGAGGAAGGTTTGGAAGATCAGGTGGCTTTAAGCGACTTCCTGCAGGAGGTAGCATTGCTGACTGATTTGGATAGTGACAGCGACGAGAACCAGTCCAAGGTGTCGCTGATGACCATTCATTCGGCAAAGGGACTAGAGTTCCCGACAGTATTTGTTGTTGGATTGGAAGAAAATATCTTTCCATCACCTATGTGCATCAATTCCATGCGAGAGTTGGAAGAAGAGCGCAGGTTGCTCTATGTGGCCATCACGCGTGCCGAGAAACATTGTATCCTGACGTGTGCCCAGAATCGCTTTCGCTATGGACGAATGGAGTATGACACTCCCTCACGTTTTATCCGTGATTTTGATCCCACGTTGTTACGTGTAGAAGGCAATCTGGAGGGAGGTTTTCGCAGTCATGATGATGGTAGGAAGCCTTGGCAGAGACCGTCTGAGGGACCGGAATGGATGCAGAACCCAAGACCTGTGGCCACGCAGTTTAGGGCAGATCCTAAACCACGCCAAATACCTGTGCGTAAGCCTGAGCCAGCCGTCAATCCTTTCAGCGCCTCGTTTGAACGTCAGTTAAACATGGCTAGTAATGGACGATTCAAACCTGTTTCAAGGGTAGCTCCCGCTGCGTCTGCAGTCAGTCAGCCCGTATCTCTGACCGAAGGCGCCACCATTGAGCACCAGCGTTTTGGCATCGGAAAAGTGATTAAGATTGAGGGGACAGGCGACAACGAAAAGGCCACTGTGGAGTTCCGCAATGCAGGAACCAAGCAATTACTATTGAAATTTGCCAAGTTTCGCATTGTTTAATCGTTAAAATTGTTGTAATTAGTAGTACAAATGCCGTTAAGGGTGCACTTTTTAAGTGTATCCTGTAAACTTATGTGAAAAGGCGGTAAAGAAATGTTATAACTATTGCACGAATCGAGGATTTTTTGTACTTTTGCACGTTGAAATACGTATTCGAATATGGGATTATTTGATTTTTTTAGCAAGAAGAAAAAAGAAGAGACACTAGACAAAGGTCTGGAGAAGACCAAAACGTCTGTGTTTGACAAGCTTGCTCGTGCTGTTGCCGGTAAGTCGAAAGTAGATGACGACGTACTGGACAACCTTGAGGAAGTACTTATCACAAGTGATGTGGGCGTAGACACCACATTGAAGATTATTGAGCGCATTGAAGAGCGCGTTGCTCGCGATAAATACGTATCAACGAGTGAGTTGAATGGTATTCTTCGCGATGAGATTGCTGCCTTGTTGGCAGAGAACAATTCAGATGATAACGACAATTGGGACTTGCCAAAGGATCACAAGCCATACGTCATCTTGGTGGTTGGTGTGAATGGAGTAGGCAAGACCACAACCATAGGAAAGTTGGCTTGGCAGTTTAAACAGGCTGGCAAGAAGGTTTATCTTGGTGCTGCCGATACGTTCCGTGCTGCAGCTGTAGAGCAGTTGTGTATCTGGGGCGAACGAGTTGGCGTACCCGTCATCAAGCAACAGATGGGTTCTGATCCCGCATCTGTGGCTTTCGATACGCTGCAGAGCGCCAAGGCCAATGATGCCGATGTTGTACTGATTGATACTGCTGGCCGTTTGCACAACAAGGTGGGACTGATGAATGAGTTGAAGAAGATCAAGGATGTTATGAAGAAGGTGCTGCCAGAGGCTCCCGATGAGGTGATGCTTGTACTGGACGGCTCTACAGGACAGAATGCCTTTGAACAAGCAAAGCAGTTTGCTGCAGTCACACAGATTACCTCACTGGCCATCACCAAACTCGATGGTACTGCTAAGGGTGGTGTCGTTATCGGTATCTCCGACCAATTGAAGGTGCCCGTGAAGTATATCGGACTGGGTGAAGGTATGGAGGATCTGCAGTTGTTTAACAAGCGCGACTTTGTAGATTCGCTGTTTAAGCACTAAGATTATGAAGAAAACATTTATTGAAGGTTTGATTATAGGGGTTGCATGCCGTGCTTTTGCTGCATGCCTTTTCTTCTTGCAGTAAATGATGAAGACGATTGACTTTATTTCACTCGGATGCTCCAAGAACCTGGTGGACAGCGAAAACTTGATGGGCATGTTCGAAGCCAAGGGCTACCACGTTACCCACGATAGCGACGATCCGCAAGGTGAGTATGTTGTTGTGAATACCTGTGGTTTTATCGCTGATGCCAAGGAGGAAAGCATTAATACAATTTTAGAACAGGTGGCTCGTAAAAACGAGGGTCTGGTGAAGAAGATCTTCGTCATGGGATGCCTCTCTGAGCGTTATCTTGCCGACCTCGAAGCCGAAATCCCTGAGGTTGACGGATGGTACGGCAAGTTTAATTATCGTCAGTTGCTAGAGGACTTGTCGAGGTGCGAGGTACGAGGTACAAGGTGCGAGGATAGTTCAGCTACTGATTTCGAGACGGAAACATGCAACCACGCCCCCCGAAAACTCACCACACCTCCTCACTATGCCTATATCAAGATTAGTGAAGGATGCGATAGACATTGTGCTTACTGTGCCATCCCATTGATTACGGGCAGACATCAAAGCAGACCGATGGAGGAAATCCTGGACGAGGTACGCTGGTTGGTTAGTCAGGGTACAAAAGAGTTCCAGGTTATCGCCCAAGAACTGACTTATTATGGCGTTGACCTCTATGGCGAGCAGCGTATAGCCGAACTCATTGAGCGTATGGCAGATATCGAGGGTGTGGAATGGATTAGACTGCATTATGCCTATCCCACACATTTCCCATGGGACTTGCTGCGTGTGATGCGTGAGAAGAAGAATGTTTGTCGCTATATGGATATTGCCTTGCAGCACATCAGCGACCATATGCTTACGAGAATGCGCCGCCATACCACAAAGAAGGAAACGATGGAACTCATTGAGCGTATGCGTAACGAGGTTCCCGGTATTCATTTGAGAACAACCTTGATGGTAGGCTTCCCTGGCGAGACAGATGAGGATTTCCAAGAACTGGTGGACTTTGTCAAATGGGCTCGATTTGAACGTATGGGTGCCTTTTCATATTCCGAAGAGGACGGTACCTATTCTGCAGAGCACTACGAAGACGATGTTCCTGAGGAGGTGAAAGACCAGCGTCTGAGCCGATTGATGCGTGTGCAACAGAACATCAGTGCAGAGATTGAGGCTGAGAAGGTTGGCCAGAAATTACCGGTGATTATCGATAGAACTGAAGGTGACTATTATATTGGCCGTACAGAGTTCTGTTCTCCCGAGGTCGATCCCGAGGTTCTGATACCCGTAAAGGATGGTAATTTGACCATTGGCGAGATTTATCAAGTGAGAATTACTGACTCTGAGGAGTTTGATCTCTATGGAGTTGTTGAGAAATAAAAAGGAAGACGAATGAATAATAAGGAATTTGTGACGATATTGGCAGGCCGTACAGGTATGAAAATATCTGAGACACAGAAGACAGTCGAAGCGGTGGTATCTATCATGGGCGATTGTTTTCAGGAGGGCAGCGCCGTGCAGATGGCCAACTTCGGTACTTTTGAAGTCAAGAAGAAGTTAGAGCGTATCATGGTAAATCCCACTACAGGGCAGCGTATGCTGGTACCCCCCAAGTTGGCTTTGACATTTAAGCCCAATGTTTCCTGGAAAGACCAGATAAAGAAAGGAGGAGGCGAGTAATGGAAAGAATATTCATGAGTGACTTGGCTGCTCGTCTGGCAGAACTGACAGGTATGTCCAAACGCAAAGCGCAGCTGTTTATGTCCGGTATCGTTGAGACAATTCAGGAGGGTATCAACAACGATAAAATGGTGAAGATTAAAGGTTTGGGAACCTTCAAGGTGATTGATGTGGATGCCCGTGAGAGTGTCAATGTCAACACAGGTGAACGTTTGACCATTAACTCGCATCAGAAACTGACCTTTACGCCTGATAAGAGCAATCCGAAGAGCAATCTGAAGAACAATCTGAAGAACAAGTCCAAGAACAGGTAGCAGAACAAGTTAAAGATGAAGTCGTAGAAGAATCAACTGTTCCTGAAGAGCCCGTTGTTCCTGAAGAGCCCGTTGTTCCTGAAGAGTCTGTCGCTTCTAAAATGTCAGTTGTTCCAGAAAAGACTGAAGTTATTGAGGAACCTGAAGCCCCAGAAGACTCGGAAGAATCTCG
>CADAGO010000047.1 GCA_902787555.1 uncultured Bacteroidales bacterium
GAGCGGCAACACAGGTACTTCTAACGAGTATGCTCGCGGCAACTCTGAAATCTGGAACACCAACCCAATCGACATGTATCAGGTAATCAAGGGTCTGCCTGCTGGTAAGTACGAAATCCGTGTTCGTGCCCTCTATCGTGATGCACGTAACGTACGCGACAACTCAAGCCAGAGCTGGACAAGCTATTGGACTGATGCTAACGGTGATGTAAACGCATGGGAGCGTCACTATGCAGAACTCTATGCACGTACAATCAACGGTAACGATACCATCGAATCTGCTGCATACGTGAAATCTATCTGCGACGGCAAGTTCACAGAGCCTTCGTTCACCAGGTATTATCGCAATAACAACAACGACTTGGTTGAGGGCGACATGATCGTTGATGAAAACGGCAATGAAACCGGAGTATTTGCTACCGATACCATCTGGACGGTTGCAGTTCCTGAGGACGACCTCTACGATGAAGAGACAGACGAACTTATCACAACATGGACAGACGAAGACGGTAAGGTTTACTCAGTAGTTGCCGATGGTCCAGACAACCGCTACGTATTCAATGACGATAATGGTACGGCTCAATTTGCATGGCAGGTTGAAAACACTTATCCATTCGACGAGCGTATCAAGACAAGCGAAGGCACATTCTACTATCCTTCTTCAATGCTTGGTGCATACTATCGCTTCGAACAGAGTCCTGAGGCTTATTGCAACACCATCCAGATTGAAGTACCTGCAGGCTCAGACCTCCGTCTTGGCTTCCGTAAGAACACTGCTGTAACAGGTGACTGGGTAATCTTCGACGACTTCCAGTTGTTCTACCTCGGTGGCGACCTTGACGAACAGCCTATCGAAGATGCTATCAACGATATTCAGATTAACAAGACTAAAGCTACTACGATCTACAACCTCGCTGGTCAGAGAATCAACACTCTGCAGAAGGGTCTCAACATCGTAGGTGGAAAGAAGGTCTTTGTAAAATAATATAGCCTTAAGGCTAAAAATCAGAGAGTGTCTGGAGCTTTATGCTTCAGACACTTTCTTTATAGAAGGTCTTTTTCAAGGAAAAATACACCTTTTTTATATAAAAGAATATTAATTTGACTAATAACGCACTTTTTTTGTTAAAAAAATGTGAAAGTTTAGCAAAAAACCTTATCTTTGCATCGAATTAGTGTAAAACGGACTGATTCGGTTCAAATAATACCTAACAAATCAACAAACAACAAAAGTTATTCATCATATAAACCAATCTTTTTACAAACAATTAAACCTAACAATTATGAGGAAATTATTTACATTAGCAATTGCATTGTTCGCTACCGCAGCGATGAATGCACAGAATGTAGACACCTCTGAGTGGAATGAAGGCGACGACGTCTCTTCTTACTTTAATTGGGGTGACTACGATGGTTCCTATTCAGGAGACGCACCATTCTTCCCATCCTCTGCTGGTCGAGAAGGTGAAGACCGTAAACCAGAGACACTGGGCGATTGGTGGAAAGGATCGCTTCCATCAGAGTATCGTATCGTCGATGATGAGAAAATCAAAGGTGTATACGGTTTCTATGTTGATGGTGCCAAGATTGAAGAACTGATAGATTTCTATCAGGTATTCTGGATGCCTGCAGGCTTCTACACATTTAAGGTTCAAGCAACTTATCGTGAAAGTACAAATGACGCAACTTTCAATAACTGGTACAATGGTACTCCTAAGAAGAACGCATGGTACTATATCGATGCACTCGCCTCTGAAGATCCAGAGTCTGAAGTGGTTGATGAGTTTAAGACATACATCCGTTCTCTTATGTTGTCAGGACAAACTGAAGGCCGATTGTATAATGGACAAAGTGGCGGTTTAAGTTGGATGAACGACTATGAGAAAAAATACAAAGATAAAAACACAGGCGAAGACAGAGTTATTTACTGCCCTACCAGTACACTGAGTGCAGGAGTTTACTTCGTTAATGGCAAATATGATTTACACGACGTTAACGTAGTATTGGAAAAAGACGGATATGTACGTGTTGGTATTCGCAAGACTGCAAACATTGCTCAGGACTGGCTGATTTTCACGAATTTCCGCATTATCTATAACGGACCTGCTGACGACGAGGCTAAATTGGTTCTCGCACTTGAAGACAAAGCAGAGGCTGAACTGATGATTGATGAGATTTGTGAGCAAATCGAGCAACAAGGTTATAGCGCTCTCGCTGCTATCATTGGTGACGAGAAGATGAATCTTAGTGATGTTGACGAAACATCTCTCGAGGCAGTATCTGCTGCAGTGACTGCTTTGGACAATCTTTATGACGAAGGAGCAAATGCTCTGTTGCTTGCTAAGCGCTTGGCTGACCTCCTCAAGATGTCAGAAGACATGATTGAAACGACTGACTATCCAGGCAAGGCTGCTCTCGTATCAACTGTTGACGCCATTGCTGCGAAAGCCTCAACTGACGATCCATCAGTCATTGGCAGTGTCAACGCTTACTCAGAAATGTTTGGAGAACTTGCAACTGCCCGCGGTGCATATCTGCAAACAAACGACCCAGACGAGAACGGCGCATGGGATTACACTCCACTCATTAAGCATCCTTGGTTTGTAAATCCGGAATACACTCCGACTTATAAACAAGACCCAGCTGATGAAGATAAATGGGTATGGTCATTGGATGAGGAGACGTGGGTTGAAGGTTTCAATCCTACTGACTATGTATCCGCTCTTGCAGGTTCAGATGCAGATGACTCTTCTGACGACCGTACAGATATCGCTTCTGAAGTAACAATCGGTATTGATGAGGAATCTACGAATCAATGGTTCACGTTGATTAACTACGAAGGTTGGTCACCTGGTATGAGACTGTACTATCAGGGTCACTTGATTGGTGCATCTGACGGTAGCAACGCCATTTCAGGTGGTACAAACGAAATTCGCCAGCGTGTAATTGGTCTGCCAAACGGTTTCTATAGCTTGAGAGCACTCGTACGTGGAAATGGCAACTCTGCTTTCAGCGAAAGCAACCTGCCTGCGGCGCACAACATCTTTGCACAGAACAATCAGGGTGTTATTGTGAAGTCGGCTTTAGGACATACGGATTCATATCGTTATGCAGATTATGGTTGGAATGAGCACAAGGCTGGTGCATGGACTGAGCACAAGACCGGTATCCTCGAAGTATCTGACGGCGAACTTCTCATCGGAGGTGAGACAGGCTTCGTTGGTAACTTCACCGGTTTCCGTCTCTTCTTCTATGGCAAAACTCCTAACTTCAGTGGAATGGTTCGCGAAGACATTGAAGAAGTACTCCAGATGATGGAAACGAATTTGGTAGAAAAGTTCGGCAATGTATTTGCTGGTGATACTACCTATGTTATCGACCTCATGAACAGTATTCAATTCCCTGTTACATCAAACGAGGCTTACAAGGAAGCATTCGATAAAGTAACTGATGCTAAGGATTATATTCAGAAGGCAGTTAATGCAATGAATAACTACACGCTTGCTGCTGACTATGACAAGTTGTATGCACGCTACACTGATCCTGATGCAGAAGACTATTTCAACGGTCCTACTCAGGCTTCTATGCTGTTGCCTGCTATGACTTATGTTGCAGAACTTGGTGTTAATCCTGGAGATCAATACACGATGATTGCAGGAGCAAAGGATATCTATAATGCATACAAATCATACCTGACTGCTTACGACAAGGGTACAGCACTTGATGAACCAGAACTCAAGGATCTGATGGCTAAGCAAGCTGCAACCTTGAAGGCAAGCTACAGCAATGTTGATCAGCTTAAGCAATTTGAGACAGAAATCAACTTCCTTATTCAGCGTGCTACTATCCTCGCAGCAGGTGGCAAGAACGCATCTGAGGCAAATCCTGTTGATATTACTTCTCTCATCATCAACCCAGACTTTACCAATAGTGCATCAAGCGGTTGGAGCGGCAACACAGGTACTTCTAACGAGTATGCTCGCGGCAACTCTGAAATCTGGAACACCAACCCAATCGACATGTATCAGGTAA
>CADAGO010000048.1 GCA_902787555.1 uncultured Bacteroidales bacterium
GGCCTGACGAATGCCTTGGCTCCATCGGAGGACTATGCTACGAGTGTGACGCTGAACGTTCCTGCCAAGGACATCGAGAAGCTGGGTGCCGAGATGGCGAGGGACAAGCAGTTGAGCCACGACATCGAGGTGTTGGCAAAGGCTTGGCGCACGGCGGCAGTCGCTCAGGTGGGCGAGGTGCGGTATAAGCAGCTCTCAGAGAAGCTGGGTGGTGATCTTGCAATGGCGTATGTCAACCATCGGCTGACGATGCGGATGGTGGACTATGAGGTGGAGAAGACGCCAATCAAAGGCTCTGTGGATTATCTTCTCGACGAAGCCCGTCGCTCGTCGTTGTTGTCGTTTGTCAGTGCACCGACTACGGAACTGCAGCAGTATATCGACAAGAAGATAGTGGAGCGGTATGATCCAGGACTATTGGAGAAAGGAGCAGGTAAGGCCCTTGGTTCGCTGACGGATTTGACCTTGACGCTGCCTGTTACAGGCGTGAGTTCTTTTGCCGGACTGTCCAAATTTGTGGCGGTTGACTTGGGGCTTGGTTTAGCTGGTGATGCCTTGATGGGAAAATCGGGGCAGCAGATGGATGTCAGTCAGATGGTGAGTGCTGCACTGTTTAGTTCCGATGTGGATGTACTGTCGGAGGCTCGCAAAGAGACGAGGGGGGTAAATCCCTATTCCAGCGAGGTAGTTAAAGCTGCCGATAGCCAGTTGGGAAAGAAGATAGTGCATCATTCTGCGTCGCTTTTTGATGCGAAGGAACTGAAGCCGAAGTTAGGTCTTGGCGTTACTAAATTGCCTGAAATACCTGATTATGCTGCCGATTTACGTCGTGCAGGTGAAATACACTTCTCCATTCGTGAGCATTTTGATAATCAGGAGGTTACCAAAGAATCGGAACAGAAACGTGACATTTCTCAAAATGTGCAGCCTGCCACCCAGCCCTTACAGCAACAGTATGCGCCACAAAATGGGAACTTTTCTGTATCAGGCTGGGGAGGAATTTTCGATTCTCTCGGACTGAATGGCTTTGGCGATGTCGGGAAGAATCTCGGGTATGTGTTAGCCATGCTGCCGGACATGCTTGTAGGTATGTTCACGGGTAAGTCGCGTAACCTGAAGTTTGGCGATAACATGATGCCGATAGCAGCTATCTTTGCGGGCATGTTCGTTAAGAATCCGCTCCTAAAGATGATGTTGGTGGGCCTTGGAGGTGCCAATCTTCTGAATAAGGCTGGCCATGAAGCACTGGAGAATCGTGACGGGGTGAAGCCCCAACCTATCCGACAGTATCGCAAGTACGATGATGAACCGCTCGACCTCCGTATCTCTCAGCCCGTCATGAAGGGCAATACCCTTGTGGCCACCATCGATAACATCCCTTCTGTCATCACGCTCAATGAAGATGCCGTTGATGCCTACTATCAGGGTGTACTTCCTCTGAATACCCTTGCCAATGCTGTTCTCCGCAAGTACGACGATCAGCAGCGATCGATTCAGGAGAACTTCGAGCGCCAAATGAAAGTAGAAGAGAGGCAGGAAAAGATGATAGCTATCAAATGAAGTATGAATAATAAAACTGGCGGTGCAACAACCATTGATAGGAAGTTACACCGCCAATTTGTTAGCAATCTCTTATGCTGTCAGTCTTGTTTCAAATACCACGTTGTCGCCTTTCCTCAGTTGTAGTTGCAGGCAGGCATAGGCGTTACGATCTGCCAGTTGCTGAAGTTTCTCTCTGTTCTCGTCGTTGTCACGTATCATCGATGCGTAAATCAATCTTCCGGGGAAGAAACCGTCTAAGTCAAATGCCTTAAAGGTTCGCATCCATTTTGCTTTTGCGTAAACAAAACAAAGTTCTGAGATACGCACAAACTCTTGTGCTTGATTGTTTTCTTTCTGTATCATAGTTGTATTGTGTTATGCTACTTTCCTTGAAAGCAGGGTTTCGTACTCACTGCGAACGGTCTCTTGGTCGTATTCCTCATTATCGAGCATGGGTAGATAGAACTTTTCATCTTCTTCCCAAGGCTCATCTGTGATAGAGATATTCCTGTAAATAGAGCGGAAGGCCTTGACGATGCTGTCCCTTTCATCGTAATTGTTGTAGCCATCGAAGCATAGTTCTTTCGTCCAGAAATCGAAGGAGAAGGTAATCTGATTACGGTTGTCCATGTCTGAAATGGTCACATCTACGAAATCATGGGTGCCAGACTGCAAGGTGACTTTGTGGCCGTAGTATTCAAAGTAGTCGTTGTTGGGGCAGTCTTTGCTGGTAATCTTATCTACCAGCCTGTTGAGAAATTTGTAGGTTTTCTGTTTCATAATAATAAGTCTTTATGTGGCAGGGACATCTGCGAGGACATCCCTGCCATAAGTTGTTTATACTCTGTTGAATTTTTCCTGTGAATCGCGTATTGCTTTCTGGTGATATACCTTGTCATTCATGTCTGCAGGCTTTTCCACGAGTTCATCAATAACACTGCCAAGTGAGTCACAATAAATATCGCTCATGGTTTTCTTCACCTCTCGTCTGATATTGAGAAGTGTGATGATATATGCGTCGCTTGCTTCATCCAGGGAAACATACACCCAGCCCTTATGAACCATCCCGCTGACCCTGAGAATCAGTGTGGGCATATTATGGTAAAAAGCGTAGCATTTCTTGGATACTCCCCAACTCAGGAAAGTCATCATGTCGATTGACCAGAAGAGTTGCTTGTAAGCCTCGTTTGCCACTTCCCAACAGTGGTCGATGTCTTGTTTTGTTCTAACTGTTGCCATAGTTGTATTACTTGTTTGTTGATATTTACCTCCAAATCTCGTTACGCTTGTCCTTTCGC
The DNA here is from genome assembly GCA_902787555.1 of uncultured Bacteroidales bacterium. Lineage (GTDB taxonomy): Bacteria > Bacteroidota > Bacteroidia > Bacteroidales > Bacteroidaceae > Colivivens. The sequence goes on from CADAGO010000048.1 coordinate 2,841, forward strand.
TTGTATGCCTTGATCTTACGCCGGCACTCGAACAGGGGAGCGTCGTAGTTGATGATGAAGTCGTCGTTGTCAAAGAAGCCTATGAAAGCCATTTCTGTACTGGCTGTTTATATCCCGCCGCCTACGGTCTGAGTGTTTGCAAAATTTTATCGGCATGAGTGAACCTGAAGCCTTTTTATTTTGTTCAAGTATCATGTGTCCGACCTGAACTTTTTTTTAGCATCGACAATCGGTCGCCTTATAGCCTTTTTCTTGCCTACTTAACAGGCCGAACCATCAAAGGGCATAGGGCAAGGAATTTGCTGACATATTTTTCGGAATACATAGATTGTGCGCAATCTACGAAGGCTGCTGAAAAATATGTTACCAAATAGTACACGGTACTTGACCATTGCCTGGGTTCGACCTACCTTTGCAAGAAAAAAGCGTCAATAAGGGGACTGCATGATAGATGTAAGAATGGGAAGGGATGGACGTTAACATGAGCAATAAAAGAACCTTTGTTAAAGTCCGCAAGCATTTTCATGGTAGAAGTCAAGTAAAAAGACCTGTGAAAAGAAGGGTGGGGAGAAGGATGATGCTCCACCGCATGGGCATAATGATGACTGATGCCTGACTGATTGAGAACCACAGCTGAAGGCTCGAAGCTCGCCGTAGATGCCCAGCCGTGCTTCTCCAAGCAGTCAGGTATGTGTCATCGTAGATGCCCAGCCGTGCTTCTCCAAGCAGTCAGGTATGTGTCATTGCCCATGCTCCAGCTGGTAGTGTCCTGCTATCACTTTCAGCTCATGGCTGATACTGACAGCAGGACTCTATCAGCAGGATGGAGTATCACCTTCTCGGGTGGGATAAGGTGTATGTCTCTGCGGTGTAAAGTGGTTTGTAGGATTACAATCGGGGTAGTTTGTCCTCCAGTTCTTCAAGAAGGGCAATCTGCTTTTTCATGTCTTCGGCCATAGACTGTAGGGTAGGGGATTCAGCGTATTTCTCTGCTTTGCTCTCCATTGCGTACTTGGCTTCACGGAGTGCCTGTAGAACGGATGCACCAGAAGCCTTCGTTTCTTTGAGCCAGTCGAAGAAATGTTTCACTGACTCCTTCTGAAAAGCAGGAACTCGTACAGAGGACATCTTTTCCTTAATCTTCTCAGGTTGTCCTTCGGTACTCTTCTTTGTAGTCTTTCTATAGACGATTTCCACAAGTTGTTTTTCGTCATAGAAGGGCATGTGTTCGAAGAAGATCCAGCGTCCGCAAGTACAGATTTCTTCCGGCTTATAGTGGTTATACGAACTCATTTCATCATTCATCGCATCTTTCTTCGATACGACGTTCAGAGCCTTTACCACCTGCTCATAATCCTTGTCAGAGGGTGTAATCACATCGTAGCCGTGTTCCTCGACCTGACGATAGAACTCCTTCAGGCTTCTGTCCTGCAGACGATGTTGCGGAAGGGTCTCTACGTAGCTGTAGATAACCTTTCCACCCTCCCTGCAGACCGTGTAGAGTGTCACGTACTTATCGAGTCTTCGATGCTTCATACTGAGTGCAAAATTACACATTTTTTCTGTAATGTGGCTACAGAATTGAGGAAAAAGTTCATAAAACGTGCAAATCCGGCCAATAATCATTAAAGTGAGAAAGAATTTAGTGTATTGTTCCGTTAGGACATGTCGCAGTTGTGACGGGCATGCGGTGCAGCATACTGCCATGAGTGCAACAGGTTCTTACAGCGTAGGTCAGGGGATAGCATAGAAGCAAGTCGTGTCGTGCGTTCATCTACGGAACATTGTCAGTCGCTTTCTGCGGCTTGTCCCAGAAACGATGGATGTGCATGGCTTCTAAACGCCATCCCCTTACGCAAGAACCGCAGTCATAGCACTATGCTGCACCTTCAGAAGTCCGTCTCGGCGCGACAATAGTTGTTGTAGTTATCTATGAGAAATAAACAGGTTTAGTATCTCCTTGGCTGCTTGTAATGCACCTCGTAGATCTTATCAAAATACTTGTCCCAATTGCTTTCGCCTTGGCCAATCTTGAAACCATAGAACTTGGTGCCGGTGGCCTGATAGTCCTTGAACCGCTTCATCAGGTCTTCTGTGGTTCTGGGAATCAGGAAGTCGGTTATCCAAAGGACATCGGCATTCATGTATCTGTCTTCACCGTTGTCCAGCAGATAGAACGTCAGGTTCAGCATCTTCTGCGCATCAGTTCCTCCACCAAGGAAAGGGAAATAGCCTTTCTCGAAGTTCTCTGCATCTTCCTGTCTCAGGCCCATTCGTTCCATTGAGCGTTTCTTGCGCCTTGAACGAAGTTCTATCGGACGCACTCCGACGGAGAAGTCTATCAGGAAGCAGTCTCGATTAAGTCGTTCGGCTGTTTCCTCCAGTTTCGAAAGCAGTGATGCTTCTATCCTCTGCGGGACACCGTACATACTGGCAGAGCTGTCGACGCAGACAATCATCGGACCGCGACGGGTTGCACGCTCAGAGCGGAGCCGTCGTGAGGGCTTGCTGATTTCCGACTTGTAGCGGAATACCTGCAAACGGCTGGTGAGATATTTGCGGAGAAACACCCCTTCGAGTTCAGCATCGGAGTATTGTGCCAGTTCGAAGGGCATCAGGGCATTGAGGTCACTCGATGTCGCTGCCGGAAGAGTGCTCCAGCCGATGGCTCACGCCGGTCTGAACAGTCAGCCGTGCGCATCCTTCCTCGTCCGGCAGCCTGCCCATTCGTTTGGCGACATCACCGATTTCAGGGTAGCGGTTTTGGATCTGCACGATGCTTAGATGCTTCTCAAACTCTGATTCCGTCCACGAGCCGTCCATCATCTCCCAGGCCTGCAGCAGCTGTTCCTCGGTGGCCTGGTTTAGCATCTGCTCGAAGTGGCCGGGGATGCCGCCACCTTTCGACTCCACTTTCTTCGATGTCTGCTGGCGTGCTTTTTGGTCGAGCGCCCCTTGCCATTCGCGTTTCAGCCGTTCCCAGTTCTCAGGCCGTTGCCAGCCATTGTTTTTGAAACGGCGCTTCATGAAGTCAAGGTCGAACTCATCCTCATTGTATTTCTCGCCCAGCTGCTGAAGGAGCGACTGCCACGTGTCCTGCTTCTTCTGCATCGACCACTCCATCATCTTCTCCATCTGCGTCTGCTCGCCGATGGCC
>CADAGO010000049.1 GCA_902787555.1 uncultured Bacteroidales bacterium
CATCTCCAACAACCGCTTCCTCATCCCGCGCCTCCATGCCTATGCAGGATGGCTCCTCGGCGACAAATCCCTCACCGACGATGCCTGGGACGACCTCCTCCGATTCAAATCTCCTTCCGACCCCATCCTCTACACCAACGACGCCGCCACATGGACCCTCGACGCCATCTTCCTCCAGGAAGTCGGCCGATAAACCATGCTCCCATAATTCCCATCTCTCCCATCCATTAGCAAAAATTCGTCGCCTTGAATTGCTTTCAAATTAGTATCTTTGTGGAACCATAAACACCCGAAGAGGGGTATAATAATCTGCATCCAGCTTCGTGTAATGGGAGTTTCCACGCATCTGGATGACCATCAAAAGTCTTATTTGCCATCAGATTTTCCCGTATTCCGGTTTCTCTTCTTCTGCCGCTCTCAAGAGTGTGTCCTCTTGCTGAGGATACATACTCACTACTTTTGCCTCAGCATCAGGGGCGACAACGGCATAATCCTCGTCGTCAGTCCATTCCTCACATTGTTTAAGAACGATGTCGAGTGCATAGGCTGATTGCTCTGGCGGGTAGTTGTATTTTTTCAGCAATCTCTTCACCAATCGCCTCATACCAGCTCTTGCTGATTCCTTGTGCTGCCAGTCGATGGTGCGGTTTTTACGGAGCGTTTCAGTCAGTTCTTTAGTCATGGCCACCAGCTCTTCGTTCTCATAAAAGTCTTTCACAGCCTGGGGACGAGTCAGTGCATCATAGAAAGCCTTCTCTTCATTGGAAAGCCCCATGTCGTTGCCTTGCTCTTCCGTGTGTCTGATTTCGGACGCCAGTTTCAACAGTTCTTGAATGATTTCTTCGTTCGTCAGCATCCCTTTCAGATAGTTGCTCAATGCATTATTGAGCAATTCAGAGAATTTCTCACTTTGCACAAGGTTTTTGTGTTGGAAGGACCTCACCTTGTCCTTTAAGAGTTTTTCAAGTATCTGTATGGAGATATTCTTCTCCTTCATTTTGGAGAGCTCTTCAAGGAAAGCCGGGTCGTTAAGCGAGAATTCTTTGTTCGTGTCATGAAAGAGGTTGATGACGCCTTCGCTCTTCACGCTTTGTTTCATCAACTCACGAATGCGGCGGTCGATATCTTTCTTGGTGATTGTTCCTTTGGATCCCAATCGCAGGATCATGACCCTGACGGTCTCGAAAAATGCGCTTTCCCATCGTTGATCTTCGCTCAACAAGCTTCGGCAGAGCGTGATGGACTGATGAAGCAGGGAGGAGTGCTTCAAGTAGTCTGATGTCTTCTCATGTTGTCTCTTGTCCATCATGAAGTTGGTGCCCCCCTTGATAATTTCAGCACGCTTCAAGTCTGATGAAACCTTGAACAGTGAATAGTCGAAACCATGCATGAGGTCACGGCAGATTTCCAACTCCTCCTGAAATTTCTTCATTGCGGTGGTCTTGATGTCAGGATTGCCGAATTTCTTCTGGTCATTGCTGGTGTAGAATCTCATAGCTTGTTTCAAAGCCTGGGCGATACCGATATAGTCCACCACAAGTCCACCTTCCTTGCCGTTGAACACACGGTTCACACGGGCGATAGCCTGCATCAGGTTGTGACCGCTCATCGGTTTGAACACATACATAGTGGCTAATGAAGGCACGTCGAATCCTGTCAGCCACATATCCACCACGATGGCGATTTTCATTGGGTCGTTGTCGTCCTTGAATTTCTTAGCCAATTCTTGTTTGTATTGCTTGTTGCCGATGATGTCGTGCCAATCCTCAGGGTCGTTGTTGCTTCCGGTCATCACGCATTTCACTTTCTCTGTCCATTGAGGCCGCAGTTCCAAGATACGCCGGTATATCTTGATGGCAATTGGCCGGCTGTAAGCCACAATCATGGCCTTTCCTGTCAGTTCCTGCTCACGGTAGTTCTCATAATGGTTCAGGATGTCGCCCACGAGAGAGTCAATAGTGGAGTCTGCTCCAAGCAGTTCCTCAAGATGAGAAAGGTCTTGCTTGCTTTTCCGAAGCTGATCATCAGTCGCACCCTCAGTTTCGAACATTTCGTATTCTTTGTCAATCAATGCAAGAGTATCCTCGTCGAGTTTTAGGTTGATCACGCGACTTTCATAATAGACAGGAACCGTGGCATGGTCAAGCACGCTCTGGGTCATGTCGTACACGTCGATGCAGTCACCGAAAACTTCTATGGTGTTGCGGTCTTTCAGCGCCACAGGTGTTCCTGTGAATCCAATGAACGAGGCATGAGGGAGCGAGTCGTGGATTAGCCTGGCTGTGCCTACGCTGATCTTACCTGTCTCAGGATTCACCTTTTCTTCAAACCCATATTGCCCACGGTGTGCCTCGTCGCTCATCACGATGATGTTGCTGCGTGTTGAGAGTGGAGCGTCATAATCTTCAAATTTCTGCATCGTCGTGAAGATGATGCCATTGGCAGAACGTCCTTCAAGCAATTCCCGAAGATGTTGACGGCTGGTTGCCTGAACCGGCACTTGTCGCAGAAAGTCTTTGCATTTGGCAAACTGACTGTAGAGCTGGTTGTCCAAGTCATTACGGTCGGTAATCACAACAATGGTGGGTTGTGACACGGCGCTCTGAAGCAGATGGGAGTAAAACACCATCGACAGCGATTTTCCACTGCCCTGTGTGTGCCAGAACACACCGATTTTTCCATCTCCAGTCACTGCGTCACGTGTTCTTTGTATGGCTTTGTTCACAGCGAAATACTGGTGGTAGCCGGCCAATATCTTGTAGTCCTTACCCTCATCTTTGCAGTAGCATACGAAGTTCTTAATGATGTCCATCAGCCTTTCTTTTTGGAACATACCTTCAAAGAACACATCGTAGTCCACCACTTCCGAACTTTCATACACTCCATCTTTGGATTTCCATTGCATGTAGCGGTCCTCGCTTGAGGTGATGGTGCCGGCTTTCGACACCGCCAAATCGCTCATCACACAGAACACGTTGTAGGTGAACATCGTTGGAATCTCCTGCATGTAATTCTTCAGTTGGCGGTAGGCGGCGCTGGCGTCTGTCTCTTCTCGGGATGGAGATTTCAGCTCCATCAGCACCACAGGCAAACCATTCAGAAACAAAACCAAGTCAGCACGTTTCTTTGATTTTTCAACGAATGTCCATTGGTTTACCAACAGCAGGTCATTCTTGCTGATGTCTTTGTAGTCTGCCAGATAAACGATGTCGTTCTTTAGCTCGTTCCCGTCATGAAAAGTCACTTCAATTCCATGCTGGAGGTAGTCCATGAACAGCTCGTTGTTCTGAACCATATTGCCGGCCTCAATATGCAGCAGTTTGCGTTCTGCTTCATCGAGAGCACCTTGGGGGAGAGCTTTGTTCAGCTGACGGAGCATAATCATCAGCCGTTCACGGTAAACGGGACAATAGTAGTCCTTGTCTGTAAACGTGCTCTGTATTTCATAGCCATTAAGGTAATCATA
>CADAGO010000050.1:0-1824 GCA_902787555.1 uncultured Bacteroidales bacterium
TCCACTTTAAATCCATTGGCAACATAGTCTTTCAAATCCATACCCAAAAAGAGTCCCTCAAAACAATGACTGATGTCGTAGCCAATGGGAATCCACTGTACACGTTGCCCATCCTCTGTCCTGTTCAGGTCGATGTCTGCGGCAAGTGCCACAACCTTGTCTTTATATGTCATCGCGCCAGTATTCACGTTGTATGCCAACTGTGCCAACTGTCCAGGCGTACTTATGATGAAAGGGTCGGTCATCGTGCCTGTTGCATCGGGAATATCTTCCCGGTATTCATACCATGTATGCCCCGTGAAGTCAGCCGGTGCCACATCGTCAGCATAGGTGTTTACTGGGAATAGCATCCCTGCTATACAAAGCAAAAGTGCTGATAAAGTCTTTTTCATATACATTATATATATTATAAATTTAGAATCTAAACTTAAATATCTCCTCACCTGTGCTCAGCAGGTAAACGTCATGTCGGCTCAACGGCACGAACATGGTGGTTCCGGTTGCCTCTTTCTTAAAGGCTGTCATACCATCGGCAGTGAACACACGCACCATGTTGTCTGCTGTGAGACCATCGAGACGCACACCATTATCAAGAATGGTGACAGTCACCTTATGGCCTGTCGGGTCCTCACTGATAACAGGACGCACGAAGGAAGTTGGGTCTTCGGCCGGGAAGAGGTTGATGAGCGTCGGGTTCTCTTGTGCCCTGATATTCTTGACTGCTGCCATCATCGTCTCTAAACCCTCCTCTGCATAATTCCAGTCAACCAAGTGACAGTTGACGTAAGCCTGTATCGGTTCGGTAATTCCGTTAACCTCAATGGGGACGTATGCCTTGCGTTTGCCGCCAATTGTATGGAATTTGTAGTAGCCGTTTTCCTCTGAAATGCCATACTCTTCATTTTCAGCAAAGACAACATATTTAGCATTATCCAAGGCTTCGAAACTGTCTGGATGGGGGTACACACCGACAAAGGCAGTCATATTCTTCTTTAGATTTGCATGGTCAGTGAGTTCCACGAGTATGATATTCTTTCCATTCTCGATGCTATGGCTCACCACGTTGCACTCCACGTCTTCCATTGTGACTCGGGTGTTCTTGACTGTACTTGCCTGACGGCGGAAACTCTTCGCCTTGTTGCGTGGATGTGCTTGGGCTTGGAAGGTGTTGAGATAATCTACTATCACCTGACTGCTAATATGTCCGTCGAAATCGTCGTTGATAGGATACAGTACCACAAACTCCTTGGTATCGTACGGTTTCACATAGGCACCCTCTATTACATGGCTCTCACCGTTGATAATGGCTGTCACACCATTGATGGCAGAAGTGCCGGTGTTCTTAATCTTTACAGCGACGGGCAGGGTACTGCTTCCAAGCAACGAGGCACTGCCGTATGACACATCCCACTCGTAACTGTTGCGGAAGTATTTGTCGTTGCGCATTATCACGGCACCATTCTCCTTGACATCAGCAAGGGTATAAACGGCACTTATCTTGGCATCGTCAAGGAAACCATCGAAACTAGTGATAATGAGGTTGCGCTCCTCGTCACCTACTTTGTCCACCATCTCTGCACCTAGGGTTATCGGGTCGGTAATCTGCAGTGCATTGGATACAAAGATACGCGAGGCTTGAAGCATCATCGTGGAGTTTTTAGAGAATTTCTTTTCACCCTCGTCGCCATGATATACGCTGCTCATTTGTGTCCACATAACGACAAAGTTGTTCAGGTCCTCGGCATTGCTGTCGGTGACTATCTTGACCTTGCTCGGCAAATTGTAGCCTACACCGAGATCGTTGCCCTGACGTCCATCACCCCT
>CADAGO010000050.1:1845-5906 GCA_902787555.1 uncultured Bacteroidales bacterium
GACTCGTCATAATAGTTTACGGTGTTATTGCTGATATATTTCGAGGCATAGCGCATCACGCTCTTCTTTCCCGTTTCAAGCAATGTGGCTGCCACAAGTGTTGTGTCGCCGCGCATCAGCAGGTCGTAATTCTGGATTACGTGGTCTTTGTCAAGGTCGAAGTCGTAGAGCGCTGTCGGATCGCTCCAAGAAGTACCGTCGAAGGTGCGGAGCATCAGGTTGCCCTTGAACTGTATGTTGCTGAGGGAATCTGCCGACTCATTGGGGTCGATGACATCAAACTTTCCATGCTGATAGATTAAAGCGGCATGCCCGTTCTCCTGCATGGTCACTATCGGCTTCAGGTCTGCCCATCCGTCATCTGGTGTGACATCGGCGACAGTCCAATTGCCTGTTCCCTTGCGCATTGCCGTACGTATGCGTGTGGTCTGCTGCACTTCGCTGTTTTGACTTACCACGTGTTCCTCGTCAACATCTCCGATGGGTTGTGACAGTTGCTCAAAGACGATTATCTCATATTCGCCACGCTTCGAGTGCATGTGGTTACCAGCAAAAAGGCCATCGGTGGAAATAACTTCTTTGGTCATCTCGTCGTTGGCGAAGTTGGCTACGATAACCTTGTCGTCGTTGTAGTTGTCTGCTGCTCCAAGATCATTATACACTATTTGGTCGCTATCGAAGAAGTGTGGATTTGCATCAGGTGCCACGTCGTTTATAATGGCTTTACCGCTAATCTCTGTTGTCTCAGGTGCTGGAATCCTGTGATATGCCAGTGCCACAGGCTTAGCCTCGGCATCATTGAGCCAGTAGGGGAAGTCGTTGTGGAACGGATTATGGTTGTTGTCTGGTACAAGAAGTCTGCCACCGAGTTGGAAGCCGGCGCTGCCACTCCAATAGAAGATAGGAGTTTTGACGTTGAGATAAGCCTGACCGACTATTACGCCAATAAATGCGGCACCGACACCTGGAACGTAACGGTCGAACGGACCTTCCACTCCGAAGCGGAAGCCCGCTTTTGCTCCTAAGCGGAGTCCCGCCTGGATATTTGCAATAGCAGAGAGTTTGAATCCCCACAGCTCCTCTGGAGTGAACAAGTCCAGTGAGGCTCCTGCCGATAGTTTACCACTGAAATCGAAGAAATAGCCCATGTTGGTGCTCGACATGCTCTCAGAAACGCCATCTTGGAATGATTTTATTCCGAAATCAGCCTGCATGGATAACTCGAAGCAAGCAGACAGGGATATGTAGTCGCTCACCTTATCCAAAACGGCCGCCAGTTTTTTGAAGCGTTCGTTCTCAGCGGCATTCCATCGCATACCGACGCCATAGCCTAACTGACCAGCTGCCTCGGTCACCTGGAAGTGCTTAAAGTCAAAAGGTGGCATATTGAAACTGAGTTTGGCTCCGCCAAACCATCCCCGACCGATGCGTCTGCTTGAGATGTCGAAGATGTCATCAATTTCATCATATATCCAGTCATCGAAACTTACTTCATCACCGAGACCGCTTGCTTCCGTTTTGTCATTAATATTAAAGTTCTCATACTTCTCTAATTCTATCAGTTCCTTGCGTGCTTTACTATATTTCTCATCTTCTTCAGGAACTTCGCCATTCTCGTCACCACGATTCAAAGCCACGTTGATTTTAAGAGAGTAAAGATTCTTGCGGATGTCATAAACGAAGGCTGTGTTCAGCGATACAGGTTTAAACGAAAATTTAAACTGGAAAGGCAGTTTCAGGTCGTAGCCGGCATCAGCAAAGCCACGTGCTGCACCCTCACTGTCATTGTCTCCTACATAATTATCGTTGATTTCTTCTGCTGCATCCTTCTCCACTTCTTCACGATTGAAATCCAAGTTTCTAAGGTAAGGGAAACCGGCATACTGTTTAGCACCAACCCTCAGGGCCACCTTTGCTGTGGTTCCCTTGTCAATGACATCGAGGAGATTGAATCGAACGAAATAATAGTCGTATTGGAACGACGTGAACTCCGAAGCTCTGACAACCGTGGTGTTCTTCTCAGTTGCTTCCTTACTGATGTTTGTCTCTATGTCGGTGGCAATGAGTTCGCAGTCGGGTGCGCTGCCACCCTTGGCTATCGAGAAAGAAGTCTCAAACTGCGCATAATGCTCCACCACCTTATTGTTGAGCAGTTTCGGGAAATTATTGCCAAGGTCGTCCATATAGGAAATCGTGTCAGCCTCAACCCTTCCACTCAGGTCCACGGCATCTATGGAGCACAAGCGGTGGTCTGTGCCGTTACGCACTATGATGGCTCTATTATCGTGGAGGTTCAAGAAGTGCTGGTCGCTAATATTGAATCCACTGCTAACGGTGCCTTTTTGCGGTGTGAGCGCCACTTGGCATAGTTCAGGATTCACGATTCCCTCTTCATCAAAGGCTCCTGGATATTTATAGAGCATCGGCAGATAGTCATCGACGAGAATCTCGATGTATGCAGGGTTACTCATGGTGACAACTCTATGCTGCTTGGTCTTGTTGTCATAGCCGGCGTATCTTACCGACGCATCATTAATGCGGTTACCCTCATGGTCAACGCGCTCAGGATGTATTGTGGCATTCTTTATATACTTGCCCTTGTCGTTGAACAGAGAAATGTAAAGTGTATCGTACTTCTCGTATAGTCCCGTTCCGAGCCAGTTGAAATTCATCATCTCCCTGCCCTCATGCTTGTCCAAATTGAACGTGGAGGATATTTCCATGAAACTCATCCGGTCGTTGAGGTCAATGCCCGTGTGTAGTTTGCTCTTATTCAGTCGTAGTTTCTTGTCGTCCCCGCTGAGCAGGAACACGTCCAGCAGGTCACTGCCCTGGGGCACGTAGAAACTCTGAAACTTGTCGCTCTGCAATTCCAGGGTGTTTGATGTCTTATACAAGTCACCGTCCTCGTCCATGTAACCAGTTACATACTCTAGTTTGTATGTCTCACCTGTCACCTGACGCTTCTGGTCAAGCATGAACATGTAGAGATTTTCGTTTCCCCATTCATAGACGTAGTATTTGAACCTTACAGTCTCGTCATTGTCCACCCTCCTGACAGAGATATCGTATGCTACTGTATCTTGTGGTACAGGTGCATTCACGAAGAAAAAGTCATCTACTGTCTGTGATATGGTGTCGGAACCGTTGCTGACAAAGACCTCGTAGGTGTGGTTTACATTGTCGAGGTCTTCTATCTTGAAACACAGCAAACCGTGGTCTCGCATACGCCAGAACTGCCGTTTGTCTTCGAGACCTTTCATCCTTGTCGAGGATAGCATCTGTTTCAATTTGCTCACTTCCACCAGATTGCCGGCAACAGTCTGGGTGTTACTATCCACCTCTCGCCAGTTGAGTCCGGAACCTTCACTCTCGATGTCGTCAAGGCGATAATCGTTTCATATCTTATGGTCGTTTGGGGGATTTGTTGTTTGGTCGTTTGGGGCTATTCCCTCCCCATTATATTGTCAATGGCGTCATACCAGTTGCCGTCTTTTTGTCCCAACTTATAATGCATTTTTGTATCCATGACCTTTTCACATTCTGTGTCTTCGTCAACGAGGTCAGTTTCCTTGCTCAGCGCTTCTGTAGTGCCGGTTTCCGGGTCGAAAATCGTGGTTTTCACACTTTCTTCGAGCAAACCTGCCACCATACATGGAAGGCATTCTGCGGATGGTTTGATGTATTTCGATTTCATTGAGAAAAATATTAATCACCCAAGGGTACTTGTTTAGTGCTATATAATCGTGCAAAGTTAAATAAAAAAAAGCATATACAATAAGTTTCTTTGACATTTAACACTTTTGGGGCGCGTTTTATGTCAAATAAGTGATTATAAGGTTTTGAAAATGGTAAAAATATAAGTGTGCGACTAGTGTTTACCGTATTTGTTATTAAAGAAAAATGTTAAAAACTCTATGCAGGTGTTGCTTATTATAATAAAAAAGACTATTTTTGTAAACAATATACGATTTCGTACCTAACTATCCTTTCTATTAACCGATAATACACGTAACTTATATAACTATGGGAACAAACAATTTTGCTGGATTCATGTCCGA
>CADAGO010000051.1 GCA_902787555.1 uncultured Bacteroidales bacterium
TTGGTACCAGAAAAACCGGCCTGCAGGGGCAATGGAATCACGGGACTCTTTGATCCGCTGAAGATGGCTGAGGTAAGAGGGCTGATGTTTGATGTATGAAGATTCAGATGGTGGTGATCCTGTTAAGTGTTAAAACAAATTTGGCATATGATAGATAAGGACGAAATTACCCGTCAGTTGCAGAATGAAGGTTATTCTCATGCCTAAAAATCATTAAATCGACAGTTTTTTAGAAAAAAGTTTGGAAAATTGCCTGAGATTTCCTATTTTTGCATCCGTAAATATACAATATTGATAAGTTATCAACATAAACGGTGTTTAATACTTCAAAAATGTAAGGTTGTTGTATGGAAGACTATTCTGATTATTCGGCACCAGAACTGGTGAGAATGCTTGGTGGTCGTTTTAAGGACTATCGGCTGAGAGCCAACATGACTCAGAAGGAAGTGGCAGAAATGGCTGGATTGTCTGTATTGAGTGTCTATCGGTTTGAGAATGGTACGGTGACTAACATCTCACTCAGTACCTTTCTGTTGCTGATGAAAGCGGTAGGTTGCATCAACGACTTGAACGAACTGATGCCCGAACAACCAGAGTCACCTTATTTATATAAAGAGAGTAAGAAGATTCAACGTGTAAGACATAAAAAGGCATGAAGGAAGTTTTGAAAGTATTCCTATGGGGACAGGAGATAGGTCGCTTGGCTTGGCATGATGCCCGAAAGACTACATTCTTTGTCTATAATCCGGAGTTTCTAAAAGGAACATTGGATATTGCACCGTTGGCTGCATCAATTCACAATCCGCTCAGTACTCGTGCCATCTTTGGTGAGGCAGAACGAATATATCAGAAACTACCGTCGTTCATAGCAGACTCCTTGCCCGATGCATGGGGAAACCAACTCTTCGAACAGTGGCGGAAAGACAATAAGCTTACGGAGCGAAACGTGACTTCGCTTGAAAAACTGGCATTCATAGGTAAGCGAGGTATGGGTGCCTTGGAATTTGTTCCTGAGATTGAGCGAGGTACGATTGCTGGGAAGATAGACATCAAGGCATTGGCCGATTTGGCAGAAAGAATCGCCACAGAGCGAGAAAACGTAAGGATTCTGCCTGACGAGTCTTTGACCTTACAGTCGTTGATTGCCGTTGGCACCTCCGCTGGTGGTCGTCAACCCAAAGGAATCATTGCCATCGATAGAGAAACTGGTGAAATCCGTAGTGGTCAGATTGACGTGGAGCCAAACTTGGACTATTACATATTGAAGTTTGGTGATAAATCTCGTTCGTCGGCAGAACTAGAGCAGGCATATTATGAAATGGCACTGGTTGCAGGCATCAATATGATGGAGTCTCGTCTGCTTGAAGTGGATGGGGTAAAACATTTCCTCACCAGACGTTTCGATCGTAACGAAACAGGCAAGTTGCATACTCAGACATTGGCTGCAATGGATCCTGAGGCCGACACCTACGAAAAGTTGTTTGCCGTATGCCGTAAGTTGCACTTACCCGAAGTGGATTGCCAAGAACTCTATCGTCGTATGGTGTTCAATATTCTTGCCAACAATACCGACGACCATCACAAGAATTTCACATTTGTAATGAATCGCCAGGGTATATGGCGGTTGTCGCCAGCCTATGATATGACTTATATCTTTGATACAGGTGGCTATCTGCCTAACAGAGAGCATTGTTTGATGATTGGCGGAAAATTGCAGGACATTACTCGTGATGATGTTATCCAGTTCGCCCGTGACAATGGCATCCGTCGTCCTGATGCCATCATCCGTGATGTGGTGGACTCTTTGAAGCAGTTCCGTACGATTGCCACAAAATACGGCGTGTCAGAAGAATGGATAGGTAGGGTGGAGACTAACATCATCAATCATCTAAAGGCATGGGGTGAATGGGAATGTGATTCTGCAATACCTGAATTAACTCTCAATGGCCATACGGTTTCTAATATCCGTGTGGAGCAAGCCTACAAAGGTAATTTCCACCTCTTTGCAACTATTGATGGCAAAGAACGCAAGTTTGTTATTGGCAAGAACAAAGACGTGTTCAAGCTAATAGAGGAAACAGGTGTTTCTAATCTCACATACGAACAATATGTCTCAATAATTGAATTCTGTTTTAAAATGCAATTATGAATATAGGCGCACCCGGATTTTTCCGTGGTATTGCTTGAAAAAAAAGCCCCCCGTTGTCTCGAGGACAACAGGGGGCGAATCGTGTTAAGGTAAACTATTACTACTTAATAACGACTTTCTTTCCATTGATGATGTAGAGACCCTTCTGAGTCTTCTGGATCTTCTGACCATTGAGGTTGAAGATACCCTCAGCATTCATCTCGTTCATCACGTTCTTGATGCCAGTAGGAGGATAAGGCACTGGGTTCTCATCAGGATT
>CADAGO010000052.1 GCA_902787555.1 uncultured Bacteroidales bacterium
AAGCAATTGTACTCGTATATGGATGAATATTGGGTTCGTGTGGCTCATATTGATGTCTCTGCTTTTAATTGCATCATCCATTTTGATGATTTTGCATGTTTTGAGTTTACAGCCTACTACATAATTTTCAAAGTTTCGTTCATATTGAGTTTCCTAGGGGATGTACTTTTTGTTGAGCACACCCCCTATAAATCATTTCTTTATTAAATGTACTAAATCTGGATCCTCAGCAATACGTTTTAATTCATTAGTCACAATATCCTTAACATCCTTTTTTATCTGGATATAGTTTTCTTTGACCATCTGATCCATATTGTCATTGCCGTTCTCATCGGTGAAGTCTGTGATAACGGGGATTGGCTTGTATGCTTTGGTCTCTTTGGCTACCTTTGCACTGTCAACCACAATTTCGGCATGGAAGATTTTCTGATCGATGCGCTCATCGAAATTGTCTGAGACGGCACCGACAAACATACCTTGGGTTAAGCCTGAAATCTTGCTGGCAGGAATTAGACTATCCATCTGCGTATTGATGGAAGTGGATGTGTCCTGACGGTTAATCGTCATGGACTGGCGTTTCTGGAGTACTTTGCCGAAACGCTCACTCAGTGTTTTTGCTGTTTCACCTACGACCTGACCACTGAAGATGTTGCCTACGGTATTCTGTACCACCTTTGCCTCTTTGTCACCATAGTCTCGGACTAACTGGCTGAAATCTTGAAATCCGAGGCAAACGGCAACCTTGTTGCTTCGTGCTGTGGCGATGAGGTTATCAAGTCCCTTGAAATAGATGGTTGGTAACTCGTCTATGATGACTGAGGATTTCAGCATTCCCTTCTTATTGATGAGTTTGACAATACGGGAATTGTAAAGTCCGAGCGCTGCACCGTAGATATTCTGACGGTCGGGATTATTGCCGACACACAGGATTTTCGGCTCATTTGGATTGTTGATGTCAAGTGTGAACTCACTGGCAGACATCACCCAATAAAGTTGCGGTGAAATCATTCGGGACAGAGGAATCTTGGCAGACGCTATCTGACCTTGTAACTGATCTGCTGCACCTCCTTGCCATGCGTCGATGAACGGTGACATATAGTTTTCCAGTTCGGGATAAGATGATAGGATTGGAAAGATGTCCTCGTACTTCTGATTCAACAGTTCAACGGCATGAGGGAAGGTACAATACTTGCCATCCTCATAGAGACGCAGGAACCAAATGATGGCGGCAAACAGGATGATAGGTGATTCCACGAAGAAGTCTCCCTGCTTTTGCACCCACGTCTTATTGAGGTTAAGCATGATGGTATAGGCAGACTCGTAGGCATCTGATATATCCGTCATGAAATCGGGGTGAATGGGGTTACAACGGTGACTCCTGCGCGGGTCATCAAAGTTAATCACATAGAACTTGGGCTTCACCTTATAACTATCCATGTGATTCATAAGATGGTTGTAGGCAATCATCGACAAGTCCGGGTACTTGTAATCGTAACAGTAGAGTGAATAGCCTTTCTCTATCTGCTGCTTGATGAAGTTGTTGACGATGGCATACGACTTACCGCTACCAGGAGTACCGAGTACAATAGTTGCACGAAAGGGATTGACCACGTTAATCCAGCCCTTGTGCCACTTCTTTTTGTAGTAGAAACGTGTCGGCAGATTGACGGAATACTCGTTCTCCATCAGACGGGTTTCCTGCATAAATGATTCGTTCTCATTGTTGAAAACATCATCCATAAGATTGTTCTGAAGCAGACGGCTCATCCACAGACCACCCATCAGCAAACCGATATAGCCAACGGTCAGCGTTAGGACATACAGGGCTGTGCAGAACTCAAAGGGTAATGGCAGGTTGAGAAGCCACCAGTTAAGGAAAAACAGGATGAAGCCAGTGGTCAGTGCTATGCCAATGTGCTTCCAAGTAATCTTTTCCTCCTTCACGCCTTTCGTTCCCATGCACGACAGGGCCAAGAGAAGAACAGAGAATAGTTTTGTGTAGAGCGTGGAATGAAACAGCCCTGCGGTACGGTTGAAGTTCATCATGATGCGGTCAACCACACCGATGTTCAGGTGCCACTCCACGATACTGGCGTAGCAGTACCAATAGACGTTCATCACTACGAGAATAATACTCACGGCACGGAGAAAATCCATGATTTTCGCCAATGCCCTCAAATCATCTTCTTGTTGCATA
>CADAGO010000053.1 GCA_902787555.1 uncultured Bacteroidales bacterium
AGTTGGAGACTGCAAGCAAGAAATAAGTGACTAATTATTTGGTAGTTTGAATTATTATTCGTATCTTTGTACATCATATTTGATGTATTAAACACAAAATTCAAGAGATACACATAACATATGATGCAGAACAAATATGTATATGACCCCTATCCGCTACAAGTGACGATGCAGCGGTTGGCAGAGAATCTGAAGGCAAGACGCTTGGAAAAGAAACTCTCCACAAAGAGTCTTGCGGAGATGAGCGGTGTGCCCGCTTCATCCATTCAGCGCTTTGAACTGAAACACTCCATCTCTTTGGAATCGTATGTGAAGTTAGCGAAAGCCTTAGGCTATTCTGAGGAAATCATGCAGTTGCTATCAGAACCGAAATACGACACGATGGAAGAACTGCTGGAAATCAATAAGAACCGTACAAGAAAGCGTGGCGTATGATAAAGGATATACATGCTGTAAACGTGATGTATCATGGACAGAAAGTGGGAACACTGTCTATGGGTAACAGGTCGAATTGCCAATTTGAGTATGACAAAGACTGGCTTTCGAATGGTTTTTCTATTTCTCCTTTGCAACTGCCCCTGAAAGCCGGTCTCTTTACAGCTGACTATCAACCGTTCAACGGCAACTTTGGCGTTTTCGAGGACAGTCTGCCTGGTGGCTATGGCGAATACCTACTACGAAAGGTACTCAAAAATTCTGGCATTGACCCACAAGGATTAACCGCTGTACAATGGTTGAGTATAGTTGGCAGTTCAGGAATGGGAGCTTTATGCTATGTACCAGAAACAAAACTCCTTCGAGAGGATAGCCAACGCTCTTTTGATGAAATGCAGCAGATGGCACTTGATGTGCTGTCAGAGAGGACGGAAGAGAATGCCGATATGCTTTATTTCAAGAGCGGAAACTCTGGTGGTGTGCGCCCAAAATGTATCTTCTCTGATACAGACGGGCACTGGCTGGTAAAGTTTCGTCACACTTACGACCCCAAGAACATCGGCCAATTAGAATACGATTATAATAAGGTGGCTCGCCAATGCGGTATCGATGTACCAGAGTTCAAACTGATAGAAGGCAAGTACTTTGCCGTTCGCCGCTTTGACATTGAGAACGACGTCCGCCTGCATGTTGTCACAGCTAGTGCACTATTGAATGAACCAATTACTCCTCCTAAGATGGAATACCATAATCTGTTGCAGTTGACAGGCTATCTGACACAATCACCCAAGGCCGTAGAGCAACAGTTCCGACGGATGGCATTCAATGTCTTTGCCCATAACATGGATGACCATGCACGCAACTTCAGTTTCATATGTCGTGATGGTAAATGGTCGTTGGCTCCCGCTTACGACCTGACCAACGATGCCACTCTGGGGGAACACGCCTCAACCATCAACTTCAAAGGACTACCCACTGACGAGGACATGATAACTGTTGGCATGAACATCCGCATGTCTCGTGAACTTTGTCAGCAAATCATCGAGGAAGTCAAAGAAGGAACTCGCGAACTCGAGAAATACTTTTAATACGAACAAGATAGCAAGAAATAACTAGTCGCATTACAAATAAAACGTGGCGCCTCAAGAGTCTGATGCGCCACGTTTTTTTGTATTATATCGGGAAACAACCTTCATGATAGAAGTCCTTCTCAGGTTCTGCAAGTTTATTATGAGTTTGCTTCACATACATCCAAAGATTAGGTATGGTGAAGCGAGGGGCATCGCCAGGATAAACCTCTAAGATATGTACCCCACTTTCCATATTCTTCACGAGAATGAGACAATTAGTACGTTTCGTTTCTTCATTCTTAATGGTGAACACCAGTTTGGGAGAATTAATTATAAGGTCTGGATCACCATTCATACTTAAACCAATATTGGCAGGGGTTTTCAAACTGGATCCCACGATAGGATTCTCCACAGCCAATTTATTCAGTCTGTCGTACAAATCATCCATCATCGTTGCACACTCTTCTTCATTGCATGGGATAAAGTAATGAGTGCCTGTGACAGATGAAGGTGCCAATGCGTCAGCTCCCTCGCCTACCAGCGAGAAACGACCATGAA
>CADAGO010000054.1 GCA_902787555.1 uncultured Bacteroidales bacterium
TAGGCTGTGTTGCCCACTTTCGTGTATCTCACGTTCTTGCCGATTTTCTCTTCGCGTAGCGCGTCCAGCTCTTTTCTTAGCGCTCTGTCGTCTTCATCGGCTTGCTTGATAGTCAGGTATTCGGGACAGTAGGTATAGAACTCCTTCAGCTTTGCCTCTCGAATCGGTTTCAGCGTCAGCATGAAGTTGCCGAGCGTGTCGATGTTGTTAATATACGTCAGGTCAGTATGAGTGTGACCACCGTCGAAGAGCAGACAACTCAGCGTGGCAGAGCCCGAGAAGTAGTCGTACATATTCTTCGACTTGAGCAGTTCGCGCGTCATCTGTCCAGCCTTGCCATAGTCCTGCAGCGCTTGGTCTAACCCTTTCTCCTTCATGCTTTTCTCCAAGAGTGCTCGTCCGGGATAGCCAAAGAAGTTGGTGAGCGTGAAGCACAGGTTCTTGTAGCTGTAGTCCACCATATCGTCCGTTCGGGTGTCCTTGAGCAGGGGCGTGAAGAGAAACCGGGGGTAGCCGGCATCCAGGCTGTAAGCACCATTTGGAGCCACCATAACCACTTCGCCGTTGAAGTCAGCCATATGCATATAGCCGTCTACGTAGAGGTCGGTAATGGTTGCAAAGGGGAAATACACGTTGGTGCCGTCCTCCCTGATGTCGATGCCGTATTTGCCGTAATCCAGCGTTACGTTCACCTGCTTTGGCGAGGCATCTAGCGACTTCCACCTGATGATGGGCAGCGCGTCGTACGTCGTATTAGGCATTCCTGGCTGCACCATCCCCATCATATTGGTAAACGCCTCGTAGTCGTTGCTCACGAAGAGGTCGTTCTGCGTGTCCACCTCTGCTGTGGCGAAGGGATTGGTTAGCGTGTACTTGCCATTGCCCAGGTTCTGCACCTGAATGGTGGTACCGGGGTACATCATCTCCTGAAAATGGCTCACGCTGATGTAAGCCACCGTGGGCATGTCGTTGTAGAAGCGCAACTTCACCGTGCCCAATGTGTTGTTCATCGGGTCGACAACCGGATACAGGCGTTCTACATAGTTCTTTTCCTCGTCTCCGCCACGACTGTCCTGATCGTCTTTGTCGCTACACGATGTCATTGTGAGGCAGCCAACGATCATCATCATCAGCCATAATGTCTTGTAATGTTTCATTGTCATTTCGATTATTTTGCTGCAAATTTACGAACTATTTCTGAGATACGTAGCGTTTTAGGCCAAATTATTTGAACACAATCATTTCGGCTAGTTGCAGGAAGTAGTCATTTGACCATATGCCAAGACTATGAATAAAAACGGTTCTAAAGAAACATTGACATATACATTGGCAGTAATATCAAGTCTTGCTCTTTACGAATATCCTTCGAGTGTAGAAGGTATCGTTGCTGAATGCGGGCTGAGAACTTTTTTTGGAATTCATCGATAGAAACATGAAGATTGGATGTCGATGACTTGACTTCTATTGGGCAAATTTTAGCTTTACGAGACAGAAGGAAGTCTATCTCGTAACCAAAAAGCGAGAGTGACAAACAGCCCTGTATCTCCGCAAAACAATTTGAATTGGTCGCGGTTGATGTGTGATGCCAGTCCTGCACTTGGGTCGTTAGCATGATAAGCTATATTGACGGTCATGGAATCTTTGAGGATATTTATCTGACCTCTCAAACGATCCAGTTTTCCTCCCTCAATCACGCTACTCACCTGATAGCGAGATGCGTTACTGCTTAGTTGAGCAGGAATGGCGTGAAACAGGTCGGAGGTTTGTCCTGACGGATCCAAGTCGTAGAAATCTTCATCGTATAGGTCAAGAATGCTACGCTTGCGTTGGTCAACAATGCTCATGTCGTTCGTGTCAAGGTAGTCATTGACTGCCTGGGGCATGCCTCCAACCAAAACATACAGACGGAAATCGCGCATCATACGACGATTCGTATCATCACTCAGCGGACTCAAATTGTTGAACATTGTATGCAAAAGGGGAATAGTCTGGTCATCTCCCAACGCCCAACGAAATATTGTTCTGTTGGCTATTCTTGCCTGCTGATTTCCATTTACGTTTGATGCTCAACAGAGAGCCTGTCTCGATGTAATCGTAGCGTCCATCGGCCACAAGCGTTTTAATGGCTTGCCTGGCTAATGGCTGCTTTT
This sequence comes from uncultured Bacteroidales bacterium, assembly GCA_902787555.1. Taxonomy (GTDB): domain Bacteria; phylum Bacteroidota; class Bacteroidia; order Bacteroidales; family Bacteroidaceae; genus Colivivens. The sequence continues at coordinate 2,151 of CADAGO010000054.1, forward strand.
GTATTTCATCAAAGATGATGACAGACTTGTGTGGTTTCAGGCTTTTTCGATAGTTAAGTTGCAATTGGGTGAAGATGTAGTCGGTGAAGATGTAGTCCAAATTGGAGACATCTTCAAACAAACGGTGTATTGCTGGCGTTGCCTTTGAGAAGTCAACCAATATGTAGCTCTCGTATTCATTACGGGCAAACTCCTCGGCAACAGTGGATTTGCCGACACGCCTTGCACCTCTGATAAGAAGTGCGGTTGTCCCGTGCTGATTTTGTTTCCAACTCAGCATTTGCTCATAGATCTTGCGCCTAAATATTCTTTCTGCCATCGTTTTTTATTTTATT
>CADAGO010000055.1:0-1612 GCA_902787555.1 uncultured Bacteroidales bacterium
CCTCTCGTGGCTGGAACTGAAGTACGACATCAACTACGGTTGGTCGCAGTCGTGCTATGCCGACAACAAGAACGACGTCACCTCGCTCACCCACAGTGGCGCCATCCACGTGTTCCCCATCGCCGTCCTCGACATCTCGCTCGACTACGACCATGTGCGACGTCAGATCACCACCAACCAATATAAAAATATGTCGCTCTTCAATGCCTCAGCGCAGTATAAGCTGAAGAAGGCCGTCCTCCGTCTGGAGCTCACCAACCTGCTGAACCAGCGCAGCTATTCCTACACCGTGTACGATGGCGTAAACACCTACAGCTATGACTACGGCCTCTGTGGACGTACTGCCCTGTTTAAGGCGACCTTCAAGATCTAACAGTAATAACCATTCAAATTGTTTTTAGAAAAATGATGAGACAGTTGTTTTTAATCTTGTGTGCTGGTATGTGTTTGCAAATGCAGGCACAAAATGTCACAGTGGGATTGTCAGATGATGCCATCGCAGCGATGCATGCCGCCAAAATCCATCAGGACAGCATCGACGTATCGAGCCTTGTAGTGGAATATGACTACGAGTGTCGCAGCTTCCCTTATCGTAAGTTCCGTAAAGACCAGGAAAGAGACAGCAGAGACTACATGGGTGGCTACGAATTCACGAGCGACGAAGGTCAAGTCTTGCTAAAAATGGAATCCTATTGTTTTATGCCAGAGGTATGGACGAACTATCCTGATGGGCAAACAACGGTTCGCGATGCCGTCTTGCCATCAATTTTCGAGACACAGGAAGAGCGAAAAACTATTAATTGGACACTTAGCGAAGATACTATGACGATTGGTGGCTATCTTTGCAAAACAGCCTCCTGTGAACTGCACGGACGCCAATGGACAGTTCACTATTGTGAGGATATTCCCACGTCAGCCGGGCCTTGGAAACTCTGCGGACTGCCTGGCCTGATTCTCGAGGCTTCAGACCATAGCGGCATTCATCGCTTTATACTCTCCAATGTTCAGCACATCGTCTCCCCCATCTTTATGGAGCACAATGCCATCACCTCAAAGACGTCAGAGGCGAAACTCATCAAGAAGCGCATCAAGATATTTGGAAACAAGCACTATCCAAAGAATCCATTATATCACATCACCGACTTACATAGTATGGACGGTGTCTATTGTGATAAAGGCAAGATTGAGAATGGTGTTTTCGTGAGTGATACCGCGCATGTCTATCAACCTATTCGTTGTCAATGTGATGTCGGCACAAATGCTTAAGCGAGGCAACGAGAAGCTTGATACTTTGTGCCAGACAAAGTTCACAGCAGTATATCAGTATTCCATCAACACATCTGATGTTGACAAAAAGCCTGTTACTGACTCTATACGTCTGGCTTTGCAGGTGGGCGATGGCGTATGGAAGACATGGACCTACGAACGCTATCTGTTTCAGCAGCAAAAAGACGAAGAGATAGGCGAAGACCCCTATTGGTTTATGCAAAGTGAGGCCCAGATGCATATCGCCACAACGACGGTTGGGCATCCAGAGGGTAAGACCATCTCACTCGAATCCATTCCACCCTTTCAGTATGAGGTGACTGAGGATACGGAGATGCCAACATGG
>CADAGO010000055.1:1618-2380 GCA_902787555.1 uncultured Bacteroidales bacterium
TGGAATGTGCTGTATGCCGAGGACATCCCCACCACAGCCGGTCCTTGGAAATTGCAGGGGTTGCCAGGCTTGATAACATACGCTGCAGATGATGAGGGTATCCACACGTTCAAACTCATCGGTATCTATCAGGAAACGTCGCCCATCACATATTCTGCTGGTGCTGTCGTTTTAAAGTTCTCAGTAGAAGAGCGCCGTGTGAGAGAGACCGTGACACCATACGAGAAAGCAACAAGAGCACAGATACTGAAGCAAAAGAAGAACGTATTTGGTAATCGCGTATATCAGTCTGATCCCACATTTTATATGGCAGGCACGAAGGAAACCCTTCATCTGTCACAAAAGGGTGAAAACTATCGATTCATGGGCGGTTTATTCGTTCCCCAAAAGGCTCATAAATATCAACCCCTTGAACTGGAATAATTAATGGATTCAAAGGTTGCTTGATTCTCCGATAGATTGTTGTAGGTCTTCTGTACCTTCTTGCGCCTGTTGTCGCCGTCCTTCACCTGAACGTCGCGCTGAATCTTCTGAATTTGAATTTCTCCCATAGTTGTAAAGTTTTTTAATATTAATGTTTAATGTTAATTGGTTAATGTTTGTGGTTCTCGTTTTGTCACTTCAATCAACTCCTCGTTGCTCTCTGCGCGTTACGTCGTTTCTCCGCGGCCGATACGTCGTTTCGCTCATCGCAACTCGTCGTTTCTCTTATTGACAGTGCAAAGGTATTAAAAATAACAATGCAAACCAAGCATTTTCGAA